>JAFQDF010000023.1 GCA_017416185.1 Clostridia bacterium
CATTATATCATAAAATCAAGGATATTTCAATGATGCATCGCCTACGGCGATATGATGCATTTGCTTCGCAAATATGATGTTGCTCCACTTCGTTCCGCAATGATGCGATGTTTGCCATAAAATGTGGCGAAGCCACACATCATTCGCGAAGCAAACATCATTAGGCGAAGCCGTCATCATTTGCCGAAGGCAAACATCATTCAAAAAGACCCCTTTTGTCTACCTGACAAAAGAGGTCTTTTTGTTGCGAAAGAGTAACCAAAGGTCGCAGAATAGGGGTAAGAGTAAGCAAAAGTACACCATATCATTTATCAATGTAAATCCGTATGTTTTCCGGAGTAATGTTTCCTTTTACTAATACTTCCGGGGAGAATAAATTTCCGTCTTTGTACTGAGATAGTAGAATAGCAGTTGTTTCGTATAATTTCACAAATAACTCGGAGGCTTTTTCGTTTATTGGAATATTCATTCCGCCATACTTTGCTCCGCCGTATTTATACATCATAGCAAAGCTGATATAATCCATACTTGCAACGATGCAATCATTTTCATCTACAGTGATTTCAAGACATATCGTATCATCGGAGAATATTTTATTGTCAGACGGAGATAACCAACAAAACACAACATCTTTTCTAAGTTCAGTAAAAGACTCGTATCTTGATGTAGTTTTAAGACCACTGTGCATTATGCTGTTAAGATTCGCTTTGTCGGTATAATGATAAACTTTCATTTTACATTCTCCTTTGCGGTTTTACAGGATGAAATCAACATCACTCGGATCGATGTGCATTTTGAGGACAACGTTTTGAAAGTCTGCTCATCAATATACTTTCTTTTCCACTATTATATCATAAAACCGCTTGTATGTCAAATGATGCATCGCTTCGCGGCGATATGATGTTTTTCGCTTCGCTCAAAATGATGTTGCTCCACTTCGTTCCGCAATGATGCGATGTTTGCCATAAAATGTGGCGAAGCCACACATCATTCGCGAAGCAAACATCATTAGGCGAAGCCGTCATCATTTGCCGAAGGCAAACATCATTCAAAAAACGCACCTTTGTCAGTAGACAAAAGTGCGTTTTTTGTTGGTGGGCCATCAAGGACTCGAACCTTGGACCTACCGGTTATGAGCCGGGTGCTCTAACCAACTGAGCTAATGGCCCGAAATATGCTGTGCTATTTCGCGTACAAAGCATTATAGCACAGCGTTTTTCGTTTGTCAATAACTTTTTAAGATAATTTTTCAAGAATAGTTCTTCTTATACAGTCATAATCCGCATACTCAACCGAGCAGAGCTTGTCACGGTCGATTATCTTACCGTCAACAAAGAATTCTCTGGGATCCTTTGTAAAGATCACCTTATCGTAAAGCTCTTTTACGGCATCCTGACCGAATTTCTTTTTATATTCGTTAAGAAGAACACAGAGATCGCAGGCACGCTTGAGGATCTTGTAACGCAGAGAAAGCATAGGCTTTGTGTCCTTGCCGGGGTATACGAAGCAGAGATCCCCCGCAGGCCAGTTGAAATATCTTATATCCTCGGTGGGGTGGTCTGTCCATACGGTATAGTTCCAGCGAAGAAATCCGTCCATTTCAAAATACGAGGTAAGAACGCCTAGGAAAAGTCCCTCGCAGAGGTCGTTCTTTATCATTACGTTGGGATGGGGAGGATTATTGCAGACGTACCAGGTAAAGCGGCTGTCAGGCATGGTGGCCTTGTACTCAAGGATCTTGTCATACTCGGTGGACAGGGAAAGCAGGGAGGGAACGTAGTCCACCACGGTATCGCTGAATTTCGGGATAAACTCGCTGTGGTTTATAGCCGCCTTGAAAACGAATTTCGGTGCTATCTCCTTGATATGCTCCGTAATACGGCGATAGGCTGCGGTATCGTGGGGTTCGTCAGCTACAATACGCACACGGTCTATTTGGTTTGTTTCTACAAAATAATCGTGAACCGCTTTGATATAGGCATCCACATCCTTACCTTCGGTAATATATTTATAGACACCTTCATCCACATCATAATATCTCAGCTTAAGTCCGTCGGGATGGTCGGGGGTAATGGAATCAAAACCGCCCCAGTAGTCACACCATACGTTTACAAGTCCGTAGAGGGAGATCTCGCCCTTTATGTTATAATCTGCACACAGGTCTATATATCTCTGCGCGTCCGAAAAATCGTATGTAAAGCTGCCGTTTTCTTTATATATCTTTACTATGGAGTACTCATAGAGATTGGCCTCGTTGCGCTGCTCCAGATGGCACCACTGACCGCTCCAGGGGGTGTCGGACATTATAAGGGTAACGGTGTCCTGACCAAGCTCGGACATAGAGTAGAGATAGTTCTCCATTATTTCAAAATGCTCGTCACCGAAAGGTTCAACGTCATATTTTCTTGCCAGATTGCAGTTATGCTGCCAGAGATCAAGGAAAAATTTCTTATCGTCGGGAAATTGGAAGAGGTAATCGTACACCTTGAGAGTAACGGTAGCCTCACCGATCTTTTCTTCGGGAGAAAACATATCCGAAAGGTAAAATTCCAGCGTGACATCATAGTTTCCCGCATCTACGTAAGCATCGGCTTTTACCTCGCCGTATATCGCGGCAACTCTGTTTGCATCATATTCCTTTACGGGGGAATTTTCGAGAATATCAGCCTTTAAAAGCCTGTCGTCGTCGGGAATGAGACTCTCGATATAAAGCTTGGTAAAAAGCTCGCTCTTTGCCGCAACACGAAGAGTCTTTTTTCTTTTCTGGGCAAAGTAGGGAGAGTTGCCGATATTCAGGGTAAATCCCTCGTCAAGAGAGAGGATCACCTGAAATGCCGCAGTATCATTTCTGGCACAGGACAAAGATATGGTTTTGTCGTATTCGTCTATCATTTTCGGATTGCAACCGTGATACAGACCGTCAATCAGCTTGAAGGTCTCGTTTTTTATTCCGTATCTGAAATTCATAGCACACCTCACAATATTATTGGTTATATTATACACCTAATTATCTAATTGCACAATATGTAAAATTAAGGTTTACAAAATTATTTTTTTGTGATATAATGGACAATGTATAATTATCTTTAAGGAAGTGACTGTATGGGAAAACATAATAAAAACCCAAAATTATATATAGTTTCTCTGACGGTGGTTTCTATGTTTGCCATCATCTGTATGGCAATAATTACATTGATGATGCTGTTTACCGATATAGCTCCGGCACGGATATTACTGATAACCGTGGGTGTATATGCGTTCGTGTCCGGTGTAGGTGTATTTCTTTACTTTTTCATCACCTCAAGAGTTCAGCGATTTCATGCGGTGGATGACAATGTTACAGATCTGGAATGTAACCTTACTCTGAATTTTCTGTCCGAGCTGTATATGCCGGTGGTGCTGGTAAATGCGCAGAAAAAGATAATTTGGTATAATCAGTCCTTTTCTGACAAGGTACAGAGCAGGGGTGGACTTTACGGTAAGAGCTTTGCCGATTACTGTCCCGTATCAACAGAGGAGCTTCTGGAAAGTGATAATATGAGAGGACTGACGGTGCAGGCATTCGGGGCATATTTTAACATCAAGGCGCACAATCTGCCCTTTAACGGTGAAAATATGGTGCTTACCACCTGGAACGATTGTACAGAGCTTATTCTCGCCAACAAAAAGTTAGAGGACGAGGAACCCCTTGTAGCCTTTATTGTGATAGATAATCTTGAGGACCTTATGCAGTATGCTCAGGAGAGCTACCGTTCCGCTTCCGCCCGTGTGGAGGAGATATTGCGATCATGGGCTGACTCTATAGACGGTATTTTCCGTGAGTACGAAAGGGACAAGTTTATTCTTGTATTCCAGGCTCATCATCTTGCTCAGTTTGTATCCACAAAGTTCGATATACTTGATAAGATCAGGGATGTCCGCGTAGGAGCCAGCAATCTGCCGGTAACTATTTCTATCGGAATATCTACCCTTGACGGTAATCTTTGCACAAAGGAAAAAAACAGCCGAAGTGCTCTTGATACCGCACTTCAGCGAGGGGGCGACCAGGTAGTGCTTAAGACCTCTGAGGGAACCGAGTTTTACGGCGGAAAGGTTCAGACCGCAAACCGCAGAAGCAAGGTAAGGGCAAGAGTTGTTGCCGAGGAACTGAGCCACCAGATGGCACAGGCGGAAAATGTGCTTATAATGGCTCACGCTTATCCCGACTACGATGCGATAGGCGCATCGGTAGGTATAGCAAGGCTTGCCGAATACTGCGGTGCCAGATTCAATATAGTTACCAACTTTACCTCCGGCGATTTTAAAAAGTGTGAGGCAAAATTGGCAGGATATTCGGACAGCGGTGTTTTTGTTGACGTGTCTACAGCAAAGGATCTTATGACTTCCGGCACTTTGCTTGTTATTGTTGACGTAAACAATCCCACGCAGTTTGAGGCGGCAAAGCTTGCGGATATGGCATCGAATATTGCAGTTATTGACCATCATCGCAAGGCTGCCCAGTTTGGCTATGAGCCTAAGGTGACCTATATTGAGCCTGCTGCATCCTCCACCTCCGAGATGGTGGCAGAGCTGCTGGAGCATGTGCTTGCTCCCGGACTTCTGACCAAGGATATAGCAGACATACTCCTTGCAGGTATTATGCTTGACACCAAGCAGTTCTCCCGTAATACGGGAGCCCGTACATTCGGTGCGGCACTTTATCTGCGTAACGAGGGAGCAAACCCCACAACGGCAGGTGAATTGTTCTACACGGAGCTTAATTCCCTGACAAGTGAGGCAGACTATGAAAGTAATGTTGTGATATACCGTTCTTCCATCGCCATTGCCCAAAACAGTGAGGCACAGCCTAACGAGGCGGTAGGCAGAGTTGCGGCGGCAAAGGCAGCGGACAAGATGCTGAACGTTATCGGTATAGAGGCATCTTTTGTGGCTTGCTATACCCAGGATGCGGTTCATATATCCGCACGAAGCAACGGCAGAATAAACGTCCAGCTTATCGTCGAGAAGCTGGGCGGCGGCGGTCACTTTGATTCGGCTGCTACACGTCTTACAAATGTTAGTCTGACAGAAGCACTTACTATGCTGAAGAAAGCCATCGACGAATATCTGAGTGAAACAAAAGAGGAGAAATAAAAATGAAAGTAGTACTTACAAAGGATGTTAAAGCACAGGGAAAAGCAGGACAGATAATCAACGTATCCGACGGATATGCTCGCAACTTCCTTTTCCCAAAGGGCCTTGCGATCGAGGCAGATGCAAAGGCTCTCAATGAAATAAAGAACAGGGAAGCCTCCGAAAAGCATAAAATCGAGGTGGAGACAGCAGCTGCTAAGGCAACAGCCGACAAGCTTGCTTCGGTTCAGGTAAAGATCAAGTGCCAGTCGGGCGGCGACGGTAGACTTTACGGTTCTGTTACCACAAAGGATATTGCTGAGGAGCTTAAAAAACAGCACGGTGTTGAGATAGACAAGCGTAAGATCCAGATGGATGCTATAAAGGCATACGGCAGCTACACCGCTGACGTGAAGCTCTATAACGGCATCGTAGGTAAGGTGAACATTCTGGTTTGTGAATAAAGAGCAACTCGCTTATCCGGGCTGCACTTGATTTCGTTGTTGTTCAATACACACGGAATGAAGAATTATCTTTATAATTGTGCACTGTGAAATTTTTAGTCAAAGGAAATAGTATTTATGGCTGAACTTACAGACGAATTGGGACGCCGCTTGCCCTTCTCACTTGAGGCAGAGCAATCGGTGTTAGGCTCGATACTCATAGATCCGGAGTGCTTTTCCACACTTCCCGAGCTTGTTTCTGCTCAGGATTTTTATCTTGAGGAGCACAGGCTTATCTATGCAGCAATGCAGACACTGTTTCTTTCCAGCAAATCTATCGACCTTGTTACTCTGATAGATGCCCTGGTAAAGGTAAGTGCAGAGGACGAGCGAAAGAATCCCAAATTGATCAATAAAGAAGAAATAACAAAATATATACGTCTTATAGCCGAGACTGTACCCAGTGCAGCCAACGTCAAGGAGTATGCAAGGATAGTTCACGACAAGGCTAAGCTCCGTGCTCTTATCGAGGAGTGCGCTGCCATAAGCGATAATGCTTATGCGGGAACAGAGGATGCGGCTACAGTTATCGGTGATGCCGAGCAACGTATTTTTGCCCTGGCGCAGGATAACACTCAAAAAGCGTTTGCTGATATCAAGGACGTTCTTGTACAGACCTTAAGTCAGATAAAGCAGGTTCAGACAGAGGGTATCTCCTCTATGACTATCCCTACAGGATTTTCGGGTATCGACCGCGTGCTTGTAGGTATGGGTAAAAGCGACCTTGTTCTTGTGGGAGCCCGTCCCGGTATGGGTAAGACCTCCTTTGCACTGAATATTGCAACTATGGCGGCACAGAACTTTGCTCGCGACGGTTCAAACAAGGCGGTGTGTATATTCTCTCTTGAAATGTCAAACGAGCAGCTTGTTCAGAGAATACTGGCAAGTGAGGCGATGGTTGACAGCCACGCATTGCGCTCGGGCGAGCTGACAGGTGAGGATTGGACCAAACTTGCGCAGACCTCCTCCATACTCTCAGACCTCAATATAAAGATCGATGACTCTACCGGTGTGACAATTACCTCTATGAAGGCGAAGCTTCGCCGTGAGAGGAATATCGGTATGATAGTTATCGACTATCTGCAGCTGATGAACTCGGACAGAAAGATAGACAACAAGGTTAACGAGGTTGCCGATATTTCACGTAATCTCAAGATAATGGCTAAGGAATTCAACGTTCCGGTAATATGTCTTTCCCAGTTATCCCGAGGTCCTGAGAGTCGAACCGACAAGAAGCCTATGCTGTCCGACCTTCGTGATTCGGGAGCTATCGAGCAGGATGCGGATATTGTTATGTTCCTCTACCGTGAGGAGTATTATGATAAGGAAAAAAATCAGAACACGGCAAAGGTCATTGTAGCAAAAAACCGTCACGGCGGTACAGGCGATATTGAAGTAGGCTGGATAGGCAAGTTTACAAAGTTTACTACTTTGTCTGACAGAGAAGAACCATAGTTAACGTAGGTCAAAAGACCTATGTTAACAGTGAAATCGCCTTCGGCGGTGAAATCTGCTTTGCAGGTGAAATCCACCTTCGGGTGGGTGAAATATTTGCCCTTCAAGGCAAATGTTAAGGAGGCTTTTTGCCTTGCAAAAAGCAATTTATTGTAATGATCAGTGCTTCAATAATAGTTACAAATACAATATTCAGATATAAGATGCTCTCCCGTGACGACTACGTTGCCGTTGCTTTTTCGGGTGGAGCTGATTCCACGGTTCTGCTTGATATACTTCATAAAGAAGGCTATAGGGTAGCGGCTATACACGTCAATCACATGATAAGAGGATCCGAGGCTGATTCTGACGAAGAATTTTGCCGCCGTTTCTGCAAGAAAAGGGACATCCCTTTCTTCTGTCACCGTATAGACGTTCCCGCAGAGGTAAAGAAAAGCGGTGAAGGACTGGAAGAGGCGGCAAGAAGGCTGAGATATTCCACTATAGAAGAAACGGTATCAAAAGAGGGCATTACGAAGGTAGCAACGGCTCACCATGCAGACGACAACGCGGAGACGGTGATATTCAATATCGTCAGAGGAAGCGGCGCCAAGGGCGGTTGCGGAATTCCTCCCGTAAGAGGGATATATATAAGACCTCTTATAGATATAACAAGGGATGAGGTCATCGCTTATTGCAAGGAAAACGACCTTGACTTTGTTACCGATTCCACAAATCTTTCAACAGATTATACCCGTAACTTTATCCGTCACGAGATAATGCCGAGGTTAAAGGAAATCAATCCTTTGGCGGCTTCGGCTTTGGGTAGATTTTCCTCCCATCTTCGCACAGACGAGGAAGCCCTTGAAGCTCTTGTTCCCCAAAAAGGAACAGACAGGCATACCTTGGCAGCGCTTCCCGATGCAATTCTTTCAAGGTATATCAGAAAATGCTGTGAGGAAATGGACGTTTGCCCCTCTGCGGTAAGTGTTTCAGAGCTGATAAAATGTATAAGGCAGGGTAACAGATATCTTATCTGCAATATGGGCAAGGATATCGTGGGAGTTTGCGACCGAGATTCTCTTATTTTTCGCAAAAAAATCACAGAAGATACACAAATGAGCTTTATAATAGATACGCCTATAGTATCTGCCCCGGGCTTTGGTGTGATCTGTGTTGCAAAAGACAAGCACAGCTTTGAAGAAATGAAGTGTGAGAGCACTCTGGCAACTGCCTGTCTTGATGCTGATAAAATTAAGGGCGGACTTCATATAAGAAGTCGCCGTGACGGAGATAAATACCGCTATGACGGTATGACCCACTCCCTTAAAAAACTCTTTAATTCAAAAAGGATCCCGGTTGAAGAAAGAGCAACCATTCCTCTGGTATGTGACGAGGAGGGTATTGTGTGGATCCCCGGATTTAAGGTTGCGGACAGAGTAAAAAAGGATAATAAACAAAGTAACCTAATATATATAGTTTATAACAAGAGGAGATAACAATGGCACTTAATAAAGACGTAGAAAAAGTACTCGTCTCCGAAGAAGAGATCGGAAGCATCGTAAAGCGTATATCCGCTGAGATAGACCGCGATTATGCAAACTCAGGCAAAAAGTTCCTGCTTCTCTGCATACTCAAGGGCTCTGTGGTATTTATGGGCGATCTTATGAAGCACATAACCATTCCCGTTGAGATAGATTTTATGAAGGTATCCTCATACGGAGCAGGCACACAGACCTCAGGCAGGATCAATATCTTGCTTGACCTTCACAGAAGCGATTTTTCGGATACGGATATACTTATCATCGAGGATATCATCGACAGCGGAAGAACCCTTTCTTACCTTGTGGAATATCTCAAGCTCAAGGGTGCAAATTCCGTAAAGACCTGTACGCTTCTCGATAAGCCCGAGCGCCGCGAGGTGGATTTCACTCCCGATTATTGCGGACTAAAGATCCCCGACGAGTTCGTTGTGGGCTACGGTCTTGACTATGACGAGCAGTACAGAGCTCTTCCCTATGTAGGTATACTGAAAAGATCGGTATACGAAAAATAATAAAATACAATAAAAATGTATATCATATTTAAGGAGTAAATATACGGAGAACAAGATGAACAAAAAGGGTAATAACAAAAGAGTACTGATCTTCTACGTTATTCTTATCGCTGTAATACTGTTCAGCGTTGGAAGCCTGCTTTCCGGAGCTGTTACAAAGAAGCTGCAGTACAGCGACATCGTAGAGATGTTCAAGGACGAAGAGGTTAAGAGCTTCAGCATAGATGAAAAGAATAATCTTATAATCAAAACTCAAAAGGGCGAGGAGCTCTCATACAGACTGCTTTCTATAAGTATCTTCTATGAGGATATGAACGAGCTTGTTCAGGAGCAGCTTGACAAAGGGATCATTGAGAGCTATAACTACGAGGAGCCTGCCAACATTCCCTGGTGGGTAAGCTTCCTTCCTTATATAGCACTTATAGGCCTGTTCATCGCTCTATGGGTATATATGATGCGTCAGGCATCCGGAAAGGGCGGAAAGATGGGCGGCTTTGGTAAAGCCAAGGTCAAGACTCCGGCAAATGACAAAAACAAGGTTCTTTTTAAGGACGTTGCAGGTGCAGATGAAGAAAAAGAAGAGCTCAAGGAGTTCGTTGACTTCTTGCGCGATCCCAAGAAATTCACGAAGCTGGGTGCAAAGATACCTCACGGTGCTTTGCTCGTTGGCCCTCCCGGTACCGGTAAAACTCTTTTAGCCAAGGCTGTTGCAGGCGAGGCGGGAGTTCCCTTCTATTCTATTTCGGGCTCGGATTTTGTTGAGATGTACGTAGGTGTGGGTGCAAGCCGTGTCCGCGACCTCTTTGAAACAGCACGTAAGAGTCCCGCAAGCATCATATTCATCGACGAGATCGACGCCGTGGGCAGACACAGAGGTGCAGGCTTAGGCGGCGGACACGATGAGAGAGAACAGACACTTAACCAGCTTCTGGTCGAGATGGACGGATTTGGAACTCACGACGGCGTTATAGTCCTTGCGGCTACCAACCGTCCCGACATACTTGACCCCGCTCTGCTTCGTCCCGGACGTTTCGACAGACAGATAACCGTAGGCTATCCTGACCTCAAGGGCAGAGTTGATATACTTCACGTTCACGCCAAGAACAAGCCCTTCAGCGGTGAGGTAGACTTTAACAAGGTGGCACAGGCCACCGCAGGCTTTACAGGCGCAGACCTTGCCAACCTGCTTAACGAGTCCGCACTTCTTGCGGCAAGAAAGAATAAGATGCTCATCGGTATGGACGATATCGAGGAAGCTACACTTAAGATAATGGTAGGTCCCCAGAAGAAGTCTATGAAGATAAAGCCTGAGGAAAAACGCAAGACGGCGTACCACGAGGCAGGTCACGCTATCATAGCCTTTGCCCTGCCCAGCCTTGACCCCGTAAGACAGATATCCGTTATCCCCAGCGGAAGAGCCTTGGGTTATACACTCAATCCTCCCGTAGAGGATAAGTACAGCGTATACAAGAAGGGTCTTAAGGACGAGATCGCAATGCTCTTAGGCGGCCGTGTTGCCGAGAAGATAATCTTCGACGATATCTCGGGCGGTGCCTCCAACGACATCGAGCGTGCTACCGATATTGCCCGTAAGATGGTTACAAAGCTGGGTATGAGCGATAAGCTCGGCCCCATAGCCTTCGGCGGTTCCACCACAGGCGACGAGGTGTTCTTAGGCAGAGACTTCTCCAACTCACGTAACTATTCCGAGGCAATTGCTTCCAAGATAGACGAGGAGATCCACGCTATCATCACCGAGGAATTTGAAAGAGCGGAAAAAATCCTCCGCGACAACGTTGACAAGATGCACTTCATTGCCGATTACCTCACCAAGTACGAGGTAATGGACGATAAGCAGTTTAAGGCTGCTATGGAGAGCGACGAGCCCACCGAGGAGATGCTTAATACCATTGCCGAGGAAAACCGTGCACAGCGCGATAAGGAAAATGAAGCAAGAGCCCGTGAAGAGGCAGAGCTCCGTGCCAAGGCGATCGGAGCTGAGCTTACCACCGAGGATATCAAGGATACGACAGATCCTATAGATGCTTTTGCTGAAAGCGAAAAAAACAACGATAATACCGAGGAATGATTTAAAGCCGCCATATGGCGGCTTTAAATTGAATTATTATGACGAAATTTATTTGTCCCATATGTAAGGAACCTCTCAACGGAGACAAATCCCTTAAATGCTCAAAAAATCACTGCTTTGACCGTGCTAAAAGCGGTTACATAAATCTGCTGTCCGGTAAGGGCGGAAACCATGGGGATCCCAAGGAAATGGTCCTTGCAAGAAAGAGCTTTCTGGACCGTGGATATTACGAACCCTTGAGAGAGGACGTTGCCAAAACGGCAAAGGAGGTCACACCCGGCACCGGAACGCTGCTCGACTGCGGATGCGGAGAGTGTTATTATACTCAGAGAATAGCAGAGTTGCTTCCCAACGCCGATATTATGGGTATCGACGTATCAAAGGACGCTGTAAACTACGGCTGTAAGCGCAGCAAAAACCTTGACCTTGCGGTTGCAAGTGTATATGCCATACCCGTGGCTGATTCATCTGTTGATACGGCGGTAAGTATCTTTGCTCCCGCAGCCATAGAAGAATTTTTAAGGGTGCTTAAGCCCGAAGGTTATCTGATAATGGCAATAGGTGCAGAAAATCACCTCTGGTCATTAAAAAAGGCGGTATACGAAACTCCCTACAAAAACGAGACCGCTGCTGACTATTCTATCGACGGCTTTGTGTTTATCGGTAAAAAGGAGTTAAAGTACACGGTTGATCTTGCCTCAACCGAGGATATCAAAAACCTCTTCTCAATGACTCCCTACTATCACAAAACCTCACAAACCGACATTGCAAAGTTAGACACCCTTGAAAAATTAACTACAGAGATAGAATTTGAGATATTAATATATAAAAAGGTTTCTGCCTGAGCAGAAACCCTCCTTAACTTTACACTTTGCACTTTGCACTTTACACTTTACACTTTGCACTTTGCACTTTTATTCCCTCTCCAAAGAGAAATAAATAAAACCGCCGAAGCGGTTTTATAAATTGTTGTTTCTTATCTCTGCTTTGTCTTCTTGGGAACAAAGATGATTATCGCAATAACGAAAGCAACAAGGATAACTGCTGCAACAACGAGAGCGATATAATCGGAAACACTGAGAGTTGCCCAACCGTCATTGGTGGAAGTCGCGTGAGCGTCAGCATCGTGGTCAGCCACACCGTCGCCGTCGTGATCATGCTCAACTGCAGCCGCAGTGGTATCATCTGTGTCTGCCACCTCAGCTGTGTCTGCTACCTCAGCTGTGTCTGCTACCTCAGCTGTGTCTGCAAATGCAGGAACGAGCATAAGAGAGGACAGAAGTGTGAAAACCATTGCAATAGCAACTAATACTCTGAACTTGTTCATTATATTTAGTCCTTTCCTCGAGAAAATATTGGATATATATCACTAATAGAGGATAACAAATATATATTAACAGCATATTAACAAATTTATAATAAATTATGTCTTATGACAAAAGGAAGTAAAATGGATACAAAACGCTTTTCAAAAAATGATAACGGCTTTATCTGTGCTCATTGCGGGGCTGAAATAGAGCCTTTGGGATATACCTCCCGTAACCACTGTCCCGTGTGTCTCTGGTCTTTGCACGTTGATATCAATCCCGGCGACCGTGCCAACGAATGCCGGGCTCCTATGGAGCCGATTGGCTGTGTTACAGACCCAAAAAAGGGATATATCATTATTCACCGCTGTACAAAATGCGGAGAGATAAAGCGCAACAAAGCTGCCCATGAGGCAAAAATACAGCCTGACGATATCAATAAGTTGATAGAGCTTACGGCAAAGCATATCGATTAATTGCTTTGTTAAATTAAAGAAATTTATTGACTTAAAGCTTTAATTATGATATCATATATTAAAGTATTGTGAGGAGGTATTTATGTCAAAAACCAATATTGTTATGATAACCTCCTGTAAAGGCGGAGTAGGTAAGACGACGGTTTGTGCCAATCTTGCCGTTACCCTTGCAAAGCTGGGTAAGAAGGTGCTGATGCTGGATTGTGATTTCGGTATGAGGTGTCTTGATCTGGTTTGCGGGCTTGAGGATAAGTGTATGTATGACCTTTGCGACGTTATTGTTCGTCATATAAGTTACGATAAGGCGATAATACGTGATGAACGCAGTGACAATCTTTATTTTCTTGCAGCACCATATAAGTATGAAAACGATATAACCGTTTCCGATTTTAAAAAGTTTACCGATGGTGTATCCGAGGCTCTTGAGCTTGATTATATACTGATAGACACTCACGGAGGCAACGGACCCGAGATAGAACTGGGTGCAGCAGTGAGCGATATGGCTTTGATAGTGGCTACACACCAGAGTGCTGCTCTCCGTGCTGCCGAGCAGACAAATCATAGGCTCTGCGAGCTGGGTGTATCAAACACCAGGCTGGTTATAAATTGCTTTGATGAGCGCAGGGTAAAAAAGGGCGAGCTGCCCGGTATTATCGATATCATTGACAAGACCTACGTCAAGCTTATCGGAGTGATCCCGACGGATCATATTTTTGTGATCGCACAGCGCAGCGGAAAGCTTGTTGACAGCTTCGGTATCACCAATACCGTCCGTGCATTTTTCAATATTGCGTTACGTATCGAGGGAATGAGTGTTCCCCTGATGCACGATTTCAAAAAGATAAACAGAAGAATATTACTTAAATAGATTCTAAGACAGAAGGGGTGAAAAAAGTGCATATAGCAATAATAGCAGACGACAAGAAGAAGGAGTTGATGACTCAGTTTTGTATCGCATATTGCGGTATACTGAACAAGCATGAACTCTGTGCGACAAACATCACGGGTAAATATATTTCAGAGTCAACAGGCCTTGAGATAGAAAAGTTAATGGCGGGCTCTGTAGGCGGACTGCAACAGATACTGTCCCGTATTGCCTATGACGAGATAGATATGGTGCTCTATATGCGTGACCCTGATGCCTACCATTCTGCAGACGAGAAGGAATCAATTGACAACTTGTTCAGACTTTGTGATATTCACAGTGTTCCTCTTGCGACAAATATCGCCACCGCGGAGGTGCTGATCAACGGTCTTGAGCGGGGAGACCTGGCTTGGAGAGAAATCTACAACCCCAAGGTTAAATATTTTTGAAACGGTAATAATAAAAGCAGGCGAGTGCCTGCTTTTTATTTGTACAGGGAGAGTGAGAAAGATGATAATCAGGACAGCAGAGATTCTTTGTGTCGGTACAGAGATACTTTTGGGCGACATAATAAACACCAACGCAGCATATCTTTCAAGAGAGCTTGCTTCTCTTGGTATTTCCCAATACAGACAGAGCGTTATAGGTGATAACAGCCAAAGGCTTGAACAGACTGTAAAGGACTGTCTGAAGAACTGTGACCTTCTTATTATGACGGGAGGTCTCGGACCCACCTATGACGATATTACAAAGGAAACTGTGGCAAAAGCAGTGGGCAGATCTATTTATGAGGATGCCGAGGTGTTAAAGGAAATCGAGCATTATTTCAAAAAAAGAGGCCGTCATATGACCGATAATAATCGCAAGCAGGCAAACGTTATCGAGGGCTCAAGGGTGCTTCGCAATACCTTCGGTACAGCTCCGGGAGTTTTCTGCGAAAGTGACGGTAAAATAATAATACTTCTGCCCGGACCGCCCTCCGAAATGATTCCTATGTGGCAGAACGAAGCAAAGCCCCTTATAGCAAAATATTGTGATAAGGTGCTTGTGTCAAGAAATATCAATCTGATCGGTATCGGTGAATCTGCTCTTGCAGAGAAATTAGGCGATATGATGGAAAAGGCAACCAACCCCACCATTGCTCCTTACTGTAAGACCGGAGAGGTAAGACTTCGCGTTACCGCCTCTGCCGATACCCGCGAACAGGCTCTTTCGATGTGTCTTGACACCGTGGAAGATATAAAGGCAACCGAGGTAGGTAAATATATCTACGGCTATGATACTACCCTCGAAGAAGCGGTAGTAAACACCCTCAGACGAAAGAATAAGATATTATCCACAGCGGAGAGCTGTACCGGAGGACTGATCGCAAAGCTGATAACCGACGTTCCCGGTGCCTCCGACGTATTTTACGGCGGAGTCAACAGTTATCACAATATTATCAAAAATAAAGTTCTGGGTGTTTCAAGCCGAAGCCTTGATAAATACGGCGCGGTATCCCATCAGGTAGCCGTTAAGATGGCAGAAGGAGTTCAGGCACTTATGAATTCGGATGTCAGCGTGGCGGTTACAGGTATTGCAGGACCCGGAGGTGGCACCGAGGAAAAGCCCGTAGGTCTTGTGTATATTGCGGTTTGTCATAACGGCAAGACCTCTGTTAAAAAGTATAAGTTCGGTTGTCGACTTTCAAGGGAAAAGATAAGGGAGCTTACTGCGGTGAACGCTTTGACCGACGTGCTTGAGACAATAAGATAAAACAAAAAATAAAGCCAAGCATTTTTGCTTGGCTTCAGACTGTCGAAAAAGTTGGTCGGACGTGTAAAGAAAAATATATTTATAAAACATTTCGCCAATTATTCTTTAACGACAATATATTAATAATCTCTCCCTTTTGAGGTAGATAAGCATTCAAGGACGGCATTTATGCCGTCCTTTCACACTTTTCCGCCAAATCCTCTCTACCGTACTTAGTACGCCTACGAGATGATTTGACGAAAACCTACCTGCCTTTTCGAAGTCTGACAGCGTGTCGATAGGTTTATCGACACGCTGAAGCCAAGCATTTTTGCTTGGCTTTTATTTTTGCGGTTTGGATAGCTCCTTTTCTATCTCACGGAAATGGTCGTATTTCTGGATCAGATCATTTTTGAGTATAAGCTCACTGATACGTGTGCTTATAGCTGTGACGTAATCCGGGTCTGTCACCTCACCCGATATGACCTCACCGTTTTCTACGTAGAGATTTCCGTCATACCAGGAATAGTCGCTGAAAAATACGTAACCCGAATAGCTGTCCGAAAAAATATCCTGACCGAGATAATATCCCTCGGGTTGACCTAAGCCGAACATATTAAGGACTGTAGGCAGGATGTCGATCTGTGAATTGACCTTATCCACGGTAAGAGACTCGTTGTTATCGCTCCATTCCATACCCTTGCTCCATATCATAAAGGGGGTGTGGTTGATGAGATTGTTTTCGGTTATCTTGCCGTTACTGTCAAGGATACTCTTATCGTTGAGGGTATAGAGATAATGATCGGAAAAGGCTACGATGACCGTATCCTCAAGAAGTCCGTGCTCCTCCAGCTCCTGTATCAGAAGACCTACCATATTGTCTGTTTCCGAGGCAAAGAGACGGGCGCATTGTTCCTCTGTCATTTCAGGAATATTCTCACCGTATCTTTCACCTGCAAGCAGGCTGCCTCTGTAGTTGTCGGTGGCAAAGGGCGTATGAGGGGTGTAGCTGATTATATAGTGCATAAATGGAGCGTCGGAGCCGAACATCGCTTCGTTGAAGATTTCGTTCAGTATCAGTTCGCGATCAAGCTCGTAGCTTTTATCGTCATAGTCAGCGATATCCATAAGACCGTAGTAGTTATCATATCCCCAGTTGACGTAATTCAACTTACGGGAATAGTATTCACCGGTGTTCATATGGAACGCATTGACACCGTAGCCTTGTGCCTTAAACAGCTTGGGCAGAGAGCGGGGATACAGATTTGTAGTAAAGGTATAGGCATTACGGTAATAGGTAACGGGAGTAATAAAGCCTGTGTTTACCGCAAGTTCGGAGTTGAAGGTAGAGCCGCCTCCTGTATAGTAGGAATAATGCCGGGTGAAATTGATGGATTCCTGCCGGAGCTTATAGAGGTTAGGCATATCCTCTTCGGTAAGTAACCAGGTATCTATACCCTCAAGCTGCAGAAAGATAACGTTCTTTCCCTCAAATATACCGGTATAGCTGTTTTCCTTGTGGGGTGTGATGCCGTCTGATATCTTTTCGAGTGTGCGTTCCTCCTTGGGCGTTTTCTTAGGCTCGGAGTCTGTAAGAGACTTGCACAGATCCCGGAAGCAATACTCATAGAAGCCGCATATTTTTATGTTTTTATTGGTGTCATTGAAATTCTTATATACATTTGCGGGATTTCTCCAGGCATCCCATTTAAGGGTGTCATAAACCTTTCCGTAAAGAAGGGGGGTAAGTGCGTGGAGGAGGATAAAAGCAGCTACGGTGATCACCATCAGCTTAGTATTTGTTTTTTTTCTTTTGGGAAAGAAGATCAGTGCAAGCACCGCAACGGCTAAAACGAGGATGCCGAACAGGTATATCACAGGGTCTGCGCCCTTGACTGTGCTCCATATATAGGAGCTTCCCGCCTCCGCAAGAGATAAAAGCTTGAAGCTGAAAAAGAAATCTGTATAAGAAAAATATATGCTGTTGGTCAGAAACAGTACGAAATAAACCGTAAACACTATTCCGTATACGGTTCTGCCTGCAAGGCGGGGAAGGCTTATGGAAATTACCGTGATAAGCCCGATCCAGAATACCGAAAACAGGATACTGGGGGCGATCATCAGGGGTTGGGTGTAGTTGACTCTGATGGCAAGGAATCTTATAAACACGTCCATCATAACCAAAGGAAAGGCGATAAGGACGTAAGGGAAGCTTACCTTCAGATATTTCTTTGCAGAAATCAAAACGGAACCTCCGTTAATTATTGACAATATCGTGGATGGTTACCTTGCTTGTATGGGGGATAGGCTTCCAGGTAACACGCATAAACAGTGCCGCATAGGTGGTATAACGGTGAATAGAGTCAAATGCGGGGAAGGTGAAGCAATATAAAAGCTTTTTGTACCAGGGAATATAGATAAGACGCTTGTGTTCTACGATAAAGACGTAGACCGCGATGGGTATCTTCTTGAGATACCACCAGATTCTGGACAGTATGCGCAGAGCGATAAGGATACCGATACTGCACAGAACTGCGGATATGCCCGGCTCTACCGTGATATTCACCTTGCCGAAGATCAGCGAGAGCAGACGCAACAACCAGTTGTTGCCTGTGCCGGGGAACATTTCCTTTGAAAAGCCTGTGGTATAACACAGCACGGAGGAGATGATAAGGGTTTTGATCAGCCATAAGGCGGTATTGTAAATTACCGAAGGGAAAAGCTGACAAAGGGTGTCAAGAGATGCCAGTCTGTGACGGCAGCTCTCTATAAAGCGGCCGCGGCGTGTGTCTTTGCGCAGTTCCTTGTCGGCATATTTGCTGCCGAAAATAATATTCTTGAATAACGCCCAGCCTGTTTCCTTGAATGCCATAAGGTGACCCTTTGACCAGCGCAGTCTCTGACGCAGGGCGATCTTTATGCTGGTGGGCTGCTCGTCATAGAACATAGCGGCATCGTTATAGGATATCTGATAACCTCTAGCGACGGCATCTGCGGTAAAAGCGCGGTCCTCGGTAAGAGAGGTGTATTTCCATCCTTCCTTTACAAATATATTGGAAAAGAGGAAGCCCGTGCCTTGGATGTTGGTGGCAAGACGGAGTACAGAACGGGTTCTGTGGTTCTTACGGATAGAGCGCAGCCAGTGAAGGGCGTATGTAGAGGCGATCCAGTTTTCGTCAAAGTTTTTGGTATTACGGTATGAGGTGATTATCTTCAGACCTGCGTCAAAAGAGTCATTCATTCTGCTGACGTAATCCTGCTTGAGCAGATTATCTGCATCAAAGATAAAGTAACCCTCGAAGCTTTCTATGCCGTAATCCTTGCGGATATTTTCAAAAAGGAACTGAAGAGCAAAACCCTTGGTGTTCTCATAATCGTTGAAGCGTTCATAGCAGACGGCCCCGTTTGCTCTTGCAACAGCCGCGGTATTGTCGGTACAGTTGTCCGCTACCACAAAGACCGTCAGCAACTCAGAGGGATAATCCTGCTTGCTGATGCTGTCGAGAAGGTTTCCGATAACCGCCTCCTCGTTTCGGGCAGCTATACATATCGCGTACTTGTGCTGCTTTTTTGCGGGAGCAAATTTGCGGGTGAAGAAAAAGCCGACTATCCAATAGGCACTGAATGCGGTAGAGAAGATGGCAACAATAGTGTTGATAACGGCCACAAGGTTATGTAAGGTAAGCAGCTGAACTGCAGAATTTATAAAAGCTTGCATATATTTTTCCTTAAAATATCTTAAAAATCTGGTTGTTTTACGGAAGAAAAACAATTTTTTCTCATTGCGATTTTATTATTATATCATATATTGTCTGATTTTACAATAAAAACTTTCAACGTACGAATATTCTCCCTTACTATTTGTATTCTGTCATAGTTGTATTTGTTGACATTTCTTCGTAGAAATGTTATAATCTGTAGACCGAAAAACTAAAAGAGTGATCAATTAAAATGAAAAACATTAAACGAGTATTACATTATTATAAGCCCTATCTCGGTATGTTCACCGTGGATATGTGCTGTGCTTTTATCGTAGCGATATGTGATCTTGTATACCCTATGATAACTCAGGAGATAATCAACGAGTACGTCCCGAACAAGCAGATGAATTTCATCCTCATCGGTTGCGGTGTGGTTCTGGGACTTTATCTGCTTAAGATGTTCCTTAACTTCGTCGTGCAGTATTGGGGACATATGGTAGGTGTCAAGATACAGGGCGATATGCGCCGCGATATGTTCAGTCATCTGCAAAAGCTGCCCTTCTCCTATTTTGATGAGAACAAGACGGGCTCTATTATGTCAAGGATAGTAAACGACCTGTTCAGTATTGCCGAGCTTGCTCACCACTGTCCCGAGGATATTTTTATATCCTCGATAATGCTTATCGGCTCCTTTATTATGCTTGCCCGTATAGATATAGTGCTGACACTTATCGTCTTTGCGGTCCTGCCCTTTATCGTGGTTTACGCGGTACTGATGCGTAAGCGTATGAAGGATGCCTTCAAGGAATCAAAGGAAAAAACCGGAGAGATCAACGCCAACGCCGAGGTTTCTCTTACGGGTATCCGTGTGGCAAAATCCTATACCTCCGAGAAGCACGAGGTAGAGCGCTTTGAGGTATCAAACGGTGAGTTCAAGGAGGCAAGACGTAAGAGCTACCGTTATATGGGTCAGTTCTTCTCGGGAATGAATTTCCTGACCGACTTCCTTTACCTTGTTATACTTGCCGTCGGCGGTGCCTTCTTCTATTACGAACGTATAGATATCGGTGAATTCGTAGCGTTTCTGCTTTACGTAACTATGTTCTTAAAGCCTGTCAACAAGCTTGTTCAGTTCTTTGAGCAGCTGCAGGAGGGACTTACCGGAATCGAGAGATTTCTTGAGGTTATGGACGAAAAGCCGGAGGAGGAGGCTCCCGATGCCATTGAGCTTACCGACGTTAAGGGCGATATATCATTTAATGACGTGACCTTTTCCTATCACAACGAGGACAGGGAAGAGGACACCCTCGTAATTAACGGACTTTCGCTTGATATAAAGAAGGGTACCAAGGTTGCCCTTGTAGGACCCAGCGGCGGCGGAAAGACCACGCTTTGTCATCTTATTCCCCGTTTCTACGAGCTTGACGGCGGTTCTATCAGTATCGACGGCAAGGATATAACCTCCCTTACCCGTCAGTCTCTTCGTGAAAATATCGGTATGGTGGCACAGGACGTATTTCTTTTCGGCGGTACTATCCGCGACAATATCGAATACGGACGTTTAGGTGCAAGCGACGAAGAGATAATCGAGGCGGCAAAGAAGGCAAACATCCACGATTTTATTATGAGTCTCGAAAAGGGGTACGATACCGACGTAGGTGAACGCGGAGTCAAGCTCTCGGGCGGTCAGAAGCAGAGAATATCTATTGCCAGAGTTTTCTTGAAGAACCCCTCCATACTTATTCTTGACGAGGCGACCAGCGCCCTTGACAACGAGACCGAGATGCTTATTCAGTCTGCTCTTGACGAGCTTCTCGTCGGCAGAACCTCGATCATCGTTGCTCACCGTCTCTCCACCATCAAGAACGCCGATGATATCATCGTTCTCACGGGAGAGGGAATAGCCGAGCGCGGCTGTCACGAGGAGCTGTTAGCTCTTGACGGCATTTATGCCAAGCTCTATAAATACCAGTTCAGAGAATAGTGTTAACCGTGATATAACAAATCGTTCTATTTTTGTTAATATATTTTCTGTAAAATTATTATATCTATCACTATATTAAGGAGGATCCCAAAATGAAGAAATTCAGAACACTGGTTTCGCTTGTTCTCGTTTGTGCAACGGTGCTTGGTTGTATGATCTTTTCCACAAGCGCAGCTTCTGTAACAGATTTCAAGGATCTCAATAAAAATGCAGATTATTACGAGGCGGTAAAGTGGGCGATAGACAAAGGATATATGAGCGGTATGTCCGCTACCGTTTTCTCACCCAACACCACCCTTACAAGAGCGCAGTTTGCCACACTTATGGCAAGCTTTGACTCTGCTGACCTGAATGCCTACAAGGGCAAGCAGGTATTTGACGACGTTAAGACGAACGCTTGGTTTGCAACCACTGCAGCCTGGGCTTACGAGAACGGCATTATGTCGGGAACCGGCAACAACAAGTTTTCTCCCAACACCGTTATCACCCGTGAGCAGATAGCGCTGCTTATCAAGAACTACGTAGGTTTCAAGGGCATTTATCTTGAAAAGGTTACTCCCGAGGTAAGACTCCTTGACCGCGGCACGAAGCGTGCCTCCTCCTGGGCAAAGGAAGCGGTAGAGTATGCGTACAAGAACGACTATATGCAGCTTGATGAAGGAAACCGCTTTAACCCCAAGAACAAGGTAACGAGAGCCGAGGCGGCTGTTATCCTCTATTCTCTTAACCGTGCCATCGAGCGTACCGAGATCGAACACGAGCGTATGTTCGTAGGCTATCTTGACGGTTCCAGCTCTTACAGTAACGTAGACTTTGCAAGCTATGACGTTATAAATCTGCTTCCCGCAAAGGCAAGCGGCACATCAAAGACCATCAATGACGGCTTTGTAAAGCGTGTTGAGCGTATCAGACCCGAGGCGCTTATGCAGAATCCCGATCTTAAGTTTGTGCTTACTCTTACCGTTGACTCGGGTGCAGATATCGAAAAGTGGCTGTATCCCTACTCCAACTGTGAGGACTTTGCCGAAAAGGCGGTAGAGATAGTTAAGAAATACGATCTTGACGGTGTAGACTTTGACTATGAGTTCCCCACCGGAGCTATCTCTCAGAAGAATCTTGAATATTTCCTTACGGTTCTCCGTGAGAAGCTTGATGCGCTTAAGGTAGAACTGAACAAGCCCGAGGATTATGAGTATCTCGTTACTATGGCTATCCCCGGCGGTCTCTATGCTTTCTCTCTGTACGATGATCTCAGTGAGCTTCAGCATTACGTTGATTACTTCAACTTTATGGACTATGACCTTATGATAGGCGATAACAGACCTGTTGCATACTCTCATTCTGCAGTATACAGTCAGGGCCACGGCTTTGCTACCTATGATGATATCATCAGAAGCCTTGAGATGGGCGTTCAGCGTCAGAAGATAGTTATCGGCTCGGGTACCTACGTTCAGGCTTGGAGAGGCGTTGAGGGCAGATATGACGAAGAGCTGGGCATCTGGATCGGTCTTTACGGTACCGGCAGATGGGCAGAGGACGTCAGCACGGCTATCGCCGCAGATCTCGGTCTGATCAACTACGAGGACAATAAGCCTATCAGCGGTTATTATACTTACTTTGACGAGGGAACACACTCTGTAAGCTGGTACAACCCCGACTCCAAGGAGTTCAGAAGCTGTGACGAATACTGGTCACTTGAAGAAAAGTGCAGACTTATTAAAGAGTACAATATCGGAGGTCTTATGCTGTTCCACTGTACCACCGTCGGCGGTACGGACATTCCCGCAAAGATCAACGAGTGGATGGGCTGATAAAGAATGCAGAATGCAGAATTAAGAATGTAGAATTGAGGAGGCTTTTTGACCGAAAAGGTCAAAAAGCTTCTTTTTATAGGTACTTGACAAAACAACACGGTTATGCTATAATACAACCAATATGAGGGAGTAGTTCCGTACAGTGTACGGGCCGCATCGTCAGTACAGGGGTGCCGAAAAGCAGGTGAGCCGCAAGCGAGTAGCAGGTGAGCAGCAGGTGAGCCCCTCGGTGTGTCCATTAAGTAACAAGACTCATACACTTCGGTGTATGAGTTTTTTTGATAACTACCCCCATATTGTTCAAGCTTGAAAAAACAAATTTTATTTAAGGAGAAAAAGAAATGAACAGAACAGTAAGAAACATTATCATTATCGCAGCAGTCGTAGTCCTCGCAGCTATTCTTGTAGGTACCTGCTTTACCGTGGTGAAAGCGGGTCATACCGGCGTTGTGCTTACCTTTGGAGCGGTCGAGAACAAGATGATGGGTGAGGGTCTTAACTTCAAGATACCCTTCGTTCAGACGGTAGTACAGATGAACAACCGTACCCAGAAGACCGAGACTCAGGGTACCGCTTCCTCCAAGGACTTACAGATCCTTTCATATGTGGTTGCAGTAAACTATCACGTCGACGACCCCTCCTCAGCCAAGCTTTATCAGGACGTAGGTATGGACTACGGTAACGTGATCATAGTTCCCGCTATCCAGGAGAGCATCAAGGCAGTAAGTGCACAGTTTACAGCCGAGGAGCTTATCACCAAGCGTCAGACGGTGGGCGATCAGATCAAGGATGCTCTTGCCGAGAAGATAGGCAGCTACGGTATCACCGTTGAGATGTTCAACATCGTAAACTTTGACTTCTCAGAAGAATTCAATGCCGCGGTAGAAGCAAAGCAGACCGCACAGCAGCAGGCTCTCAAGGCAGAACAGGATCTTGCACGAATTGAGGTAGAGGCAAAGCAGAAGATAACTCAGGCGCAGGCGGAGGCAGAAAGCATCAAGCTGGTACAGGATGCTCTCTCCGTGTCTCCCGACTACGTTGAGTACATAAAGTGGAACAAGTGGGACGGCAAGCTGCCCACGGTTATGGGCGGTAACTCCGACCTTCTTATCGGCATTGACGAGCTGACAAAAGACGGGGAATAATTCTCATAATTTTCTTGACAAATCACCGTTAATATGTTAGAATACACGCGATATAGGGGAGTAGTTCCGTGGCAACACGGAATGCATCGTCAGTACAGGGAAGAGAAGCAGCAAAGCAAGCTTCCCTCGGTGTATTCTTAAAGAACGAGACTTATACGCTTTTTTGCGTATGAGTCTCTTTTATTTTTGCGTATAATTATTATATATACAAAAGTATTAAGGAGACAGTATTATGGAAATTATGCAGCTTATTCAGAGTCTTATCTGGCTTCTTGCAGGCGTCGGCGTGTTCATCGTAGGTATGAACTTCTTAGGCGATGCTCTTGAGAGATCTGCCGGAGACGGTATGAAACGTCTTTTGGGCAAGATAAGTAATAACCGTTTTTCCGGTGTCGGTATCGGTGCGGGAGTAACGGCGATAATTCAGAGCTCATCCGCTACCTCGGTTATGGTCATCGGTCTTGTAAACGCAGGAGTTATGACCCTTATGCAGGCGACTCCCATCATTATGGGTGCCAATATCGGTACTACTATCACGGGCGTGCTGGTAGCTCTTAAAAACGATATATTCAATATGATAATGTACCTCTTTGCTTTTGCCGGAGTTATGATGGGCTTTGCCAAGAGCGAAAAGATAAAGCTTACGGGTCTTCTTACCTCCGGTCTCGGTCTTATTTTCGTAGGTCTTGATATTATGAGCAGCGAACAGGCTTTCCGTAACGAGCTTGTTATGGATATGTTCCAGGGGATATTCGCCGTTGTGAATTTTCCCATACTTCTGATACTCATAGGCGTGATCTTTACCGCCCTTATCCAGAGCTCCTCTGCGGCAACGGGTGTAGTTATCACTATGGTCGGTACAGGTGTATTACCCCTTGAACTGGCACTCTTTATCGTGCTTGGTGCCAATATCGGTACCTGTGTTACCGCGCTTCTTGCTTCTATAGGTGCAAACGCCAACTCCAAGCGTGTGGCTCTCGTTCACTTCACCTTCAACGTTATCGGTACGGTCGTATTCACCGCTATCGTATGGATATTCAAGGACGCGTTTGTAAATATGCTTGTATCCTTCTTCCCCGGAAACGATCCTATGTCTCTCCAGATGAGAGTATCGGCGTTCCACGTTATATTCAACGTTACCACTACCATTCTTCTTCTTCCCTTCGTTAAGCAGCTTGTGGCATATTCACAGCGCGTTATCAGGGACAAGAAGGAAACTGAGGAGATCCGTACTCTTCAGTATGTTGATGACCGACTTCTTACAACTCCCGCCGTTGCTCTTATGCAGGTTAAGAAGGAGATGGACCGTATGTTTTCTCTCGTTGAGGAGAATATAAGCCATTCCTTTGAAGCAATGGAGAACACAGACCCCAAGAATGCAGAAAAAGTGGCTGCAAACGAGGAAGAGATAGACTTCATCAACAGTGCGCTTACCGATTATCTTATCAAGCTCTCCGCTCACGTTGAGCCAAAGGACGAGCAGATCATAGGTGCATATTTCCACGTACTCAACGACCTTGAGCGTATCGGCGACCACGCTGAAAACTTCCACGAGATAGGTACGGAGATGAAGGGCAAGAGTCTTGTGTTCTCTGATATCGCAAAGGAAGATATACAGAAGATGAACTCTCTTATCAGCCGTATGATCGCTATAGCCAAGGATGCCTTTGAAAACATCAATTCGGCCTGTCTGCCTGAGCTTTCCGAGCTTGAAAAGCAGACCGACGAGGTTAAGAGAGAGCTTACTGCAAGCCACTTTGCACGTCTTGCCGAGGGTAACTGCAGTCTTGAAGTCAGCCCCTACTATTCATCTGCGGTGCTGGGACTTGAGAGAGTTGCAGACCACCTTGTAAACGTAGGCTACAGTATCGTAGACCCTGTCGGCTCACAGGAGTAAGATAATGGCTATAGTTATTGAAATTTTGTTATTGGCAGTCGGCTTCGTCCTGCTTGTCAAGGGTGCCGATTGGTTTGTAGAGGGAGCGTCTGGTATTGCGGATAAGCTGCGTATACCCCAATTAGTTATAGGTCTTACCATCGTTGCAATGGGAACGAGTGCACCCGAGGCGGCGGTTAGCATCACTGCCGCTCTCGGAGGATGTGCGGATATATCTATCGGAAACGTTGTGGGAAGCAATATCCTCAACATACTTATCATTCTCGGTATCTCCTCGGTCATTACATCTATCGCGGTTTCAAAAACAACCGTTCGTTATGAGATACCCATTATGCTGGCAGCTACGGCGCTTCTTGCGGTATTCGGTATGACGGACGGGTACGTTGTTCTTTGGGAGGGCATAGTTCTTCTGCTTTTATTTGCCGCATATCTCTTCTATATGTTCGTTATGGTCAAACGGGGAGAAATGCAGGCAGAAGAGGTCGAATCAAACCAAAGACCCGTATGGTTACTTATCCTTATGGGTGTTGTCGGTCTGGCACTCGTCATCTGGGGAAGTGATATTACGGTAGATTCCGCTACCGCTCTTGCCGAAACGTTCGGAATGAGCGAAAAGTTTATCGGACTTACCGTGGTAGCTCTCGGTACGTCTCTGCCCGAGCTGTTCACCTCCGTTGTGGCAGCCCGTAAGGGAAAAGCGGATATCGCTATCGGAAACATAGTTGGCAGTAACATATTCAATATCCTGCTTATAATAGGTATTACGGGACTTATCATTCCCGTGCCCTTTGAGGTCAGCTTTCTTGTTGACTGTATCATCGCGGCAGCAGCGGGAGTTCTTCTGTGGCTCTGTGTGTTCCGTAAGAAAAAGCTTAAGCTTGCAGACGGTATAATAATGCTCGTTTCTTACGCTGCGTATTTCGTATACCTGCTTGTTAAGTAAAATTAAAAGTCTCCGCGTTCATTGAACGCGGAGCTTTTGTTTCTTCAGTATTTTATGTGTCACCAGCATTATTACAAAGCCGATCACCGCATTTATTACAGGTCTTGTAAACGACCATATTACAGAACCGATCTCTGTACCCGTAAGTGCGGCGTTTCCGTATTCGGCTTTTATTTCGATGAGGATATTTATAAGATACCACGTCTCCTCGAAGATAGTTATGATAAGAGGAAAAACACAGGCAATGAGTATAAGACGTATCACCTTACGCTTTCTTTCCTTTTGTCCTCTTGAGAATAGAAGCAGGAGAAGGACCACTGCAAGGTCTATCATAAAGGAGGTTACGAAGCTGAGAAGGTATGAAAGAGGGTTGACTGCAGAGCTTTGAGAAACGTAAATTATATGCTCACTGATTCTTGAGCATATAAGAGATCCGACACAGATCATAGTGAAGGGCAGAGTTCCTCTTTCGTAGCTGTGATATGCCGATACCAGTACACCGTAACGGATATAGATGATCAGCAATGCAATTATGGGCAGTATAACGCCAAGAGCCTTATCCATACCCTGCTGCATTATATCTCCGCTGATATATCCGTCATAGAGAGAAAGCAGGGTGAACAGGGTATGAAGCAGGAAAAGCAGGACCGACCAGATGATCAGAATTTTGCGTTTGAACTTCGGGTTGCTTGAGATCAGATCCATAAATATAACCTCATTTTTATTTGATAACAGTATAATAACAGATTTATATTAAGAATATGTAAACATTAAAGGATTTTTGACAGAATTGTTTACAATTACCCATTTACAAAGAAAGTGAATAGTGTTATAATCATCTGTGGTGTATAATTTTTAATCTACATATATCTTTTTAGGAGGAACTAACATGGCAAGAAAAATGATTTCCATGGACGGTAATACCGCTGCGGCTCACGTAAGCTACGCGTTTACTGAGGTTGCAAGTATCTACCCTATCACTCCGTCCAGCGTTATGGCGGAGCTGACCGATTCTTGGTCCGCTACAGGTCTCAAGAATATCTTCGGTGATGAAGTTAAGGTTATGGAGATGCAGTCCGAGGCAGGTGCGGCAGGTACCGTACACGGTTCTCTGGCAGCAGGTGCTCTTACCACTACATTTACCGCTTCTCAGGGTCTTCTTCTGATGATCCCCAATATGTACAAGATCGCAGGTGAGCTTCTTCCCTGTGTTATCCACGTTTCCGCACGTTGCGTAGCTTCTCACGCGCTCAACATCTTCGGTGACCACTCCGACGTTTACGCTTGCCGTCAGACAGGCTTTGCTATGACTGCTTGCTCCAACCCTCAGGAGGTTATGGACATCGGTGCCGTAGCTCATCTTGCTACCATCAAGGGTCGTGTTCCCGTACTTAACTTCTTCGACGGCTTCCGTACCTCTCACGAGATCCAGAAGATCGAAGCTTGGGACTACGAGGACCTCAATGAGATGGTTGACAAGGATGCTATCGCTGCATTCAGAAAGAGATCTCTCAACCCCGAGCATCCCGTACTCCGCGGCTCCGCAGAGAACGGCGATATCTTCTTCCAGCACAGAGAGGCTTGTAACCAGTACTACGATGCATTCCCCGCAATCGTTGAGGAATACATGGACAAGGTTAACGCTAAGCTCGGTACAGACTACAAGCTCTTCAACTACTACGGTGCTGCTGACGCTGAGAAGGTTATCGTTGCTATGGGCTCTATCTGCGACGTAGCAGAAGAGGTTATCGACTATATGCTCGCAAAGGGCGAAAAGGTTGGTCTTATCAAGGTAAGACTTTACAGACCTTTCGTAGCTAAGAAGCTCGTTGAGGCTATTCCTTCTACCTGTAAGAAGATTGCAGTTCTCGACAGAACCAAGGAGCCCGGCTCTCTCGGTGAGCCTCTCTACCTCGACGTTGTTACCGCACTCGCAGTTGAGGGTGTTACCGGTATCAAGGTAGTTGGCGGCCGTTACGGTCTCGGTTCCAAGGATACTCCTCCCTCCAGCATCTTCGCTGTATATGAAAATCTTGATGCGGCTGAGCCCAAGAACAACTTCACAATCGGTATCGTAGATGACGTTACAGGTCTTTCTCTTCCTGAGCACGACTGTCCCGATACTGCTAATGCAAGCACTATCAGCTGCAAGTTCTGGGGTCTTGGCGGTGACGGTACCGTTGGTGCTAACAAGAACTCCATCAAGATCATCGGTGACAAGACCGACAAGTACGCTCAGGCTTACTTCCAGTATGACTCCAAGAAGACCGGTGGTGTTACCATTTCTCACCTTCGTTTCGGTGACAACCCCATCAAGTCTCCTTACTATATCACCAAGGCTAACTTCGTAGCTTGCCACAACCCCTCCTATATGGTTAAGGGTTATGACATCGTTCAGGACGTTAAGCCCGGCGGTACCTTCCTTCTTAACTGCCAGTGGACACCCGAGGAGGTTGAAGCTAACCTTCCCGCAAAGGCTAAGAAGTACATCGCTGAGAACGACATTCAGTTCTACATCGTTAACGCTATAGACAAGGCTCGTGAGATCGGTATGGGCAAGAGAACCAACACCATTCTCCAGTCTGCATTCTTTGTACTTGCTAAGATCCTTCCCATCGACAAGGCTATCGAGTACATGAAGGCTTACGCTAAGAAGTCTTACCTCAAGAAGGGTGAGGCAGTTGTTGAAATGAACTACAAGGCAATCGACGCAGGTGCAGAAGCACTTGTAAAGGTTGAGGTTCCCGCTTCCTGGAAGGATGCTTGTGACTGTGCTAAGGCAGAAGAGGTTACAGGCGACAGAGAAGAGCTCGTTCGTTTCGTAAAGGAAGTTGTTCTTCCCGTAAACAAGATGGGCGGCGACAAGCTCCCCGTTTCCAAGTTCGTTGAGTACGCTGACGGTACATTCCCTCAGGGCTCTGCAGCTTACGAGAAGCGCGGTGTTGCAGTTGACGTTCCCGTATGGCATGCTGAGAACTGTATCCAGTGTAACAGCTGTGCATTCGTATGTCCTCACGCTACTATCAGACCCTTCGCTATGACAGCTGACGAGGTTGCAAACGCTCCCGCAGTTACCAAATATACAGAAAAGCCCGTTATCAAGACCGACTACAAGTTCACTATGGCTATCAGCCCTCTGGATTGTATGGGTTGTACACTCTGCGTTAAGGCTTGTCCCGTAAACGCTAAGGGTGAAAAGGACGGCACAGGCAAGAAGGCTATCGAGATGGTTCCTCAGGCTACTCAGCTTGAGCAGCAGGCAGCATTTGATTACTGCGTAGCTAACGTTTCCGAGAAGCCCGAGCTTATCAACGGCACTATCAAGGGCAGCCAGTTCAAGCAGCCCCTGCTTGAGTTCTCCGGCTCCTGCGCAGGCTGTGCTGAGACCTCTTATGCAAGACTTATCACACAGCTCTTCGGTGAAAGAATGTACATCTCCAACGCGACCGGTTGTTCCTCCATCTGGGGCGGCTCCGCTCCCGCTACACCTTACACCGTTAACCGCGAGACCAAGAAGGGTCCCGCATGGGCTAACTCCCTCTTCGAGGACAACGCTGAGCACGGTCTCGGTATCCACCTCGGTCAGAAGACCATCCGCGACAGACTTATCGGCAAGGTTGCTGATATGATGGCATCCGACAAGGCTTCCGCTGAATTCAAGGCAGCAGCTGAGCAGTTCATCGCTACCAAGGACAACGGCGAAGCAAACGATGCAGCTACCAAGGCTCTTATCGTTGAGCTCGAGAAGGCAGCAGCAGAGGGTTGTCCCACAGCTCCCGCTATCCTTGCTGAGAAGGATTACCTCGCTAAGAAGTCCACTTGGATCTTCGGTGGTGACGGTTGGGCATACGATATCGGTTTCGGCGGTCTCGACCACGTTATCGCTTCCGGTGAGGACGTAAACATTATGGTATTCGATACCGAGGTTTACTCAAACACCGGCGGTCAGGCTTCCAAGGCTTCTCAGACCGGTCAGGTTGCACAGTTCGCAGCAGCAGGTAAGGCAATGGGCAAGAAGGATCTTGCACAGATCGCTATGTCCTACGGCTACGTTTACGTTGCACAGATCGCTATGGGCGCTGATATGAACCAGACTCTCAAGGCTCTTAAGGAAGCTGAGGCTTACAACGGTCCTTCCATCGTTATCGCTTACGCACCCTGTGAAATGCACGGTCTTAAGGGCGGTATGACCAACTGTCAGGTTGAGATGAAGAAGGCAGTTGAGGCTGGTTACTGGCAGATGTTCAGATATAATCCCGCACTTAAGGCAGAGGGCAAGACTCCCTTCACCCTTGACTCCAAGGAGCCTACAGGCGACTATATCGAGTTCATCAAGTCCGAGACACGTTACAGCCGTCTGGCTGCTCAGTTCCCCGAAAGAGCAGAAGAGCTCTTCGCAAAGGCTGAGGCTAACGCAAAGGCTAAGTACAACAGACTTACCAAGCTCGCAGCACTCTATGAGTAAAGCAAAAAAATCCATCCCTTCGGGGATGGATTTTTTTGCTTTACTCAAATGTATAATGTATAATGTAAAATGTATAATGAAAGGAAGCTATTCGGTTTTGCCGAATGGCTGATATGTTTATACAGCAATATTATTTTGTCAGTTTATTATCTCTACGAGCAGTAATGCTATGCCCAAAATTGTGAAGATGATCGGCATTCCATATGCGTCACTTTTCTTTATTTTATGCCAACGGATGGTATACGGGGTCATTTCTTGATGGTAAGCATTCTGATATGAGCAGTAAATGTGTCTCCATTTGCATTTGTATCCAACGAATGACCAAACGGAAAACAGGATAAATGCGATTCCCATGATACAGAGAGCTTTTTTATTAAAAACAGCTATACATCCGAAGGCAACTACGATCCATCCGTATCTATGCATATAAGCTAATGCAATTATTTTTCTTGCAGTTAAATCTCTCTTGCTCAATATATATTTCCCCTTTGTTTGATTTAACCTGTTAAATATTATATTTCGTCTTTAGAAATTCCACAAAGTTCAAAAGCTCGTTCCACATTTCGTCGGTGACGGTCACACCTTCGCCGAAAAGGGCTGCCTTGATATCACGGTTTTTGTCGGCTGTAAGCTCCTTGTCGTCATCGGTCAGATAATCAACGGGAACACCGAAATAATCGGCTATAGCCTTGATGTTTTTTATACGGGGTTTGGTTCCGCTTTTCCAACGGCTCAATGAACTTTTGGCAATTTTATTCTCGGGTAACTTTTCGCCAAGGTTTGATATTTCAAAGCCTTCATTTTCACATAAAAGTTTTACTTTTTCATAAAAAGTCATAATTACCCTCCAAAAAACACGAAAAACTATTGACAAACGGAACAAAGTGGTATATAATAAGCACAGCAACGGAACCATACGGAACCAAAACGCAACTAAACGAAACAATTATAAACCATTATACAACAAAACGGAACTTTAGTCAAGATTTTCGGAGTGGATATGAACAGAATTGATGTAGAGCGTGTTGACAAGCTCAATGAACTGATATATGAAATAGAAGCGATAAATTATATTAACGGGCTTGTGCAAGGAGATACGGTGGACAGATCGTATACGGGATTGAGCCGGGTCCAGCAATCAGCGATATATTTTATTTCAGAGAGATACGAGGATGTCGTTGCCCGATTATATGACTATGTCAACTCCGACAGCTTTAACCGCACCGAGGAGGATAGTAACGTCTGACCGCAGTTTTAGGGCTGCGGTTTTATTATTTTGGGTACTGGCATTGTTTTAGTAAGTGTCATTGAATTTTGTATATAGATATAAAAAATATTCAATGACGTTACATCATATTTATAATAGAAAAATGTGTCAGGTTGCAAAAATCTCTTCTAAATCATAGTTTTTGTTTTCCGCTGTTGACTTGCCCCAAAAAATATTGTACAATTACCTTATTAAATAAAGGAAAAATACCTATGTACAGAATTATGTTCGTATGCCACGGCAATATTTGCAGAAGCCCGATGGCGGAGTTTATACTTAAGGATATGATAAAGGACAGGACCGATGCCGACTGCTTTACCATAGAGTCCTCTGCTACCAGTACCGAGGAGATATACGGCGGCAGGGGAAATCCGGTTTATCCTCCTGCAAAGAAAGAGCTTGCAGCTCACGGTATAGGCTGTGAGGGCAAGCGGGCTGTTCAGTTAAGAGCAGATGATTATGATAAATACGACCTCTTTGCAGTTATGGACTCTGCAAACTACCGTAACGCCAAGCGTATGCTGGGCGGTGACCCCGAAAACAAGGTGAAGAAGCTTATGTCCTTTACCAATCGCGGCGGGGACGTGGAGGACCCTTGGTATTCGGGAGATTTTTCGGGAGTTTACAGAGATATCGTTGAGGGCTGTAAGGGCTTACTTAAGGAGATAGACAAATGAACGGACTTGTATTTGAGGGCGGAGGACTCCGCGGTTGCTTTACGGCGGGAGTTATAGACGTTTTTCTTGAAAAGGGTATAACCTTCGACACACTTACGGGGATCTCGGCAGGAGCCTGTAACGCCTGCAGCTATCTTGCGGGACAGCACGGCAGAGCGGTTGTGGTAGGCAGAGATTACGTTGACAATCCCGATTACTGCAGTATGAGGAATCTCATCAAAACCGGAAATATGTTCGGTGAGCAATTTGTGTTCCACGATATTCCCGAAAAGATATACCCGGTTGACAACGAGGCGTTCAAGCAAAATCCCACCGAATTTTTCGTAGGTGTCACCGACTGTCTGACAGGTAAGGCTCATTATCAGCAGATACGTGATCTGATAGAGGACGTGGAGTGGATAAGAGCATCCTGTGCTTTACCCTTTGTTTCAAAGTTTGTAGAGATAGACGGCATTCCTTATCTCGACGGCGGAATTGCGGATGCTATACCCATTGATTTTTCCATAGCTCACGGCTGTGACAAGAATATAATCGTGCTTACCCGAGCAAGGGATTACCGCAAGAAGGCTGACAGTACCTATCCTGCAATGAAGGTGCTTTACCGAAAGTATCCCGAGCTTCTGAAGGTATTAAAGGACAGGCACACAAGGTATAACGATACCCTTGACTATATATTCAGGCTGGAGGAGGAGGGCAGAGCCATAGTGCTTGCCCCTGAGGTTACTCTTGCGGTAAACAGAACCGAAAAGAACAAGGAAAAGCTGACCGTCGGCTATAAGTTAGGCAGAAAGGCAGCTTTGACACAGATAGATAAAATAAAGGAGTTTTTAGCATAATGTTTTTTACCAAAGAAGATAAAAGTATAAGATACGTTGGACGTTGGTACGAAGGCACCGCTACCGCCTGCGGATCCTTTTTTGAGATATATTTTAAGGGAGATTATATTAAGCTTCATTTTGATTGCAAGTATAACCGTGCATCCGCACCCCACATCTGGCTCTGTCTTGACGACGGAGTTATGACCGAGTCGGTCACTATGCCTTATCTGCGTCTCAATACTCCCGAGGGCGAGCATAAGCTTACTGTTATCTACAAGGGTGCAGTTGAAATGCAGCACCGCTGGTATCAGCCTCTCGAGGGCAAGGTCTCTCTTATCGGCTACGAGGCAGACGAAGCTCTTATCGCACCCAAGGGAACAAAGAAGGTCATTGAGTTCGTTGGTGACTCTATCACCGAGGGCGTTCAGGTGGACCACGAAAACAGGATAACCGATGAGGATTCCCAGCCCAACCGAGCCTTTGAGGACGATTCTACCGCTACATATGCGTGGCGCAGCGCACAGGCGCTTGGTCTTGAGCCCGTCATTATGGGTTACGGTGCGGTGGGTGTCAACGTTTCCGGCTGCGGCTCTGTACCCAAGGCGACCGAGGCTTACCCCTATTGCTTTGACGGCGCGCCCATATCCCATCATCCCGACTACGTGTTTATCAACCACGGTACAAACGATCATTTTTCTGATAAGCCTACCTACGAGAGAGAGTACAAGAGACTTATTGATATCATCTTTTCTCATCATCCCGAGGCTACCGTTATTTGTATGAAGCCCTTTGGCAGCTATCACGCCGACTCCTTCCCCTGCGTTGTAGAGGATTATAACAGAGAAACGGGCAGAAAGGTACACTATATCGATACCACGGGCTGGAACGTGGGAATGTCAACTCACCCCACCCGTGAACAGCATAAGATTTTAGCTGAGCGTATGGTGGTGGAGCTTGAGAAAATAATGCAGAATGCAGAGTGCAGAATGCAGAATTGAGGTGATTTTTGACACGAAGGTGTCAAAAATTCCATTTTGATCTCGGTTTGATTAATACGTATATTCAGCTTGTATATATTTAGTTGGGTAAAAGTTGAGCATCAGATCTAATTAAACTAAAAAATAAAACGTAAAAAACAGTTGCGAATTTTCGCAACTGTTTTTGTCATTAATTCTGAATTCTGCATTCTGAATTCTGCATTTTAGCACGTTTACGTGCCATCCTTGCTTCCTGATGGAATTTGTATATTTCCTCCGTGGCAAGAGACAATTTTGTTACCACGTTCTCTTTTACGGGGTAGCAGTAGAAGGAGTCGTTTTCGGTGGAGATATCTATACAGTCAGCCTGTCTTACATAGCAGTAATCGTATTCGATATGAACTCCGTACATGCCGAGAGGCTTACGCTGGATACGGTATTCCTCGCCGTTATAAGTGCCGGTCAGAACAAAACCGTTCTTGGGGTCGTGGGTAAGCCTTGCCTTGCCCAGATCCTCAAATCGGTTGGGATGGGGAAGGGAATAAACATCTACCTCATCCTCGAAAGAATATTCGCCCGCCTCTATCTGCTTACGGACGTTGGTTCTTTGCCACTCGTACCATTCAGGTGGAGTTTCAAACTCGGTATTGCCGTCCTTTGCCTCTAATCTGCCGAGGGTGGTAAGCTCCCACTCCTTACCGCATTCTTCGCAGCGAAGGGTGGAACCCTTGGTTGACATTTTTGATTCGGTCAGGCAGTGGGGACAGTGGTAGAGAACCTTATGTAAGCCCTCTGCACGGTCGGCATCGTTTATATGCTGATTTGATTCAAGCTGATACTCATACTCGTTATATGCCATCTCACGGCGCAGTACTTCGTTTATCTCCTCATAGGACATCTTTTCAAGCTGCTCGGGGGTCAGGATAAGCTTCATAGTGGTATGGAGTTTGACCTTTCGAGGCTTGCGGTAGTTCCAGAAGGGGGTATGAAGATAGTTCCCGTGATGGATAAGGGTCACAACAGGAACACCGTGCTTTTTCACAAGCATACCGAGAGAATCGGGAAGAATAGCGGTGGTTCCCACGGGAGAATACCTTGCTTCGGGGTACATGGAAAGTACTCCCTTATGCTTTTTCAGCACCTTGTCAATAGACTCTAAAAGATGCATGTCGTTTGTAAATTTGCGCTTGCAGATACAACCTATAAGCTCCATTATGAGAGGGCGGCGATAGTAACCGTCGATAGTTGCTACGTTATATGTCTTGTGGGGAAAGGTAGCAACCGAGTTGAGCTTAAAGTCCACAAAGTGCATATGGTTAGAGAGCAGGATGTACGGAGGCTTGATGCCCTCCATACCTATCTTTTCTATCTCAAATTTCGTGGGTATCGTAAATCTGCTTAAGAGATACATAAGCCCTGTGAAAATACAGCTCTGTTTTAAAGGTTTTTTCGTTGTATCATAGGGCTTGACTTTTTTGTAATTTATTTTATCCATCATCTGTCCTTATAAAGAAACACCCGTTTGTAAGCGGGTGTTTCGTCTCTTTATTTGGTATAGCTGCTTATGCCTTGGAGTTAAAGGTATTAGAAAGATCCGCAACCTTGGAGATAACTCTCTTCTTGGGCTTGGAGGTCTTGATATGCTCCTGAAGAAGCTCCCAATATTCCTCGCCGTCGTTGGGGATCTCTACCCAGTCGTTCTTCCACTGGGACAGGATCATAGCGTTGGACAGTGCCAGGCTGTTAAGACCGTCGCGGCCGGGTGAGATAAGCTCCTCACCGAACTGGATGTGGTTACAGAAGTTCTGGATGATCTGGCGGTGACCCTTACCTACGCCCTCGGGGAATATCTCCTCAACCTCGTACTCTATAGAGCCGAAGCCGTCGGTAGCAGAGAAGCAGTATTCTCTTTCGTCCATAGAGAGCTTGTAGAAGAGAAGCTTGCCGTTCTCGTATACTAACTTACCCTTGGAGCCTGTGATCTCAAGACGGTTTGTGCCGGGGAACTCACCTGTGGAGGTGATGAACACACCTGTAGAGCCGTCCTCATATTCGGTATATGCGGTAACCTCGTCCTCAACCTCGATATCGTGGTATCTGCCGAACTTTGCAAATGCACGAACACGCTTGGGCATACCGTAGATCCACTGCCACAGGTCAAGCTGATGGGGGCACTGATTGATCAGTACGCCGCCGCCTTCGCCTGAGTAGGTAGCTCTCCAGCCGCCGTTGTCATAGTAGTCCTGAGTACGGTACCAGTTTGTGATGATCCATACGGTACGCTTGAGTTCACCGAGAACTCCTCCCTGAACCATCTCTCTTATCTTTCTATAGTAAGGCTCGGGTCTGCAGTTAAGCATAACGGCAAGCTTGTTGCCTGTTTCCTCTGCCTTTTCAACAAATTCCTTTGCCTGCTTGGTGTAAACGCCAAGGGGCTTTTCGCTGAGGACGTGAACGCCTGCCTCAAGTGCTTCGATACCGATAACGGGATGCAGATAGTGAGGGGTAGCGATGATGACCATATCAACTACCTTATCAGCCAGCAGCTTCTTGTGGTCGTCATAACGAAGGATGTTGGGGTTAAATTCCTTAGCCCATTCGAGTCTTGCGGGGTCGATGTCGCAAACAGCGGTCATTTCTGCGTTAGGTACCTTGCCCTCATCGAGCTGGATAACGTGGGATGAACCCATACTACCGATACCGATAACGCCAATTCTTACTTTTTCCATGATTTTTTGATCTCCGTTGAGTTATCAATAATATTCTTCATATATTATATATAAAACCTGCTCATATGTCAAGATAATATCGAAAAATGGGGCAAGCTGCTCGCATGGCTTATTGACAATATATCTTAAATCTTTTATAATTTAAATGAGGTGATGGTATGAAAAGAGGAACAGTCAGAGGTATTCTCTATGCACTTGTACATTTTTCTCTTGAGATCGCCTGCTTTTATTTCATCTTTAACAGGTTTGGGACCAGTCAGTTTTGGGTGCTGTTTGCTCTCCTATATGACTGTCTTGCCTTTGTGCCTCAGGGCATATTCGGTGTGCTGCAGGACCGTTTTCCGCGCCTTGACCTTGGAAGCTGCGGGGCCGTTATGGTCATAACCGCACTTATACTGCCCTTTGATATTATCGGATTTGTATTTATCTGTATCGGTAACGCTTTGGTACATATAAGCGGAGCACACTATACTCTGTGTGACGTTGACGGAAGGCTTGCCCCGAGCGGTATCTTTGTCGGTGGCGGTTCCTTCGGTGTTATCATAGGTCAGCTTTTATCAAGGACAGAGCTTGTGATAGTTCCTTTGGTGCTTATGACTGTATCCGTTATTATAATATGCCTTATCCGTCGCTCTGTGTCTGTATCAGGCAGAGCAGACGGCTTTGATATAGCCGATAAAAATATGCCGATATGGATATTTATACTTCTTATGTTTACGGCAGTTGCGGTAAGGGCGTATATCGGATATGCTATTCCCATAGCCTGGAAAAGCTCAGCTCTTGATTCGGTCATTCTCTTTTTTGTAATGGGTATCGGTAAGATGCTGGGAGGAGTATTCTCTGATATTATAGGGGCAAAGAGGACTGCAATATTCAGCCTTATATTATCCTTGCCCTTTATGCTTTTCGGAAACTCAAATATGCTCATATCTGTTATCGGTGTAGGACTTTTCAGTATGACTATGGCGATAACTCTCGGAGCACTTGTATCGAGGCTCCCTGAATCACCGGGAGCTTGCTTCGGTATAACTACAATAGGACTTTTCATCGGAACTGCGCCTGCATTCTTTATCCTTCCAAAAACGCTTTTGGCACATCAGGTGACCGTGACCCTTCTTACGGTTACTGTGATAATAATATTTATTTTTAGTCTGAAAGGAGACAGAAAAAATGATAAATAAGAATCTTATGGATGCCGTAGCGGTTCCGTCTTTAATGGGTGAATTTACAGGCCCGGCAGAGATCTTTACTGCTGTTTTGATAGTAGTGGTGATAGTATTGAGCGTTGTGAAGATAATTCGTGTGGTAAATAAAAAGAAAAAGAATAATGATGAAGATACAAAATAATCTTTTGAAAGGAATAAAAAAACGATGAAGAATATACTTATGGATCTTGTTACACCCCCATCACCTTCCGAAGCTTTAAGCGGAAACATAGGAGTTGTTGCAGCAATTGCAGCAGTCGTAGTTATAGCGGCAGCTGTAGCTATAATCATCCGTGCCCTAAATAAAAAGAACAAGGGAACGAAGAGCAAATAATGCTTGTTCCTCTTATTACAGCGTTTGTTCTTACCTGTCTTATCGAGGGTATAGTCATATGCGGCTTTGAGCCGTGGAGAAGATGGCTTTTAGCAAGTTTTGTATGCAATCTTGTCACCAATCCCTTGATAAATTTAATACTTTATCCTTTATACGGACATAGCCTTTATGCCCTTGTTTTTATATTACTTGAAATAGGGGTAGTTTCAGCCGAGACACTTATATACAAAGGAATGCTTCGGTGTAAATTTGGGAAATGTATTGTTGCTTCGCTCATAGCAAACACCCTTTCCTGTATCAGCGGAATAATAATTTTTAATATATAATAAACTGCGTTGTGGCGTGGGATAAACAAAAGGTGTATTATACCCTCAGAGCGCAGTTTGGGTGCGGCGACTCGCCGCTTTTAGGAGAAATATATGGCGATAATCACAATAGTAGGCTCGGGAATGATGGGCTCTGCCCTTGCGTTTCCCGCAAGAGAAAACGGACACGAGGTCCGTCTTGTCGGCACACATCTTGACAGAGAAATTATCGATAACTGTCTTAAGCACAACAGACACACTAAGTTCACCCGTGATTTTCCCGAAGGGGTGAAATTCTATCAGATAGAGAGCTTAAGGGAAGCCCTTGACGGTGCGGATATGGTCATCGGCGGGGTTTCCAGCTTTGGAGTTGAATGGTTCGGAGACTACGTTCTGCCCGAGATAGCCGACGGAACTCCCGTGCTTACCGTGACCAAGGGGCTTATGGATACCGAGGACGGAAAGCTTCTCACCTATCCTGATCTGTGGAAAGAAAAATTAGATAAAATGGGCAAAAAGCTGTCTATGAATGCAGTAGGCGGCCCCTGTACCAGCTACGAGCTTGTGGCTCACGATCAGACCCACGTTTCCTTCTGCGGTGACGATATAGAGGTACTTGAAAAGCTGCGTTCCTATATGCAGACCGATTATTACCACGTAAGCATCACCACCGACGTTGTGGGAATAGAGTCTGCCGTAGCTCTCAAAAACGGCTATGCTCTGGCGGTAGCTCTGACTATAGGCGTCAATCAGCGGGTATATGAGGACGACACACTTCACTTTAACTCTCAGGCGGCGGTGTTCGGTCAGGCAACAAAGGAGATGGATAAGCTCCTTCGTTTCCAGAATGCTTACAGTCTCGAAAATCTCTGCGTAGGTGTAGGCGACCTATACGTTACGGTATACGGCGGACGTACACGTCTTGTAGGTATTCTGCTCGGCAAGGGTATGAGCATTGACGAAGCCAAGGCTGAACTTAACGGTGTCACCCTCGAATCCCTTGTGGTCTCCGAGCGAGTGGCAAGAGCCATTCGTATCAATATAGAAAAAGGAATATTAAAAGCCGAGGATTTCCCCTTGCTTTTACACGTTGACGATATCGTTTCCTCCAAAAAAGATGTCAATATTCCTTGGGAAAGCTTTACATACAGGGAAGTAAAATAAATGGACTCACTTATCTTTGCCCTGAATGCCGTTCTGCCGATAGTTGCGACGGTGGCGCTGGGCTATATACTTAAAAGAATAGGATTTATGTCTGCCGATTTTGCAAAGCAGGCAAACAAGCTTTGTTTTCGTGTTTTTCTGCCGTGTATGCTCTTTCTCAACGTCTATAAGATAGATAACATAGGCAGTATAGAGCCAAGCTATATCATATACACGTTCATAGCGGTATTAGTTCTGTTTTTTGCCGCTTTTCCTATAGTTACCGTCGCCACAAAGAAAAGAGAATGCAGAGGTGTTCTCGCTCAGGCGGCTTTTCGCTCAAACTATGCACTTATAGGCATCCCTTTGGCAGAGGCACTTTTCGGTGAGGAGGGAGTAGCTGCGGCATCGGTGCTGTCGGCGGTGGTAATAGTGCTTTTCAATATTCTTGCGGTCATATGCCTGTCGGTTTACCGTGAGGGAAAGCCGAGTATAAAAAAGATATTTCTCGATATACTGAAAAATCCTTTGATAATAAGTATTGCTCTCGGTATAGCCGTTCTGCTCGTCAGACCGCTTGTTTCTTTCAGAGTAAGCGATATCACACCTGTATATAAAGTGCTTGGCTATATGTCAAATCTTGCAACACCTCTGGCACTTCTGGTGCTTGGAGCACAGTTTGAGTTTTCCACCGTTTCCGAGCTTCGCCGTGAGATTTTATGGGGTGTAGGTATGCGCTGTCTTATGGTGCCTGTTCTCGGGCTTGGAACGGCGTATCTGATCTTTGCCGATAAGCTGACAGGCGCGCATTTTGCGGCGCTTGTAGCAGTATTTACCACACCGCTTGCCGTGTCAAGCGTTGCTATGGCACAGGAGATGGACGGGGATGCCCGCCTTGCAGGGCAGCTTGTTATATGGACGACTCTAATATCGGCGTTTACTACTTTTATAGCGTCGTTTTTGCTTAAGTCGGCAGGAATATTTTAAGAGCAGTCGTTTTGCGACTGCTCTCGCGATATAAATCCCTTGCGGGATTTGCGATATACGCTAAAGCGTGCGATATGTCCTTTGGACGCGATATACGCTGCGGCGTGCGAGGATTTATATCATATCGCATACGAACAAAGTGAGCATATATCGCGTTTTATCGTATGATAAAACATATCGCATTAGCCGAAGGCGAATATATCGCTATATTATTATTTTAATCTCTTCACCGACAATCGTTGGTATATCCGTTTTCTTTTTGTGATATATTTGGTATATATCACAGAGGAGACAAAAAAATAATGAAAATCAGTATTAAAAATTTAGATGAATTATTTATGTTGTTAGAGGAAATGGAAGGAATAAACCATCTTCAGGATCTTGTTTGTGGAATTATTGAAGAAAAATATATATGCGGTGAAAAAATTGAAATTATTGATAGATACGTCAGTGGCTATTTGATAAACAGACAAGCTAAAACTCTTTCTGAAATTCGGAAATTAATAAACCGTAGTGATTTCGCTGTATCTGATAAGTAACTATGATTTAGAAGTTATGAAATAAACATGATTTTATTGACAATTAATGTTCTATATGCTATACTTTTCGTATGAATATATTTACTGCCACCGGGTAGAGCACTCATCACACCGTTAGGTCTTAGAAGGTGTGTATGGGTGTATTTTTGTTGTATGGAGAAAGATTATGCATAATCCATTTAAGAAATTATCAAAATTTGAGTTCTGTCTCTGGCTTGGATCTATGGTGACCGTAATACTTTGCTATATATTTTCACCGCAGAGAGATCTTTTCAGCACTATAGGCTCGCTTATCGGCGTGACCGCTCTTATCTTTACTGCTAAGGGAAACATCTGGGGACAGATACTTATTATAATTTTCGCTGTCTTTTACGGAGTCGTCTCCTTTTCAAGACAATATTACGGTGAAATGATAACCTACCTCGGTATGTCAGCCCCTATTGCTTTAGCGGCTCTCATCTCCTGGATACGTCATCCCTTTAAGGGCAACAAGGCAGAGGTGGAGGTAAAAAAGCTTACCCCTAAAACCGTTGTGCTGACCTTTGCTTTTGCCGGTGTTGTAACCGTGATATTCTATTTTATCCTTTCGGCTTTGGGTACGGCAGAGATCATTTTAAGCACCGTATCCGTTACCACAAGCGTTCTTGCGGCAACCCTTACTTATCTGCGCAGTCCGTACTATGCCCTCGGTTATGCGGCAAACGATCTTGTGCTTATAGGGCTGTGGGTCCTTGCAGGAAATCTTGCTATGATAATATGCTTTATAGTCTTTTTTGTAAACGATATGTACGGATTTTTTAACTGGCAGAGAATGCAAAAAAGACAGCAAGAGTCTTGAATTATATCTTAAAATATGCTATCCTTATAATATCAAATCAAAGGAGTTATTATATGGACTGGAACAGCTATCTTTATCCTCAGAACGAAAAGCCCCTGGACAAATTGGTAGAAGGTTACAGCAACACCTCGATATTCCGTTCGGTTGCCTTTATCGGCGACAGTATGTCATCGGGTGAGTTTGAGACCTGTGACGAAAACGGACAGCACGGTTGGTACGATATGTATGAATATTCCTGGGGACAGTTTATTGCGCGTAAAAACGGCTTCAAGGCGTATAACTTTTCCGGCGGCGGAATGACCGCAAAGCAGTATATCGAAAGCTCCGCCGAAGAAAGAGGCTGGTGGGATAAGGAAAAGGCGTGTCAGGCATACGTTATCGCTCTCGGAGTAAACGATCTTGTCAGCCCGAAAAAGATGGAGCTCGGTTCTATAAAGGACATCGACCCCGCGGACTATAAAAATAACAAGCCTACCGTTGCAGGCTACTATGCACAGATAATCGCCCGCTATAAGGAGATAAGTCCTGATGCAAAGTTCTTCTTCGTGACCTTTCCCGAGATACATCTTGACTGGCATAACGATATAGCAAAGGCACACGCGGCTCTGCTTTATGATCTTGCCGAATACTACGAAAACTGCTACGTTATAGATATCTTCGAATACGGCCCCAAGTACGATGAACGGTTCAATGAAAACTTCTTCCTTCTCGGACATATGAATCCTATGGGATATATCTTCACCGCAAAGATGATAGATTCCTATATAGATTATATAATCCGTCACAATCCCAAGGATTTTGAAAACATAGGCTTTGTGACCAAGGGAATCAAGTATAAATAACGGAGATAATTATGAAAAAGCTTGACAAATCTTTACTTAAAGAAAATATTGAAAAAAGGATAAACGACGATATTACCTCGGGCAGAGTAGGCGGTTGCTCCTGTGTCGTTGTACAGGACGGTGAGGTAATGTACGAGGGCTTCTTCGGTAACAAGGAGATCGGAATAGACGTAGACGAAAAGACTATATTCCGTCTTGCGTCAATGACCAAGCCTATTACCGCCGTTGCTACGCTTATATGTGTTGACCGTGGACTTCTTTCTCTTGATACAAAGGTATCCGAGTACGTTCCCGGCTTTAAGAATATGAAGATCGGCAAAATGGTTGACGGTGAGCTTGAGATAGTGGGAGATGCAGAAAAGGAGATAACAGTTCTTCATCTTCTTACACATACCAGCGGTCTCGGCAGCGGTGACGTAGGAAACTACGCTCTTTCCAAAATGAGAAGGGAAGTTGAGCATTCCTGTCTTAAAGAAGCTGTTGAGCATTATTCCCGCTCCGCTCTTGATTTTGAGCCTTTCTCCACTCAGTTCTACTCTGCGCTTTTCGGCTTTGACGTGCTTGCAAGACTTGTGGAGATAGTGTCGGGTATGCCCTATAATGAATTTATAGAAAAAGAGATATGTCAGCCGCTTGGTATGGCGGAGACTACTTTTACTCCCACCGAAGAACAGCGTAGCCGTGTTACACCTATGCACGATTATATCGACGGTAAGGCGATAGCGGTGGATTTCCCCTACGGCGGTATGTTTGAGGGTCTGCCCCTGACCTACTATATGGGAGGTGCGGCACTCTGTAGCAGCCACCGTGACTATATCAAGTTTGCAACGATGCTTCTTAACAAGGGTGAATATAACGGCGTCCGTATCCTCTCCGAGGATATTGTAAAACAGATGTCAACACCTCACGTTCCCCACGAGATAATGCCCTACAGCGAGAGATGGGGTCTTGGAGTACGTGTTATCGTAAACGAGGACTACAAGCGTCTGCCCTTGGGTAGCTACGGCTGGAGCGGTGCCTACGGCACCCACTTCTGGATCGATCCCGAAAACAAGATAATCGGAATCTATCTCAAAAACTCCCGTTTTGACGGCGGCTCGGGAGCAGAGACTGCTGCTCACTTTGAGGAGGACGTTACAAACAGTTTTATATAAAAATAAATCCTGCTTTTAGCAGGATTTCAGACTGTCGAAAAAGTCGGTCGGACGTGTGAGGGGCAAGTTGCCCCAGCCAAACTGCGCTCTGTAGGATGAGGGTTGTTTATGATACAACACACGCTACAATGTTATAAAACATTACTCCACTCAACAGACATTAATTATATATCTGTTATAACACCAATACAATTGATAAGTATTCAAAAGTGGCGAAAACATCGAGTTTCCGCCACTTTTTCACACTTTTCCGCGAAAAGGGTCACTACCGTACTTAGTACGCCGAACAGATACGTGCCGCCAGTGGCGGA
>JAFQDF010000024.1 GCA_017416185.1 Clostridia bacterium
AAATGAAAAATTTGACGATACGTTTAGAGACAGAAAAAGACTACAGAGCAGTGGAAGTGCTGACCCGCGAGGCGTTCTGGAACGTCTATAAGCCGGGGGCTGACGAGCATTACTTCGTACATATGATGAGAAATCATCCCGATTTCATTCCCGAGCTTGCATTCCTGCTTGAAAAGGACGGCGAGATCGTGGGCAACATCATGTACACGAAGGCGTGGCTTGAGGACGAGGAAGGAAACCGCAAGGAGATCCTTTCCTTCGGGCCGCTTTGCATTGCACCGAAGTACCAAAGACAGAAGCTTGGAAAGCTGCTTATCGAGCATTCCTTTGAGGCGGCACGCAAGATGGACTACGACGTGAACATCAACTTCGGAAACCCCGGCAACTACGTCAGCCGTGGGTTCGTTAGCTGCAAAAAGAAGAACGTGAGCTTTGTTGTGGATGGCAACTTTCCGACGGCACTTCTTGTTTGCGAGCTTGTTCCGAACGTGCTGGGCGGCAAGAAGTGGATGTATATCCCCTCCACTGCCGCCGACTGCTGCGAGGACGTTGCCGCGGTCGAGGCATTTGATGCGACTTTTCCAAAAAAGGAAAAGAAGTGGATGCCGAGCCAGGAGGAGTTCTACATCTATAGTCATTCCTCGGTAGTCCGATAAACGTAAAAGCCGCTGAGGTGGAGTGATCCATCTCAGCGGCGATTTTTATGATCCTATAAATATGTATACGATAACTTCAATGATTGCTGCGGCAATGACCAGGCGCGAGATAATAAACCGAATGATAATTGTTCTTCTTGCTGCCCCTCGCTTATAATTGGGCTGGGATAGCAACCCGAATGCGATGTAAACGATCACATGCGTAAAGTAGTTGACGATAGCAAACACTGTGGCAACCGCTAAACAAGCGATAGCACACCAATAGAACTTACGGCTCTGCACTTAATCAAGTAAGCGTTTGTTCTCAATATCGGTATTGGAGATCAGCTCTCAATACTGATCTTAAACAGGCTTGATAATTTCTTCAGACCGTCTCAACTCCGTCATCAATACGGATAAAGTCACCGTCTGAAATCACGCGGGAGGTTATGGCGGCATTATTATGGATCAAACCGTTTGTACTACCGCTACCCTTATATGCCACTTTATCTTTCATAACCCAAGCATTTTTTTATATACAAACCGACCGTGTTTGGCAGAATCCAAGCGAGAAGATAAAATAATATCGTTCTTAGGATCTCGTCCCAAATATATAAAGTTTTTTCCGTATTCACTTAGGTTGACGGTACGCGGTGTTTCACTATCGTCAAAAATAGTTACCAACGAACTTACGGTTTGTTCTGCTGCATGAGCAAAAAATGTGGTTTTATCAAAGTCTTGCATAATTTATAACTCCTTGGGTTATAGGATGGAGCGTCTATTATTCTACTGTTACATTACCAAATCCATAAGCACAACCCCAAACGACGTTACTTTCCAAACTCCATTCAACTTTGAACTGTTGAACTCCGGTAATGTCCATTGTGATTTTTTGTGGCAATGAGTCACTGCTCAAATTAAACTCTTTTTGTAAGATCCCGTCAAAGTAAATTTTTATTAAAGCACCTCGCACTCCCGTACCATCGCAGTGACCAAGCCAAAATGTTATACTTTCATATTCAGAATCCATATTAAAATTGGCATATCCATGTTCACCTAGAGAAAAAGCGTTTGTGTATTTTTTTCCACCCATAGATATTGTTTCTCCATCTACAAACGCTTGATATCCATTGCTAGAATATGGCTTGCACACATCTAACAAATATACAGGCGTATTATCTTCAACATCTTTCTTTAGTTCTTTCAAAGCTGCATTGCTGGGCAAAATGGTGAGTGCGTTTTCTGCGACTCTTTTTGCACTTATGTAGTCCTCGTTATCCAAGTGCTTTTGCACTGTTGCAGAAACCGATTTTACATACTTATCTTCGGTTGACACTTTGAGATTCTGGAAATATTCGTTGTCATCAAAAGCGATAGCTTCATCAATCAGATCAAATGCCTCAGACCATTTTTCATTTTCAGTCAATTCAGCAACCTCATTTGCAACCTCGGTCTTATAGGAAGCAAGGCTTTCCTCTTTAACAGTATCAAGATCAGTAGTATCAACACTATCGGGTAAAATATCATACGCGGTATTAACAACCTGAACCGCCTGCTTATAATTCTTAGAAGAATTATGCTTCTTTGCGGTTGCAACCGTTGAACTGATATAATCAGCATATACTTGGGTCAGTTTATTCTGTGCTTCTTCGTAGTTTTTGTTGGATTCGGGCACCTTGGAGTATTCCGAAATTGCATTCTCATAATCGCCGTTTTCGTAGTACTCATCAGCCTTTGCAAGGGCATTTTCAGAATCGTTGGCTGCTGTGAGCTCATCGATCTTTTCTTTTGCACCGTCAAAATCCATTTCATTAAGAGCGTTCAATTCTCCAACGGCTTCTTCATAATTGAGCTTACCGTTTTCATACTCCGTTGCGATTTCGTTCACACGGTCCTTAAGGAGCATATCGAGTAATATTTTCTGAACAAAGCTGTCTTCCACCTCAGAATGGTATTCATCCAATGCATCCTCAAAATCAGAGGTCTTCATATTACTGTACACACCGTAAGCTGTACTTTTGAAGAACATAACCGCAAGGGCGACAGCGAGGGCAACAATGCAAAAAAGAACGGAGACAGCAATGATTTTTGCCTTCTTACCCTTGCTCTTTTTCTGTTTCGGGGTATTGACAGGTGTATTTACAACAGGCTGCGGCTTTTGATCCGAGGATTTCGTTGCTTTTCTGACCGCTGTTGTCGCATTATAATTCGCATCAGCAGAACGAACAGCGGTGGTCCTGTCCGGGTCGGAATTTACAATTGTGTAGGTACCGTTTGCTACATTCATAAGGGCTTGCTTCATCTCGGTCGCAGAGGAGAAGCGCACCTTGGGATCATAAGCACAGGCACGTAGAATAAGATTTGCCATGGACGGCGAAGCATTGCAGGGGGAGGGAAGTGCTTCACCGTGGAGTCTGCGTTCAACAGCCAGCTTTCTTTCACCGGGATTTAAGAGCTGTTTTTCCGTATCTAAGAAGGGCAGCTTGTTGTTGTTAAGCAAGCGGTATAAAACAATGCCGAGAGAATAGGTGTCAACACGGGCATCGTATCCGTTGCCGTTGGCAACTTCCGGAGCCATATAATTAAAAGTGCCTTTTTGAGACAGTCCGCCTGTCATATTTTCAAGCTTTCGGGCAATGCCGAAATCGCCGAGCTTAAAGTGACCGAAATCATTAACAAAGATATTTTCCGGTTTAATATCACGGTGGATGATATTGCGCTGACCGCAAATTTCAAGAGCGGTACAAATATCTGTACCGAGCTTGATTATCTCGGCTTCGGTCAGAGCCTTGTCACAGATGTATGTATTAAAGGGAGTGAGCAGCTCCATACGGATATAAATATCCCAACCGATACCGGAGGTTTTCTCAACAACCTTGTAGTCTTCAACACTGACGATGTTCTGAATACCCTTCAAGGATTCCATTAACCGGATCTCGCTGACAAAATCATCAACTATTCCTTTAAAATATGTTTTGGTTCCGTTCATATCCAGTCCTTCGGAACGCATAGAATCAATCTCAGAAGAGTCATAGGGAATGGAGATGATTTTAATGGCTGCATGACTTTCAACGTTATTGTCACGGCGGATAGCCTGGTATACCACACCGTAAGAGCCCCTTCCCAGCTGCTTTTCGATCTGCCATTCCGGCCAGATTCTGCTGATATCGTGGGCAATATTGCCTTTCACAGGTGCTTTTTCTACAGGCGGTTGTTCGAGCTTACTGCCGCATTTCGGACAAAACTTTACAGCTTTTTGAATTTCAACTCCGCAATTTTGACATTTCATATTTACCTTCCTCCGTTTTTCTGCTTTATACTCCGTTTTTGATTATAAAGTGTTTAATGTTAAGTTTGTAGTTTTGTTTTTACCACCGGTTCAGAGTAACATTATTGGGATGATATTCCGCATTCTCGTTACCGATATATAGATTCAGTATACCATATTCATACGTATTATTCAATATATTTCGACTCAATGATATATACAAAAATTCGCTTTTGAAAGAATCGCCGGTGCATATGGGCCCGTTGTTTTTTTTACCGCACAATTGGTCATAATTAACAAATTCTCCTTGTTCTATTTTGACTTTTCGCTGAAATATGAACAACTTGTTGAAAATTCACGATTGTTATGTTATAATAACGAGAGCAAATTTTTACAGATCGGAGAATCTATATGAAAAACATTAAACGTATCTTAGCAGCAGTACTGTGTGTGCTGACTCTTGTAACTGCTCTGCCGCTTACGGCGTTTGCAGCATATGAGAACACACACACCAATACAGGAAATCAGATCGAGGACCTTATTGCTGTTGCTACTACACAGATAGGCTACACCGAGGGTAACTCCACCGCAGGACACGGCGGTACCACCGGCGGTAGCGGAAACTATACAAAGTACGGTGCTTGGTACGGAATCAACCCCGGTGCCTGGTGCGCTATGTTCGTTTCCTGGTGTGCAAACCAGGCAGGCATTTCTTCTTCAATTATTCCCAAGCACGCAAGCTGTGATATCGGTATGCAGACATTCCAGCAGCGCGGCAGATGGCAGTGGTCCAAGGCTTGCGGCGGCTCTTATACCCCTAAGCGCGGCGATATTATCTATTTCAGAACCAAGACCAATCAGGTCACTGACTCCACCCACGTCGGTATTATTTACGATGCCAACGCTTCTACTATCTATACAATAGAAGGTAACGCTTCCAACAAGTGTCAGAAAAAGTCTTATTCCACCTCCAGCGCGTATATCCTCGGCTACGGTACTCCTAACTATACCAGCGGTACCGCAGGCTACGTTACCGGTCAGTACAAGGTAACCGCATCCTCTCTTAATATGAGAGACGCGGCAAGCTCTTCGGGTACAAATGTGCTTCAGGCTCTTCCCACCAATGCAGTTGTTAACGTAACTCTTGTATACGGAAGCTGGGGCTACTGTACCTATAACGGAATTTCCGGATGGATCCATCTCGGCTATACCGTATATCTGGGTACGGGCAGTACGGTAACTACATATACCATAACCTTTGATCCCGGCAGCGGAACTATAACCTCCGGCGCATCATCCTACCAGATATCCGAGGGTATGCCTTACGCACAGGTCATATCCGATATCCCCGGTGCCACACGTAACGGTTACGTTTTAGGCGGTTGGTACTGTGCAGAGTATAACTACTTACTCAACCTCAACGATACCTTCTCGGTAAACAAGGACGTTACCTTTACCGCAGTATGGACACCTGTATACGGCGTATACGAGGTAACCGCATATAACCTTAATATGCGTTCTGGCGCAGGCAGCTCCTACGGTGTTGTTCAGGTTCTTGCAAACGGCGACCAGATCAACGTTTCCAAGATAGAAGACAAGTGGGGCTACGGTACCTTTAACGGTATTTCCGGCTGGTTCAGCCTTAACTACTGTGTATACGTAGGCGAGTCCTTTGACGGATATATCCTTACCTTCAATCCCAACGGCGGTACTATGCCTGAGGGTTATTACACCACATACGAGTTTTTAGCTGATGAAAAGTTTATTGACATTATCGGCGGATTCCCCGTTCCTACAAAGGAAGGCTATGAATTTGCAGGCTGGCAGTGGGCTAACCGCAGTGACCACTTCTGGACCGACGGTTGGGGAACACAGCCCTATACCTTCGATCAGAACATAACCGTTGATGCAGTATGGACTACACATACCTGTAATTTCACACAGTCGGGTACTACCAAGGCAACCTGTACAGAGCCCGGTGTTACCACATACAGCTGTACCTGCGGTGAAAGCTACACCGAGGAAACAGCACCTCTCGGTCACAGCTACAGCACGACCACGACCGCTGCAACCTGTACTGCAGACGGAAAGACAGTAACTATCTGTACCGGATGCGGCGAAGCCTCCACTACCGTGATAGCAGCTCTCGGTCATTCCTGGGGCAGCTGGGTAGAGACCAAGGCTCCCACAGCCCTTACTGCAGGCTCCGAAACAAGAACCTGTGGACGCTGCGGTACAACAGAGACCCGTGAGGTTCCTGCAACCAAAGCGTATAAGATGACCTTTGATCCCGATGGCGGTGTGATGCCTGCAGGCGTTGCTACCGTATACGGTATAAATAAGAACGAAAACTACAAGGATGCTACCGGTGTAGATTATCCCGTACCTACCCTTGAGGGTTATGTATTTGACGGTTGGTACTGGGAAGCATACAACTATACTCTCACCTCCGGTGACTGGGATACAGGTTACTTCGCAGTTGAGACAGACGTTGATTTCATCGCTCTTTGGAGTGAGGATCCGAGCTATACACCCGACAACGGTACTCCCAATATCGCAGGTGTCAGCAACTATACGGTAACCCTTAAGAACATTACCGACATAAAAGAGATCAGATTCGCGATCGGTACTTATACCACAGGCTCCGCTGTCAAGGCGGCAGAGAAGAACGTTACTCTTGATGCCGCAACGGTTGCTAAGTATACAGTTGACGGTGTTATGACATACGATCTGCCCTGGATGGGAACATACACCTTCTGGGTAAGACTTAACGACGGCTCACAGTATTTCCTTTATACCGACGTTGATAACGTTAATCCCTACGTAGAATCCTACGGCGTAAAGCTCACCGTAAAGGACTATGCAGAGAACTACAAGGATATGTGGCTTGCTGAAGGTACCTTTAATACCTACAACGAGATCAAGGCTTCTACCGCATTTAAGTATCAGGCATCCGCAAACAAGCTTGATCTCTATGCAAAGACCACACACGATTTCAGCTATGTAATGACCAACCCCGGTGCATATACCGTTCTTATCAGATATAACGACGGTACCACCGACGTGGTCCACCATACTCTTACCGTTGACTATCCCGAGTTCAAGGAAAACGGCTTACAGGTAACCGTAACCAATATCCCCGATATCAAGATAATCAGAACCGCATACGGTCACCACACTTCTGTTTCCTCTATCAAGGCAGCGGCAGGTGTTCGTAATTTCAACACCAAGGTCATCGGCAGTGATGCTGAATCCTATATGCTCCAGTACCGTGACGAGGGCGAGGTAACCATCATCGTTGAGTACAACAACGGTTACAAGCACTTCCACTACTACAACGTAGAGCAGAAGGTGCCTACTATGGTACAGAGCGGCAACAAGGTTACCTTCGGTGATCTTGACGATCTCTATATCATCAGATATGCTCCCGGCAAGTATACTACCGCTAACAACATAAAGAATGCGGCAGGCTCAAAGTACCTTAAGGCGGATGCGATCAACTCAAACGGTGAGATCGTAATAGACGGTCTTACCGCAGGACGTTGGAGCTTTATGGTTCAGTATAACGATGAATCATATAACTTCTATGTAATAGACGTAGAATAATTCAATAACACAACAAAGCACCCTTCGGGATGCTTTTCAGACTGTCGAAAAAGTCGGTCGGACGTGTGAGGGGCAAGTTGCCCCTGCCAAACTGCGCTCTGTAGTGGAGCGACTGATTTATGATACAACACACGCCACAACGCAATAAAAGCATCACTCCAACTAACGAACAGCAATCAAACATTATATCACCTAATACAGTTGATAAGCATTCAAAGGTGGCATAAACATTGAGTTTATGCCACCTTTTCACACTTTTCCGCGAAAAGAGTCACTACCGTACTTAGTACACCTACGGACCCTTTTCACGAAAACCGGTTGGGGTTCCCCGAAACGAGCTTGCCGAGTTTTGGGGGTTCCAAACCTACCTTCCTTTTTCGAAGTCTGACAGCGTGTCGATAGGTTTATCGACACGCTCAAAAAGCAGCCCTCGGGCTGCTTTTGTTGTTGACTGAAAAAATGAAATATGGTATAATTATGTAAGAGCTAAAACTTATCGGAGGTATCTATGAAGACTTTTAAGAGGGTTCTGTCAGTTGTTATTGTAATGGCTATGATATTCACGTCATTACCTGTAATGGCACAGGGATCAGGTGTCGAAACATCGGTTAACGTAACGCCTGATACCGCAACTGCTGACAGAATTACAGGCAGCGTTTTGCCAAGTGGCAGAAAGGAAATGACCGTTGCTGCAAGCGACGAGCTGGTCTACGGCACTGACGGCGTTATCACCAGAGCCCAGTGGCTTCATAATTTAGCGGTGGTATTTGAAATGACCGTTGAAACTATGGCGGCAGCAGATAATTATTACAGCGATCTGAGTGAAGAGCATACATACTATACCGATATTATTCTTGCTACGTCCTTCGGCGTTGTTGATATTGAGGCAGGATTGCCCATATATCCCGACGAGCCTTTAACAAGAGAGTTCGCGGCAAGTACACTCAATTTTTGTCTTGGATATTCTCTTGACGAGGGTACGGAATATACCTTTAGCGATCATACAGAGCTTGTTGATCCCTTGTCTGCACAGATAGCGGTAAACCGCGGCTGGTTTGAATTGATCGACAGTTCATTCTCGTCTTCACTCACGGTAACCGAGGCAGAGGTAAGGTTTATGTTGGATGATGCCGCAGCAGTTCTTGCGGCTACCGAGATAGACGAGAATTACGAAAACACCTACGGTTTTACCGATGATGTTATAATCGTCCCCGACGGAACCGAGGCATCAAAGGACGAGAACGGAAGAGTTACGATCGCCGACTCTCCCGTTGAGATATCGGTCGGTGACAAATTTGCAGTTTTTTATAACTCTATTCCCGTTGTAGCTACAGCCCTGTCTGTGGATACATTTGACAATATAACGACTATAGAAACCGAAACGGTCGCAAGCGAAGAAGCCTTTACCTCTGTTGATGCGCAGGGTAAGGCACACGATATGGAGTTTATCCCTGCCGACGGCGTTGATATGACGATCAGCGAAAAAACCGACGGTATGGCAAGGGCATCCGGAACGGCTGATATTCAATCCGTTGATCTCACCGGCAACTTTAAGATACTTGACGGAATAGATATATTTCTGAATGTCACTCTTGAAAACCCGGAGATAAACTATAAGGTAAACGACGAATACGGCTATGTGGCTCTTGTCAGCGATGCCGAGGTGACCTACGGTGTTACCTGCGATCCTCTTGCCGCAAAGGGCAAGGATTCGGTGACCCTGCTTAAGGTAAACGTAGGCGGTGTAGGTTCTTTTACCGTGGAGGTAGAGGTAGAGCTTTCGGGCAGTGTTAACGGTTATGTTTCAGGTGTGCTTACCGCAGGTCTTGAATATACACGTGCAGGTGGACTTCGTGAGGTTCGTAGCTTTTATCAGACGGGGAGCGGATGCAATTCTGACTTTAGCGCAGCCGTAGGCTTAAAGGCATCCTTCGGTGTTACCGAGCTGCCCTTCGTATCGGCGTATCTGTATATAAGAATGGGTATCAAGGCGAACGTTAAAAAGACGACCTGGACCTTTGCCGAGGAAAGCGGAACCTGCGTAAACTTTAACGGCTATCTGTACGGCGAATACGGAGGATATGCCTCGGTGGATCTCGGTAAGTTAGAGTTCTCCTTTAACCCAAAGGTTGAGTTCTATCATGCCGGTAACAGTCCCGTGCGTATAATCCATCACTATGAGGACGGAGTTGAGGTCGCCTCCTGTACTCAGGGCAACAGCTCCTTCAACAGCTATTATACAAATTCAAGCTCCTCTTATGCAGGCAGCGGATGGAACGGCTGTGACGGAGCATACGGAGTTGACTCGCTGGGCTTTAAGGTACCTTTATATGAATACCGTGTTGATTCAAGTAAGAACGTGACTATCACAAAGTTCAAAGGTAATTATTATACGGTCAATCTTCCTTCAACGATTGACGGTATGCCCGTAGTCAGCGTTGGTGCATATGCCTTCGAGGAAAAGGGAGTTGTAAGACTGCATATTCCAAGCGGTATAACAAAGATCGAAAATTATGCCTTTGAAAACTGCGGCGGTATCAAATCTATTGTTATCCCTGACACTGTTACCCAGATATTTTCAAATGCCTTTGAGGGATGTACCTCTCTTAAGGACATATCTATTCCTTCGTCTGTAAAGCAGATAGATCCCAGAGCCTTCTCCAACACCGCTTTGACTAAAATAGAGATACCGAAAACTCTTGAAAGTGGTGGAGCCAACGGTGCTGACGGTCCCTTTGCGGATTGTAAAGACCTGAAGGAGATCACCTTTGAAGAAGGAATTACAAAGATCCCCCAGAATATCTTTTCCCATTGTGACAGTATTGAGAAAATAATAATTCCCGATACCGTTACCACCATATCCAGTCATGCCTTTAACGGTTGCGAGAATCTGAAACGTATTGAATTCTCTGATTCGGTCAGCATTATAGAGCCTTATGCCTTTAAGGATTGTATATCTCTTTACCATATTGATTTACCCGACAGCCTTACCACGATAGAAAGAGAAGCATTCAAAGGATGTACCGGACTTACCGCTGTGGAATTTCCCGATGACCTTTCCTACATTGCTCAGGGGGCGTTTATCAACTGTGAAAATTTAGTGTCGGTGAAATTACCCGCTAATATTACACAGTTTGGAGATGAAGTGTTTGCTAACACCGCATTAACCGAAATCGAAATACCTAAATCTCTTGATAAATGTCTTGGTTCGTCCCGTCGGGGCCCCTTTACAGACTGTGAAGCTTTGAAGAAGGTGACCTTTGAGCCAGGATGCGAAAGTATTCCGGAAAAGCTCTTTGCAGGTTGCAGCGGTCTTGAAGAGATAACGATCCCCGATACGGTCAAGGTCATTGAAACAAGTGCTTTCCTGAACTGTTCAAATTTAAAAAAGGTAACCATTCCGGAAACAGTAGAAGCTATAGAGCCTTATGCTTTTCAGACGTGTTCCTCTCTTACCGAAATAGATCTGCCCGATTCCCTGACCGAAATAAGCATCGAGGTTTTCAGAAAATGTTCTTCGCTTCGATCTGTTAAGATCCCCGATGGAGTTACCCATATTTCAAATATGGCGTTTTATGAATGCTCTGCTTTAAGCTCGGTGGAATTACCTGACAGCCTTGTAAGATTAGGCGAGTATGCCTTCAGCCGGACAGCTTTGTGTGAGATCAATATACCTAAGTCACTTGACGTAACCGTAGGCTATGTATTTTATGGCTGTGACGATCTGAAGGCCGTGACCTTTGAAAAGGGAAGTGATCAGATCGCAGAGAGACTGCTTCAAGGCTGTAACGGTATTGAGGAGGTAATTGTTCCCGATACTGTTAAAATTATTGAAAACCTTGCCTTTGCAAACTGTGGAAATCTGAAAAAGGTATTTATCCCCGATTCCGTGACCGATATCTATCCCAATGCCTTCAACAATTCCCCCAACGTGATCATAGAGGGACACGGCGGCAGCTATGCACAGCCCTTTGCGCAGAATAACGGGATCTCATTTGTTGACGTTACACCCTTCCGTATAACCTCGGTGGATAACTATACCGTTACTATTGACGGTATTAAGGATATCAAGGAAATACGCTTTGCTATCGGTCATTATACCACAGGCTCCGAGGTAAAGGCGGCAGAGAAGAACGTTACTCTTGATGCCGCAACGGTTGCTAAGTATACGGTTGACGGTGTTATGACCTACGATCTTCCCTGGATGGGAGAATACACCTTCTGGGTAAGACTTAACGACGGCAGCTCCTACTTCCTCTACACAGAGATAAACGATATAACTCCTTACGTTGAGTCCTACGGCGTTAAGATGACCGTAAAGGACTATGCAGAAAATTACAAGGATATGTGGCTGGCAGAGGGTACCTTCAACAGCTATAGTGAGATCAAGGCATCTACAGGCTTTAAGTATCAGGCATCCGCAAATAAGCTTGACCTGTATGCAAAGACCACACACGATTTCAGCTATACGATGACTAACCCCGGTCCTTATACCGTACTTATCAGATATAATGACGGTACTGCCGACGTGATCCACCATACTCTTACCGTTGACTATCCCGAGTTCAAGGAAAACGGATTACAGGTAACCGTAACCAATATCCCCGATATCAAGATCATCCGTACCGCATACGGACACTATGAATCTGTATCAGAGATCAAGGCGGCAACGGGAGTCCGTAACTTCTCCAATAAGAACGATATAAAGAACGCAGAGTCCTATATGATCCAGTACCGTGACGAGGGCGAGGTAACCCTTATCGTAGAGTACAATAACGGCTACAAGC
>JAFQDF010000025.1 GCA_017416185.1 Clostridia bacterium
AAACGATCCCATCACCCGTGAGCAGATGGTAACGCTTTTCTATAATACCGCTGCAAAGTTCGGTGCGGATACCGCCATCACCGATACATACAAGTTCGATAAGACCTACGATGCAGAAAAGATAAGAGAATATGCAGTAGAACCTATGAAGTGGGCAATGCAGAATTCCATCATTTCGGGTACGGGCGTAAACGGTAAGGAGATCGTAGTCGATCCTTGGGGCACAGCAACAAGAGCTCAGGCTGCACAGATCATCACAATGTATCTTGCATATACCGAAAAGGATATGCCTGCGGTTACAGGACTTACCATCAACGGCAATCCTATCGAGAGCTATACGATAGTTTACAACGGTCAGAAGTCTGCGGCAAATAAGCTTCAAGGCTATATTAAAAACGCAACAGGTGTGACCCTTGATGTCACAACCGACTCCCAGGAACCCGAGGGACCTGAAATTCTCGTAGGCAAGACCAACCGCGAGGATATGAGTCTTGTAACTGCCGACCGTGACGGTGAAGGCAATGAGAGCTTTGAGATCTCGGTGCAGGGTAACTTTGTTCTTATCGCGGGTAAGAGTGATGACGCAAAATATGAGGGCACGCTGTTTGGCGTATATGCCTTTGCCGAAGAGATACTTGACGTAGATTTTTACTCGGATGACGTAGCGGTATACAATACCGTAAGAAACAAGAATATTCCCGACGGTTATGAATTTAAGGACGGTCCCGGATATGAATACCGTGTTGTATATTGGGGCGGTCTTGCAAGCGATCCGCTCTCCACGGGAGGCCCCTTCAAAACTACGGGAATAATGCACAATATGCATTCTTTAGTGGGCTTTGGTGATGCAAGAAGCGAGGAGCCCTGCTACAGCGATGAAACCAATCTCGCCACCATCGAAAAGAATTTCTTGAAGATGCTCAATCCTACAATCGACGCCGTATGGGTAACACAGAACGATACTACCCAGATCTGTACTTGTGCCAAGTGTAAGGAAAGCTATAACAAGTACGGCGGACGCTCTGCAACCCTTATGCTTCTTATGAACAGACTTGCAAAGGCCGCAGAGGATGCAGGTTATCCCGACGTTGAGATATGGACCTATGCTTACCAGTATTCTATCAAGCCGGTAAACTTCAAGCTTGACGATCAGATAGTTATCTACTTTGCTCCCATAACAGGCTGTGCAGGTCATCCCTATAACCACGATTGTAAGATGAATAAGGTTATTTCAGCCAACTTAGAGGGCTGGGACGAGGTTACAAAGAAGATCTATACCTGGGATTATTCTTCTAACTTCTTCTATTCATTTACTCCTATGCCTCTTACCAAGACCTTCCGCGAAAACAAAAACTGGTTCTACGAGCACGGAGTAAGAGGTGAGTTCAATAACGCTCTGGCTGACCGAATCGGAGAATTTGATGCTCTTAAGGCATATCTTATCGCCGAGCTTCAGTTCGACCCCACAATGGACGAACTTACCTACAGAGCAAAGATCGCTGACTTTCTCAATGTATACTATGGCCCCGGCGGCAAGTATATAAACGAGTATATCGCTCTTACCGAGGAGCTTTGTGACAAAAACTGCTTCGGCTACAATGCTCCTCCCTCATCTGTTATTAAAAATGAGGACGTTCTTAATAACGCAGCAAGGATAGACGCTATGTGGGATGCGGCAGAGGCTCTTTGTGAAAACGATACTCAGCTGAAACGTATCCGTATGTCCCGTATATCCTGGAGATATATGTACCTTGACGCGCTTTATACTGCTACTTATAAGAACGGTACCGATGCGGACAGAGCAAATTATGAGGCTCTTGCCACCGAGTTCTATAACGAGGCTATGAGCTATGATATCATATGGGCGGAGAGAGATACTACCGTAGTTCACTTTGATCCCACAAAGTCTGTATCAAGCTGGGCTAAATGGGATTGATCGTATAATATTTTGACCCGAGGCAGGGTAACCCTGCACATAGTATCGCGTGAAGTTCAGTTAAAATTTAATATTACAGACCCGGGACTTAAAACGTCTCGGGTCATTGACATTGTGAGGTATTCGTGATAGAATAGGACGAATTATCTTTTCAGAGGAATATATTATGAAATATGCAGTTATAGGATGCGGAAGAATATCAGAGCTTCATATCAAGGCGGCGATAGACTGCGGTCTTGAGTTTGTAGGTCTTTGCGACAAGATACGCGAAAAGGCTCTGGGCAGAAGAACGTTACTTCCTACATCCGACGGTGTAGGTATCTATACCGATTTTATAGAGCTTCTTGAAACCGAGAAACCCGAGCTTGTGGCTGTTACCACAGACAGCGGCTGTCACGCAAAGGTTGCCATTGAGTGCATCAAGAGGGGTATACATACTATTATAGAGAAGCCTATCGCTCTGTCTATAGAGGATGCACGTGAGATAGTACGTCTTGCCGACGAGATGGACGTCTGTGTTTGTGCCTGCCATCAGAACCGCTTTAATAAGAGCGTTGTCGCTATCCGCGATGCAGTAGAGGACGGACGCTTCGGAAAGCTTTTCCACGGTTGTGCCAACATCCGCTGGGAGCGTGACAAGAGCTACTATGACCTTGATACCTGGCGCGGAACCTGGGTAGGTGACGGCGGTACACTTATGAATCAGGGTATACATAATATAGATCTGCTGCGCTGGCTTATGGGCGGTGATATCGACGAGGTCTTTGCATATACCGACAGACTTAACCACGATTATATCGAGGCGGAGGACTTAGGCCTTGCGCTTATAAAGTTCTCAAACGGAAGCTACGGAGTTATTGAGGGAACATCCAATATGTATCCCGACGATTTTGAAGAAACGCTTTGTATCTTTGGTAAGTACGGCAGAGTCAAGGCAGGCGGTCAGTCTGTCAACACTATAGAAGAGTGGAACTTTGCGGACGAGAGCGTTCATCCCGAGGATATCAAGAAGATAACCCACGAGGATCCGCCTAACGTATACGGCTTCGGTCACGGTGCTCTATACAAGGATGTTGTAGATGCCATAAATAAAGGACGTAAGCCTTACATTACAGCCGAGGACGGTATGAGAGCGGTTGAGCTGGTTCTGGCAATTTACAAGTCGGCAGCCGAGGGAAGACCCGTCAAGCTTCCTCTTGAAGATTGCGCCACCACCGATTTTATCGGCAGGTTTGACAAATGAAATACCTTTTCTTTGACTATGACGGAACCCTGACCCACAACGGTGTCATATCCGAAAAGAACAGAAAATATCTCGCCGTGGCTCAAGCGGCGGGACATAAAATATTTCTCAACACAGGCAGAAGTAAGGGTAATATGCCCGACCACGTGCTTCGGGATATCCCCTTTGACGGTATGATATGCGGCGCAGGCTATATGGAATACGAGGGCAAAGTGCTTTTTGAGGAGCATATGCCTGTATCGGTACTTGAAGCGGGGCTTAAGTATGCTACAGAAAAGGGATGCCGTGTGCTTTACGAGGGTGTTGAAAAGCTCTATTCCAACGAGCCTAACCAATGGTTGCTTGACATAAATGAGCATATGCCTTTTGTTGACTCAATGCGCATAACCAATATGACTATAGGCAGAAAGCTCGACGAGTGTGACAGAGATATCTTTTCTCTTTGTAAGGTCGTGGAGCTTCCCACGTATTTTGAGGTAATGCCAAAGCATGTAGGTAAGGCTACCGGACTTAAGTTTATTGAGGATAATTTAGGCATAGCCCACGAGGATATCATCGTTTTCGGCGACAGCGAAAATGATATCGAAATGCTTAAATTTGCTCATACCTCTGTTATAATGAACCACGCACCCGATTTTCTTTCCGAATATGCAACTCTGCGTACAGAGTCGGATGAAAACGGGGTTGCCGAGGGACTTATAAAACTGCTTGGTTTATGATAAAAAAACATTAAAAAATTTTATGATGAGGAGGAAAATTATGAATTACCCAACTATTCCCGCGGCAGAGTATACCGCAAGAGTAAACAACCTTCGCTGTGAGATGGAAAAACAAAATGTTGATATCGTAATCGGTTTTTCCAACCTTTTGGAGATCGGCATTGTCCGTTATTACTGCGGCTTTGCTCCTGTTAATGAAAGCTCGGCTATTATCATCGGACTTACCGATAAGGTTACTGTTTGCAGCGGTCAGGCTTCATACGACTACTGCTTGGTGCAGAACAAGCTTCCGGACAGCGAAATTGCTATCCTGCCCGAGATCGGTGAGGTCAGCGGCTTTGAGTATGATACCGAGGGACAGCTTGATTTCTCTGAGCTTTTTGCACAGATCAAGACTAAGAATCCCAATGCTAAACGCATCGGTTTTATCGGCAGACTGATTTTCCCCGCTATTATAATGGATAAACTGAGAAACACCTTCCCGGACGCTGAGGTCGTTGACTTTGATGACGTTCACTATGAGCAGAGGATCCGCAAGAGTGCTGCGGAAATTGAGATTCTTAAAACCAACTGGGATATGGTCACCAAAACCTTTGAGGCAGTTGTTCCGAAGATCAGTGTCGGTATGACTGAGCGTCATATCGAGGGTATGTTTGAGGCAGAAATGATGAGTCTTGGAGCCGAGAGCTATGTTCAGTCCTTTGCGCCTATGGTTGCGACAGGCGAAAAGAACTCGTACATCAGTATGTGCCGCAATACGCTCAGACAGATCAAAGAGAGCGAGATAATAAACCTTGCTGCAGGAGTTTCATATGAGGGCTATAACGGTATTATCTGCAGTCCCCTCGTTCTTGGCGAGATCCCGCAGAAGATCAAGGATGCCGTTATGTGCGCTTACGATGCACTTAACTACGCAAGTGCAAAGATGAAGGCAGGTACACCCTGTGATGTTGTTCTTAATGCATATACAGACTATCTTACAAAGCGCGGTTATATAGATTACTGTCCCTACGGCAGTCTTCACAGCACCGGTATGCTTGAGTGCGAGGCACCGACGTTTACTGTTTCGAATAAGCGTGTTATTGAAGAAAATATGGCGATCTGCATTGACGCTTATTTCAAGGGAATGGAATGGGGCTCGTTCAGAGTAGAGGATTGCTATTTGATCACAAAGGACGGCGCAAAGCGTATGACAACATACAACGATACCGCTATTCCCCGTATTTTCGGAGGCAAATAAATATAATATATCCCAAACAAAAAAACGGTCTTAAGACCGTTTTTTTGTTTGGGATATTTATTATTTCTTCATATCAGCCTTGAGCTCATCAAAGGTATCTGTGATCTCCTTTGCGGGAGCCTTGGTGATAAGGCTTACAACGATGATGAGAACAAGAGAAAGGATAAATGCGGGAAGAAGCTCATAGATAGCAAAGACACCGCCGAGCTTGGCAATAACGAACTTCCAAACGAAGACCATAACGCCACCGCCTACCATACCAGCGATGATACCGCCCTTGGTAGCTCTCTTCCAAAAGAGGGAACAGAGCATTGCAGGTCCGAATACCGCGCCGAAGCCTGCCCAAGCAAAGGATACAACGCGGAATACAGAGCTGTCAGGGTCGGATGCGATGAAGATAGCAATGATAGAAATAACGATAACAGAAACTCTTGCAAGGATCATAGATTTTTTGGCGGAAAGCTTGATCCTGAAGGTATCGTGGATAAGGTCCTGAGAGATACTGGAGGCAGCCGCAAGAAGCTGAGAGTCTGCAGTAGACATAGTAGAAGCGAGAATACCGGAAAGGATGATACCGCCTGTAAATGCGGGTATAAATCCAAAACCGCTCAGGTACTTGGCGATATCAACGATGATGGTCTCACCTGCGGAAGCGGACTCATATGCAGGGAGAATACCCTTCTGCATAAGAGAGTAACCTACTACACCGATAAGGACTGCAACACCCATAGAGATAACTACCCATATAGATGCAACACGACGGGAGGTCTTAAGCTTTTTGTCATCCTCGATAGCCATAAAACGAAGGAGGATATGAGGCATACCGAAGTAGCCGAGACCCCAAGCAAGAGTAGATGCAACGGGAAGTGCGCCGTAGCTGCCTGTCTCGCCTGTTGCCACGTTGAAGCCTTTGAAGAGATCAAGGAAGCCGTTAAGTCCCTTTACGTTGTCGAATACGTTGCCGAATCCGCCTACGATACCTTCTGTAAATCCGAGCACGACCAGGAGAGCGATGGTCATAATAATACTCTGAATAAAGTCGGTGGTGGAAGCAGCAAGGAATCCGCCGAGAGTACAGTATACGATAATAACCACAGCACTGATGATCATAGCAAGCATATAGTCCATTCCGAACAGAGAAGCAAAGAGCTTACCGCAAGCAGCAAAGCCGGAAGCAACGTAGGGTACGAAGAATACGATGATCATTATAGCGGAAATAAGGGTTATAACGTGTGATTTGTCACCGAAACGCTTTGCAAAGAAATCGGGAAGTGTAAAGGCATCTATCTTCGCGCTGTAAAGACGGAGCTTGCGGGCAACTAAAAGCCAGTTGATGTAGGTACCGATGGCAAGACCGATAGCGGTCCAGGAAGCTTCTGCCAAGCCGCCCATCATAGCAACTGCAGGCAGACCCATAAGCAGCCATCCGCTCATATCGGAAGCCTCCGCACTCATTGCGGTCACGAAGGGGCCGAGCTTACGACCTCCGAGATAGAAATCGCTTGTTGTTTTGTTTTTTTCGCTTACGGCAAAGCCGATGCCCAGCATCATTGCCATATAAGCAAAAATGGTTACAAGAATAATTATACTTGATAAAGACATATGTATCTCCTTTTATGAATAAATTTAAAACAATTATACACTATTTCTTTACCGTTGTAAAGTAGAAAAGAAAAAAATCTGCAAATTTATGCAGATTTTTTTGACTTAATATGAATTATCAATCCCAATATCATTATTACGGGAAAAATTGCCGATACAAGTATGCCCATATTCAGGTTGTCACCGAGAGCAGATGCTACGGTTCCTACCACCAAGGGTCCCGCGCCGCAGCCCAGATCTCCGAAAAGGGCAAGGACGGCAAACATAAAGGTTCCGCCCCGTACTGTTTTTGCTGCTATGCTGAAGGTACCGGGCCAGAGTATTCCCACAGAAAAACCGCATATTCCGCAGCCTATAAGAGATATCCAGGGCAGGGGGCATAGGGATATAACAAAATAGCTTCCGAGACAGAGTATGCTGCTGAAAAGTATCAGCTTTTCAAGCGGGACCTTGATTTTATTTCCTAATGAGCCGTGTATAGCACGGGCACTACCCATAAGCAGAGCAAAGAGCATAGGTCCTGCCAGGTCTCCGATACTCTTACGTACTCCCAATGCTTTTTCCGCAAAGGCGGATGCCCATTGGGACACCGATTGCTCACAGCAGGCGGCACAAAACATAATTACTATCATAAGTAAGAATGTCTTGTTCTTGAAAAGCTTTCCTGCTGATTGCTTTTCATCATTGTCGGCACTCAGCGTGCCGAAGGGTACAAAACAGAAAAGAACGAGATTGATCAAGGGAACGATTGCCCATATGACGGCAAGGGTCTGCCAGTTGTCAATACCGAAAAAAGCGAAGAACAGGGTAGACAGGATAACCACTCCCATATATCCCCAGCAGTAGAAGGAATGTAAGAGACTCATTGCCCCCGCCTTGTCATCACCCGGACAAGCCTCGGTTATGGGGCTTATAAGCACCTCGAGGAGACCTCCGCCAACGGCTGCGAATGAAACTGCAATTATAAGGGCGAGGAATTTATTATCCATTACACCGGGCAATACTGCCAGAAGCACAAGTCCGCATACTGAAAGAATGTGGGCAAGCACCATAGGGATGCGCCAACCTGTTTTTTCTATCGCAAGTGCGGCAACAAGGTCGGTTAAGAGCTGTATCCCGAAGTTTATACCTACGAGAATTCCGATCCGGGAAAGAGGTATGCCGTAGTCCTTTTCAAAGGTAAGGAACAAAAGGGGTACAAAGTTATTTATTATCGCCTGAACTATATATCCGATAAAGCAAGCGGTTACCGTATGTTTATAAGTAAGCTTCATATCTGACTCCTTTTCTAAAATATTATAACAAAAAGGAAAGATTTTTCAATAGGAAGTTGCAAAATAAATGTCTATATGTTATAATATGACAAATAAATGTTTCGGAGGACGAAAATGAAAAAGGATAAAAAAGGTTTCTTTGGCGAATTCAAGGAATTTATGATGCGCGGTAACGTGATGGATATGGCGATAGGTGTCGTTATCGCTACAGCCTTCGGTGCTATCACAAAGGCTCTGGTGGATAAGATAATTATGCCTCTCGTAGGTCTTCTTGTCGGCGGCATCGACCTTGCAAAGTGGGATATCGTACTTAAGCCCGAGGTGCTTGACGAGACGGGTGCTGTTGTGAAAGAGGCGGTAATTCTCGGTATCGGCTCCTTCCTTGTGACCATCATTGATTTTCTTATCATTGCATTCGTTATCTTCCTTGTCGTCAAGGCTATGAACAAGGCAACGGAAATTGCAGAGGCAAGAAAGAAGAAGGAAGAGGAGCCTAAGGAGGAAGAGCCTGCAAAGCCTACCACCGAGGAGCTTCTTACAGAGATCCTTGAAGAGATCAAAAAGAAATAAGTCGGAAAATCAAGAAAAAAGCAACCATTGTGTTGCTTTTTTTCTTTATATGTTATAAAATATAATTATCTTTTACAGAGGAGATAATTATGAGATTTACTAAAGAAGAAGCAATGGATTTTATAAGGGAAAATAACGTCAAGTTTATAAGACTGGCTATCTGTGATATATTCGGCAGACAGAAGAATATTTCTATTATGCCTACAGAGCTGGAGAGCGCCTTTGAGAGAGGCTTTGGCTTTGATGCCACTGCTATCACGGGCTTTGCGGATGCAGGCCATCCCGATCTGTTTCTGTTTCCCGATCCCGACACACTGACCCTGCTCCCCTGGAGGCCCACACAGGGCAGAGTAGTCCGCTTTTTCTGTAATATAAAATACGCAGACGGCAGACCCTTTGAGCTTGATACAAGATACATCCTTCAGAAGGCTTCCAAAAGAGCGAAGGATATGGGTATACGCCTGTCTGTGGGAAGTGAATGTGAGTTTTATCTTTTCAAGACCGACGAGGAGGGCGAACCTACCGAAGCTCCTCTTGACAATGCAGGATATATGGACGTATCTCCCCGTGACAAGGGTGAGAACATACGCCGTGAGATATGTCTGACCTTAGAAGAAATGGGCATAACTCCGCTGAGCTCTCATCACGAGGAGGGACCCGGTCAGAACGAGATAGATTTCAGATACAGCAATCCTATCTGCTCGGCAGATGATGTTATAACCTTCCGTATGGTAGTAGAGACACTTGCTGCCAGAAGCGGTCTTTATGCGGATTTTTCTCCCAAGCCCCTGAAGGATAAATGCGGCAACGGATACCATATAGACATCGCTCCCATTATGATAGGTCAGGAGGTCACCGACGAGAGTGTAGCCGATTCCTTTATGGCGGGTATACTTGATCGTATACGTGAGATATCTCTTTTCCTTAATCCCGATTCAAGCTCTTATGACCGTATCGGAACCTACAAAGCACCGAAATACGTTGCCTGGGCAAAGGAGGGACGAAATCAGCTTATGCGTGTTATTCCCTTTGACGGTAAGTATAAGCGCGTAGAGCTTCGCTCTCCCGATTCTCTTGCCAATCCCTATATCGCTCTTGCCCTTATCATCCACGCGGGTCTTGACGGTATAGAAAACAAGACTCAGCTTTGTCCTCCCTATGACGATATTTCTAACATCGGTTCTCCGAAAGAGCTGCCTTGTGATATAAACGAGGCGTATACCCTTGCCAAAAACAGCGACTTTGTAGCCCGTCATATACCCGAAAGGATATTGGAGCAGTACAGATGACAGAGCACAGGGGAGCATACAGCATCCTTATCATATCCGTAGCACAAGAAATGCGCCGCACACTCAGATCACTTCTTGACAGAGATATATTTCCCAACTCTGTAAGTGCAAAAAGTGCTGAGGAAGCGCGAAGACTACTCTTGCATAATTGTTACGACCTTGTTATAATAGATTCACCGATACCCTCGCTTGTATGTCACGAGCTTGCTCTTGATATTATGGAGAATGGTGGATCTGCGGTAATACTTATTACCGATATGGCATCATATGACCAGACCCGTTACCGTGTGGAGCGGGCAGGGGTCGTAACGGTACCGAAGCCTCTTGACCGAGATATGATAAGCACGGCTATAAATATAGCGATAGCGTCTCACAGCCGTGTGCTTGCTATCGAAGAAGAAAACCGAAAGCTCCGTTTCAAAAACGAGGAGCTGAGACTGTGCAACCGCGCAAAATGGGCGCTGCACGAAAATCTGGGAATGGACGAGCCCACGGCTCACCGATATATAGAAAAAACAGCTATGAATACCCGTACCACAAGGTATAACGTAGCAAAAGAAATACTTAAGGAGTACGAATAATGAAACGTATCGTTGCGGTTATTCTGTTGTCGCTTATGCTCGTTTCCTGTTCGGGACAGGCACCGAAGGATACGGCCGCAGAAACAAAAGAAACGGATACGACATTGGAGACTCAGGAAACCAAAGAGCCTGAAACGACCCCGCCGACAGAAGAAGAGCCCCCCGTTGTTCTGCCTACCTACAAGGAGGCAGAACCGACCCTTACAACAGAGGAGAACGGTGTAGTCAATATAGGGTCTGAAAGACAGCTTTTTGTTGACAGCTTTCTTATCGACACAAATCAAAGTGATGTGTATATCAATCCCGAAGCTCCCGTAAAGCAGGAGATCGCGTTCAGATTTGATAAAAGCTATGAGCGGGGAGACTGTGTATATCATAACATAGTCAGAATGCCCGACGGTACATACCGTATGTACTATAAGGCATATGCGGGTGTACGCCGTATCTGTTATATTGAGAGTAAGGACGGGCTTACCTGGACCCGCCCCGAGCTTACCACCAACCGTTTCGGAGGTGAGAACACCAATATCGTCACTACCGACGACGTCCGTCCCGACAATCTGTTTGTGTTCTACGATACCAACCCCGACTGCCGTGAGGGCAGAAGGCTTAAGGGCGTTTACGGACAGTGGGGAGAGTTCCTTAACATACAGTATTCCTATAACGGCGAGGGCGATCACTTTCCCTTCAGCGGCAGCTTTGGTGAAAGGGTGCTTGGCAAGGCTCCGACCTCGGGGGGATGCTATTATGATACCCTCAACACTATGTACTGGGACGAATACAGAGAGCAGTACGTTGCCTTTGTACGCGGATTTCATAACGCCAAGGATAATTATAATCTTTCCGCAACCTTTGTAACCAACTATCCCACCAAGGTGCTGCGTGATATCCGAGTCACTACAAGTGACGACGGTAAGAATTGGTCTATGCCCCAGCCGCTGAAATATAACGTCAACGAAGATCATCAGATGTATGCCAACGCCATAACTCCCTATTACCGTTCTCCCGGTCTGTACGTTGGTATGCCTACAAGATATTTTGAGGAGAACGGGGACAAGCGCACTCAGGTATACTTTATGACCAGCCGCGATCTTCTTAACTGGAACAGAACCGAGTTGCCATATCTCGATCCCGAAAGCGGTAACTCCTTCAGCTACAGTCAGGGTAACGGTTATCCCTGTGTAGGCTTTATAGAAACGGCAGAGGACGAGATGTCCTTTTATATGAAGGAAAAGTCCCACGGAGGCGGAGTTCCCACACTTTACCGATATACCCTGCGGGCAGACGGCTTTACGTCGGCTATGGGTACAAGACTTATGACCAAGCCCCTTATGTATAAGGGGGAGAGCCTTGAGCTTAACTTTGCAGGTGAAGTAAGGGTAACTATGACCAATGCAGATGGGGCATCCGTTACAAGCGAATGGCTCACGGGAGACGAGACAGGTGCAACCGTTAAGTTTAACGGGGAGCTTCCCGAAGGCAAATCAACCCTTTTCTTTGAAATGAAGCAGGGAACGAAGCTTTATTCTTTTAAATTCAATTAAGGAGATATAAATTATGAAAAAGATCGTTGCATTAATGCTTATTGCAGCTACGCTGATCTGCTGTTCGGCATCCCTTTTTGCTGACGGCGGAGCGGCCCAAGCAGCTCTGCCCTTTACCGACGTAAAGGAAAATCACTGGTTCTATGACGAGGTAAGCTATGTTTATACTAACGGGATCTTTGACGGTATGACTCACACCACCTTTGAGCCCAACACTGCTATGACGAGAGCTATGTTCGTTCAGACTCTTGCCAACATAGAGGGTGTTGATTTTGAGGCTTATGACGGTGTAACGGATTTCCGTGACGTAAAGGATAGCCATTGGTACGCTCCTGCGGTACAATGGGCTGTGGAGAACGGTATTGCCTCGGGTGTAGGCGGCAACCGCTTTAATCCCAACACCTATATGACCCGTGAACAGCTTGTTGTTATGCTTTGTAACTATTCTGCCCTTAAGGGTCTGCTCCTTCCCACATCTGCCGATGCGCTTGAGGGCTTTGCCGACTCAGCCTCTGTCTCCAAGTGGGCAAAGGAAGCTATGCTCAGTGCGGTACACTCCGGACTTATTACCGGTGTAGGCGAGGGGATCCTTGCTCCCAGAGGTGAGTCCACCCGTGCCCAGGTGGCAAGAATACTTATGCTCTATCTTGAAATGTTTAAGATAGATGAAAGTGACGCAATATCCGTAGGCTCTGACCGTCAGCTCTTCCTTGATGATTATCTTATCGACCCTGATATGAGTGATGCTGCAATAAATATCGAAGTTCCCGAAAAGAAGGAAATGGTATTTAACTTCAATGGCAGCCACGAAAGAGGAGATACTGTATATCACAATATCATTCAGATGCCCGACGGTACCTACCGTATGTACTATAAGGCTACTGAGGATATGCGCCGCATCTGCTATATTGAGAGCGAAGACGGTCTTACCTGGACCAGACCTAATCTTAACTACGGCACCAATATCGTAACTCCTGCGGAGTGCAGTCCCGACAACCTCTTTGTGTTCTACGATAAGAATCCGGCCTGCCCCGAAAATGACCGCATCAAGGGTATCTACGGACAGTGGGGCGACGGTCTGTTCCTTGAGCATTCATCCTATAACGGAAACTGGTTCCAGTTCTGGCCGGATGAAACAAAGATGATGGGTAAGCCTGAAGAAACAGGCGGATGCTATTTTGACTCTCTTAACACCGTTCACTGGGACGAAACAAGAGGTCAGTACGTGGCCTTTGTAAGAGGCTTCCATACAGACGACGGCAACTACAATCTTGATGCTGATTTCGTTGCCAACAATCCCGATCTTGTACGCCGTGACATCCGTGTGGCGTACAGCTATGACTGCATCAACTGGACTACTCCCGTTCCGTTACAGTATAATACCACGGACGATTATCAGCTCTATACCAATGCGGCTCTTCCTTACTACCGTGCGCCCAAGACCTACGTTGGTATGCCCACAAGATTCTTTGAAAGTAACGGTAACTACTATACTCAGGTATTCTTTATGTCGAGCCGCGACACTCTGAACTGGACCAGAACGGAGAAGCCTTATCTTACCCCCGAAAATTCCCAGTCCTACAGATATCAGCGCAGCGGTTATCCCTGTATCGGTTATATAGAGACCGCAGAGGGCGAGATGTCCTTCTATATGAAGGAAAAGGCGACCGATTACGGCAGATCCACCCTTTACCGCTATACTCTCCGTGTGGACGGTTTTATGTCTGCTATGGGCACAAGCCTTACCACCAAGCCTATGAGCTATGAAGGTGACGAGCTTCTTCTTAACTTCGAGGGCGAGGTTAAGGTAACCGTGAGAGACACCCTCGGTAACTCTGTTACAAGCGGCTGGATCTCAGGCGACGAGATAGACAAGGTTATAGAGCTCGGTGACAAGCTTCCCGATAGCGGTACTGCTGTTGTTTCCTTTGAAATGAAGGAAGGAACAAAGCTTTATTCCTTTAAGTTTAATTAATTTTACAAAAGCTGTTGCATTTGCAACAGCTTTGTGCTATAATACATTTAACCAAAATGTTAAATGATTGGAGGATGTTATGAAAGCGATAAACACAGAGCATCTTACAAAATATTACGGCAGCAAGCGTGGAATAGTTGATGTCAGTCTGTCTGTGGATAAGGGTGATTTTTTCGGATTTATAGGCCCTAACGGAGCAGGAAAATCGACTACCATCCGCACGCTTTTGGGTCTTATCTGTCCTACCTCGGGCTCCGCCTCTGTGCTTGGTAAGGATATAATAAAGGATAAAACACGGGTACTTGCATCTGTAGGCTATATGCCCTCGGAATCCTCCTTCTACGGCACGATGAAGGTAAAGGATTTGATTGCCTTTTCTGCGAAAATGAGAGGAATCGACTGCAGCGTTGAGGCAAAAAAGCTCTGTGAAAGACTCGAGCTTGACACTGAACGCCGTGTAAACGAGCTGTCCTTCGGCAACCGCAAAAAGGTCTCTATAGTTTGTGCGCTTCAGCATAACCCTGAGCTGTATATCCTCGATGAGCCCACAAGCGGACTTGACCCTCTTATGCAGAGGGAGTTTTACGCTATTCTTCGTGAGAGAAACGATAACGGTGCAACCGTATTTCTTTCCTCCCACGTATTGTCCGAGGTTTCAAGATACTGTAAGAGTGCCGCCGTCATCCGTGAGGGCAGGATACTTGTATCCGACAAGGTAGAAAAATTAGGTCATACCGGAGTAAAGCGCATATCGCTGCGCACACCTGCCGAGCTTCCCGAAATAGAGGGTATAAAGGACATAAAGCGTGAAAACGAAAATATAAATTTCCTCTATAGCGGAGATATAAAAGCTCTCATATCCGAGCTTGGCAGATTACCCTTTGAGGATATCAATATTGCCGACCCCGACCTTGAAGAGGTGTTCATACATTACTACGCAAAGGAGGATAACTGATATGACCTTGTTTTTTCACGAATTGAGAAGAAACCGTACTTCACTTATCATCTGGACCTCGGTTATCGCCTTTATGCTTGCGGTCTGTGTGTTTATCTATCCGGAGATGAAGGGACAGATGTCCGAGATGACCGATATGTTCAGTGATATGGGAAACTTTACCGCCGCCTTCGGTATGGATGAGCTTAACTTCGGTGAGTTTATGGGCTACTTCGGTGTAGAGTGCGGTAACGTGCTGGGGCTTGGAGGCGTACTGTTTGCCTCTATCCTCGGAATATCCGCTCTTTCAAAGGAGGAAAAGGATAAGACCGCAGAATTTCTGCTTACCCATCCCGTAAGCAGGGTGAAGGTTACGGTAAGCAAGCTTATTTCTGTTATAGTACAGATATTTATACTTAATTTCTGTGTTATGGCGGTAACCTTTCTGTCAGTGGCAGTAATCGGTGAGGAGGCGGATATAAAGACTATGCTTCTTCTCTTTTTTGCATACTTTCTTTTGCAGATAGAGATAGGAGGTATTACCTTCGGTATCTCCGCATTTCTTAACAGCGGCAGCCTTGCCGTGGGATTCGGTGTGGGTATAATGGCGTATTTTATCAATATAATATCCAATCTTACCGAGGAGCTTGAATTTATTAAATATATCACCCCCTTTTCCTTTACCGAGGGGGGCTATATCGTCAACAACCGTGCTCTTGAGTGGAAATATATTCTTGTGGGCGCGGCTATGCTGACAGCAAGCCTTGTGACAGGCTTTATAAAATATAACCGTAAGGATATTGTATAATGACATACGTAGAATTTTTTGATAAGACCTCTGTGCGTAATATCTGCTCCTGCCTTGCAGACGAGCCGGAGAGAGTAATATTCGTAGGCGACAATAAAAAGCTTATGAAAAAATATATTTCCATATACCGCGGACTCTTTTCGGAGAGGGGAAGAAGCATTGATTTTTCTTATCAATGTATAGCCAAGAATGATCTTGATTCGGTGATAGAGCTTCTGTCGGAAATCGTTGAGGCAAACGAGGAGGTCGTTTTTGACCTTGACGGCGGTGAGGACGTTTACCTTATGGCGGTGGGTATGATATATGAGAGATACTTTGACCGTAAGATAAAGCTTCAGAGGGTCAACGTACAGAACAATACTCTCTGTCTCGGCACGGATGAAGAAAAGCACATTAAGGGACTCAGTGTTCCCGAGCATATAAGGATATACGACGGCAACGTGATATTTGACGACGTTATCCGGGAGGGAACTCATATCTGGAGCTATACCGGGGATTTTAAAGCCGACATTGATAAAATGTGGGATATATGCCGACGTGACAACTCACTGTGGAACCGTGAGATAAAGGACCTTCAGGTATTGGAAAAGAGCCGTATGCCTTCAAAGGATGCGCTTTATACAATGGTACAGAAGGCTTGTTTTGACCGTCTGCCCGAGATAAAAATAATGTCAGCTCTTGTAAAGGCAGGACTTATCCTTGATTATAAGGAAACCGACAGCTATATCTCATACCGATATAAAAATGAACAGGTAAAGCGTTGTCTTGTAAAGGCGGGACAGGTTCTTGAGATGAAGATCTATTCTGTGGCTAAGTCTGTTCTCGACAGCAAGGGCAAGGCTGTATACGATGACGTTATGAACGGTGTCTGTATCGACTGGGACGGCGAGGATCTTGAAAACGGTGAGGGTATCGTCGTTGAGAACGAGATAGACGTTATGATGACCAAGGGTGTTGTCCCCGTATTTATCTCCTGTAAGAACGGACAGGTAGATGTAAACGAGCTTTATAAGCTTAATACGGTAGCTCAGCGTTTCGGAGGTGATTATGCCAAGAAGGTGCTTGTGGTCACGTCTCTCGAACGTAACGGCGGGGACTCTGCCGAGTTTTTCCGCGACAGGGCAAGGAGTATGGGTATAAGACTTCTTGAAAACGTACAGCATATGCGTGAAAATGAGCTCGAAAGAACGGTAAAAAACCTCTGGCGTACTTGACAGAGTGTGAAATAAATAGTATTATATATTCGTGTATCAATTATTCACTTAAGTGAGGAAAATTATGAAAAAGTTAAAGGTAATTCTTATAGGTATAGGTAACAGAGGTAAAACCTATACCGATATAATGAGAGGTCTGCCCGAGCAGTTTGAGCTTGTGGCTATCGCTGACCCCATCGACGACAGAAGACTCCATAAGCAGAAGAGATGGGGACTTCCTGACGATATGGTATTTACCGACTGGAGACCTCTTTTAGAGAAGGGCAAGATAGCAGACCTTGCGGTTATCGCTACCATGGACCGCGAGCATTTCGGACCTGCTATGAAGTGTATCGAGCTCGGCTATGACCTTCTTCTTGAGAAGCCTATCGCTCCCACCCTTGAGGAGTGCCGAGAGATCACCCGTGCCGCAACAGAGAAGGGTACCAAGGTAGTTATCTGTACCGTTCTTCGTTATACCAGAATATTCAACGCTATCAAGTCTGTTATCGATTCGGGCAGACTGGGTAAGATAATGTCCATCAACCACGAGGAGGGTGTGGGTAACATCCATCAGACCCACAGCTTCGTCCGCGGTAACTGGGGCAATGCAGAGCGCAGCTCTGATATGCTTCTCCAGAAGTCCTGCCACGATGTTGATATCCTCCAGTGGCTTATCGGCAAGAAGTGTAAGAAGGTTCAGTCCTTCGGTATGCTCTCCTACTTTAAGGAAGAGAACGCACCCGAGGGCGCAGGAGAGCGTTGTCTTGACTGTCCCGTAGCCACAGACTGTATGTACAATGCGGTTAAGATTTATTATGATGACAAGGAAAACAACTGGTTCCGTACTACCTCTACACACAAGGTAGAGCCCACCGACGAGGACGTTATGGAGGCGCTTCGTACCACCCAGTACGGCAAGTGCGTTTATAAGTGCGATAACAATGTTGTTGACCATCAGGTAGTAAATATGCTTTTTGAGGATGATATCACGGTCACCTTCACTATGAACGCCTTTAACAAGGGCGGCAGATTCCTTCACATTATGGGTACCAAGGGTGAGCTTCGTGCCGCAATGGACGAGTCCACTCCCATTACCGTTTACGATTTTGCAGCAGACAAGACCGAAACTGTTGACTCTACTAAGGCTAAGGACGGCATTAACGGCGGTCACGGTGGCGGAGACGGCGGAATCATCGGTGCACTCTACGCTTATCTCAACGGTACTTACGAGGGTAACAGCGTTCCCGAGATCGAGGAATCCTACTACAACCACGCTATCGCGTTTGCAATAGAGGAAGCAAGAAAGACGGGAACCATCGTAGACTTCGACGAGTTCTGGGCAAGAAATAACTAAAATATAAGGGCTGTCTCTGACAGCCCTTTCCACTATTATCTATTCGCTTTTCACTCTTCACTATTCACTAAGGAAACAACCGTGATAATAGAATGTGGTTAGCTGCAGATTGATATTATGCTGACCAACCGCTTATCCACTAAAACCTACGTCAAGTGAATAGTGAATAGAGAATGGTGAATAGTGAATAACGTAAAGGAAAATTATGATAAATTTAGCTGTTATCGGAAGAAACTTCGTCGTTGACGAAATGCTTGAAGCTACCCGGCTTTTTCCCGAGATAAAGCTCTGCGCCATATATTCAAGAAACAAAGAAACAGGCAGAGATTATGCGGACAAATGGGGCTTTGACAGGGTCTATACCGACCTTGATAAAATGGCGTCGGATAAGGATATAGATGCTGTTTATATAGCCAGCCCCAACTGCTGTCACGAGCAGCAGGCGGTAAAGCTGCTCTCGGCAGGCAAGCACGTTCTCTGCGAAAAGCCTATGCATAAGACTCATACGGGCGCTGTGAATATGATAAATACGGCAAGAGACAATAACGTCGTGTTTATGGAGGCTATGATGTCTGCCCACGTTCCGGGCACCTATAAAATTATGGAGCTGCTTCCCCGTATTGGCAAGGTAAGAAGGGTCGATCTCTCCTTCTGCCAGTATTCGTCAAGATATGACAAATTCAAGAAGGGTATCGTTGAAAACGCTTTCGATCCCACCCTCTGGAACGGAGCCTTTATGGATATGGGAGTTTATCCCGTCAGCCTTATGCTGCAGCTTTTCGGCGAGCCGTCGGATATTAAGTCCGAAGCGGTATTTTTGCCTAACAGCATTGACGGACAGGGAACTATGATATGCTCCTATCCCGATATGACGGCAACCCTGCAGTGGTCAAAGATCACACAGGGGTATCTGCCGTCGGATATACAGGGAGAGGATGGCAGTATAATTATCGACCGTGTTTCCAAACCTACCAATCTGACCCTTGTTCTTCGTGATGGCACAAGAGAAGAATACGAGACCCTTGGCGGTAAGCCGGTAATGTACTATGAACTAAGGGATTTTATTGCACAGATAAAGGGTGAAAAAATGCCGCAGTTCAATGCTCTCTCGGAGGCTGAAGCCGCTCTTATGGAGAAGGCAAGAAAACAGATGGGAATAAATTTTTCCTTGACCCAAGAGAAATAATATAGTATAATGATCGGGGTGATTAAAATGAACAAAGACATAGTTATCGTCGGCGCAGGTCCTGCGGGAATATTTACTGCCCTTGAGATGCTTCGCCGCGGAAGTAAAAGAAAAATACTTATCGTAGAAAAGGGCAGAGCCATAGAAAACCGCCATTGCCCTAAATCAAAAACAAAAAAATGTGTAAACTGCAAGCCCTACTGCCATATTACCACAGGCTTTTCGGGGGCAGGTGCGTTTTCTGACGGAAAGCTCAGTCTGTCCTGTGAGGTAGGCGGAAACCTCCCTGAGCTTATAGGTGAGGATCTGGCACAGGAGACTATCAACTATACCGACAAGATATATCTTGAATTCGGTGCGGATACCCACATCGAGGGTATCGAGAACACCGATGAGGTAAAGGAGATAAGAAAGAGAGCTATTCAGGCGGGACTTCGTCTGGTAGACTGTCCTATACGTCATCTCGGAACAGAAAAGGCGCAGGATCTCTATTACGCTATCGAAAAGCATCTTCAGGATAACGGTGTTGAGATGATGTTCGGCTATGAATGTACCAACATTATTCTTAACGGTGACCGTTGTGAGGGTGTTTATATTACCAACGGTAAAGAGGAACACGAGATACATTGTAACAAGGTGGTCGTTGCCACCGGAAGACGAGGTGCAGAGTGGCTTGAGCATATCTGTGCCGAGCATAATATCGCTCATCAGCCGGGTACCGTTGATATCGGTGTCAGAGTTGAGGTGAGAAACGAAATTATGGAGACGGTAAACAAGGTTCTTTATGAGTCCAAGCTTATCGGCTACCCGCAGCCCTTTAAGAATAAAGTCCGTACCTTCTGTCAGAATCCCGGCGGCTTTGTAAGCCAGGAGAACTATGACAACGATTTAGCCGTAGTTAACGGACACAGCTACAAGGATACCAAGTCTGACAATACCAACCTCGCTATCCTTGTGTCCCACAACTTCTCCTCTCCCTTCAATCAGCCTATTGCATATGCTCAGAAGATAGGAGAGCTTACCAATATGCTGGCTTCGGGACATATCCTCGTTCAGCGTTTCGGTGATATCCTTGACGGTAAGCGTACATGGCCCAAGGAGCTGAATCAGTCAAACCTCAAGCCCACCCTTCCCGATGCGGTAGCGGGAGACATAACGGCGGCAATGCCCTACAGAGCTATGATGAATATTATCAACTTCATTCAGGCAATGGACCACGTCGTTCCCGGCTTTGCTTCTACAGAGACTTTGCTATACTCCCCTGAGCTTAAGTTCTATTCCAACCGTATCAAGATGGACGAAAACTTCAATACCAGCGTCAAGGGTCTGCATTGCTTAGGAGACAGCAGCGGCTGGACAAGAGGACTTATGATGGCGTCCGTTATGGGTGTCCTTATGGGACGAAAAATAGCAGAAGAGGAAGCGGAATAATGAAAAGAATAGCAGCAGTCTTAATATGCGCAGTTTTGCTTATATCTGTCTGTGCTTGCGGCAATGAACAGAAAAAAGTCACAAGCTACGAGGAGGTAATAATCAAGCTTGACGAGGCGGTGCACGGTATGTTTGCCGATGACTTTGAGGACAAGCTGAAGGAGGGCGCATATCCCTCTCCTACGGGTGAGCTTTCGGACAAATGGCTGACCACCCTTCTTGATGCACAAAAGGATTTTCCCAACGTGGACGAAAACGCTTTTGGCTACAGAATGATAGATCTTAACTCTGACGGAATCTCCGAGCTTTTCTTTATGCGTTCGGACGAAAGGGTCCTTGCTATATTCACTATGTACGAGGGTAAGCCCTGTATGGTGGATTGCTATAGCAGAAGCTATCGCGGTATTATAAGAGATACCGGGGAGATATACACTATGACCGTACGTGACGACGGAGGCTATGATTATAAGATATATACTCTTAATCCCGAAAGCGGAGGTATGTACAATACAGTATCCTTCGGCTATGAGGGAGCTATAGCCTATGAGCAGATAGATGGTTCTGTATATACAACGTCAAATGACCGTATAACCGAGCTTACAACGAGCTATCCATTTGAAATGTCGGAGATGTTTACCTCTGTTGAATTTAAACTGTTTTAATTAAAAACACCTTGAAATTTTCAAGGTGTTTTTTGTGTATTATTCTAAGAAGCTCTTGCCGTATTTCAATATAACTCCGATAATAAGAGAGAATACTCCGACGATCATTCCCGTGACTCCCAATCCGGCATTTTCTGTCCCCAGTGCGATAAATCCTATTAAGAACGAAATCAATGAAATTGTCATTGCTATGGCAAAACCGGAGCATCCGCTTGCTTGCTTTTGGATATTTAAACAGATAAGCTTTTGAACAGTGTTTGTTTCAACATCCAATTTGTAAAGCACGTCCTGAAGCTGTATTTCCTCATCATTTAATGAATCGGTTTTTTCAGAAGAGATATAGTAAACAGTATTTTCGTCATATGCCTTGGCTGTCTTTACGTCGTAAGCAAGTTTGCATCTTCCGCTTCCCGTAAAGTCAACCGCATAGATCGATTTGACATCTTTTGATCTTCTTGTTTCACCCTCACCACGGATGATCGTATCGTCTGATGAGATAAATACGATCTTATTTTCTTTTACCGAAAGTACGGTATCCACGTCATCACATAGCGTCTGAAGATTGGAGCCGTCCATACGCACCTTCATCAGATCGGAATCTCCGTCTATGTAATAGAGGTATCCGTTTTTGATTTCAATAAATTCCTCTATGTCGGTAGCAATTACCGTGAAATCCTCGGTGCCAAGTTTAGATTTACAAAGAATGGAGGTATACCCTGCACTACGTATATAGTATATCCATCCGCCCTGTGAAAACAGTAGCTTACTTGTATAATGTCCCCACTCCTGTCTTTGGGTACCGTCCGGATTAATGTTGATAAGAGTTTCATTATTAGAATTGCCTATGTAATAGAAAATTTTGTTTTCTATTATATTACAGAATCTGAAGATATTTGCTTCAATAAGTCTTTCAGGCTCATCAGTAGTAAGAGATTTGATGTATAGATCTCTGTTATATTCATTGGGGGCAATACGAGTATAAACAGCACAGTTTTTTATATATCCTTCAACGGTTATATCTTTCATTCCCAAGGTTGTCGATCTCATTGTATTGACGTCAAGAATACAGGTCATATATTCTGTTTTGGCGTCTTGTGTTTCCGATTTAGGAACGGCAATGGAGTATACAATTTTATTTCCGTTAAATGCCGTGGCGGCTTTAATATTTTCAATCAGAACTTTCACGTTACCTGTGGGGGTGTCCAGCTCAACGATATTTGTCTTATTGTCAAAATCCCCCGAAGTTTCACCAACCAAAAAGACCCTTCGGCCGTAAACGTGTATATTCTTTTTACTCAACCTGTTGTTATAGAGCTTAGTTTTGACGTTTGCCGAAAAATCAAATTTATAAAGTGTTCGGTCATTGCCGAGGTAGTAGAGAACGTCGGCATAATTTGTGATTATTTGATCGATATCTTCAATAACGGGCTTGTCGGAAAATTTTGAATCTATAGCAGGGTAGAGGTTTAAGCCGGCACTGTCTGCATTTGATTTTTTGTATAAATAAAGCTTTCCTCCGATTTCAAGAACATCGGAAATTAAAAAATATTTGTCAAGCTGCTCGATGAGCGAGTGTGAGTCTGAGTATCCCTGCAGTAAACGCAGCGTATGCAGAGCCTCCACATATTTTTTCTCCCTGATAAGATACTTTGCCTTGTCGTACTCTCTTTGTGCATCGATACCCTTTGAGGCAAGAGTTTGGGCAATATAAGTGTTCTTTTCGTTGATAAAGGCTATTATTTCGGGAACGCTTTCTATATCGCTGTAAATGTTGACTGTGCACAGCCCTTTTATGTTCTTGATACATGCTTCCAGCTCAGCGATCTCGTCAGCAGAAGCACCGTATTTTTCTGCTTTGCATAAGATTTTACCGAGCTTTGCAATTATATCGTTCATACCGGCTCTAAGGTCGTCGGTGATTCTTTTGTAAGCGTCGAATTTACTGTATGCGTCAAGGTCTCCGTTTTTGTAGCTTTTAACTATGCTCTCAAGGATATTTTTGCAGAACTCTGCTTTACGTGAAAAGGGGACATATATCGCTTTAAAGCAAACAAACCAGGTTTTTTTATCGTCGGCAGATGTTATCTTCAAAGAATCTGCAAGCCTATCCATTGCGGAAACAGAAAGAGATTGAGCATATGAAAAAGCTTCCCAATCATATTCCTCGAAAAACTGTTCCATATATGCAAGTGCAGATGAGGGAGTCTTGATTCCTTCTATCCTTACGCTTCCGCCGTTGGCAGTATTATTCTCTTTTTGTACAACAGCAGGCGTTTCATCGACAGGAACGATCACGTTTTCGCAATATACACAGACCATTTCTTTACCGTCATTTGCTGACCTGAGATCACCACCGCAGGTAGGACATTTCATAACCTTTAATTTTTTTGTTGACATGTTTGCCTCCGTTGATTAAAAATAACATTCACAGCACAATTATATCATAGTGCTGTCAGAATATCAAATATTTTTTATTCAAGATTATATTTTTTTCTATGTATATGCTATAATGATATTGTCAAACAATTTGAGGAGGGTTGGTAATGTTATATAATAATGCAATTAAAAAAAAGACACGGTTTCGAGGCCTGTCTCCTGCATTCATTACCATATTCGGAATAGTGTGGGCTGTTATTTGTATTTTTTCCGGATCGATCTTAGTGAATAAATATATATAATAATTAAAAGGAGACCTTCGGTCTCCTTTTAATCTTCGTTATACTTATAGATAAAGTCCTTATATTCTTCCTTCAAGAACTCGATCATCTCGTCGGTGATCTCTTCACCGTCATAGTGGGGCTTTGCAATAACACCGCCGATGATAGGCTCAAAGAAGGGAGCAAGTACCTTACGCTCGGGCTGGAACTCGTGGATAAACTCCTCGTATGCCTCGAACATCAGCTTATCATTTTTCCAATGTCCGCCCTCGGTAACGATGGGAATATCAACGGGTGCATCCGAACGGTTTATCAAGCCTATGGTCTGTTCTGCCAGACGCGCGGCACATTCGCGAAGAAGGTGTTTTGCTATCTCATCGCCGCGGCGTGCAGCCTTACCAACGCAGGGAGCGCAGCTTGCAAGAGCGGGAATAGGATCTCTGCCCTCAAAGTGATATACGTTATATCCTGCTTCACCTATATCCTCGGCATTAAAATGCTCGCAGACAAACTTGGTGATAAGGGTAGAGGGACCGCGCTTCTCATATTCCTTGATACACTCGGCAAACGCCATACGTGCCATATGATAGCCGCTTCCCTCATCGTGGATAACGGAACCAAACGCTCCTGCCTCGTAACAAGTATTTTCGTCCTTAGGCCAGAAGATAACAGAACCCGTACCCGAAAGAGCTGTAATAGCGCTTCCGTATACGAATGCAGCTAAGAGACCCATCTTAGCCTCACCGCTTACGTGGTTTTCGTTATTGACCTTGATCTTCTCCTTGAGTGTGCCAAGTATAAGACCGGAAAAAGCACCGTATACGTTCTCTATCTCGGTAACGCCCGTACCGTCCAGCAGCTCGTCCATAAGCTTGTGGGCGTTGGCAGATACGGTCTCGCGGCTGGTAGAAGCGGTATTCATACCCGTCATTCTTGCATGTCTTATCTTTTTGAGATTTTCATCAAAGAGGATGGCTTCAACCTTGGAACCGCCTCCGTCAAATGCTACGTAATATTTCATTTTGACCTCACATATAGAAAATATTGTCTTTGTATTCGTTAAGTATTCTTGCATTATGCTCCGTACCACCGTCGATGTTGGCAGACAGGAACACGGGCGGAGTAACACCCTTGGCTAAGAGCTTCTCCTCAGATTCGATAACGAGAGCATTTAATAATGCCGCACCTACAGCGGTTGAAGTAGGACCTGTTTTCTCTGCCAGACCCTCCAGCTTAACAGAAGCATCGCTTATACAGCCGCAGTTGTCGATAACGATATCGCACACCTCATAGAGCTTCTTTCCTGAGGGGGCACGGCTTGTAACCGCAGAGGAATATTCAAGATTAGTGATAGCTATAGTCTTAACCCCGTTCTTTGCGGCCTCCTCTGCCATCTCTACAGGTACGGTGTTTCTTCCCGAAACAGAGTGGATGATAAGCACATCTCCCTTTTTCAGCTTATTCTCTTCAAAAATTATCTTTGCCAGACCCGGAAGTCTCTCCAGCATACTGGTCATTGTAACAGGACGGGTGTTAAGCATAAATCCGGGGAAAAATATGGGATTTATAGTAACCATACCGCCGCTGCGGTAGAATATTTCTTCAGCCAGAATACCTGCGTGGGAGCATCCGAAGGCGTATACGTTATTCTTTTTTTCGGTTGCCTCGCATATGAGGTCAGCTGCGTGGTCTATAGCCTCCGCACCCTTTGCCCAAGCACGGCTGATACAGTCAATTACTCCGTCGATGTAAAGTTTTCCGTTCATTATTCTACCTCCTTAATACAAGAAATTATATACAACGGGGATCTTTTCGATTATGTAAGCCATTATTCCCGCAAACAATACCGCAGGAACAAGGTTCATTACTTTGATTTTTGTTATCTTGGCTATGTTTAAGCCGATCGCTATAATAAGAATATAGCCTACACAGTTCATCTCTGCAACAACAAGAGTACTTAAGAAAGGCTCTATCCAATGAGCGCACAGGGTTATGGCACCCTGATATATAAATACGGGTATTGCCGACAGAAGCACGCCGAAGCCTAACTGTGCTGCAAGGATTATAGACATTATTCCGTCAAGCAGAGATTTCACAAACAGGGTGGTATGATCACCCTCAAGACCGCTCTGTAAAGAGCCGAGAATTGCCATAGCACCCACACAGTATATCAGGGATGCTGTGACAAAGCCCTCTGCAACAGTAGATTTTGTGTCTCCCTTGGCTAATTTGTTCTGGATCTTCTCGCCCAGACGGTTCATACGTCCGTCAAGGTCACAGACGTGACCCAGAATACCGCCCAAAGTCATAGCTATTATCGTTATGAGCGAGTTGGTATCCGCGCCCTCAAGGGTGTTTCCCGCATCAAGAGCGCCGGAAATACCGATATATATAACGCATAATCCGATTCCCTTCATCAGAAGGTCGCTCATTTTTTCGTTTATTGCTTTTTTGAATAATAAGCCCACACAGCCAAGTAATATGACTGCAAGAGCATTAACGACGGTTCCTAACATTTAATTCTTCAGACTGTGGATAGGTGCAGGAATTCTGCCGCCGCGGAGTATAAACTCCTTGGGAGAATAGGGGCTTATAGGCATAATGGGAGCAACGCCCAAAAGTCCGCCGAAGTCTATCTCCTCACCTACACCCTTGCCGTGTACGGGGATAACACGTACTGCTGTTGTCTTGGTGTTGGCAACACCTATGGATATCTCGTCTGCAATAAGTCCGCAGATAACCGCCTCGGGAGTGTCGCCGGGAACCGCTATCATATCAAGACCTACGGAGCATACTGCGGTCATAGCCTCAAGCTTTTCGAGAGAAAGCGCTCCCTTACGTACTGCATCTATCATACCTGCATCCTCGGAAACAGGGATAAACGCACCGGAAAGTCCGCCGACGGAGGATGAAGCCATAACTCCGCCCTTCTTGACAGCATCGTTGAGCATTGCAAGGCAGGCGGTAGTACCGCAGGCACCTACAGACTCAAGACCCATACCCTCAAGAATGTGGGCAACAGAGTCGCCGACAGCAGGGGTAGGAGCAAGAGACAGGTCAACAATACCGAACTCAACGCCAAGACGCTTTGCGGCTTCCTTTGCCACAAGCTGACCCATACGGGTGATCTTAAATGCGGTCTTCTTTATAATTTCAGCTAACTCTAAAAGATCGCAGTTACCCGCACGCTTGATAGCGGAGGCAACGACGCCGGGACCGGATACGCCTACGTTTATTACTCTTTCGGCTTCACCTACGCCGTGGAACGCACCTGCAACGAAGGGGTTGTCCTCGGGAACGTTGGCAAACACAACGAGCTTAGCGCATCCTATAGATCCCTCGTCCTTGGTCAGATAAGCGGTACGCTTGATGACCGAGCCCATCTCGATTATGGCATTCATATTTATACCTGCCTTGGTGGAGGCAACGTTAACGGAGGAGCATACCATCTTTGTTTCAGCTAAAGCTTCGGGAATGACCGAGATAAGCTTGCAAGCAGACTGGCTCATACCCTTCTGCACAAGAGCACCGAAACCGCCGATGAAGTTTATACCTACCTCGGCTGCGGCACGGTCCATAGCCTTAGCTGCCTTGATATATCCCTCGGGGGATATAGCGCCGCCTACCATAGAGAGAGGTGTTACCGATACTCGCTTGTTGATGATCGGAATACCGTATTCCTTTTCGATATCACATCCGACCTTTACCAGATCCTTTGCGGAGGTGGTTATCTTGTCGTAGACTTTTTGCGCAAATCTGTCATCGTCATCGCACACACAGTCATAGAGGGATATACCCATAGTCGTGGTACGGATGTCCAGATTTTCCTCTTTTATCATATTTATGGTTTCAAGGACGTCGTCCATTTTTATCATTGACATTGCCCGCACCTCATATCTTATGCATAGAGTTAAAGATGTCCTCGTGCATCATATGGATCTCAAGACCGTTCTCTCTGCCCATATCGTTCATAATATCAACGAAGTCCTTGTAATCTATAGTACACTTGTCAATATCCGCAACCATCATCATAGTAAAATATTCCTCGATAACGCTTTGGGAAATATCTATGATGTTGACAGAATATTCGGAGCATTTGCCCGAAACCTTTGCAATGATGCCTGTGCTGTCACGTCCGACAACGGTAATAACTGCTTTCATTTTGACACTTCACTTTCTTTCAGAAAATAATATTATATATATATTACACTATAGTGACACAATAATCAAGAATTTTCATAAAAATTTACTTGAATTTTAATACACTGTGTGTTATAATGATTGCAATATGTCAATAATACTATTTTTGGGGGATTTACACAATGAATGAAATTACCAACCACGCCGATTTAACGGTAGAAAAAAAGGTCGAGGGTGCCTATAAGAGAAACAGAATGCTGATGACTGTAGCATATATCATTGCTCCTATAGTTCTTCTTATTCTTTTCTCTATAGCAGGAATGTTACTGCTGGGTCTTATTTTGGTACTGGCACTCTATCCCTTCCTTCTTTCAAAGCTTATTATTCCGCTGACCTCTCCTCTTGTAAACATCGAAGAGAAGATGGATATTTCAGGCGGTCACCTTACCCTTTCCACCATTTACGGCAAAAAGAAGACCAAGGATCTTTGTAAGATCAAGGTAAGCTCCTTTGACGTTATTGCTCCCTATAACAACGAGCAATACAAAAAGGATGCAGATGCGTTCCAGTACGACAAGCGTTACGAGGCTGTTTCTTCTATGAGTCACCCCGACGTATACTATGCATACGGCACCAACGAGTTCGGTGAAAAGGTTATCTGCTTCTTTGAGGTTACCAACAAGGGTCTTAAAGTTATGAAGTTCCTTAACAAGAAGACCGTAGTTACCGAGGTTTCCAGATAAGTAATTTAAATAAAAACCTCCGCATAAACTGATATGCGGAGGTTTTGCATATGAAGCGTGTTGTAGTATTATTTGTACTTTTACTTATCCTTTGCTCCTGTGGATCGGAGAAGAAAATACCCTCTCTTGAAAGCTATCCAATAACTTTGTCGGGAAATCTCAGCTATAATGGTAACAGCTATGCCGTTACCTCGGTGATACACGGCCCCCACAGTGCCGATATTACAATTGATTACCCCGAAAATCTTTCCGGATACAGCTTTAAGGTTGACAACTCATCTGTTTGGGTATATTATGATAGTATGCAGATCGAGTTGAAGAACGGTATTGCAGATATACCCTTCGCTTTGATACCTGAGATGCTTTCGGTATCTTACAGTGATTTTGAATCCTGTCGTACCGAGGGTGACGCACTGATCTACTATTACAAAAAGGACGGATCCCTTATACGGATCAACACCAAAAGAAATGAAGATAAGCCCTGCCGTATAGAATATACCGGAGAGCAGGGAACTGTAATTTTTGACATAGAAAGCTTTATTGCTTAATGAGGAGACTTTGATGCTGACATACAGTAATGCATATGCCGAGATAGATCTCGGTGCTCTGGCAGACAACTACAAAAAAATTTCTGAATACGCCCATCCCGCACAGATAATTGCCGTAGTCAAGGCTGATGCTTACGGACACGGTGTGGAGCGATGCTCCCATACCCTTTATAACTGCGGGTGCCGCTTTTTTGCAGTGGCGACAGCCAATGAGGCATTGGAAATGCGAAGGCTTTTCAGCGATTGTGAGATACTTATTCTGGGTAATACTCCAAATGTGGAGCTTGCTAATATTCTTTCAGATAATAATATTATCATTACTTTGGGGTCTCTTGAATATGCAAAAAGGCTTGAGCAGGAGCTTTCTCCCAATAAAAAGCTGAGATGTCATATCAAGCTTGATACGGGAATGAACCGTATAGGCTTCTCCACCCGTGAGGAGGATTTTGGAGAGCTTGCCTCGGTGTTTGACGTCAAGGGACTTGAGATAGAGGGTCTGTTCAGTCACTTTGCCTGCTCTGATATGCCGGAATCTCCTATGACCGACGAGCAGCTTGAAAGATATAAGAGAACAGAAAAAAAGCTCGAGGAGATGGGTCACACCTTTAAGGCAAAGCATATTTCAAATTCGGCGGCTACCATTTACCGCCACGATGCCTGCCTTGATCTTGTAAGATGCGGTATCATTCTTTACGGACTCGATCCTTCTTTAGAGACCCCCGCTAAGGAACTCAAACCTGTTATGAGTCTGAAGACCCATATTACTCACGTGCACACGCTTTGCACAGGAGAGAGCGTGGGTTACGGCGCTACCTTCACCGCTGACCGCGATATGACCATAGCTACCATTCCCATAGGCTATGCAGATGGATTCATCCGTGCCTATGCCAACGGTGGATATATGACCGTCAAGGGAAACAAATGTCCTATAGTCGGCAGGATCTGTATGGATCAGTGTATGATAGATATTTCCGGTGTTGATGCAGCTCCGGGGGATGAGGTTGAGATATTCGGCGAGCATACCTCGGTTGACGTCTTTGCCAAGGCGGCGAACACCATAAATTATGAATGTGTATGTCTTTTATCCCGCAGGGTTGAACGCGTATACAAACGGTAAATATTATTTCTGTATATCAAAATAACGGAACGGAGAAATTTATGTTTAAAAGAATCTTAGCATTTATGCTGACAGTAATATGTATGTTATCTGGTTTTGCTGGTTGCGGTAAGAATAAAGAAAAAAATCCTCTTGATACGGACGCACCTCCCGCTACGTTTGAGAATACTCCTATTGAGGTGAAGCCAAATACCACAAACTATGAAGTTCCCGTGCCTGAGGAGCTTAAGTATGATATAAGCTTTGACGAGTACATTACCCTTCCGGATATTACATCTCTTAAGCTGAACTATCATACCATGCCTACAGACGATACCGCCATAAACAATCAGATATATAACCTTCAGCTTCAGAAGGCAAAGCGTACCGAGATAACCGACCGGCCTGCTGCCGAGTCGGACGTTGTTACCGTGAATTACAAGTCTGTGTTCTATGGCACCGAGCAGCAGATTTCGGATCAGAAAAACGTCGAGATATCTCTTGGCAAGCATATTGCCATTCCGGCTCTTGAGGATGCCATTATCGGTATGGTCAAGGGTGAGACCAAAACCGCAGATATAGTTTATCCCGAGAATTATGCAGGTAATACAATACTTGCTAATTCCAAGGCAACCTTTACTATTGAGCTTATAAAAATCGAAACGGCAGAACTGCCCGAGCTTAACGAAGAGACCATTAAGTCCTTCCAGCTTGGAGGTGTTACCACCTATGAGGAGCTCAGAGCTTATGTTCTTGCGTGGATGGAGCAGGAAAACTCTCTCTATAAGCAGGACGCTCTGTACAACACTCTTGTAAGAGATGCTCAGCTTACGGCGATGCCTCAGGCGGAGTATAATTACTATATAGATAAGTTTGATGCTAACTCTACGGCGGCAGGTGCTTCTGTTGGTGAAACTCTTGATGGATATATTGAATCCAACTTCGAATCAAGAGAGGCTTACGAAAAGAAGCGTGAGGAATATGCTCAGGATAACGTAAAGAAGGATCTGGTTATCCACTGTCTTAAAGAAAGATATAGCGTTGAGGTTACAAAAGAGGAATATAATCTTGCTCTTAACGTAACCTTCAAGTCCGAGGCAGAGGGTCTTGGAATCACTACAATAGATGATTTCTATAATAAGATGGGTGAGTCTGTGTACAAGATGGAGTTAAACTATCAGGTGATCCAGGCAGCAGCCGAGGACGTGCCCGACAAAGAATAAATTATCGGATAAAGCAGGAAGGTTTTCGTCCTGATAAGGATGAAAACCTTCGTTTTGTTATTATTTTTTCAGCCTTTTCTGGCAACGTGGACAACGGCTGATATTCCCTCTCAGCTTTATACCGCAATAGGGACAGCGGTCAGCATCCTTTTCCTCAGGCTCGGTCTTTTTGCTTTTCTTTGTGCATAAAAGAACAAGTGCGGATATTAAAAGGAAAAGTCCTGCAAGCCAGGAGCCTATGGATATATCGGTTTTGTTGATATCGATCAGCATTGTAAAGCCGTTTTTGAATGCATATCTGAAAAAATTAAAAAGCCATATGAATATACCAAGAGTATTAGCTATAGAATATATCCACCTTATACCGGTAAAGGCTGATGCCAGCATAATTACAGCGGGTAAAAACACGCCTAAGGTCATATGCACGACCCACATAGAAAGTGTACCCTCTACCATAAGCGAATCACCGATGACTCTGACGAAATTATATTCAGCCCCCTCGCTCAGAATACCGCCGCCCTTGTCATATATGGGGAGAAATAGAACCGAAGCGAGCAGCAGAAGGGAGATCACGGTAAAGAAGACCTTAGATCCTTTTGACATAACATCACTCCTAACAGTCAACTTGATTTTAACATATATCAAAAGTAATAACAACAGTTTTTTAAAAAATGACCGTGAAATTTTCAATATCCCTGTCTTTACTTGACTTTTTGCTCCTGATGTGATATCATATCACTTGTATGTAATGCTGAATTTATATGCGGGTGTGGCGGAATTGGCAGACGCGCCAGACTTAGGATCTGGTGTCCCGTACGTGCAGGTTCAAGTCCTGTCACCCGCACCATGGCGAGTGTTCTTACAGCATTTGAAATGTTGTAGAACACTCGCTTTCTTTATATAGCGATCTGGCAAGGTGCGTAGTTTACAACTACGCCTTTCCTTGTATTTACGGATACCTCGGGCACCGGCAGCGGGAACACTTCGGGAATGAAGATTGCCCCTACACAGTTGTAATGAATAGTGAGATGCTGTACCCATTCGCCGTCGATTTTCTCCGCCTGATGGACCTCTATGCGGTCGATCAGTTCGTTCAGCATACGCGGCGTTAATGCCTTTGCCCTGGTGTATTTGCGGACGGTGGAAATGAACATATCCGCTGTTACGGCCTTGCTGCTCAATTTATCCATTTCAGCGCGGAGGGTCTTTATCCTCTCGGATATCTCCTTTTGCTCGTCCTCATATCGTCTTGACATTTTGGAAAAGCGATCATCGGAGAGTTTACCCGAAACATTGTCCTCGTAGATACGCTCAAACAATCCGTCCAATTCTTCATCACGGGCTTGTAGGGCTGCATGCTCTTTTTCTTTGAGCTTACGGTCAAGTGCCACACTCTGTTGAGAGCTGCCCATGACGGCCTTTACAAAGTCGTCCTCATAATGACTTGCAAACTTCGTTAGCCGTTTGATCTCGCCAAGTACCACCTGCTCCAGAAAATCCACACGGACATAATGGGTAGAGGTACAAGTCCCTCTGTTGCCCTTATAGTTGGAACAGTTGAAATACTTGATCTCAGGATTGCCTTGGTTGAAATGGTAATGGAGGTTGTTTCCGCAGTCGGCACAAACCAAAAGACCCGAAAACATATTTTTCTCTCCATCATTGGTACGCCGCCTACGCCTCGTTCCTCGTTTCTGCTGTACCTGCTCCCACACGGCACGATCAATGATAGGTTCGTGTACGTCCTTGAAAACGACCCAATTCTCACGGTCATTATCAATCCGTTTTTTGTTCTTATAAGATTTAGAGTAGGTCTTGAAATTGAGGATATCGCCGCAGTATTCTTGAAGTGAAAGAATTTTGGTGATGGTCGAGCTGTTCCACCTTGTAGGCGGTAACTGCTTGCCCTTTCCGGGCCGTTTAACGCCCTTCTGCAGCCAATAGGCACGAGGGGTAAGTATTCCATCCCTTTCAAGTTGTGCCGCGATCTGCTCCGTTCCGAGGCCGTCCAGGGTCATACTGTAAATGCGCTTGACTACCAAGGCGGCTTCATCGTCCACTATCCAGCGTTTCGGATTGTCGGGGTCCTTCATATAACCATAGGGAGGCTGTCCCATCGGTTCGCCTGCGTTGCCCTTGATCTTATTGCTGATACGGCGTTTTTTGCTGATATCACGTGCGTACCATTCATTGAACAGGTTGCGGATCGGCGCCAACTCGTTTTCACCTTCGGCGGTGTCGATATTGTCCGAGACTGCCACAAGACGGATATCATGCTCGGGGAAAAATTCCTCGGTCAAGCGTCCGACCTCAATATAGTTTCGTCCGAGACGGGATAGGTCCTTGACGAACACGGCAGCGGCGCGTCCTTCTTCAAGCTGACGGATCATATCCACAAAGCCGGGGCGGTCCATCGTAACGCCTGAAATTCCATCGTCCATAAAATGAACTAAATTCGTGTAGCCCTTTTCTTTGGCTACTTTGGTGAGCAGCTTTTTCTGATTGCCAATGCTGTAGCTCTCACCTTCCAGATTATCGTCACGGGAAAGTCTCTCATAAAGAAAGGCTGTCACGTCACGGGATTTTTTGTTGTTCGACTGTTTCACAAGTCCTCCTTTCCGGGACAGTCGGACAACAATTTTTCTTGCGTGAGCATTACTTCACGCTTATATTATACCGCGCCCGACAGCCACTTGTCAGCCGGATTTGCAGAAGTTTTACGATTTACTTTCGCAATCTGCCTGCATAAGGCGTAAAAGGATCGCGCCGAAGGTATTGGCGTTTTCTTCTTTGAATACCGGCTTTACGACAAACGACCTACCTTCGATACGGTAGGTCGTTGTTTCTTCCAGAGGATTTTCACTTGCTTTATTTTCTTTGCCTTTCGGCAATTTATTTTCTTGCATAGTAACCCCTTTCAGTAACTAATTTAATACAAACGAAAATAGGCTGAACGGACGGCTGCTTGGCTCAGCTCCACGGGAATTTCACCCTCACGCGGTTCTCGCGCGACCCTACCTATTGCCTGCGACGCCTCGCCGCCTGAATATGGTTGCACGCTCGGGCTGTAGCTATAGAGGAGTATCATTATCCTTCCTAATTGTCATCGCCCATGAGTTGCTAATTTCATTT
>JAFQDF010000026.1 GCA_017416185.1 Clostridia bacterium
ATATTCTCTTATCTTTTCTGCATCGTAGGTCTTATCGAACTTGTATGTATCGGTGATGGCGGTATCCGCACCGAACTTTGCAGCGGTATTATAGAAAAGCGTTACCATCTGCTCACGGGTGATGGGATCGTTTACACCGAAGCGGTCAGCACTCATACCGCTTGATATTCCGTTATCGTACGCCCACTGTACGTAGGGTGCATACCAATGGTTTTCCTTTACGTCTGTAAAGGGCATACCGGTATATTCGCCTACCTCTGCTCCCACCATATTGGCAAGAGTAGTCATAAACATTGCTCTTGTCATCTTGCCGTTAGGCTGGAAGGTATCCTCGCTCATTCCATTAAAGATACCCTTTTCTACGGTGGTCTTTACCGCATCGTAGAACCAATGGCTTTCTTTTACGTCCTTAAAGGGATTGTTCCATTCGGCAGATACGCCCACTGCCATAGAACAAAGCAGTATTACTGCAATAAGGGAAATAAGAAGTTTTTTCATCTTTTTCTTTTCCTTTCGGCATATTTTGTAAATATTGTAACAAAATATCATCTATCGGTCAATATTCTTATGAAATATTAACCAAAACTTCAAAAAATACTTTCTATATTCAAAAAATCCGCAAAGCGGATTTTTTGATTATTACCAGTGTATAGGAGACTTAGCAGGATTGAAATTTATATCCTTGCCGTTCTCTGACCAATGGAAGTCATATTCCTTGACCTCGTTGTAAAACTCCGTTGCAAGAGCTTCGTAGCTTGCTCTGTCTGCATCGGTACCGTTATTGTAGGTTCGGGTATGGAGAGCATCGAGATACATATAGGTCCAGGAGGAACGGGATTCGCGGATACGTCTGTACTGGGTCTCGTTTTCACAGAGTGCCTCTGCCGCATCCCACATAGCCGCTATCTTATCTGCGTTTGCAAGAACGTCCTCGTTGGTGATGATGCTGGAGGGGGGAGCGTTGAAGTCGAAGCAATTTTTGCTTGAAAGCTCCTCGGTAAGTGCGATATACTGATTGATATACTTACCGCCGGGACCGTAATATACGTCAAGGAAGTCTGCTATCTTACCGCGGTAGGTATCCTCGTCCATTGTGGGATCGAACTGAAGCTCGGCAAGGATATACGCCTTAAGACGGTCAAATTCACCTACTCTTGCGGCGTGCGCGTTGTTGAACTCACCTCTGATACCCTTTTCGTAGAACCAGTTCATATTCTCGCGGAATACCTTGGTCAAGGGCATAGGAGAAAGGCTGTAGGTAAAGTTGCTGGAGTAATCCCAGGTATACATCTTCTTTGTGATGTTATCCCAGCCCTCTATATTCGCTGCCATATTCTTGTTAGGACCACAGTCCTTATCGTGGTAGGGATGACTGGTACAGTTACGGATGGGACAGTAATAAACGACTACGTTGTCATCAAGCTTGAAGTTACAGGGCTTTACCGAATACTCATATGCTGCAGTCCAGATATCCACGTTGGGGTATCCCTCACGCTCGGCAGCTGCCGCCAGTCTGTTGACAAGTGCCATAATGGTGGCACTGCGGCTTCCGCCCGTACGGTATACGTTAGCACAGTTACTGCACTTACAGTAACCGCTGGAGGTATCGTTCTGGCATACCCAAACCGCCTCTACTTCAGGAGACAGCATTTTAAGGAAATTCTTTTCGATAGTTGCAAGGTTGTTTTCATCCGTAAGACAGGGATCGGGATCTCTGGGACCGCCCATCTCTGCAAGCTCACAAAGGTTATGGGACATACCCTTACGGTTAAAGGGCTCGCCTGTAGAAAGCTCTTTGCTTACACCTGTCCAATATACAACACGGTACTCAAGCCCGGGACCGTCCTTGAATTCATATCCGTCGGGGATATTTCTACCTCTTACGGTATTATAAACCTTGATGTTGCCTGAGAAAAACTCTGCATCAAGTATCTCCTCGGCAAAGGCATATACACCGAACTGTGTACCCTCATGTCTTTCTTCATCGCTCTTACCTGCGATGACAACATAGTTGCCCTGTACCGATATCTCAAAGGAACAGATATCCTCTCCGTCACGGTCAACAGTAACAAGCCCCATGGTCTCACGGTTAGTCACACCGATAAGAATCTCGGGACCTTCAGGCTCCTGACTGTCATCGGTAATGTCAAGGCTGAAGCCTGTTGCAGACTCAATATATTCCTTAAGATATTCTGCCGCATCCTTTGCGTTCTTAACGCAGGGATTCTCTGCACCGTAAACGATGGTGTAGTTCTCAATAGGATTACCGTTAATGGTAAGTCCTGTTACCGCAGGCATATCCTTTTCGGTGAACTTAAGATACATTGTGATTATCTGTGCTGCCTGAGCTCTTGTTGCAGTACCCCAGGGATCAACGATAATTTCCTTACCCTCTACACCTGTTCCTGCAATGATAGAGTTCTGCATTGCCCACTTCATAGGCTCTACTGCATATTCTCTTATCTTTTCTGCATCGTAGGTCTTGTCAAACTTATATGTATCGGTAATAGCGGTATCCGCACCGAACTTTGCAGCAGTATTATAGAAAAGCGTTACCATCTGCTCACGGGTGATGGGATCGTTTACACCGAAACGAGTCTCGCTCATACCGCTGGAAATACCGTTATCATATGCCCACTGTACGTAGGGTGCATACCAATGGCTTGCCTTTACGTCGGTAAAAGGCATACCTGTATACTCGCCTACCTCTGCACCTACCATATTGGCAAGGGTGGTCATAAACATTGCTCTGGTCATCTTGCCGTTGGGGACAAAGGTGTCCTCTGTCATTCCGTTGAAGATGCCCTTTTCCACCGTTGTTTTTACTGCATCGTAGAACCAATGATTTTCCTTTACATCTCTAAAGGGATTGTCCCATTCGGCAGATACGCCCACTGCCATAGAACAAAGCAGTATTACTGCAATGATAGAAACAAGAAGTTTTTTCATCTTTTTCTTTTCCTTTCAAATTATTATCTTTCTATATTATAGAACAACTGAAAAACCGCTTTTACTACATAATTACCAAAAGTATTTAATAATTATTTTTATCGCATCCGAGGTTCTTTGATATATTATACCATCAAACAAGTGATTGGTCAATACAACATCGCCGTATGTTATAATTAAAAATACGGCACACCCGAAGGTGCGCCGATATTTTTATTTACTGCTTACCCCAGTATACGGGAGACTGATCAGGCTTGAAGTAAATCTCCTTACCGTCGGTTTCTGCCCATCTGAGGCCGTACTTTACAACCTCGTTGTAGTACTCGGTTGCAAGCTTTTCGTAATTAGCCTTATCAGCCGCACTGCCGTTGGCATAAGTGGTTCTGTAGAGTGCATCGAGGTACAGATAGGTCCAGGAAGCACGGGAGATACGGATACGTCTGTACTGAGTATCGTTTTCACAGAGAGCCTCTGCCGCATCCCAAAGAGCCAGCATAGTATCGTTGTATTCAAGAACAACGTCGCTTGCTATGATGGAGGAAGGAGCGGTGTTGTAGCCGAAGCAGTTTACGTCACAAAGCTCCTCGGTAAGGTTGATATACTCGTTGATATACTTACCGCCGGGGCCGTAGTATGCATTGCAGAAGTCAAGGATCTTGCCTCTGTAGGTAGCCTCGTCCATGGTAGGATTCCACTGAAGTTCTGCAAGCAGGTATGCCTTCATTGCATCGAACTCACCTATACGGGAGTCAACTGCGTTATTGAACTCACCTCTTACACCGTTTTCGTAGAACCAGTTCTTGTTCTCACGGAAGGTCTTGGTAAGGGGCATGGGAGACTGGCTGTAGTAGAAGTTGGTGGAGTAGTCCCAGGTATAGATCTTGGAGCATACCTCGTTCCAGCCCTCGAGCCAAACCTTGGTGTTCTTGTTGGTCTTACAGGTATCGTCGTTGTATGCGTGGCAAGCACAGCTCTCAATGGGAGCAAAGTAAACGACTACCTGAGGATCAAGCTGGAAGTTTACAGGTCTGATAGAATATTCGTATGCATATGTCCAGATCTCAACGTCGCCATAGCCTGCCTTGTCAGCAGCCTCAGCAAGTCTGTTCATAAGGTGCATAAGAGTAGCCGCACGTCCGCCGTCGGTTCTGTATATCGCCTGACAGTTAGTACACTTACAGCAGTTTTCGGTATCGTTCTGGGTTACCCAAACAGCCTCGATATTGGAGTTGAGCATCTTTAAGAAATTCTTTTCGATGGTTGCAAGATTCTTTTCGTCGGTAAGACAGGGGTCATCGCTTCTTGCATCACCAAAGCCAACGAGCTTGTGCATATTGTGCATAATACCTGTACGCTTGATAGGCTCACCGGTAGAAAGCTCTGCGCTTACGAGACTGCCCCAGTATACAACACGGTACTCGTAGCCGGGGCCGTCCTTGAACTCATAGCCGTCGGGAACGTTCTTGTTTCTTACAGTATTATAAACAGTTACGTCATCAGAGTAGAACTCAATCTCAAGTATCTCTTCTGCAAAAGCGTATACGCCGAAGAGAACGCCGTCATGGTCGCTTCTCTCGCTGATAGCGGCAATGAGGAAGTTATCGCCCTGAACAGAAAGCTCAAAGGACTCGATACCGCCGCCGTCACGGTCAGCCGTTACAAGACCCATAGTCTCGCGGTTTGTCTTACCTACGAGGATCTCGGGACCCGTAGGATCCTTTGTATCGTTGGTAACGACAAGAGTAACACCCGTTGCGTTCTTGATATACTTCTGAAGCGCGTTTGCGGCAGACTTCTGTCCGTTGTAAACGATGGTATAGTTTTCGATGGGATTGCCGTTGATGGTAAGACCTGTTACTGCAGGCATATCCTTTTCGGTGTATGCAAGGTACATTGTGATGATCTGAGCCGCCTGTGCTCTGGTTGCCGTACCCCAGGGATCAACGATGATCTCATTGCCCTCTACGCCTGTACCTGCGATGATGGAGTTCTGCATAGCCCACTTCATAGCCTCAACTGCGTAGGGTCTGATCTTGGAAGCATCATAGGTCTTATCGAACTTGTATGTGCTTGTAACGCTAACATCAGCACCGAACTTAGCCGCGGTGTTGTAGAAAAGCGTAACCATCTGCTCACGGGTGATGGGATCGTTTACACCGAAGCGTGTTTCGGACATACCGCTACTAATGCCGTTGTCATACGCCCACTGGATATAGGGAGCATACCAATGGCTTGCCTTTACGTCGGTAAAAGGCATACCGGTATATTCGCCTACCTCGGCGCCTACCATATTGGCAAGGGTGGTCATAAACATTGCTCTGGTCATCTTGCCGTTGGGCGCGAAGGTGTCTTCTGTCATACCGTTAAAGATACCCTTTTCTACGGTGGTCTTTACCGCATCGTAGAACCAATGGCTTTCCTTAACGTCGCGAAAGGGGTTGTCCCAGTCATCGGCAGATACGCCTACCGCCATGGAACAAAGCAGTATTACTGCAATAAGGGAAATAAGAAGCTTTTTCATTATTTCGTTTCCTTTCAAAAAAATGATTATGTGTACATTATACCATTAAATATATGATAAGTCAACAAAAAGTCTATAGAAGTATGGCTTTAATTATACATATTAAGAGGGGACCCGTTACGGTCCCCTCCCTTTTCAATTAGTTTATGATCTTTTATTCAGCAGGTTCAACAACGCTGAACTCGAGAGTTGTATAGATCATTATCATACGAGCCGCCTGTGCTCTTGTTGCTGTTGCATTGGGAGCAAGCATATCGTTGCCGACACCGGAGATAAGGTTCATTGCAACTGCCCATTCTACAGAGTCAGCCGCCCATTCCTGAACCTTGCCTGCATCAACAAAGGATGCAAGGTCAGCCTTTGCAGATACGTCGTAGCCCTTCTTTTCGGTATAGAGCTTGAAGAATCTTGCGAGCTGAGAACGTGTGATGCTTACGTTGGGGCCGAACTGAGTCTCGGAAATACCGCTGGTAAGCTCGTTTTCAACCGCCCAAGCTACAACCTCGTTATACCAATGAGAGGTCTTAACGTCCTCGAAGCCTGTTTCGGTAGTATCGTACTGTGTAAGGTCAACACCGTCAACCTTAGCTAACAGTGTAAGGAACTCGGCACGTGTAAGGTTCTTGTTGGGTGCGAAGGTAATATCGTTCATACCCTTGATATAACCCTTGCTTACACAGTAAGCAACCTCGCTTACGTACCACTGATCTGCCTTTACGTCCTCAAAGTGAGCTACGTACTCTGCAGATTCAACGACGCGTGTTTCCTCTGCACCGCAGATAGTACATACGCCGAACTCTGCGCCATACCAGTCGATGGTACCGTCAACGGTCTCGATCACGGGTACCCATACTTCGATAGCGTGCTCGGTACCTGTTGCGGGAACTACCATCTCTTCGATTGCGTCACAACCGGAGCAGCTTCTTACCTTAACGCCGGTAGTACACTGTGTAGGCTCAACGGTTACTTCCCATTCGCCCCAGGTGTGGCCTGTAGCAGCGGTATAGTTGTCGCTGGATACGAAGTTACATTCGGGACATACGTGATATGTAGCACCCTCGGTGAGACATCCGGGAGCCTTAACGTAATCTACGCTCAGCGTATGACCGCAGAAGGTGTAGTTATCGGTATCCTTTTCACAAAGTGCAAGGCCTTCGGCAATAACTACGTTTTCAAAGCTGGTGGGGTTACGGTAGTATCTACCGCCGCTTGCGTTGATGTATACCTTAGCGCCCTCGGCGATCTCAAAGATAGAGAACTCTTCTTCGCCTGAGCAACGGATGGTAAGATTCTCGTTTTCGATGGTAAGAGAACCGGAATTAACAACTATGGTCTTTGCATCGGAAGCACGAAGAGTACCCTTGGTACCGGTGATCTTAACGTCTGCCTCGATGATGAGAGCAGGGATACCGCCGTTGGTTCTGATATTAACACCGTCATTAAGCTCGATGGTGATATCCTTGGTGATGGTATAATCTACGTTCTTATCGGTAGAGGTCTTATGAATTACGACAACGTCGCCGTCCTCGGCTGCTGCAAAAGCATCGGTAAGGTTAGCGTAAAGAACGTCGCCTATAGTTGCCTTGGGCTTGGGAGCTTCGCCGCATACTGTACATACGTACTCGCTGTCCCAAGTGTGGCCGGGCGCAGTAATTGTCTCGTCGATAGCTTCACCGCAAGTCTGGCAGGTGCCTACGAGCTTACCGTCGGTGGTACATGTAGCAGCGTAAGAAGCAGCTTCGTCAGCTACAACGTCGTGAGCTGCGGGAATAACGGTGGATACCTTTTCGCCGCATACCGAGCAGTCTGCTACTTCAAGACCGTCGGTCGTACAGGTCTTTGCATAAGACTCTGCCTCGTTTGCTACGAGAGTATGGCCTGTTGCGGGGATAGCCTCGGAGATAACCTGTCCGCATACGGTACAAGCGTTAGTTCTCTCGCCGTCCTCGGTACAGGTAGCTTCCTTAGCTACGGTCCAAAGAGAATCGTCAAAGGCATGGGTTCCGCCCTCGCCATCACCCGTGATGGTTTCAATAAGCTCCCAACAAGTGGTACAGTAAACCTTGGTGATGCCTGCAGATTCACAGGATGCTTCTTCAAGCACTACAGCAAAGCCTTCGTCATGGCCAAATGCGGGAATCTCTTCCGTAACGGAATTGAAGCATACGAGACAGGTATTTGTTCTCTTACCCTCGTCCTCACAGGCAGCCTCGGATTCTACGATCCACTGAGACTCGTCGAACTGGTGAGGAAGCTTGGGTATGATCTCGTTTTCTATAATGCAGGTACAGGTAGCACACTTGGTGAGCTTGGTACCTACAGCGGTACAGGTGGGACCCTCGAGAAGCTGGAGTCTTTCCTCTTCTGCGGGCATTGTATGACCTGTTGCGGGAACTACGTCGCGAAGCTCGCACTTACCGCAGGTCTTACACATCCAGAGAACACCGCCGTCACGGGTACAGCTTACAGCTACGGAAGCGCCTTCTACCATTTCGCATACGTGGTCAGCAGAAAGAGTTTCGCCGTTCCAGGTTGCGGCTGCGTGACCGTTGATGGTATTGATGGTATAGTTACAGTGATGATCGAATATAGCACCCGCTTCATCGGTAAGTTCTTTATCAGCGTTGGATATTGCACCGATGGTAAGGTAACCGTTGCCTGCAGTAGCAAGACCGCTAAGGTCGATATCCTGACGCGCATAGGACATAGAATCAAGCCATACCTTGTCCAAGCCGAGAATGTTGGTCTCGTTCAGACCGCTTATAGCGTAGCCCTTACCGTCCTTCTGTCTTGCATCGGGGAAGTAAGCAACGTCCTCGCCCTTGTAGTAGTCGTAACCGTTAATGTTTACGATAAAGCCGTGCTCTGCATCAGCTCTTACGTTAACAGCGAGACCCTCGGAAAGATCTATGTATTCCCAATCCTGAGAGATACGGGTAGCATCCGAATATGTAGTCTTGGACATATTACGTGCTCTGAACTTCCAGGTATGTCCGGGAAGCTTATCGTCGTTTACGTAATAACCGTCATAGTAAGTAATGGTTACAACGCTTGCAACGGGAGTACCGTCAGCAGCGGAGGGAGAGAAGGAAGTGCCTACGGAGATGTAAAGCGCCTGACCGTTGGTAGGATTCTTGGTCTGGCTTGCGGGAACGTACAGCTCATAGTTCTCTACCTTGGGAATAAGGTTCTGTAAGCCGGAGCCTGCCGCAAGGCCTTTTACCCAAAGACCGTCGCTGTAGCCTGTTCCGGTAGCGTTCATCTGTGCGATTCCGTCTATCTTTTCCTCAGTCCAAAGAATACCGATAGTATTACCAACGTTATCGCTGTCAAGCAGAGAGTCGAATTCGTCGGGAGTAATTACAACGGACAGACCGTCAAGGGGTGTCGTTGCATTGCTGGTTACGGCAGAAACACCGTAAACGCCGGGGAAGGTCGCGTAATCAGGTGTTGTCACCTTGATGCCGCCCTCTTCGGTAGCCTTGAAATCAAAGCCTTCAGTCTTGATCTGATATCCGCTTTCCATAGGAGCAATGATATCGTTCGAGGTGCCGGAATACTTTGCTGCCATTGCAGTCCAGCTTGCCTCAAGAGCACCGTCTAATGTCATTGCACCTACCGATATTACACATACCGGGAAGAGCATAAGACAGACAAGTGTTAAAGAGATGACTTTTCTCAATACGTTTTTCATGACAAACCTCCAAATTGTAATAATAGAATTTATTGTACAATATTTCTACTAAATATTATAACAGATTATTGGTGATTAGTCAACAGTTTTTCAAAAATGCACAAATGCACAGAACTGTGCTCTCTCATATTTGTCGAAATCGCTGTTATTTGTTTGAATAACAAATCGTTCGTATTAAAAACAATCTGCACGGTTCTATGATCGGGAATTTCCCTGCTTAAATGCGTTTCGCTAGTTATCAAATATGAGATATATACAAAAGGGGCAAGTTACCTCCCATACTGCGTTCTGTAGGGTAGGGGCTTCTCCTACAGTATCACACGCCGCAACGCAATTTCCTATATATTAAAAAAGTCCGCCTAAGCGGACTTTTGCTGTTTTTCATATACTCCAACCGTGACCACGGTAACGTCAGCCTTGACGTAGAATCTGACCTTGTTCGAATTCTCGGTATATCCAAAGCTGTAGGTTACCTTATAATCTCCTTTTTCCATATCTATTCCCACACCGCTTGGAGAATCTGCGGAATTATATATCTCCTCACCCTTCGGGTCGGTTACGGTAACCGAGCAAGCACTGTCGGCAGAGCTCATAACGCTTACGGAGATAACACCGAAGGTATCCTCCTCGATGCTAAAGCTCTCGGTAAAGCTTGTTTCCTCAGAAATTGCATTTTTGTAGCTGCGAACGTAAGGTATACTTACCGTGCTCGCAATAAGGCCGATAATACCTACGGTAGCCAGTACTGCACTGAGTATAGGAACGAGAATGTTGAAAACTTTTTTACGGGGCTTACCGGAAAGCAGCCTCGTGCCAAAGTACACAAATATAAGACCTATACCGAATGCCGCTAAAGCATACCACAAATAACCCTCGGAATCCATATCCATAGCAACTACAGACGTAATGTCCTGATTACTAAGCTCATAAAACGAGACGAGTGACATCGCATTGTTGAGAAAATGAAATATGATTGGAAGAAGAACAGAACCGGTCCTTGCTGTAATATATCCCATGGCGATTCCCATGATCAGCAGGGGAGCCAGCTTGTATGCATCAAAATGCGCCGCCGAAAACATCAGTGCGGGAATCAAAACTGCCCAGACTTTATTTCTTTTGCCCTTAAAGGAATCAAAAAGATAGCCTCTGAACAAAAGCTCCTCGCAAACAGCGGGAACAAGCGCAATAACAACAAGAGCAACGATCGGACTTACGTCAGCAAAAAATGCCTGAAGGAAGTCTACGTCATTCTGCTCAGGCATGCCGAAGCGGGAAACGTAAACAAAGGTTGCCGCATTTTCCCACATATTCACACCCATCATAAGCAGGGCTGCCGAGAAAAAGCTGCGTATAGACGGCAATCTGAGGTTAAAACGTTCTCTTATACTCTCCTTACGTAAAAGAACAACAGTTACGGGAGCAAACACCATCAGTAGCTCCGCCAGTGCCATTCCGTAAACACCCAGCACCTTCACAAGAGGCGCGGTCACGAAAAGAATAAGAATTACAGCAATAATAAAGATTATCCCCGCATCAAGAATCTTTGTTTTTTTCATAAATGTCACCTTTTATACTTTGGTTCTTATATTATAACAAAAAAAGCCCCTTTAAGCAATAGGAAAATAAAAATGAAGAAAACAGTTGCCAAGGCAACTGTTTTCAACCATAATTCTGCATTCTGCACTCTGCATTCTGCATTTATATAAACTCTTCTCTTCGTTCCTCAAAGAACTCGAAATATTTTCTGACGTTTTCAAGCTCGGTCCACTTTTTGGTGCAGACGGGAAACTCGTCAAGATCGTAGATCTTGGCACCCTTCATGGAAAGAAGGATGGGAGAATGGGTGGTGATGATCAGCTGACAGCCAAAGTGTCGGGCGGAGTCCTCCAAAAACTCTTTAAGCCTGAGCTGATATTCTATAGACAGACTGTTCTCAGGCTCGTCAAGGAGATATACCGCGCCCTCGGTTATGTTATCCACAAAATAAAGCATGGCGTTCTCACCGTTAGAGTGCATATCTATATTACCCCGCATATTCTGACGGACGTATCGGGAGGCGGAGGTCTTACCGCTGCGGATATCTGATTTTCTTTTCCATTCGTCATATTCGGCAAGAGAGCGAAGCCCGCCCGAGCTTCTTGCTATATCGTAATATTCGGAAAGCAGATCGTCACGGCGGTCATCCACACCCTGGTTTATATTGCGAACACGGAGGATATGCTCAAAAACGTCGTCGCTGGTCATTATCCGTGAATGTCGGGGAATCTCCCTCGCTTTCATTGTGGTACGCATAACATACTCGGGGAAAAGCACCGACTGATTAAAGGGAGCGGTTCGTGTCACCCTTGCTTTTTCGGCAATTATATTAAGAAGAGTGGATTTTCCCGAGCCGTTGCCGCCGTAGAATATGGTTATGGGCTCAAAGTCAACTCTCGGCAGACGGTCGTCCATAAATATCTTAAAGGGATAAAAGGTATCGTAGCAGGTATAATTCACCTTATCCCAGATGTAGTCCAGCTCTTCGCGGTTTGTAAGCAGGGTAAAGCTTTCTATGTAGGGTCGCATAGTTTTCTCCTGTCGGTTATTCTCTATTCACTATTCGTTATTCACTATTCACTAAAGAAACAGCCTCTGAAAATATAACTTGATTTGCTATACCTCATCGCTATATGTACCAAATACTATTCACTCAAACCTATATCAAGTGAATAGTGAATAGATAATAGAGAATAGTGAATAATGATGGTTGAAAACAGCGTTTTTGCGCTGTTTTCTTCATTTTATCATCCTTGGTGTCCGATATTCGGGACTTAATTATGCCACAAGTGATCTCACTCTTTCAAGGTCTTTTAACAAACGGTCAGCGTGGTAACACCGTTTTTCAGTGTAACGGTACAGTAAAGCGGAAGGTCGTTATCATAGGAATAAAGTATATGACTGAGCTTATGGGCGACCGCTCTGTCTGAATCAAAGTTCTCAAACTGGGAACAATATTCTCCCGCATCCAACAAAACAAGCATTTGACTGATCAGAAAATCCGGTATTTTGGGAGGCTTACAAAATTCCTGTCTTGTGTGTTCATCAAAACACAGCGAGTGAATAAAATTAAGATCGCTTCCGTCTAAATATGATTTATGATTGTGAACTGCCGCATAGCGGGTATTGCTGTTATAGTTGTCTACGTATTTTCGGGCGATGTCAAGGATCCTTTGTTCTGTGTCGTTTAGCTCCCGCTTGCTTCTTTGGAACCAATATTTATCATGCAGATCATATCCTTCTTCGCCTAATAGCGCGTGGTAAACGTATCTGATCTCATTATCGTTGTACGCAAGGTACGGCATCTCCAAAGTTACCCAATGCATTATGGAAACATAGGGATGGTTTTCGGGCTGCATATTTATTTTTTCCTCGATCATTTTTGAGTGCAGGGCTTGAAGCTCTGTTCTTAACTTTTCGCGGTCAATGGCTCCGTCGAGGTGTTTTTTAAGGCAGTCGGCAATTTCTTTTGAAATATCAGTATTCATATTATATCTGCTCCCCTGTTAATTTCTTTACACGTTCAAGACGTTTTTTGAATTCTTCATCCTCCTTCATTTCAAGGGATAGGTGATCCAGAGGCTCGATAATAAGATTTTCTTTTGACATAACCATCCAAGGGTAATAATCCGAGCTGAAGCGTTCATCCTGTTGAGTAAATATAGAAAGATAAACGTCTCCGTCTTTTTTAAGTGTTTTTGTAACGTTACCGAACAATGCTTTTTTGCCGAGAGAAAGAATATCTCCGGGCTTGATCTTTGAAAAACGGGTCTCATACAGATCTATCGCCCTGTCAAGCATATCAAATCCTTCTTTTTTCTTTCCGATGATAAACAGATTTGAGCTTAGACTCATATATGCACTTATATACACACCGAGCCAGGCATCGGGAGCCTCGCCGTCCTCGCCTAAGAACTCTATCAGTTTGATCTTTTCTCTGTACCATTCTACCTCAACCTCCGGGATACCGTATCCTCTGGTAGCCTTTTGGAAAAAATGATTAAAAATCAAAGCATTGTTTTTATAACGCTGTGTCCGACAGGCATCTATATCACCGATATTCTGCATCATCTGTTCAAACCATTCGTTCTGTGTTTCATCATATCTACGGGGAGAACAGCGCTTAAGCCATCTGTTGAATTCTTCGTCGTCACAAACGTGAGACATACAAAAGATAACGGTGTTTCTTCTGCCTTGGTTGTCGTTATGACTAAGGATGCTTTCGCAGGCATAGCTCATAAGCGGCAGCTTCTTTTCCTTTGGCATTTTTACCTGAGTAGCCAGTACAATGGCGACTATGGTAGCCCCTTGATGCTTACGCTGAAAAGCCCAGAGATAATCTAACTTTTCCTCGTCCGACATTTCTTTGAACTCGTCTGTCATAACATACTCGTCCAACCTGAAAACCGATACGGGCTTATTACTCCTTAAAAGATCGTCCACCGTCACGCCAAAGCAGTCCGCAATATCGGTCAAAAGTGTTATATCCGGCATATTACTGCCGTTTTCCCATTTGGATATAGCCTGAGCCGTCACGCCTAACTGTCCCGCAAGCTGCTCTTGGGTGAGACCTTGATTCTGTCTTAAGTATTTTATCTTTGCACCGAAATTATTTGTCATAGTTAGCCTTTCGTTAATCGCTTTACTCTTTCAAGATGTTTCCTATATTCTTCGTCATCCGGCACCTTGCCTGACTTTACCCATTCAAGCATACTGTTATATAAATTTGAACATACACGGGCGGGTAAGAATATAGCCATCCAGCTGACACGGTCGAAATTAAAGCGTTCATCCTTTTGGGTGAAAACCGCTGACATATCTCCGCCATACCCCGGCATCACCGTCATAGTTATGTCTCCGAACAGAGACCTTTTACCCAAGCTCAAAATATCTCCCACCTTGAACTTGGACATTCTGTTTTCAAAAACGTCAAGGATCTTATCAAGAGCATCGTAAGCCAAATCAAACTCTCCGCTCTCAATATAATTGCTTTTAAGCGAAAGATAGGCATTAACGTAATAAGGCAGCCAGGCATCGGGAACTATACCGTCATCGCCTAAACTCTCGATTATTTTTATCTTTTCCAGGTTCCATTCAATATCAAGCTCGGGGATGTCGGTTAAGCGGCTCTGCCTGAACAGAAAATGGGATATTATCAGGGCATTGTTTTTATAATGCTGCATACGGCTGGCTTGTGTATCGCCGACAAGCCAACGTCTTTCTTCAAACCATTCGCCTTGCGTTGCATTATAGTTGTAGGGAGCAAGCCGCTTGAGATATTTCATAAATTCTTCGTCATCGTAAACGTTTGAAATACAATGCATCACGTGATTTCTTCTTTCTTGACTGTCATCATGGCGCAAAATACTGTCGCAGGCATAATACATAAGCGGAAGTTTCTTTTCCTTTGGAATTTTAACAACAAATCCAAGCAGAGCCGCTACATCGGTGTTGCCGGGATGCTTACGCTGATAATCCCAAAGATAACCTAACTTTTCATCATCTGAAAGGCTCTGAAATTCACGTGAACCGACATATACGTGCAAGTTGTTTCCGGTTGATTCCTTAATACCTTTTAGGAGCTCATCCACCGTCACGTTAAAGCAGTCTGCGATATCAAGTAAAAGCGTTATATCCGGCATATTACGTCCGTTTTCCCATTTTGACACTGCCTGAGAAGAGACGTTCAATTTTTCCGCAAGCTCATCCTGTGTCATATTATGCTGTTTTCTCAAGGTCTTAATTATATTTCCTATCTGTATACTCATCTTTTCCTCCGTATAACTTCGGTACCGTGAATATATTATACTCTTTCACGGTACCTATGTGAAGATATCATTCGGACGGTCAACAACAACCGCAGGTTGATTCTGTCAGCTTTCGTTTAAAGTGATTGTTATTTTGCCGCCCGTAAAGTGCAGAAACGGGCGGCTTTTATAAAAACAATGCAACTTTTATATGAAATTCAGAAGAGATTAGTTTGTTTCTTAATTTTTATTGCATCGTTTTTCAGCAGTTATTATATCTTTAATCTTATATAAACCCTCTTAAGTTGTATTCGACAGCCTCACTCCATAAGGGTATGTATGGCACTTGCTTTGGGTGGGGAATTTTCGATGAAACAGAGAAGGGGTCGCAAAGGAAATCCATTTGCAGTGCTTCACTCAGATTCTTTGCGTACCAGATAATATCGAACTCAATACAGGATATGACAGGCGGGTCGGCAAGCTCGCATATAGGCAGATATCTGTGTCCCCATATAGGAATAAGCGGAGGGTATTCTATATTCTTATGCTCAGCGGGAACTTCATAAGGATACATCATTTCCTTTATTTTCTCAATATTTTCGGGAGAAAAGTCACGCCATTTAGGATACGGAATCCTCTCGTCCTTTTCTCCTACAGGCAGTGCTATCATATAGAATTTCTTAAGCGATTCGGGAAATTTGATGCCGTATATCTCCTCTATACGTGATATCTCGGAGCATGAAAGACCCGTATCAAATATGACACCTTTTTTCTTCATTTTTGTTATGATATCAGAATATCTCATAGTGTAGTTCTCCTTATTCTTCCTCTTTACTCTTTGGCGTGATTCCTTTTGCCCTCATATCCCTGAAGTATTGCTCGTACCACGCTTCGCCACTGTATTCATCCCAGGTAACGTGGGCACTGTTTATTGTAAATTCCATCTCAAATCTGCCGGGCTCGGCATCAAGGGACATAAAGTATTTGCCGTTCTTTGATCTTTTCAATTCCAAAACCGTAAGTTCTCTTTTTTCCTTCAATCGGTCAAAGAAATAGTTTAAAGCTCCGTCTTCGAAAAGAGTTGTTTCAGAAACCTCAATAGGAACAAGATCTCCTTTTTCATTGGGTTGATATCTCGTTTTGGTACGAAGATAATTCATATAGAAGTTTGAAAATGTAACATGAGCCTCCTTGATTTCCATATCACTGTCGGTGGGATTTTGCTCTGTGTTTTTTTTAACATTCAGATGGTTTACAGACAGATAAAGATACCTGGAATTCATCGCATATCTTGTAAGCTTTAGCTTTGCATCGTGAAATTCAAATATATCAAGATCGTTTGAAAAGTACAACGGATTTAATTCCTTTAATTTATGCTGTCTGCAATTATGCTGTCCGTAAGCGTCAAATACTGTCCAGAGCAATACTGTATTACCGTTTTCGGGATGCAGCTTACGCAGCTTTTTTCTTAAATCATAGCTGCCACTACTATGCTCATCATCACTGAACATGCATACAAATCTTATGATGTGTGTATCATCATTTTGTTTCATCTGTTCAATAAGCTCGTCTCCCTTATTCGGGGTAAGCTCAAGGACGGCGTGATATATATTTCCTTTTTCGGTTTCAGCTGCAAAGGCTTCATATTTAATAACCTTTTGAGGGAAAGCGGGGTGAGCTGCCATATCCGTTTTTGCAGTTTCAATCAGGTTTTCGAAGCGTTCTATCTTTTGCAATCCTGCTTTCGATTCATTATCGTGTACTGTATTTGCCCGAGCTTTACGGAACTGCAAGGGAGAAATACCATACTGCTTCTTAAAGGCACGGATAAAATAATTGTCATCCGCAAAGCCGTACTTCTCAGCAATTTCTGATATTGACATATCGGTTGTCGCTAAGTCGTTACAGCTTTTAGTAAGCCTTTGCTCAAGAATATACCTGATAGGACTTTTGCCTGTTGCTTCCTTTATAAGTCTTGCAAGGGTGGTGCGGTTGGTATGAAAATGCTCACACAGACCCTCTAAGGTCAGGTGTTCTCCTAAATTATTATCGATGTATTCGATAATCTCTGCTTTTCTGTCCATCGTTACCTGTTATAGTTATCATTTTATTTTTGACCGCCCGTAGTTGCAAACACGGGCGGCTTTTATAAAAACAATGCAACGTTATTTTAATAGAAGAGATTAGTTTGTTTCTTATTTTGATTGCATTGTTTTTGACTCAGTTGTCTTGTTCTCTCTTTTTCCAAGGCCACTCGGCAAACTCATACCAAGCCTTGCCCTCGTATTCATCCCAGTTGATGATAACGGTATCAAAGCTGAATTTTAGAGTAAAATACCAATTCCGGTTATCAACATTCATAGAATACTCTCCGCGCTCACCCTTATCAAGGTCAAGAACGGTAAAATACGGCTCGTCAAGGCACTTAAAGAAAAACTCTCTTCCCTTGTCTCCTACGTAAAACTTTTTTGTACCTTCACAATGCGCTTCGGCGTCAAGGGATATCATATCAAAGCCTCGGAAAATAATAGTAGCATCCTTTATTTTCATATCGGCGTTCTTTTGGTTTTGCTCGGTGTTTTTATGAATATTAAGATCCTTTGCCGAAAGATAAAGGTCTCCCCTAAAGAATTTTTTCAATCCAAGCACGGCATCGTGAAATTCAAAATCCTCAAGCCTGTTCTTTGAGGAATACCAAGGCATTACCTCTTTAAGCGTTTTTCGTATATACCCTATATCGGCACTTTCCCACAGGGTCGCATCCGAGTTTCTGGGATCCAAATTACGAAGCTTGTATCTTAAATTATAACTGCCTATATCGCTATAACCTTTCCTTGGCATACTTACATACGTAATGATATGGGTGTCGTCATTTTTCTTCATCTGATGGATAAGCATATCCTCGTCCTCACGTTCAACGTCAAGAACGGTGTGATATATATTTCCTTTTGATGTTTCTATGGCAACCGCCTCGTATTTTATATTCTCCTGAGGAAAGGCGGGATGGGATTCCATATCCGCTTCTGCGGTTTTTATCAGATTTTTCAAACGGTCTACCTTGACTTTGGCACCGCCCAAGTAATCAGAGTCGATCTCTGCCTGTGTTCTGCATCTGTTTTCCCACCAGCCGGGCGGCATAGTTATCCAAAGAGGCTTACGGACAAAGCTGACCGCACCGGTGGCTATCACCTCGGCGGTATAGTTCCTCGGGTCAAGGTCAAATACCGCCTTCCTTATCCTGAAGGAACCCATATCAACACCGCCGTTGACCCACATACTGAGCATCCTTACAATGCGGGTGTCCCCTTTTTTACGCAGCTCATCAAAGAATTCGGGATCCGGACCATCCTCCACTGCGTTCTTGGTGACAAAGGTGATAACCTTACCCTCTTCGGTCAAAAGAGAGGTAGCCTCGGTATAATATTCCTTTTGAGAATATGCGTCAAGGGCGGCAACTGCAGACTCAAACAGCCTTTCGTAGCCTCGAAGGGAAGCTACATAGCCTTTGCCGAAGTATTTGCCGTCAAAGGGCATGATGCTTCTCTTTTCCCACCATTTTGACGGCAGATCCTCCTCGTAGGTATAGCCCTCAAAGGCAGATATCAAGCCGTCACGGATAAAGAGAACAAAGCCCATACCCCTCTCCAAGCCGTCTATCTGTATACGAAGCTTGCCTAAGGTAGAGTTTGACTTGCCTTTTCTTATCTTATTTTCGGTGTCAAAGACGTTATATTCTACCGAAAAACCGCGTTTAAAATGCTCTACTCTTCTGACCTCTGCCGATTCAAGCTGTTTTTTGAGTAAAGGTTCAAGCTTTTTGTCCTCGGCTATAACTCTGCCCAAAACGTCGGATACAAAGCTCTCAAAATCGGGATTGCCCGACATACCGAACCAACGCTCGTTCATCCTTGAGAGAAAATCAAGGGTTATGGGATACCCCGAGCTTTCTCCTATGACCGAATCTATACCGCATCGGGGACAGAGTGCGGTTGAGCCGCCGTCGATCCAGGTGGTGATCTCCGAAGGAGAATATATCTCCTTACAGTAGAAGCATCCGCAGAGCCTGTCCCATTCAAGCTCACGGCGGTGGTTTTTACATTTGTTGTGGGCAAGTCTTAGGTCAAGCTGTTCTGCGGCTCTTTTACCTATGACACGGTTAGGCTCGTCGCTGTCGTAACAAAGCTCCCTTACCATAGATATATATCTTGCCTCGGGGTTCCACTCCTTGCCGTGATACTCTATCAGTATGTTAGCCAAATTTCCTCTGCAGTTTGTACAGGGGGTAAGCTCGTAGAGCCTGTAGAGAACGTCATCGGGAACACCGCCCAACATGCGGCTCACCGCTTGTGTCAGCTCCCAGCTCATACTGTGTATAAGCTCCTTATCCCATACCGAGAACACGAAATCGCAAAGTAAGGGTGCGTCCACCTCGGTATAGTTGGTAAGAAATGCGGCAAAGGCATATTTGAGATCACCGCCTTGATTTGAGGTCTCGGCAAGCCTTTTCATCGCCCAGTTCCTGACCTCGGGACGGCGGATACATGATATAAGAAGTCCGAGACGGTGTCTTAAGTGATACTCGCTTCCCATACCTGCCGCCCTGAGATCTTTTTTGCTCTCACTCTCAAGCTCACAGATTAAGGGGGAAGCGTCAACGGGATAGTTAAGTAAAATATCCATACCGTTTACCGCAAGCTGCCACATAAGCATGCTTCGGCGGCGGATATCACTCTCACCCACAAGGGCTTTGGCTATCTCCTGCCTGTCATTTTCATCGGTAGCCTGCCATATATTCTTTATACTCATATTTGACAGCCTCGGGTTGCCCTCGGATATACAAAGATCGATTACGTCCCGCCAGCTTTTGACCCCCGTCATATCAAGACCGATAGGCTTGCCTCGGTTAAGCTCATAGAACTTTTCGGTACGGATACGGTGCTTTTCGCAATAGCTGTCGTAAAAAAATTTTACCACCTTATCCTTTTCGGCAAGCTCCACCAGGGCGCTCATCATAGTCTTATGGCTGACCGCTATTATATCGTCAAAAAAGTCGATAAAATCGTTCATATCATAACGGTTGCTGTACTTTATCAGCTTTATACCGTCGTTGAGAAGCCTTGACAGCATATTTTCGTCAACCGTATGCAGGCTCTGCGCCGCATATCTGTAGGCATCACACACAGGATCAACCGACAGACCTGCCCTGAAGGACACCTTTAACATATTGTTATAGCAGTTTTCGTACACACGCAGAAGAGTTGCCTTTGCCTTTTGGCATCCCGACTCTGCCCACTGTCGGAGGTTGCCTATATGATATCCCACCTCGGGATGACCCTCGCAGCTATATGCCTTTAATATCTCATCGTATATCTCCTCGCTGTTATCAAAGCAATCTATAAGCTCCTTTATGTAATGACCCCTGTTATCGTTGACCTGTGTGTCATATCGGGGATCGTAAACGGCATTATTTATCACCGAAGCAATAAAATGCTCCTTGTGAGGCTGCTTTTTAAGCATAAGTACAGCTCTGCCAAAGCCCTGCTTGATATAAAGCTCGAACTCGTTTATGCTCATAGAATTGAGGGTAGTATCCGTGCTTTTGACAGTTCGTTTTCTGAATTGAAGAGGGGAAACACCGTACTGCTTCTTAAAGGCGCGTATGAAATAATTATCGTCGGAAAAGCCGTATTTCTCTGCGACCTCGGAAACCGAAAGCTCTCCTTCTTCAAGCTCGGCTCGGCTTCGTCGCAGTCTTTCTTCAAGAATATACCTGATAGGGCTTTTGCCGGTTGCCTCCTTTATAAGACGTGCAAGGGTGGTGCGGTTGGTATGAAAATGCTCACACAGACCCTCAAGGGTAAGGTGTTCTCCCAAATTATTATTGATGTATTCGATAATCTCTGCTTTTCTGTCCATTCTTACCTCGTATCAATAAAAGCTTTACCATTTACACTCAGGGCGGATGTTGTTCCAATAAAAAGTGGCGGTCGTGTTGGGTATATGCAGTTGACATTCTATGTAATCCGAATTTTTATCCGAGTGAACGACACATTGCCAAAGCTGTTCATGGGGGGATGTATACTGATAGATAAATTCTATGCTGTACCTGCCGTCATTCACATCAGAAATAAATTTTTTCATATCCCAATACTCTAAAAGGGTTTTCTTTGAAAAACCGATCCTCTTTTTGATGAAAACACATAAGATTATATCATTAATATCTTCAATATAAAAATCAACGGCAGCTTCATCGGTTCTAACAGTTTGACCGCAATGATTCTCTGTATGTTCAGGTGATATCCAAAATCCTTCGGGCAAACAAAAACGAAGGGTATTTTCTTCATATATTATATGATCCGAAATACAATCGTGCAAAGACAATTCTATATCATAAAGCTCACCGGGAACTCTATGATCAAATTTTTCAAATATCATAAATAGTTCTCCTTTTAGATCCTATATCCTAATTATATCACTTATAAAAGCTGAAATCACGGAAAATTTACTGCGAAAACAGCACTATCTACAATTTGTCTTCCATATACAGGATAACAGACACAGTATCATAAGTCAATAACGGTGCTCTCAACGGTAGATAAACCGTTGGTTGACAATATTGAAATTATAATAAAACAGCTTGTTTTTGCAAGCTGTTTTTGAGTTATAAGTTTTGATGCAACTGCGTTGCAGTTATAAATTCGGCTACGCCGAATGTTATAAGAAAGCCTGCGGCTTTCGTTATGATATGATTGGCGTAAAAGAAAAAACGTTGCCGTAAGGCAACTCATGACGATGCGAAGCATCTCATAACTCATAACTTGGCGAAGCCAATCATAACTGAAAAAATAAAAGGACTTGCAATGCAAGTCCTTGTTATTTTTTCTTAGCCTACCTTAGAGGAGTTGACCTTGATGCCGGGGCCCATTGTAGATGCGATAACGCAGCTCTTGATGTACTGACCCTTTGCAGCAGCGGGCTTAGCCTTGATAACTGCACCGAGGAGAGTCTCGAGGTTCTCGAGAAGCTTGTCAGCACCGAAGGATGCCTTACCGATGGGGCAGTGGATGATGTTGGTCTTGTCAAGACGGTACTCGATCTTACCTGCCTTAGCTTCTGTAACAGCCTTAGCAACGTCGGGAGTAACTGTACCGGCCTTGGGGTTAGGCATAAGACCCTTAGGACCAAGCACCTTACCGAGACGACCGATCATACCCATCATATCGGGGGTAGCGATGATAACGTCGAACTCGAACCAGTTTTCCTTCTGGATCTTCTCGATGTACTCGGTAGAACCAGCGTAGTCTGCACCTGCGTCGAGAGCTGCCTGAACCTTGTCTTCCTTACAGAAAACGAGGGTACGAACAGTCTTACCTGTACCGTTGGGGAGAACTACCGCACCTCTAACCTGCTGGTCAGCGTGACGGGAGTCAACGCCGAGACGGATGTGCATTTCGATTGTTTCGTCAAACTTAGCCTTTGCGGTCTGGCAAGCCAGCTCAAGGGCTTCCTTGGGATCGTAGAGCTTGGACTTATCAACAAGCTTTACGCTTTCATTATACTTCTTACCTGTCTTCATTTCTTGCTACCTCCTCGATTACTCTTCAACTGTGATACCCATGCTGCGGGCTGTACCTGCAATCATGCTCATAGCTGCTTCGAGAGAAGCTGCGTTAAGGTCGGGCATCTTCTTCTCAGCAATTTCCTTAACCTGATCCTTGGTAAGCTTAGCTACCTTGGTCTTGTTAGGAGTGCCGGATGCTGTCTCGATACCGCAAGCCTTCTTGATAAGAACGGGTGCGGGAGGAGTCTTGGTGATGAAGGAGAAAGAACGGTCTGCATAAACAGTGATAACTACGGGGATAACGTAGCCCATCTGGTTCTTGGTTCTTTCGTTGAACTCTTTTGTAAAGTTAGGAATGCTTACACCGTACTGACCCAGTGCAGGACCGATAGGGGGCTGGGGTGTAGCTTTGCCGGCTTCTATCTGTAACTTGATATAGCCCATTATTTTCTTTGCCATTTTAAATTACCTCCTGAAGTGGTTTTTTTCGAGAGAATTAAGTAAAATTTTTCCCTCTCCCACATAATGCGAGCCTGTTGACTCATTGCTTATCTCATACTCGTGAGCTGTGCTTCCACAAGCTTCACTCGATTATGGCCACAGGCACTGCCTGCTTATGCTTCGATAAGCTCCACGCTGTCAGAGTCAAGCTCGACAGGTGTTTCGCGTCCGAACATAGACGCCATAACTTTGATCTTCTTTTTGTCAGACGAAATTTCTTCAACAACACCGACAAATCCTGCAAGAGGACCTCCTGTGATCTTTACGCTGTCGCCAACGTTGTACTTCAGCTCTACTGTACGAACCTCGATACCGATAGCGGCAACCTCTTCGTCTGTCAAGGGAACCGGCTTAGATCCCGGACCCACAAAGCCCGTCACACCGCGGATGTTACGCACGATGTGCCAGCTTTCATCGGTCATGATCATCTTAACAAGAACGTAGCTGGGGAAAACCTTACTTTCCACTTCCTTCTCGTTCTCGGTGCCTTCGTTCTCCACGGAGATCTCCACGGGAATACGGCAATCCTTGATAAGATGCTGCATACCTCTGTTTTCTACAATCTTTTCGAGATTGGTCTTGACTTTGTTTTCATAACCCGAATAGGTATGTGCTACATACCAGCGCACCTCGGGACTGGCTTCGTGAAAATCGCTCATTGCAATTTACTCCGCTATAGACTTATACAAGACCTGCGAGCCAGTCGATAAGGCTCTTGAATCCTACGTCAAGCAGACCGATAACTAAAGCCACAACAACCATACAAACAACAACAAGAAGTGTATTGCTGAATGTTGCTTTTCTGCTGCTCCAAACGATCTTCTTGAACTCTGCCTTGAACTCTCTGAAGGCCTTAGCAATTCTCTTGCCCAAAGGAACCTTGTTCTTGACAGGCTTGGAAGCCTTTGTCGCCTTAGCTTCCTTCTTTTCTGTAACCTCTTCGGTTACCTTCTTTTCATTCTCTGCCATAACAGCCTCCTAATTACTTGGTTTCCTTATGAAGAGTGTGCTTGCGACAGAACCTGCAGTACTTCTTCATTTCAAGTCTGTCCGGATCGTTTTTCTTGTTTTTCTTTGTGTCGTAATTTCTCTGTTTGCACTCAGTGCAAGCCATAGTAATCTTAACTCTCATACTTTGGCACCTCCCGATAGAATTTTTAAGATCATAGTTCCGGGCGGAACTATGTCCGGAATTATCTCCCTCAACGGACGTCTATGCACGACAAAAAAAGACCTCTCCGCAGAGGTGGAATCATTATATCATACTATTTTTCGTTTGTCAAGAACAAATTGTAAACAATGAATTGATATCAAAGATATCATGAATTGTGTCTATGACACATGAATTGACGGCTTTGCCGTCATAAATTGCACCTTCGGCGCATTAAGGAAGGCTTTTGCCCGAAGACAAAAGCCGATTTGAATTATAATTGATTTTCGTCGAAGCGAAAATCTACCTTAATGAAAGCCGCGGCTTTCAATTCATGGCGAAGCCAATTTATGACCAAAGGTCAATTCACGAACACGAAGTGTTCAATTCATTACTTAAATAAAAATTGTATCATCAGCATATACGCCACGGTTCCTGCTCCTATGGAAACAAGGGAGTTTCGTTTCCATATATGAAGAATGACAACAACGGCCGCTGCGATAAGTGCCGGAACAAAGGCCTGCCAGCGGCTAAAGTCGATATCCGCAAAGCAGTATATGACCAGCATACCTATGACCGCAGGGGGCATCACTCTGCCCAGATACGTAACTATAGAAGGGGTATGTCCGCTCCTGAAAAGGATAAAGGGCGCGGCACGAAGCACCAGAGTCACTACAGCTATCACGGCGATAAGCAGCAGAGTATGGGCTGCCGTAACGTTACTCGGCATTTTTATCCTCCTTTCTGTCAAGAACGGGTCTCAAAAGTATAAGTGCTACTAAAATTATTATCATTGAAGGGATCAGGAAGTATTCCGTACCCACGATATTGCATACGATAAGAGAGATGAGGGTCGCACCCACACCCACCATTGCCGAGATATGCTTACCCGACAGGAGCTTTCTGCCGCCTACCGACAGCCACTGATCCGCAAAAATACATACGAACAGAGCAGTCATCGCATATTCTATACCTGCGGAATTGAATTCTATAAAATTGCCCATAAGACAGCCCGTGCAACAACCGAGGATCCAATAGAGCTGATCAAACAATGATATGAAGAAATAATAATTATTCTTATCCACATCCTCGGGTACCTCGGTGGTGCTGACAAGCGAATAGGTTTCGTCTGTCAGAGCAAATATCATATAATATCTGCGCCAACCCGCATCACGGTATTTGTCTATAAGCGAAACTCCGTAGAAAACGTGTCTGATATTAACAAGAACCGTCATCATCACGGCATATCCGACGCTGACCGCTTCTGCCAGCAGCTCCACCGCTACGTACTGCATAGATCCCGCGTACATAGTACAGCTCATTATAGCCGCCCAATACGTAGCAAATTCCGCTTTGGCAAGCATAACGCCGAAGCCTATACCCAGCACCAGATAACCCGCAAAAATGGGAAACGTGTCCCTGAGAGCTCTCTTTATTGCTTTTGATGTTCTTTTGCTCATTTGTCCGTCCTTAAGGCAATCTTAAGGTTTTGCCTTATTGTTTCTTAATAAAGTAACGTTTATAATTATCTTGAAGATATATTACAAACAAAATACAGTATAATATATAGGTAATAAAAAGTCAATCATAAGTGTTGAAAAATATCAAGAGCTATGATATAATTATTATATATGCTTTTTGAGAGGTACGGTTATGATAATAGATAAGATATTCAACCTTGACAGATATCTCTGTCTCCATCCCGATTTTTTAAAAGTAAAGGAAGTAATCGAAAAGTTCTCCGATCCTACCCTTGAACCCGGTAAATATGAGATCGACGGCGAGCGTGTTTTTGCAGTAGTTCAGGGATACGACACAAAGGAAGCTCAGCCTGACAAGTTTGAGAATCACAGAAAATATATCGATATCCAGTATGTGGTGGCAGAGAGCGAACAGATACACGTAAAGGAAATGAGCGGGCTTACCGTAGACTTCCCCTTTGACGAGCCCCACGACTATGAGTTCTATAAGACACCCGAGAGCTACGTCAACTGTGAGCTTGAGGCAGGCGAGTTTGCAATATTCTGGCCCGGCGAGAGCCACCGCCCCGGCGTTATGACAAGCCGCGGTACCGCTCCTTTAAGAAAGGTAATATTTAAGGTCGAAGCAAATGTTTGATTACATCATTGTAGGCAGCGGCTTTGCCGGCTCCGTCTGCGCAAGGTATCTTGCCGAAGCAGGCAAAAGCATTCTCGTGTTGGAGCGCCGCCCTCATATCGGAGGTAACGCCTATGACTGCACGGATGAAAACGGTATACTTATACATAAGTACGGCCCCCACATCTTCCATACAAACGAAAAGAGGGTCTACGAATATCTCAGCCGCTTTACCGAGTGGAGAAAATACGACCACGAGGTATTGGCAAAGGCAGGAGAGCTTGAGTTTCCTGTTCCCTTCAACCTCAATTCTCTGCATAAGGTGTTTGACCAAGAAAAGGCTGCCAAGCTTGAAAGCAAGCTGGTAGCTGCCTACGGTATGGAGAAAAAGGTTCCCATCGGAGAAATGCGTGAAAGCGAGGATGCCGACATCCGCGAGCTTGCAGAGTTCGTTTATAAGAACGTATTTCTTAATTACACCGTAAAACAGTGGGGACAGAAGCCCGAGGAGATAGATCCCGGAACCACCGCCCGTGTGCCTGTGTTTATATCCCGTGACAACAGATATTTTCAGGACAGCTATCAGGGTATGCCCCTTTACGGCTATACCCCTATGTTCGAAAATATGCTTGATCATCCGAATATAACCGTCAGTTGCTCATCCGAAGCAAGAGACCGTCTGTCCTTTGAGGATGATATCATTTTTGACGGACAAAAATTCGACGGTAAGGTCATATATACAGGTGCGCTTGACGAGCTGTTCGGATATGAGTTCGGAGCTCTGCCCTACCGCACCCTTGATTTCGGATTTGAGCATCACGGGGTTACATATTATCAGAGTCACGGCACGGTAAACTATACCGTAGACGAGCCCTATACCCGTATCACCGAGTATAAATATCTCACAGGTCAGAAAAAGGAAGGCTCTACCACTATAATGAAGGAGTTTTCACGTTCATACCGTCCCGAGACCGAGGATATTCCCTACTACGCAATCATAAACGACGAAAACAATTCTCTGTATCAAAAATATCTGTCCAAGGCAAAGGAATATGAAAATCTCCTTCTTTTAGGCAGACTGGCAGAATATAAATATTATAATATGGACAAGATCGTATCACTGGCACTACAGCTCTGCGATACTCTCACCGAGGAAAAATAATATGAAGCTTATAACCTTTACCGTTCCCTGCTATAACTCGGCAGAATATATGCGCCACTGTATAGAAACTCTCTTGACAGCAGGCGAGGAGGCGGAAATCCTCATAATCAACGACGGCTCCCAAAAGGACAACACCGCCGAGATAGCAGATGAATACGCAGCAAAACACCCTAATATAGTCCGTGCCATCCATCAGGAAAACGGCGGTCACGGCGAGGGTGTAAATCAAGGCATACGTAATGCCCAGGGACTCTATTTCAAGGTAGTGGATTCAGACGACTGGCTTGACACTATCGCCCTTAAACGTGTAATGGACCGTATACGCAGCTTCGTCCGTGAGGGCAAGCAGATAGACCTGTTTCTGTGTAACTACGTGTACGAGCATCCCGAGGGTCCCGGGCACATAATGAAATACTCAAATATATTTCCAAAGAACAAGATCTGCACCTGGGATGATATAAGACCCTTCAACCCCTCACAGTATCTTATGATGCACTCGGTAATCTTCAGAACCAAGGTAGTACGCTCCTCGGGCGTAGTACTTCCCAAGCATACCTTCTACGTAGACAACCTCTTTTTGTACGCCCCCCTGCCCCTCTGTAAGAATCTCTATTATATGGATGAAAACCTCTACAGATATTATATCGGTCGTCCCGACCAGTCTGTGCAGGAGAACGTGATGCTTAAGCGTATAGATCAGCAGTACAGGGTTACTATGCTTGTGGTTGACTTCTTCAATATGCCTGCTATAGAAAGACAGAGCAAAAAGTTAGCCAGAGTTATGTATCACCATATCGCTCTTCTGGTTACAATAACCTCGGTATATCTGCAGATGGCAAACACACCCGAAAAGCTTCAGATGTGCAAGACTATGTGGCATAAGATAAAGGAGAAGGATCCCGTACTCTACCGACATATGAAATATACGTCTATGAGCGCTCTGACCGCCATTCCCGGAAAAGCGGGAAGAAAGATCAGCATAGGAGGCTACAAGATAGCTAAAAAGCTATTCAGATTTAACGATTGATGATAATTTTTTATATCGTTTCAGGCTTAGTGCTGTTGTTTCTGCTGTCCTGGGCAGTTATGATAAAGCCCTCGGGCAGGAAGCATCCTTTGGAGACGGAGATAAAAAAGTATATCTACGCCCACAGAGGTTTGCACCGTAAGGATAACGGCATACCCGAAAACTCTTTACCGGCGTTTTGTCTTGCACAGGAAAACGGTTACGGAATCGAGTTAGATATCCATCTGTCAGCAGACGGCACCCCCGTTATCATACACGATACGTCGCTTCGCCGTACTGCCGGTGAAGATATAGATATAACGGATATCCACGATTCTGATATCCCAAAATACTCTCTTGAAGGAACAAACCAAACTATCCCGTTCTTCTCGGATGTATTACGGGTGATCGGGGGCAGGGTCCCTTTGCTTATAGAACTTAAGGTGGATAACGATAATTACAGGGAGCTTACGGACAGGGTAATGAACGAGCTTGAAGGATATACGGGTATATACGCCGTACAATCCTTTGATCCTCGTGCCGTAAACCATCTGCGCAAAAGCTATCCTCATATTATGAGAGGCCAGCTTGCGGGATTTCTCCGCAAAAACGGAGATACCCTGCACCGATTTCTTGATTTCGGTCTCCGCAATCTGCTGACAAATTTTATAACCAAGCCTCATTTTATTTCCTACCGTGTTCAGGATACAGACCGACCCTCAATGAAGCTGTGCAGGACTCTGTATAAGCCCTTTGAGCTTAACTGGACCTGCAAAAAGAAAGCCCATCATATAATCGCCCATAAAAACGGTGCGATTCCGATATTTGAGAATTATATTCCGGAAAAAAGCGGCGAGTCGCCGCACCCATACTGCGCCCGTTTACGCAGTAATTCAAACCACACGGAATAAAGAAAATTCCTATATATTAAAAAAAGTCGGTTCTTCGAACCGACTTTTTGTTTTACATCTCTCTGAGAAAATCGTTCATTGCCTTGACACGTTCAGGCAGATAATCTTCCACTCTGTGTCCGTCAAAGCCTACGGTAACACGGACGCCGCTCTCTCTTATAATACGCTGCTGTTCTTCGTTACGCATAAATTCCTTGACGTACTCGTGTTCACGGTAATGGTGTATGGAATCGTAGCTTACGTTCATCTCCCAGAACATCCCTGCCTCTGCCATACGCTTAAAAAACGTAAGGGGATCAAGACCCTTCTTTTCACAATAGCCGAACAGGTCGGTGTGAGCGATACCCGCAGGACAGTCAAAACGGCTGCCGTATTCCACGATATCCGTGACAACGGTATTGTCACAATCCGTTTCCTCTATAAGACAGTAGTCAAGCTCGGAATATCTTTCACCCTCCGGAGGCGTTTTACCGGGAAGGGTGGATATTTCAATGCCGATAAGAAGACTTATACGGTCCTTATATTCTTCTCTCAAGGTACTCAGCTCTGCTATATATTCAGCTTTTCGATCACCTACGCCGTAGTTATGATCAGAGATGCCGAAGTGGGTTATACCACCGGCTATTGCCGCCTCTATCATAACACGGGGATCGTCTCTGCCGCAGCCGGAATAATAACTGTGAGAATGGAGATCATGATATTTTTTCATTGATATGCTCAACCCTTGCCTTCCATAAATTTTCGTCGTGTTCGTTATTTGGAAGCTCGTAGTTTTCTTCGATATAGAGGGAAAGATAATCGGAAAACTTAAGCGCTCCCTCAAAATTAACGTGCCTTTTGTCAAAGAAGTCTGTTTCGAGATCAAAGCCCATCTCGTCAAAGTGATCGTTAAAGTTTACAAGCCTCGTTTCTCCGGGAGTTTCCTTCAGCCCTTCGCTGAGTTCTGACGAAAGATACTCACAGGCCGGAACCACAAAAAGCTCAAGCTCTATTCCCTCTTCGTGACAGAGCTTTTTTATCCTGTTAAGATAACTGAGGTTTTGGCGGTATTCCTCCTCGGTACAGAGAAATTCTCTCTCAAAGCGCTCTATCTGAGGCTCTGCCTTTTCAAGATAGGTATAGCCTACCATAATGTCGCTTGTCGCATCGGGACGGGGTTCGATGTGCTGTTTGAGAGTATACTGTTCCCATCTTTCGTGATAATTGAACAAGGGGAATAAAAGTCCTAATTTTTCACTTTTCGGCGCGGCAAAAAGGCTCGCCTCAAGACGGTTAAGAGAATAGGGCATATAGCCGATATTTACCTTATAGTAATCCGCCTCGTTTATAGTAAAGAAGAAGGAGGTTGCCTCAAGCATAATTACACTCGGAGACTGAGTGCGAAGCGCTTCCTTTATATAATAATATGCCGTATCCGGCATCATATAGGGAGCGGAAAGTACGTAGGTGGTATGTCCCGTGTTTTCGTATATCCTTGCGGGAATAATATCGCAGTATGCCATAGACGAGCCTACGAACATAAGGTCTATACTGTTCTCTTTTTCCTCCCGAAACATATTCCAAGTGGCGCCGTAGTCACGGCGGTCGGGCATATATCTGTAACCGAGATAGGAGGTCACACCCAATATGATCACCAGGGATACAAGAAATGCGATGATCTCAACTATTATTCTTTTAGCTTTTTTCATCTTGTCTCCAGATATTTTTTTAAACTTTCGGCATCTCCGTCAAAGAGATAGCCCTCCATTCCGCAGGCTCTGCAGCCCTCGATATTCTTTTCGTTATCGTCAATGAATATCGTCTCGGAGGCACAAAGACCATAGGTATCAAGAGCGTATTCGTATATCTCTCTGTTCGGCTTTGTTTTCTTTATAACTCCCGAAACTATAAGCCCGTCAAAAATTGCGAAAAGCTCCTTCATCCAAGGGCTTCTGTGATAGTTTTCATAGAGGTTTACGCTTGTATTGGACAGAAGAAATATCCTGCCGCCCTTATTTTTAAGTTCTTGTACAAGCTCACACATACCCGGCGTAGGCTGAAGATTGATTATCCAGTTGTTATAGGCGTCAAGAGCCGCCTGATGCAGTTCCTTCGGCAGCCTTGAAAGAAAGCCGTTTGTCACCTCGTCATCCTCTATGGTTCCCGCGTCAAGGCGGTCCCAGTAAAGACGGTCAAAAACCGTTTCTGCCACAAGGGCAACTTTTTCCTCATCCTTCACATATACCCTTGTCAAAGCATAAGCATCAAAAGGTGTAAGCACGTGTCCCAAATCAAAAATAAAATTTTTAAGCATAATTTCTTCCTTTTAGTTATTGCAATGATTATAACACATATTTATCAATATTGCAATTATTTTCGGTTTGTGGTACACTATAAATAACAAATGAAAGGATTTTATAAAATGAAATCTGTACGCAATCTGTATAAAATAGGAATCGGACCCTCAAGCTCCCATACTATGGGACCTGCCTTTGCCGCAGAAAAGATGCTGCTCGGTTTTCCCGATACAGACCGCTTTGAGGTTATACTCTACGGCTCTCTTGCCAAAACAGGCAAGGGTCACGGCACGGACAGAGCGATCGCCGATATCCTTGCTCCCATAGATACCGAAATAATTTTTGATACCGAAACAGAAACTCTGCCCCACCCCAACACCTTGAAGATATCCGCATTTAAAGACGGAGAATTAATAGGTCAAAAGACCTTTATGAGTATAGGCGGCGGTGAGATAAGAGTAGAAGGTGACGAGACCTATGCTCCTGCCGAGGTTTATGCCGAAAAGAATTTTACCGAAATTATGGACTTCTGTGCCGCGCGAAACATCCGTCTCTCGGATTACGTCTTTATGCACGAGGACGAGGACTTTGAAAATTATCTGTCCGAGGTATGGCAGACTATGTGCGACGCCATACGTCAGGGGCTTACCCATACGGGAGAGCTGCCCGGAGGTCTGGGAGTGAAAAGAAAGGCGCAGAAACTCTACAGCCAGCGCCATATAGACGAAAGTCCCCAAACGAGAGAAAACCGCGTAGTCTGTTCCTATGCCTTTGCGGTAAGTGAGCAGAACGCCGACTGCGGTCTTATAGTTACCGCACCTACCTGCGGTGCCTGCGGAGTTCTTCCTGCGGTTCTTAAGTATATGCAGGAGAAAAACGGTTTTTCGGACAAGGATATCTTCCGAGCGCTTGCGGTTGCGGGCCTGGTAGGAAATATCGTTGCCACAAACGCATCAATTTCAGGTGCAGAATGCGGCTGTCAGGCGGAGATAGGCACAGCCTGTTCTATGGCGGCGGCAGCTCTTGCCGAGCTTTTTGAAATGGGACTTCACCAGATAGAATATGCGGCAGAGATAGCCCTCGAGCATCATTTAGGACTTACCTGCGACCCTGTATGCGGGCTTGTGCAGATACCCTGTATCGAGCGTAATGCCGTAGCCGCAATGAGAGCCATAAACGCCCTGAGCCTTGCAAACTTCCTCTCGGACAGCAGAAAAATATCCTTTGATCTGGTAATAAAAACAATGTACCAGACGGGCAAGGATATGTCGGGCTTATACCGTGAGACCTCCGAGGGAGGACTGGCGAAGCTTTATGTGCATAAACAGAATGTAAATCAATGATGTTTTCCCTTATATTACTGAAAGCAGATGCGAACCGCATCTGCTTTTTACATATTCAGCTGAATATACAACCCAAAATGATCGGATGGATATTTTCCCCATACCGTATCTGTTATTATCTTATAGCTCACAGGAGTTATCTTTTCATCTATAAAGCAATAATCAATATGCTTATCCTTTACCGTATCCGGCTTGTAGTTATGAAATGTAGTTCTTTTATCATTTACGGTACAAACGTTTACATCCTTGAAATTCTTTGTCATTTCCGCATATCCCGCGCTGTCCGGAGTCATATTAAAATCTCCTGTCACAAGGGTCTTATGATCCGAAATCTTCTTGCTGTAATCATAGATCAGTCTTGCACTCTTGACCTGTCCGCTGTCACCAAAACCGAAATGGGTATTCATAACGGTAAAGCTATCACCGCTTTCCTTTTCTTTTAAAATAACGTATTCGCAGATGCGGTAGCAGTTATATACCTCATCCCAGCCTCTCGATTCGGTCTCCGGAGTATCGGAAAGCCAGAAATATCCCTTACTTACAGCTTCAAATCTATCTCTGCGCCACAGTATGGGAGAGGCTTCTATATCCACTGTCTCGTTACGGTACTTTAAAAACATATCGTACTCCTTACCGTAATACTTATCCAGATGAGGTACCCACTTTGGTCTAACCTCCTGCAGACATAGAATATCCGCATCATACCTTAAGGTTATTGCTGCCAGTCTGGGTGCTCGCTGAGCGATAGAATTACGGTGCTTGTCATCACAGCAGCGAATGTTAAAGCTTATGATCTTGAGTTGCATCAAAACACCTCGGCTTTATTGGAATAATTGATTGCCTGTAGGTATATTATAACATATTTTTGTAAATATAACAATATGTATTACGGGTGAAAAAACCTCTAACAGGCATACACCGGACTGTTTTTGCCCGCCTATGGCATGGGCGCGGGCTTGCGAATCCACGTCAATATATCCCCCACCAAGCAAAAAAGACACCATAAGGTGTCTTTTTTGCTTGGTGGGGGATGGTGGATTCGGACCACCGAAGTCAGTGACAACAGATTTACAGTCTGCCCCCTTTGGCCGCTCGGGAAATCCCCCATATTATTTAACCGCTTGTTCGAAAAAGTCGTTTGGAGCTGGTGGACGGACTCGAACCCCCGACCTGCTGATTACAAATCAGCTGCTCTACCAACTGAGCTACACCAGCATCTCGAACTTGCGACGGATGTTATTATAGCACACTAATATTCGTTTGTCAACACTTTTTTATAATTTTTTCAATCTTTTTTTGAACGCTTGCCCGTTGACTTCTTATTTGCCTTTATAATATCCTTGAGCTCATTCATAAAGCTCTCGATATCCTTGAATTCACGATATACGGATGCAAAGCGAACATATGCAACGTCATCGAGTGTGCGAAGCTTCTCCATAACGAACTCGCCTATCTCGGTGGAGGTATAATCACTGCGCAGGGAGTTTTGCATCTCGGACTCGATCTCATCAGCTACGTTATCAAGCATCTCCTTGGTAACGTTATTACGCTTATAGCACGCCTTGACCATACCCGCCATCATCTTGTTGCGATCGTATATCTCACGGCTACCGTCCTTCTTAACGATAAAGATCGGAATGGTGTCGATGATCTCGTAAGTAGTAAAGCGCTTACCGCACTCAAGGCACTCTCTTCTTCTTCTGATACTGGAGTTTTCTGTAGGTCTGCTGTCGATTACCTTACTTTCGGTATGTCCGCAATTAGGGCATTTCATAACTGTCACCTCAAATAAAAGATGTTATATATTAGCATATATTTTCCGATTTGTCAAATATAGTTGTAAAATACTTCATTTGATGGTATAATAAATCTGATAAAGCAAATTTGTTCCGATTGAAAAAGTGAGTAAATTCTGTATTGATTAATACTGAAAGGAGCATATATGAAGCCTATTGAAATTATCGCCCAAGCATTCGGCATCGTTGGTATGGTCATTATCATCTCTTCCTTCCAGGCAAAGAAAAACAAGTGGTTCTTCACCCTGCAGGGTGTAGGCAGCTTTATGTTTTTCATCAACTTCCTGCTTATCGGCGCCTATGCGGGAGCCCTGTTCAATCTGACGAATCTTGTAAGAGGACTTCTCTTCTCAAAGAACACAAAGAAAGCGTGGAAGTTAGCATTAACCGAAATTCTTTATGCCGGATGTTTCGGCTTTTCCCTTATCTTTATTTGGGGAGATGCGTGGCAGATATTCCTCTCCGCCCTTCCCTGTGTTGCGTTACTTATAATGAGTGTAATTATGTGGAAGGGCAACGGCAAGGTCATAAGAATATCACAGGTATCCTTTATGTCCCCTGCCTGGATAGTACACAACATATTTAACTTCACCTTGGGAGGTCTTCTCTGCGAGAGCTTCAATATGGTCTCCTCGGTGATAGCACTTATCCGTTACAGAAAAGAGGGTTTTGACAAATAATGTACGAGCTTATTCAATTAACAGACAAAAGCTATTATATACAAAGCCCCGCCAAAATAGGCATATACAAAACAAGCGAAACCGAGGTCATCCTTATAGACTCGGGCAATGACAAGGATGCAGGCAGAAAGATAAGACAGCTTCTCGATGCAAACGCTTGGACCCTTAAGGCAATATACAACACCCACTCTAATGCTGATCATATAGGCGGAAATAAGTTTTTGCAGGACAGATATAACTGCAGGATCTACGCTTCGGGGATAGAATGTGATTTTACCAATCATCCCGTCCTTGAAGGAGCTTTCCTCTACGGGGGATATCCACCTAAGGACTTAGCTCACAAGTTTATATTGGCACAGGAAAGCAAGGCTGAGTCCTTGACCGAGGCAGTTCTGCCTGAGGGCTTTGAAATAATCCCTCTGCCCGGACATTTCTTTGATATGGTGGGGTTCAGAACACCCGATGATATTCTTTTTCTTGCAGATTGTCTGTCAAGCAAGGAAACTCTTGATAAATACGTAATAGGCTTTATATATGATGTAAGAGCTTATCTTGATACCCTCGAAAGAGTAAAGGAAATGAAAGCAAGGCTCTTCGTCCCGTCTCACGCAGAACCCACCGAGGATATATCAGAGCTTGCGCAGTATAACATCGACAAGGTAAACTCAATAGCGGATAAGATAGTTAAGCTATGCTCTGAGCCCGTCGGCTTTGACCGACTCCTGCAAAAGCTGTTCTGTGAATACAACCTCACTATGACCGCCCAACAGCACGCTCTTGTGGGTTCAACGGTGAAATCATACCTTACATATCTGTGTAACGAAAACAGACTTAATATGATAATTGACGATAATATAATGAAATGGCACCGTGCATAAATACGGTGCCATTTTCATATACTGTAAAGCATTGTGAACTTTGTTATGTTAATAACGAAGATTTTTCACATTTTGTAAGTATATTTTGCACAAAAAGTATTGACATTTACGCAGTTTTCTTGTATAATATCATCACAACAAATCTTACAAAAATAACCAAAAGGAGGTTGTAACATGAGTAATTCAAATCATCTGCCCCTGTTGCTGTTAGACAACTCAGGGATGATCACCGCTATGAACGAAGGGGAGTTCAAGTGTACTAATCTGACGTTTGACGAAGCTAAGCACATCATCGAGGTCTACGACGAAGCCGACGTTCTCCAGTGCTTCAACAACAAAGACATTGAGACCGTGATATACGATTATCTCGGGGTGACCAAGCGGGATTTCCCTCACAAGCGTATACGCAATATGCGTCCCGGACAGGATGCCATAGTATTCAAATTACTTATAACGCCCTCCGAGACCCAGCCGATAATCGAAACAGAGGGTGTACAGGCAAGAAAGATACAGAATATCTACGTATACTGCCAATATCTGTCCAGAATAACCTAAAATACATAATTTGAGAGGTGCTGTGAAGCACCTCTCAGCGTGTCGATAGGTTTATCGACACGCTGAGAGACTTCGAAAAAGGAAGGTAGGTTTTCGTGAAAAGGGTCCGTAGTTCTCGTTGACACCAACAATTCCTTCAGCGCTCCTAAAGTCGCTTGAACTCATTGGGTGTCTGCCGTCCTCGCAGATACGTTTCATCCGCCACTGGCGGCACGTATCTGTTCGGCGTACTAAGTACGGTAGTGACCCTTTTCGCGGAAAAGTGTGAAAAAGTGGCGGAAACTCGATGTTTTCGCCACTTTTGAATACTTATCAACTGTATTGGGTGATATAGTTTAATATAAATATTTGCTCGTTGATTGGAGCAATTTTCTTTATAATAATTTATTTTCACACGTCCGACCGACTTTTTCGACAGTCTGAGAGGTGCTTCACAGCACCTCTTAATTATTTCTTGAACATTTTTCGGCATCTATCGCCAACACCAGCATAAGAGCATTCAATGCATCGTCAGGATCATTCACATCAATAGAATAGGTATCGGTCCAGTTCCATATTTCCTTTGAAACCGAAGCCACTTCGTTTCCGTTCGAGGAGTACACGCAGTAGTCCCATTCCATAAAGCTGCCCTCAACATACCAGCCGTTAAAATCAATGTTGTACTTTGGCTTAAAGAAGGTAAACTCCTTTGATATACAGCCTAAATAACTGTCTCCGCGGTATATCTCGAACTTGGGCATAAAGGTAAATATCCTCTGTCTGACCTCGCCAACCTCGTTTCCCGCGGCATCAAATATCTTAAAGCAATGACCCCAGGAAAGCTGACCCTTGACGGTAAAAACGGTATTTCCCGATCCGTCGTAAATATCATAGCTGTCAAACCAGGAGAACATACGCTGTTTGAATAAAAGCTTCATTATTCTTCCTCCTTGCTCCATTCCTCCTCGGAAAGAGAGGAATATCTTTTTATCGTGTTCTTAAGAGCCTCGGCATCCTCGCCTGCGGCAACCGCCATATGAAAATATTTATCCGCTTCGGCTTTATTTTCCTGCTTATTGTATATTATAGAAAGCATAGAGAGTGCCTGTCTCATCTTGGGCTCATAGGAAAGAGCCTTGTTTTCCTGCTCTATTGCCTCGTCAAATCGGTACTGATTGAAGCGTATACGGGCTATGTTATGATATGCCTGAGCCTCTGCGGGGTCAAGGCGTATCGACTGACGAAAGCTCTGCTCTGCTTTATCGTAATCTCCCGCATTCATATGGATATAACCGAGATTATTGTATACGGTAGCATTCTCTGCTCCGTTCTTGATGATAACCTCATACGCTGACACGGCCTCCTCGTAAAGACCCATATCGGTGAATATTATTCCGAGGAAAAGGTATACTGCATAGCCGTCATCGGTGGTTTGACACTTGGAGCATAGCTTGATAAGCTTTTTTGCCGCCTTGTCAAGAGCATCCTCATTATAGAGACGAAGCGCTGACAAAAGCTGCTTACGGTTCTTTGCATTCCAAGCGAAGGCGTTTTTTATCTGCTCTGCATATTGAGCTTCATAGAACGCCAATGCTTTTCTGCCTCTCGGGGTATTCATACGAATCATAGATATGATCGCACCGCATATAACTATGATCGCTCTGGGTAAGGTTTCTACGGTTGAAGCACCAGTATATATGCCGTACACGGTAAATCCCACAGATGCCAATATCAGCAGTATAAGTATAACGGTAACAATTTTCTTTACCATATTTAAAATCCTCTTTTCTTTAAGTCAGAAACAAGCTCAACGTAAAACTCTCTTACGTCAAAGCCGTGGATGTTCTCGCGATTAAGGTCTATCATATCTCCGTGGGATATTCCTCTGTCACCGTCGTGGGTAATAAGTGTATAGTCGTCTCCCCACTTAAAGGAATCCTCGCTTACAAGTCCGTCGTTTTTACCGTCGAAAAATTTGACGAGATGATAGGAATAATTCAAGGGGAACTGACCGCTTGAAGCCTTGTTCAGAACCGAGCCGACACTCCTTGTATATATTCCCTCGGGCATAGGCAAAGCCTTATCGAGAGCCTTGCAGTTGTCTGCTCTCAGATCATTTACCGCCGCCATAAAGTCGGGAGTACTGTCACCCAGCTTTTTTGCTGCGGAATTGTACGTATCGGCAACCTTGTTCTGTACCGACTCGGGCAGCTTATCGAGAAGAAAATCAGCAAACCCGCAGCCTCGGTGCGGGGTGTTTATTGTGGTAAGGGATGCAACGTACTCAGCAACACCGAAATGCTCTATGGCATAACGGCAGTCAAGTCCGCCTTTGGAATGCGCAATTATATTTAGCTTACCGCAGCCTGTTTCGTCAACTACGGTTTTTATGCGCTCTGCAAGCTCACGTGCGCTGTCCTCTATAGACAGTGCCGACTGATGCTCACCGTAGTAGATCTTCGCTCCGTTCGTTTCAAGCTCGGAGGGAATCCTTCCCCAGTAGTTAAAGAGCTTTGTATCACGGAAAAATACTCCGTGTACCATAAGTAAGGGGTACTTAGTCTTACATATCTGCTCATTTTTACGCTTGAGATTGAGCTGATACTTGTCGGTCTCAAGCCGTACCTCTCTCAAAGTGGTTACGATAATATTATGAAGCGCAAAGAGATGTGCTACGGGTATCATGCCTACAAGAGCACCTATGACCCGCTTTTTGATACCAAGCTGCCCTGAGGTACAGTATACTGAAATGATACCGTTCCAGAAGAGTATCAAATGACAGAAATAGCTGACCAGAACGCTGAAAATAAGCGTTTTCCACTTCCAATCAAGAAGGAATATACCAAGGATATGATATACGCCCGATACTATCACCGACACCGAGAATATTACAAGACACCACGCACCGTGGTTACAAAGCTTAAGCCTGAATCCGGGAATACGCCGTGAGGTAAATCCGGTAAATATATTCACTGCAAAAAGTACAGGTAAAACTGCAAGAAGCCACAAGGGCTCAGATTGCAAGAGTATAAAGCTGTTGCTGCAAAAAACAAATATCAGTAAAAACAATATGGTCATTTTTTAATTTATTCCTTTATTTGATTCGTACTGTAGACCTTCATACCCAAGCCGTAATCGGTTATGAGAATGTTCTTTGGCATACGGAAAAACTTATAGGTCACGTACATATCTCCCGCCGCTCCCGAAATGTTGGATATCTGAATCCAATATACTATCCAGAACCATTCGTATGGGACGAATAAGTTTATTATTCCGACAACCACGCCCCATACAACGACGGGAGCAAGGGCGATAAATATATAACTGCGCTTATCGTAATAATCCTTGCTGCCGGCAAATGCATACAGTCCCGTAAAGCCGTAGCTTATCTTTTTGGTTCCGCACATCTTCATAGCGATACCGTGGACGGCTTCGTGCAGAATTATATAGAGTATGCTTGATGCCATAAGCACCGCAAAACGCAATATATACATCCCGATACCTTCATCCATAGAAAATATACTCCATATCGGAATGTAAAAATGAGTGGGAACTGCCATTACGAAAGCTATTATAAGGGCAAATATATTGATAAAAAGAGAGAGCTTTTTATCCCTCTTCAGATCAAGGGAATATATCTCACTGTACCCTTCGGGTAGTGTGCTGTAGGATGTTAATTTCATAGTCTATTTGTTTTCAACCTCATCGTAATACTTTTCAAAATCTATCACGGTACCATTCTTGCGGGCGTCCTCGATAGCAAAGGTGATAACATGATTATAGTAGGACTCACGGATGGTGGGGATAGACTTACCCTCGTAGCAGCCGTTGAGCTCTTCGTATATAGCCTGAACTATACCGTCGTCTCCGCCACCGTGAGCACCTGTGATACCGCCCTTGGCATTGTATTCGATTACATAGTCCTTCTTCGTGATAAAGTCGTAGTGATTGATTATGGTGTCACCCTCGGTGGCAAAGCGAAGCTCGCCCTTGGTACCCATAATATGCATATGACGACCGCCCTTGTTAAATGCGTTCATGGTAAAGGTAACTGTGATATCATCCTCAAAGAGCATATTTACCGTCTGATGGTCAACAACATCGTTGTCGCACTTGAACACGCAGACACCGTACTGTGTCTCACGCAGTGCTTTTTCTACGTGCTCGTCCTCACATTCAAACACTCCCGAAGCGGTCGAGCGCATCCAATAGCTGTTGTCGGGCATATAGAGATTAACGGCATTGTAGGGGCAGGTATCGCCTATGGGACAAGTTCCCTCGATACAACGGTAGGGTGAACCCTCGGGGGCGTTTTTCTTGGTGAAATATGTAAGTGCACCGTAGGACTGAACGCTCTTGCACTTCTTATCTATGAGCCACTGGATAATGTCGATATCGTGACAGGACTTTTGCACAAGCATATCTGCGGACTTCTTTACATTACCCCAGTTGCCTCTAACATAGCTGTGGGTCTGGTGAACATCGCCAACACCCTCCTCGTGGTTGATGGACATAACGTCACCTATAAGCCCGTCGTCGATAAGATCCTTTACCTTCTTGAAAAGACCGGTATAGCGAAGCACGGTACAGAGGATGACCTTGACACCCTTCTTTTCTGCCGCCTCGGTGATCATCTTACACTCTTCAAGAGTGGAAGCGATAGGCTTCTCTAACATCAGGTGATAACCAAGCTCGATAGCCTTCATGGCAGGTCCGAGACGGAGTCTGTCCATGGTGGTGATCATACACAGGTCTGCGATCTTGCCCTGAGCCAACAGATCCTCCCAGGTCTCAAAGCACATCTCGTCGGGGATCTTGTGCTTACGCTGGATAAACTCACGCTTGTTATATACAGGCTCGGCTACCGCCACCACCTGATACTGCTCGGGGATCTTGCGCATTATTCCGGTATAGGTCTGGGCACGGTTACCGCCGCCTATAACTGCTACTGTGATCTTCTTCATAACAACCTCACAATAAATATCGTTAATTTGATTATATAGGAATTCTTTTGGGTTGTCAAGGAAAGTTATGAGTTATGAATTTGCCTTTGGCAAATGTTATGAAAAAGCCTTCGGCTTTTGTTATAATATGATTGCCCTGAACGTGCAAAGCACTCATAACTTGGCGAAGCCAATCATAACTACTTGTATCATAACTTGCCACAGGTGGCAATCATAACTGTATTAATCAAAAAAAGCACCCCGAAGGGTGCTTTTATTTGATTAATACATGCCGCCCATACCGCCGCCCATAGGAGCTGCAGGCATTGCGGGAGCCTCCTCCTTCTTATCAGCTACAACAGCCTCGGTGGTGAGAACTGTGGAAGCGATGGAAGCTGCGTTCTGAAGTGCGGAACGGGTAACCTTGGTGGGGTCTACGATACCAACCTCGACCATATCAACGTACTCTTCCTTATATGCGTCAAAGCCGTAAGCCTTCTTACCGGAGGTAAGGATCTTATCTACGATAACACCGCCGTCATAGCCTGCGTTAGCCGCGATCTGACGAACGGGAGCCTCAAGAGCCTTGAGAACGATGTTCACACCGGTCTTTTCGTCACCTGTGAGACTTTCGCCTACCTTTTTAACGTCATCAATAACGTTGAGGTAAGCAACGCCGCCGCCTGCTACGATACCCTCTTCAACTGCTGCCTTTGTAGCGTTGAGAGCGTCCTCGATGCGGAGCTTCTTTTCCTTCATCTCAACCTCGGTAGCAGCACCGACCTTGATTACTGCAACACCGCCTGCAAGCTTAGCAAGTCTTTCCTGAAGCTTTTCGCGGTCGAAGTCGCTTGTGGTGGTCTCAAGAGCTGCCTTGATCTGACCTACGCGAGCCTTGATCTCTGCTGTGTCACCTGCACCGTCAACGATGATGGTGTTTTCCTTGGTGATCTTAACCTGTCTTGCGCGGCCGAGCTGAGTGATCTGAGTTTCCTTTAAGTCAAGACCGAGCTCGTCGGAGATAACCTCGCCGCCTGTGAGGATAGCGATATCACGGAGCATATCCTTACGTCTGTCGCCAAAGCCGGGAGCCTTGACTGCAACGCAGGTAAACGTGCCGCGGAGCTTATTGAGTACGAGAGTGGTAAGAGCCTCGCCCTCTACGTCGTCAGCGATAATAAGGAGCTTCTTGCCTGCCTGAACGAGCTGCTCAAGGATGGGAAGAATGTCCTGAATGTTGGAGATCTTCTTATCTGTAACAAGAATGAACGCGTCGTCGAGAACTGCCTCCATCTTGTCGGTATCGGTTACCATATAGGGAGAGAGGTAACCGCGGTCAAACTGCATACCCTCTACTACCTCGCAGTAGGTCTCAGCAGTCTTAGACTCCTCAACGGTGATAACGCCGTCTGCGGTAACGCGCTCCATAGCGTCTGCGATAAGTGTACCGATAACCTCATCACCTGCAGAGATAGTACCTACACGTGCGATATCGTCTGTACCCTTTACCTTCTGGCTGTTTGCAACAAGGCACTCAACAGCCTTGTCAACTGCCTTTGCGATACCCTTACGGAGTACCATGGGGTTAGCTCCTGCGGTGAGGTTCTTCATACCCTCACGTACAAATGCCTGTGCAAGAAGGGTAGCGGTGGTGGTACCGTCGCCTGCTGCATCGTTGGTCTTGGTAGCTACTTCCTTTACGAGCTGTGCACCCATATTCTCCATAGCGTCCTCAAGCTCGATCTCCTTAGCTATTGTAACACCGTCATTGGTGATAAGGGGTGCGCCGTACTTCTTGTCGAGAACTACGTTTCTTCCCTTAGGACCCATTGTGATCTTTACTGTATCCGCCAGCTTGTCAATACCTGCAAGCAGTGCGTTTCTGGCATCAATGCCGTATGCAATATCCTTTGCCATTTTAAAATTACCTCCGAAAAATTACTCTACTATTGCGAGTATGTCGCTCTGTTTTACGATGATGTACTCTGTGTCACCAAGCTTAACCTCGGTACCGCTGTACTTAGATGTAATAACACGGTCGCCCTTCTTTACGGTCATAACTACTTCCTTGCCGTCAACCATACCGCCGGGACCTACCTCAACAACTTCTGCAACCTGGGGCTTCTCCTTTGCGGTTGCGGTAAGGATGATTCCGCTCTTGGTCGTCTCTTCTGCCTCGACCATCTTGATAACAACACGGTCAGCTAAAGGTCTGATGTTCATAATATGCCTCCTATATAAGTGAATTTACTTTTTTAATTTTAGCACTCAAAGACCTTGAGTGCCAAAGTACAAGGATAATTGTACCACACGAGGAAAATAAATCAAGAGTTTGATGGGGGTTTTTACATTTAGTTAACAAATCCGAGGGGAGAACTAATCTTAAATGCAGAATGCAGAGTGCAGAATGCAGAATTATGGAGGATTTTCTCCCTTAAGGTCGAAAATCTACATTAATAGTTTTGGTTATCTGTATTTAATAGTTTATTGTTTATGATTATTAATTATTGTATTTGTTTAATTAAATAAAAAATATCAGTAAACTTATATAATTAAATGAAATCTTTGTTGCCTACAGCAACAAAGATCTCATCAATTCTGCACTCTGCATTCTGCATTCTGCACTCTTTGCATACTATATGGTATGAATATTATTACAAACCTAAACAAACTCATCCTCTCCCCTGTTATGTTCTCCGTATTATTTATATGCGGAGCCGTTTTGCTCATTCGCTTAAGGGGATTCCCGTTCACCTCGCCGATAAAGGTCTTAAAAGGACTGAAAAACGGGGATATGCTCTCGTCGTTTAAGGCAATGACCCTTGCCCTTGCGGGAACGCTGGGGGTAGGTAATATCGTGGGAGTTGCCACCGCCATACATATGGGAGGCGCGGGAGCTGTATTCTGGATGCTGGTCTCCGCTCTTGTGGCAATGGTTATAAAATACGCTGAAATATACCTTGCCGTACTCTACCGAAAGAACGGCAGGGGCGGAGCGGCTTACTATATCCGCGACGGTCTCGGTAAGCCTATACTTGCGGCTCTGTTTTCTATACTGTGTATCATAGCCTCCTTTACCGTCGGAAATATGATACAGGTAAATGCGGTAGCACTTTCCTTTGAAAGCGAGTTCGCCCTGAATCCTTTTATAACGGGAGTTATGATCGCGCTCCTTTCTTTCCTTGTTATATATAAAGGGGTAGAATCCATTTCTGCTTTTACTCTTCGGATGATACCGCTTTTGTCTATAGGATTTATTATAGTTTCTATATGGGTGATAGCAGCAAACCGCACTCTTGTCCCATCGGTTATAAAGCAGATATTTACCGAGGCGTTCAAGGCAGATTCGGCAGCAGGCGGAATAATAGGATTTTTCACGTCAAACGCCGTACGCTACGGTGTAATGAGGGGTATAGGCTCAAACGAGGCGGGCTGCGGCACCGCACCCACCGCCCACGTAACGGCTAAGACCGACCGTCCAGAAAAGCAAGCTCTCTGGGGAATATTTGAGGTATTTGTAGATACAGTTCTTTTATGTACTCTTACCGCCCTTGTGATACTCATATACCCTGATAATATACTCAAATATGACGGAATGGTCCTTGCCATAAAGGCATACGAGGGTTACTTCGGTGAGGCGGCGGGGTATATCCTTGCCATTTCAATATTCTTCTTTGCTCTTTCCACCGTAATATGCTGGTCATACTACGCCGTAGAATCTATACACTATTTTACCAAAAAGGAGATATATAAAAAAGCGTATATTGTCGTCTACTGCGGATTCTGCATTATAGGCTCGGTATCCTCGCTTGAGGCAGTATGGGAATTGAGCGATATCACCATAGCCTTGATGACCATAATAAACTGCTATACACTTATATCCCTGAAAAACAGAATAAAATGTTGAAATGTGTTAAATGATGTGGTATGATTATATCATTAGATCTATGGAGGATATCAAAATGAAGACCGCATCAAAAGCCTTGATATTAGTTCTTTGTATAATTACGGTTATTACATCCCTCGTTTCCTGCTCGGTTCCCGTAACCATCAACCGTTCCGATGACACAACCAAAAAAGCTGAAATCGCCGATGCAAATGAGCCTGCAGAGACCACCCCCGAGCCTGAATTTAAGCCTGAACCCAAGCCCGCATACAAATGGGTGCTTGAGCCTATGCCGATCGAAGGTGATATTCAGCCTGTTTGTGAGAATATGCCTATGTTTTTATACCCTACCGATTTTTCATTTCTGAAAAGCAACGGAGTTCAGAGCATCATAGGATATGACGGTATCATCAAGTGCAAGCTGCCTGTATACGAATACTGTGATTATACGTACTGTTCTCTGTGTCAGTGTATCACCAATCATATGTACCGAGTATCTGAGCCTGATTATACAGTAACCGAAATTGGCGGCGGACACGGCGGAAGCGGACGCAGTCCTTACATATATGACAGAGATACAGAGGGATTGATCTCCCCGGGTGTCGATTTAGCACCTGCTACCAATATTAACCGTGCAATTGTAGAAATATCCGAAAAATACGAGCTCAGTGAGTCTGAAAAGGGCGGATGGTATGACACAGATTATGCATACAAAAATGTCGGAGGCTATGCCATCTGGATCAACGGCGAGATCGTACAGCAGGGCTTTGATGAATATATGCCCTATTCCTGCGGGATCGTAGCTTTGCGCTCCACCAACGGAAAATGGGGTTACTATGATGCAGAGGGCAATGAAATATTGCCCTGCGAATATGATGCCTCAGAACATAGCACGGATGCTAATCCCAAGAGATACCCATACCCAGCTTCGGAAGGAATACTCACTTTAAACAAAAACGGCAAGTGGGCATATGCCGATTCTAAGGGCAATATGCTGACCGATTTTGAGTTTGATGAGGCAAGACCTGTTTATCAGGGCAAGGCTTGGGTCAAGACCGCCGAGGGGTGGGGTGTTATTGAGCTGGATTACGATTACCGTGAGGACAGCGCTTTAACCACCGCCGATCTTTCTGCCTTATGTGGTTATGTAGTCTGACAATGAAAATAACAGGCCGAAGCAGAAGGAAAAGTTATGCCGACCGATATTTTACCTCTTTCTCTCCGGAATATAAACGGTTTTAATGTAAAACATTTTTATCGGAAAATACGGTTTTATATTGAAATACACCAAATATTGTGATATAATACTATATAGTTCCAAAATACAGTGCAATAAGAGGACATTGAGATGAAAAGAATCTTAATTATTTTTCTGACATTTATACTGGTACTGGGGACTCTTACCTCATGTAAGGTCGTCAAGCGTAAAACCGACACTACCGACGGTACCGACAAACAGACCGAAACCTCGGAAGTCCCAGAGACAGATCCCGTTATGGATCTGAGCAATCACATAGGCAAATGGCACCCAAAAAGTCAGCCCGAAGAAAAGGAACTGAGTATCGATGAGGTTTCCGATAATTTCGTAATTTTTTCATTAAACTATAAAAGCGGTCCGGAGCTTAAGAATATAACCGCTATCCGTTCCGGAGATACGGCCGTATTCGGCATGGACGAAACAGTAGACACCATTGCAGGTGAACTGATATTCGGTAATTCATTTATAAAGCTGCGTATTGATGACACCAACGTCAGCTATTACGAAGTAGGCCTTACGGTATATGACGGAAAGGGAAGCTACACCGAAACCACTACAGCAGAAACCACTACAGCGGCTCCGACCCCTCCACCCGATCAGCCCTACGATTCCAGCCGTCTTAATCCTCCTCCTATAACCTGTGATGCGCATACCAGATATGTAAACACCGGAGGCGACACACTCCATCTCCGTATAGGCGCCGGTCAGAATTATACAAGCCTGTGTCTTATGCCTCATAATGCAGCCGTAACGGTTTACGGCTACAACCCCGACGGTTCCTGGAGTTATGTATATTACAGCGGCAAGGCTGTCTACGGATGGTGCTTCAGCCGTTTCCTCGGTCCCTCCCAAACCACATACACCAATTACGTTTCCACAACCGCTCACACCAAGTATGTAAGCACCGGCGGTGATACTCTCCATATCCGTACCGGCCCCGGCATGGATTATAAGAGTCTGGGACTTATGCCCCACAATTCCGCCGTAACAGTTTACGGATACAGCTATGACGGTGCATGGAGCTATGTATACTATGGTGGTAAGGGCATATACGGATGGTGTTATACACGTTTCCTCAGAAACGGCATATCTTACAGTACGTCCACCAGATACGTCAATACCGGCGGTGAAACGCTCCACATCCGTTCAGGTCCCGGTACAGGTTACAAGAGCTTAGGTCTTATGCCCCATAATGCTGCCGTAACAGTTTACAGCTACAACTACGACGGAACATGGGCGTATATAAGCTATGGCGGAATTTACGGATGGTGCTTTACACGCTTCCTCAGATAACCCGATAATGACCGTCACTCAAAAACAAACATCAAAAAGCCTTCCGAGAGGAAGGCTTTTTAATTGAGTTATGAGTTTAGAACTATGAGTTTAGAGTTGAAGTTAAAATAGTCCCCTAAGGGGACTATTTTTATTCTGCACTTTGCATTTTCACTTTGCACTTTCATACTGCACAAATTTACAAAAACCTCTTGACAAATCGGTCTACTGGTGATAGACTACAGTTGTAAGGTCTATAGACAATAAACCAAAGAGGTGATAAAAATGGAAGATATGAGATTAGGAACGGTAGAAAGCCGTTTTGCGGATCTGATATGGGAAAACGAACCCATATCATCGGGAGAGTTAGTCAAGCTATGTCAGAAAGAACTGGAATGGAAAAAGTCCACCACCTATACCGTACTTCGCAAACTCTGCGACAGAGGAATTTTCAAAAACGAATACGGCGTTGTAAGATCTCTTATTTCAAAGGACAAATTCAATGCAATACAATCCGAGAAATTTGTTGAGGAGAGCTTTGACGGCTCACTGCCAAACTTCATCGCCGCATTTACCAGTATGAAGAAGTTAAGCCAAGAGGATATCGACGCTATCAAAACTATGATAGACAGCTACGGAGAAAAATAATATGAATACCGTTTTTACAGAGATACTGAATATGAGTATTACCGCCTCCTTTATGATAGCGGCGATACTTCTTATCCGACCCTTGACGGGCAAGGTATCTAAAAACATAAACTGCATACTCTGGGCTTTGGCGGGATTGAGATTAGTGCTTCCCTTTTCCTTTAAGACCAAGGTCAGCGCAGTTCCGGATATGCAGGTTCATGCCCCACAGCCAATACCCGATATAACCCCCGAGGTGATACCCGACGTTACACCTACGCTTCCCTCGGAGTCTATAGCACCGTCAAACTCTATAGATATTTTATCCGTACTGTGGATAGTATGGCTCGTTGGTATAGCTCTTCTCTCGGTGTATACCTTAGTGAGCTTTGTTCTTATAAAGAAAAAGACCGCAATATCCCTTCACGAAAATGACAATATCTATATATGCGACAACATCAAGGGCGCCTTTATCCTCGGAAGCTTTAAGCCCAGGATATATATCCCGTCAAATACTCCCGCAGATCAGAAGCAGTACGTCATAGCCCACGAGAACGCACATATAAAGAGGCTTGACTATCTGTGGAAGCCCTTAGGCTTATTCGTTGCCATACTTCATTGGTTCAATCCCTTGGTATGGGTAGGATATATACTTCTCTGCCGTGACATAGAGCTTGCCTGTGACGAGGCGGTAACGCGTAATATGGACGTGGATTCCAAGAAATCATATACCCGCGCCTTGCTTGAGTGTGCCGTAATCGGAAACAGATACAGACCCTCTCCCCTTGCTTTCGGTGAAGTGGGCGTAAAGGACAGAATAAAAAATATCCTTAACTACCGTAAGCCCGCCTTCTGGGTCAGCTTCGGTGTGGTGGCGGTATGTATAGTCATAGCAGTAATGTTTATGACAGACCCCGTGGTAAACGCAAAGCTCCCCGACCCTCTGCCTGAGGTAGTGGTAAAGGACACCGAGGAGATAGAGAAGCCCGAGTCTGACGAAACCGAAGAACTGCCCGAAGAGACCGAACCCGTCGAAACAGAGCCGGAGGAAAGCGATACTACCGTCGAGGATACGACGGCAGAGGATACGACGACAGAGAATACAACAACCGCAGACACAACGACCGTTGATACCACCACAGCAGATACTACTACAGCAGATACCACTGCTGCAAAAGATACCAAACCCAAGGAAACAGAAAAGGTAACCGAAGCACCTAAGCCTGACAAAGAAACTCAAGCCCCCGCAAAAAAGATAAGCATAACGTATAAATCTGCCGACGGTACAACCCTTGCGGTAAAGACGGCGACGGCGGGAGAAAAAACTCAGCTCTACGACACTGATATACCCGGTTTCTTTATGATGGGTTGGACAAACTACGATTGGTCAAAAGAGGTAAAGTATGCCTGCGGCTCATATGCCGAATTTCACGGTGACGTTACTTTATACGCCGTACTGAAATACCGTATAACATACAACGGCAACGGAGGTACGCCGTCACAAACGCACGAAGACCTGTATTACGGAGAACAAGTATATTCTATGGGTTATGCAACCAGGGACAGTTATAAGTTTTTGGGCTGGTGGAGTGAACCCGAGGGCGGCAGTTCAAAGCGACCCGACCCGACCAAAGGCCATACCACCTTATACGCTCACTGGCGCATCGGCAATCGGGTAAACTTTATATATAACGGCGGCAAAGGAGATACGCAATATATACTCGTTGAATACGGTAAGCCTATGGGAACTCTGCCAACGCCTACCCGCGAAGGCTATAGCTTTAACGGTTGGTGGTTTGAATATCCGATAACGGGAGAGACCGTTCAAATAACCGAAGCTTCTCTTATGCCTATAGATTACGACATCAGCCTCGAAGCACAGTGGATAGAGAATTAAAGGAGAAAGAATATGAAAAAAATAATTGCAATACTATTGACATTGATTATGTTTATAGCAACCTTTGCAACAGTGTCCTCTGCATATAACGGTTTTGCCGACATACGAGAGAGTGACTGGTATTATTATCCGGTAATAAATGCGTGGATGAACGAATATGTAGCAGGAATGATAAACGAAAAGGGCGAGAGAGTTTTCCGCCCCAACGATACCCTAACCAGAGCACAGTTTATGCAGATGCTGGCACAAAGCACGGGTGATATGCTCAACGATACCTATTATAAGAATGTAAAGCTGAATTTTGAGGATGTTAAAACAAGCCACTGGTACAATGCCGCCATCGCCTGGGGCGTGGAAAAGGGCATCGTCAAGGGTGTGAGCGAAACTCGTTTTGCTCCCAATGATCCCATCACCCGTGAGCAGGTGGCAAGGATGCTTTGTCTCTTTGCTGAATACAAGGGATATAATATGGACTATACCGACGATCTCTCAGCTTTTACCGATGCCGATACTATCTCGGATTGGGCTCTGACACAAATGCAGTGGGCTGTTGCTTCGGAAATCATAAAGGGCTACGGCAACGGAGAATTAAGACCCCGCAGAAATACCACCAGAGCCGAGATATGTGTAATGCTGGAGGCTCTTGAAACCTATTTTAAGTATGACGGACCCGCGTTCCGTGACGGAGTATTTGCCGCTCTATGCGATCACGTTATTACAAACGGTAAGGATTCATCGGTTGACCGTGATATGGAATGGAGCGTTACAAAGGAAGGCTACACCTTGAATATTAGATGCACCAAGGATAAAAGCTTTATCACTATCAATTATTACAAGGATAATGCCGACGGTATTACGGAAAGCTTATATTTCGATATCTACGCACTGACAGATCATTACAGCTATACCTATGATCAGCGAATCGCAAAAGAGAATGGCAAATATGACTTCCCTTATATCATACAAGCAGATCTGACCCTTGACGGATTTACAAATTATAATTATATTTGCGGTTCTCCCGGTGACCCGGAAGAAGAGCAGTGGCAAGCATTGCACGAGGAATTTATGACCGACTTTGCCGAGCTTCTCGAAAGCCTCGGATATACCTACTCAGATCTCTACAGATAACACAAAAGCCTTCCGAGAGGAAGGCTTTTTAATTGAGTTATGAGTTTAGAACTATGAGTTTAGAGTTGAAGTTAAAATAGTCCCCTAAGGGGACTATTTTCTTCCTTAATTCTGCATTTTACATTTTACATTTTGCATTCTAAAATCAGAATTTATAAATTCTGATTTTAGCAAAGCGGTGTTCCCACGCGCTTTGCGTAGTCTGCTGCCATTTCTGCGGTCATTTCGGAGGTTACGTTTTCAGACTTAGTCCACTGCTGCTGCTCGGGCTGGTTGCCGAGGCAACGGCAGATGTCGATTATATCCGCCACTACTGCGGATGCGGTGGGAAGACTTCCTGCACCTGCTCCGTAGAACATTACGTCACCTAAAGTATTACCGCGCACGAGAACTGCGTTGAATACGTCGTTTACTGTAGAGAGAGGGTTATCGTTATTTACCGCTACGGGAGAAACTGCCATATAGAGCTTGCCCTCGGGGGTCTTTGCGGCTCTTGCCACAAGCTTGATAGCCTGTCCGTTAGCCTCTGCCTTTTCTACGTCCTCGGTGGTGATCTCGGTTATACCCTTTGTCATAACAAGGTCGCTTGCCACAAGCTCGCCGAAGGCAAGTGCGGAAAGAATACATATCTTACGGCAAGCATCTATTCCGAGGATATCCGCATCGGGATTAGCCTCTGCATAGCCCTTTTCCTGTGCTTCCTTGAGAGCCTCAGCCATAGTCTTGCCGTAGGTCTTCATCTGGGTGAGGATATAGTTTGTTGTACCGTTGAGGATACCGTTGATCTCGCAGATCTCGTTGCCCGCAAGGGACTCGGTCATAGCGCGAATGATCGGAATACCGCCGCCAACAGATGCCTCAAAGAGATATCTTACGTTGTTTTCCTTTGCTAAAGCAAGCAGCTCACAGCCGAAGTTGGCCACTACCTCTTTGTTGGAGGTAACTACGCTCTTACCTGCCTTGAGCGCGGCAACGGAAAACTCGTATGCAGGGTGGCTTCCGCCCATCATCTCAACTACTACCTTTACCTCAGGGTCATTGACGATAACGTCATAGTCGTGAACCACACGGTCACCGAACTCGGAGTCGGGAAAATCGCGGAGGTCAAGAATGTATTTGACGTTTATCTCGTCTCCTGCCTTGGCTTTACAAGCCTCTGCGTTTACTTTAAGAACCTCGGCGGTACCGCTGCCTATGGTACCAAAGCCTAATAATGCAATATTTATCATAATATATTTCCTTTCTAATTGTAGAAGATCTGAATCGTTATAGAATTGTCACGTGCCGTGGCATCATAAATACTGAATACCTCGTAAAGCACGTCACTGCCAAGCTCCTCGTTTACTCTCTTAAGAGCAGCCATATAAGGCGCCTCTATATCCTCGCTGCTTTTGGTCTCGGGACAGAGAAGCTCGATATACTCTCTCTTCTGCTCAACGGCAAGCTTTAACTGATTATATAAAACCTCTTCAATACCCTCGGCAGTCTCTGCATAACAGCCGGTCTTTTTATAATAATTTACGTCACTGACCGCATAGGGTATTATGTCTTTATTCTCATACTTGTGGTCCAGCTTGATCACATCATCGCTGAGATTGAAATAACCGTGGAAACGAAGCTTATTTTCATCTCCGATATCAGCATCATTCCACATAACATCAAGATGATAGTACTGACCCTCTATCTGCACCATATTCCAGACGTGCATAGCACCCTCTGTCTCGCCGTAAATAATAACAGAGTCAATATAGGCCTTGTCAAGAAGCTGCTTGGCCGCATATGCATATCCGTCACAGTAAGCCTCGCCCAAAACTAACGCTCCGTATGCTGTGCTTGAGATCTGCTGACGCTCACCGGGAGCATAACGGCAGTGATCAAGGAGATAATCGTTTATAGTCAACTCCTTTTCATAATCGGTCATGGAAGGAAGAACCTTCTCCATAGCACTGTCCACAGCATCGTCATACTTAGCGATCATATCGGTTATAACGTCCTGCTCCTCCAGATATACCATTCCGACCTTTGTTTTATGATTGGAATGCTGAAGAACAAGGGCCTCAAAGTCCACGTAGAAAAGCTCAGGACGGTCTGCTCTTATACAACCGACAACGTTCATAAACACTTCCATATCATAAGAGTAATTGAGAATCTCACTCTCGTCGGCTATCTCTGTTGCGGCATCCACCACGCTGTTATATAACAGCTGATCCTTATAGTTAAGAGAATTATAATAGGTACTGTAATCGCGGGAATCGGGCTCTACCGATATAGCCTCATAATCCATAATTTTGTACTTTATCCATATACCGCTGAGACTTACAACAACGGCAAGCACGATTATGAGCAGACCGAAAAGACAATACCACAGTATTTTTCTTTTATCCATTCTGTACCTCGATATATATACTTAGGGTAATTGTACAACATTTGCGTCTAAATGTCAATATCTCAAAAATCTGCCACTTTCATGGCAGATTCCGAGTCATCAATTATACAGTTCATCAAGAGGCCTCCACTCCATAGAATTGATATCCTCTGCGACTACAACACCGTCAACGTTTCTGAACTTAACAGCGACCCCCGGCTTGTGATAACCCTCCTCGGTGTAGATACGGTAGGATCCGCCGCTGATCTCAAGGCAGGCAAAGTCAATGGCAACGCCTACAAGGGTAGCATCCTTTAAGATAAGGCGCTTCATCTCCTCCACGCGCTTGGCTTCGTTTCCGTGGGGACAAACTATAACGTCCACACAGCCCGTGCCGTAGATATTTTCAAAACGGTCGTCACGGATACCCGAGGTGCCGTATGCGCCAAAGCATATCGCACCGGCGCTGCTTCCCGACATTACCGTACCCTCTGCCGCCGCTTTGCGAATAAGAGCGTCAGTACCGTAACGGCGAAGTCTCTCGAGAAGCATACGTGAGTTTCCGCCTGTTACGTAAATTATATCGGCAGCCTCGATCTTCTGTCTTGCGGTATCTGTAGGCAGATCCTCAAGAAGCAGAATGTCGGTGGTACAGCCGCGCCAGGTACACATCTCCGACTTTATTGCACCCCAGCCCTCTGTGGGATCGGTACAAGACATACCGATATATAGAACGTGAGGATTATCTTTGCCCGAAAGGGTGATAAGCTCGTCATAAAAGCTGTAACCGCAGCTTCCGCCCTCCAGCAGATAGTTGCCCATCTCAACAGAGGGTGTAACCGCACGGAGATAGCCCTCGTAGAAACGTTTTATAATAAGTGATATCTGAGCTCTTGTAGCCTCCTTACGGGGAGCAAGTGTGGTTTCGGTCATACCCGTAACAAGCCCTGATGCTACCGCAACGCTCATAGAGTCCTTTGCCCAGTCTGCGATTTGATTTTCATCCTTAAATGAACTAAGGTCAGCTCCTGCGGGCATCTCTATATTTCTAAGCTCTGCGTATGTACATAAAAATCTTGCAAGCTGCTGACGGGTAACGGGGTCATTTGGTGCAAATCTGTCATCACTTACACCCGAGGTAACGCCCTTGTCCTTTGCCCATTCAACTGCGGCGGAATACCATCTGCCCTTCGGCACGTCTGAAAAGCTCTGTACGTCCTTGTATACGGAAAGGTCAGCCCCCTCTATATTGGCAAGTATCATAACGAACTGCGCTCTTGTCAGAGGTGTAGCGGGGGAGAACTTGTCCTCGCCCATACCGTTCATTATCTTGTTTTCAGCCGCCCAGCTTATGGCCTCGGTATACCAGGCAGATGCCGAAACGTCGGTAAAACGTTCATTTATCGAAAGAGGATAGAAGTAACCGTCCTCGGCTAACTCAATTCGCTTACCTGCGGGAACGTAAACCTTATAGCTGCGAACGGCCGCAGCCGCTTCTCCATCCATTACGTAAGCATAATGATTTGCCGCCTGCACGTATTCACCCTCTGCGATATTTTCTTTAGCCGCATAGGGCTTTTTCTCAAAAGAAGAAAGCACGTCCCAGCTTGTCTGTGCGGTATAGTCTATTGAAGAATATGTGGTCGGTCTTTTGTTAACGACAAGTGATGAATCATCAAAGCACACCTTGTAAGGCAGAACAAAATAGTCTGTTGATACTATTTCATTTTCTGCACCTACGGTAAAGCTGTCGGTCACTGTATAAACGTCCCACTTGGTATTGGTGTTTCCGGGGAAGAATTTGTCAACGTTTTCCTCGGTAAGCTCAAGGCTCTTTTTGCCCTTATAGCCTTCGTTTTCGGTGTCAGCGGCAGGCTCCTTCTCTCTTACGGGAGAAAGGGTGTAGAAGGTTCCTTCAGAAAGGGCTGTGACCTTGATATAATAGGTCTTGCCCGCCTCAAACTCGGTCCATTCGGATACGTCGGGATCGTTGGTAGAGGATATGGTGCCAAGCTCATTACCGTTTTCGTCATAATATCTGTGAGAGGTAACGTCCCAACCGTAGAAATAATCACCTACAGGGTCTATCTGCATATCGGTAAAAACACACTTGGGCGCGGGAGCTTCAAACTTGTACCAATAGGTCTCACCCGGCTCTGCCCAATATCTTTTGTCAAATTCTATGGTTTCACAATCCTCGGGAATATCGGTAGCATTTACGGTAAAACCGCCCATACCCTGAACACCAAGTATCATAGCGAGTAACAATATGAATAATCTCCTTTTCATATCTGTGCTCCTTATATTTATTAAGTAGATTATAGCATTTTGAGATATAGGTGTCAATAATCCTTGACATATACATATTTATGTGTTAATATAAATATAGCAAGAGGAACAGCTTTAGTTGTTTCCGCAAAATAAACCGTTTATTTGAAAAACCGTCTACTTGGCAGAGTAGGCGGTTATCTCTTTATGTAAATAATTATTATCATAACTAAAAGCGTAAATGATAAAACATATTCCATAATAACACCTCCCTTCGTAGAGGTGTCGGAAACAACCGCCGCCGTTTCTCTTGCTACGGGTTAAATTATATCACGGTAATATTGTTTTGTCAAACAATTTGATTTTTCTGCATATATTTCTGCATATTACGTTTTTTACTGCATATTATATTTAATTTTTATATGCAGATACTGAAAAATATATGCAAAAACAGAGTGAGCATATGCCCACTCTGTAATTGTTTGATTAAAGACCCAAAATCTGTTTTCTTCATATACCAAAGACTACATTATAGACATTTTTCGTCTATAATTCACCTTTCTTTTTAGAATATGATATTATGTCTTTACTAACCGAAAAGGAGAAGCGCAATGGAACGTATACTTAGTGAACTATGGAACGGGCAAATATGTCCCGCCGAACATCTCGGATGTGGAGATGAAGAAATAAGAAATCTCGAAAGATTTATAGGAGATAACGCTGATAAACTTACCAAAGGGTTGTCCGAAAAACAGCAAACAACTTTTGAAAAATATGTGGATTGTATTAACGAATACATAAGTTTAAGTTGCGAAAGGGCATTTTGTGAAGGTTTTTCTTGTGCTGTAAAAATAATGACTGAAGCTATGGCAAAATAACATCACGGCATTTAATTAATCACAGTCACAACTGCTGATATTGTCGATATGTTTGCATTGCAAACTCGATATGTTGCGTTGCAACTCGATATGTTCACCTAAGGTGAACTCGATATGTTTGCCTTCGGCAAACGACTATAATACAAAAAAGCTGTCCTTTCGGACAGCTTTATTTGTCTTATATCTCGGGAATCTCGATGGTAACCTCTTTGCCTTCCTTTGCGGAACGAACGATGCCGTCGATGATTGCCTGGTTGTAGAGGATCTCGGAAGAAGGAACGGGAGCCTCACCGCCATACTTAACAGCGTCGATGAAGGATCTCATCTTGTTCTCGAAGTTATCAACCTCGTTGTGCTTCATGGGGATCTCGGTAACAACAGGCTCGCCTGCTACGTCGTGATAGATCTTGAGAGGACCGCCGATAGAACCGTTCCAGCACTCTGTGGAGGGGATTCTCATACTGCCCTTGGTACCCATAATGATGGTATCACCGGGGGTGTCGAGGTGCATATCCCATGCAATACGGAAGTCAAGGATAACGCCGTTCTCAAGACGGATAAATCCTGCACCGAAGTCGTCAACGCCGAACTTCTCTGCATACTCGGGATGATTGGGATAGGTTTCGGGCTTGGTACCGAAGAAATTGGACGTATAACCGGAAACGGTTACGGGCTTGGGATAGCCGATAGCGTTAAGCACCATATCGAGAGAGTAGCAGCCGATATCTGCAAGTGCGCCGATACCTGCGGTCTCGTCCTCGATAAAGGAGGTGCCGAAGGGAGTAGGAATACCCTTACGTCTGCCGCCGCCTGTCTGGATGTAGTAGACCTGACCGAGCTCGCCTGACTGAACTATCTTCTTGACCATCTTCATATTCTCGTCGCAACGGGGCTGGAAGCCGATAGAAAGGATCTTGCCGCTGCGCTTCTCTGCTCTGCAGATCTCAACAGCCTCCTCGAGAGTAACGCACATAGGCTTCTCAAGAAGAACGTTCAGGCCGTGATCAAGAGCGTAAATGGTACAGGGAGCGTGCTGACGGTTGTAGGTACATACGCATACTGCGTCAAGGTCGGGCTCGTTGTCAACCAGCTCGCGGTCGCTGGAATAGAAACGAATACCCTCGGGGAGCTTCTTTCTTGCAGCAAACGCCTCAGCCTTACCGGGAACGATATCTGCAAGGGCAACGATCTCAACGTCGGGGCATCTCTTGAGAACTCCTGCGTGAGCCTCTGCGATCCAGCCCGTACCGATGATACCTACCTTAACCTTCTTTGTTGTATCAACCTCTGTCGTTTCCTGGTTGAACTTAAATTTGTCAAGTATGTTTTCGTTTTCTGACATGGTAAAAACCTCCGAAATAATTGTTAAAAACATTGTAACAGTTTAAAGCGGAATTGTCAACTGTTTTGAAAGATTACAAATAAATGTCAGCTAAATATATTGAACATGCTGAAATTTTATGGTAAACTGTGTAAAAGGAACTATAAAGGAAGGGAAAACAACATGTCTGAAAACGATATCAGAGAATATGACTACACGGAAGCCGCATGGGAATCGTTGTATAACGTAGTGGATGATCAGGCTTTTCTGGAGCAGGATTCCCAGGCGATATACGATTCATTGAAGCACCGTTTGAGATTTATACCCTTCGGCGATTATCTTAAACGTTACATATATTTAAACGCACGGCCCGAAAAGCCCTTTACCGAAATGGAGCTTAAGGATTATCAGCTGATAATCAAGGATTCATTTTCCGACAACTTTACTCCTCCCGCCTTCACACCGACCACGGCAAAGCTGAGTGCACTGTCCAAGAACTGGCTGACACAGCAGACGGTAAAGCGTAACGTAGTATTTTTGCTAGGCTTCGGTCTGAACATGAGCGTTGATGACGTTAACCTTTTTCTGACAAAGGCATTGCGGGAGCCTGAAATAAACCCCAAAAATCCATTTGAGGTTATCTGCTGGTATTGTTACAAAAATAAATATAACTATCTGAAATTTGAAAAGCTTATGGAGCAGTATGACGCTACGCCCGCCAATTATTTTGATATAGATCTGATACACAGCGAACGCACCGTCAGCATCCGGAAGAATATGCATTCAATACACAGCGACGACGAGCTTATCTCCCACGTTTCAAAGCTTAAGACCCCTGACAACATTTCAAAGATCAGCGTTACAGCAAGAGAGAGCTTCAACGCCTTATATGACGAGGCAAGAGACCTGATCGCAGAAATGTACAACCGTTCCTCGGAGGAGGAGCATCTGGACGCACTGATGGAATATAAGGACAGGCTGAGCAGAAGCGACCGTCTTTATGACTATGAAAAAATCGAGCGTTACGAAAAATTCCGCAGCAAAAAGAAGGTCTACGTCCGTGAGGATATTACCGAAAGCGATATCGAACAGATCATATGTGCTGCCATCCCTAAAGACAGGTACGGCAATCTGACCCCGGGAAAAGCATCAAAATTAAATGCACAGTTTGCAGGCAAGCGCTTCAGCCGTCAGCATATCGGAGAGATAATTTCAGGAAATGCCGAGGTCACCCGTTTTGACCTGATAACCCTTAATTTCTTTGTTTATTCCCAAAGACTTGACCTTTATCCGGATCCGAAGCAGAGGTTCACACACTTCCTGGAAACCACCGACCGTATACTCAAAAGCTGCTTTATGGGAGGCATATATATACAGAATCCCTATGAATGCTTCGTGCTTATGTGTATACTCTCCCTTGATCCTCTGGGCACTTACGCAGACGTCTGGGAATTATCCTATCAACCCGAATAAACATAAAAGAGACCGTCAAGCGGTCTCTTCTATTTTATATGTAACCTGTAATACTTCCACAGATCGTCTATAATAAACTTTTCGTCAAGAACGTTATAGCAGTCCTGCTTTACACTGTGTACGTATTCCTTAAGCTCACCGAACACCGCCTCACAGCCTGCCTCGTCACCTTCATATATCTTGATATAAACGTCGGCAAGATATAAACAAAGCTCTGCGTGTATCGAAAGATACTGCCAGTCGGGAGACAGGCAGATATGCTTGTCGATAAATTCTTCCTTAAACTCGTCAACAACTCTCTTAGCCTCTGTGTAGTCTCGTATGACCGCATCGGCAGCCTTTTTCTTTTCTCCTCTTACAAACTCGGGGTCATAAAGGTCTGAAAGGGTGGAAAGATATTTCTCCACATCCTCACCGTATATGCCAAAGGCGGCGGTGAAGTATTCCTTTGACACGTCTTCAAAGCTACAGCTCTTGTCCCAGAGAGCAGACGCCATAGCGTACTGGGGAAGTCCCGTGGGCAAGCCTACACGCTGAAGCTGACAGCTTACCATACCGTCAAGCCCTAACTTATCGAGGTTAGCCATATCGCTGTGAAGGGTCTTTGCCACATAGTAATAACCGGGGTCGGTGTGGTGATCCCACATCAGATGATAGTCAAATATAAAGCTGTCGCTGAATTTCTGCGCCTTCCAGCCTTCAAGCATAGCCACGTTCTCCTCTACCGAGGTGGGAGCGTTGAACTTGTTGCGGACATAAGGCTTTATCTCCACAGGCTTATCTCTGTCTATCTCGCTGTAGGAGTGAGAGTAGGAACGGGTAATGGGCGCAAACATAAGCGTAAAACGCTCGGGGTTATTAAGCTTTCCGTTAAGAGGAGTATAAAGAAGCTCGTTGTAGATAAGGCAGACTACCTTGGTATCGACCCCTGCCTCGGTGAGCTTACGGTCGATATCGTTGAGCATCATCACGTAGAAGTCCGAGGGCAGAGTGTCACGGCAGTTATCACATTCGCACTGATTGTTGGCTTCGTCAGCCAGCCAGAAGTGTAGATATTTTACCTCGGGATGGTTTTTGCAGTAATTAACAAAGCAATCGGTTATCTTTTCTCTTGCATATGGATTGGAATAACAGAGGTTGGTGTTGGCGGGGATACCGTGATAAAGCTCACGCTTGCCGTCAAGCATAGCGATGACCTCCTTCATATCCTCGGGGATCTCGCCCTTGAACTCAAGCCAGCCTGTGGTGCTGATATTGAAAGCCTCACAGGTCCAGCCGTGACCTACTGCGTGATATTTAAGACTTCTCTTTGTGATCTCGTCCTTTAAAGGCTCCATCATAGCGTCAACGTCAGCGTCAACTATATGAGCTCCGTAATAACGGCGGAAAAATACGTTGGGGGTAAAGAACTGAACGAAATATCCGCTCAAGCCCACCTTGGGAAGCCAGTCTATTGTGTTATAAATATGCTCGGTGCTTGTAGAACCCTCAATACAGATCGCACGGTGGAAATAGGAGGGCGTATGGCTGAGCGAAGCTGTGAGAGCTTCGGGTGTAAGCTCTTTTTCGGGTATCTTCTCCCCGTCCTTACCCGGACGAAGATAACGGCACCCAAGCATATACGCAAAGCGGTAAACAGCCATAAGAACGCTGCACTCGTTTGAACCGCTGATAACTCCCGCGGCGTTCTTTACGTCTATATAAATACTGTCTTTATTACTCTTTTCGCACCACTCACCCAAGCCTATCCAGAGAAAATCGGTCTTTGTGGGATCATAAGCATCGTATCTTCTGTGATCAAAAACGGTATCGGGATCCATCTGCTTTAAAATACGGCAAAGCTCCTTTGCCGCAAAGGATATAGTTTCGTATTTGCCTATCTCGGCAATCGTAATTTTCATATTATACCTCACTTACGGGGATTTTTTAATTATTCTATCATTTAGTATTTGTGTTGTCAAGAAAAAGCAGGCACGAATTTCCGTGCCTGCTTGTATCCATCATAGGCTATTTAATCTCTTGCTCAAGATTTTCGATAAAATGGAACACCTTGGTTACAAAATCACGGGGAGCAAACTCGGGTTGAAGCCCCGCATACATAATAGTACTTCCCATAAGAGTCTGCTCTCTTTCGGGAATATAATAGCGCTTGTCGGGGTCAAGTCCTTTCGGATAAACGAACTTGATCTCGTCCTTTGTGTTCATCCTTCTGTAGCAGGTCAGCTTTGCCCTTGATTTATCCTTTGAAACCTGCATAAATCCGAAGTAATTACCCTCAAAGGGATTTTCCACACGGTAGAGATCACCGCAAAGCACAAGCTCCGCGTCCTCCTTGTATGCATTTATCTGCGTCTTGACAAGCTCCTTGTCCTCGTCTGTGAAAAGAGTGGGATCTAATTCATATCCGGTGGGACCAAGGTGAGCTATATCCGCTCTTGTTCTCATTTCACAGCTTCGTCTGGTCTGGTGATTGGGCACGGCGGATACGTGACAGCTCATTGCCGATACGGGATAACAGATAGACGTTCCGTATTGGATCTTGGTCCTCTCCTCCGCGTCGGTGTTGTCACTGGTCCAGATCTGAGGGAAATAGTACAGCATAGCGGGATCGAACCTTGCACCGCCTCCTGCACAGCCCTCGAAAATAATATGGGGATTTTGGTTTACTATTCGTTCGCATATATCATATAGCCCCAGGGCATATCTGTGGGCAAATTCCTTTTGCCGATCACGAGGAATACCAAGAGAATAGTTATCCGTGACGTTGCGATTATAATCCCATTTAACGTAGTCGATCTCGTTTTCGGAAATTATCTTGTTTACCGTATTTACGATATAGTCCCTTACGTCGGCTCGGGTGAGGTCAAGCATAAACTGACGTCTTGATTTACATCTGTCCCTTCCGGGAACTCCGATGGCATAGTCGGGATGCTTTTTGAAAAGCTCGGAATCCTCGCTTATCATCTCCGGCTCAAACCATAGACCGAACTTCATTCCGTTTTCGTGAACTGCATCTATAACAGGCTTTAAGCCTCCGGGCAGCTTTTCTTCATAAACGAACCAGTCTCCCAGACTGGTGGAATCGTCATCGCGGTGACCGAACCAGCCGTCATCCAATACAAAGGTGTCTATACCCAGTCCTTTGACCGCCTTTGCCATTTCAATGAGCTTCTCGGTATTAAAATTAAAATACGTGCCCTCCCAGTTGTTTATAACGATAGGTCTTTGTTTTTTTACAAAGCGGGGATTGATAAGTTTTTCTCGATAAACGTCGTGATAAGCGCGACTCATCTTGCCTAAGCCCTCATCCGAATACACGATGACCGCCTCGGGGGTCTCTAACTCCTCGCCGGGGGCAAGGTGCCATTCAAAATCAAAATCGTTAATGCCGCCGCAGATATTTCCTTTGCCCTCAGAGGTGCCCTCTACCTTCAAAACAAAGGATGAGGAATAAACCAGATTAACGCCTATAGCGATGCCCCTGTCCTCGTCGGCATCGGGAGAAAGCAAAGCCATAAAGGGACTCAATATTGCAGAAGAGGTACATCTTTTAGAGTCGACAGATACTACTCCTCTGTGCATATCGGTATATTGCATCTGTCTTTCATATCCCCAGGAGCCCTGAAGAGACAAAATTTTATAATTGCTGTGGGAAAGCGAAAGATTAAAGGAATAGGCTCTGTCTAAGACCAGCTCACTGTCGGAATTGTTCTTAAAAACCGTCCTTCTGGCAATAACCGGATATTCGTCGTAAACGGTATAATAAAGATCGGCGGCAAAGTGTGTAAGCTCATCCTCAAGATGAAGCACCAGAGTCTCGCCGCCGCTAAGCGATGGCATACCCTTTATTTTCGGCTTTTCGGATAATATTTCGTGTCCCGTATAATGAAGCCTGCATAAACGGTCGCCCAAGGGATTCTTGACCATAAATGTGGGCTCACGGTAATCCCCCGTACCGTAAAAGCAGAGCTCGGGATTGTAATATGAATAGCTCTGATTCCTTTCGCCCGGCATCTGCACGTAGGCAGAGCCTGAGCCTATGCTCTGCATATATTCCATATTTTCTCTGCCGATACGACGGCCGAAATATAGATGCTCCGCAAAGCCGATACGGTTGATCCTGAAAATATATGAAATATCCTTACCCTCAAGGTAAAAATGTCTGTTTTCCTCATTGAAAATAATAGCCATATCAAGCTCCTTATAAGCAGCATTATTTATATTATATCAAACGCACCGTTTCACCGGGGTCAATTTGAAACGTCTTTTTATCTGCATAGATCCATACAGTGCGGGCAGAGGGGTTATAGACACGGATATGGTCAAGGTTGAATTTAAGTCTCAGATAGTCCTCAACATAATCGTATATTTCAATATTGGTAGCATACCATATATCATCTTTTTCGCCCAGCTTTTCGCAAAGAGCTTCAAGGTGATCCCAATTATTTTTGCGTTCAAATTCTACGCTGTGTCCGTAGATATGGAAAAGCCGTGGCAAGCCGCCCTTACCGTCCTCACCGTCGGGCTTGATATCAAGAAACATATCCGCATATTCGTTTACGCGGCGGCTGTCGTGGTGAACGGTAGGCTGCCAGTCATACCAATCATTCGGGATAAGAAAACAATCAAAATTCTTTTCATCCGAGCGGGCGTAGGAATACCCAAGATCACGGAGATAGCCTTTTATACGCTCATAATCTGTACCAACGGTAAAATCGTTGATACCCGAGCAAGGATAAGCAAAGCCGCGGGAGATAATACCTATTTTTTCTTCAATTACTTTTCGTGATTCGTAGCACTCGGCAAGTCCAAGCGGGATATTCTGCAGACCGTTTGCGGTATGGGTAACACCGTGGACTGCCACCTCGTGGCCTCTTGCGATAAGTGACTTTATCTGCTCAAGTGTCAGATATTCGGACCCCCAGTCCTTGGTTATCGAATCACTAACTATATTAAAGGTGCATTTTATTCCGTGGCGGTCGATTATGTCGGCAAGGCGAAGGTCGTATATGTAACCGTCGTCATAGCTAATCGTAAACGCCTTGGGCTTACCGCCCGGAAAACGCAGATAAACGTATTTCATTTTTATCCTCCCGTATCTGTATGACGTTATTATAGCACACATTTATTAAAATGTTAATACACATAATAAAAATTCATTGACAGTTCTGCCCAAGGCTGATATACTTAAATTAACGACCTAAAAAGGAGTATTTATTATGAAAAAGGTAATTCTTATACTTATTGACGGTATGCGTCCCGATGCAATGATGACCTGCGGCAGCCCCTATGCAGAAGAACTGTTAAAGCAGGCTACCTATACACTTGAGGGCAAAACGGTTTACCCTTCAGACACTCTGCCCTGCCATATGTCGCTTTTCACTTCGGTCTCCCCTATACAGCACCAGACCACCAGCAACACCTACTGCCCTCCCGTAAACACGGTCAACGGTCTTATAGAGGAGCTGGACCATGCAAGAAAAAAGGCGGCAATGTTCTACAACTGGGGTGAGCTTCGTGACATTGCACGTCCCGGTTATTTCAACTTCAGCCTCTTTATGAGAGACGAGGACGATGCAAACATTACGGACTATGCAATCGACTATATCAGCAAAAAAGCGCCCCACTTTACCTTCCTCTATCTCGGCAACGTTGATATGTTCGGCCACCACAACGGATGGATGTCAGAGGAATATCTTGCTTCGGTAAAGAAGGCTCTTGACTGTACCAAGCGTGTCCTTGATGCCTTTGGTGATGAGTACACCTATATCATCACAGCCGACCACGGCGGTCACGACACCGACCACGGCAGTATGGATCCCGAGGATATCAATATCCCCATCCTCTTTATCGGCGAGAGCTTTGAAAAGAACAAGCAAACCGAGGCTTCCATCATCGACATTGCACCCACCATCGCCGATCTTATGGAGGTAGAAAAGCCTCACCGCTGGGACGGAAAATCTATTATCGGTTAATAAAAAGCTGTCACACTGATATAATCCCCTTAGAGTAGACACTCGAAAAAAGAAAAAGATTCGAGAACTACACTAGGGGGATTATATCAGTTTCGTGACAGCTTTTGTCCTTAATTCTGCATTTTGCATTCTGCATTCTGCATTTAACAAAAAAATCTCCCTGCAAGCAGGGAGAATTTTTTGTTTGTTACTTATTGCTCTCTTCGATAGCAACTGCAACGGCAACGGTCATACGGGGCCTGTGGGTTGTTACCTGCGCCGATGAGACCCATCATCTCTACGTAAAAGTGCCTGTCGGCACTTTCCATCTGCTTGGGAGAACACCCAATCACATCTATAACGGAACTAACCACATACATAATATCATATTGACTGTTCACGATACAATAGTTTAATGAACAGTATGGTAATAATGTTAAGAGATCACCTCAAATGTCATATTGGGATTTTCCTTATGTACATCGTCAAAAACCTCAAGAATCCTATTCATATATTCACGTAGATCCTTAGGGAGTGTGTTTAATCCCACTATCTTTGTATGCATATCTTCTATGAAAAAATCTCTGAGACAATCCCATAATGCAGAAAGATTATTTCCAAAGTATTCGGGGAGTGAATACGCTTCCTTTATAATGTGATACACTTCCATATAGTATTTACAGTTTGTAAAATCAAGAATTATAATTTCCATTTACTTCTCCTTTATACAATTTCTGCGAAGGTGTAATAATGATCGTATGTTACAAACATCAATCCGTCATTGGAAAACAAAACTCGTTCATCGTTTCTAAACCCACCGCTGTAATTGATATCTGCTTCATACCATACTCTGCCCGGTACTGAGGGGAGTTTGCCGTCTTTGTTATAATAAATACCACCAAGAACCATTTTGCCGGGTGCAACAGTTGCTAAATTCCCTTTTTTAGGATTCCATCCAAGTTGCTTTGCAAAATTCCTTGTAATATAACTTGCAGGTAATTCCCCGTACTTCTTCATAAGGTAATCAATACCCTTACGCTTTTGCTTTGTTGCTTCTCCGGCTTTTATTGCATCTGCCGGTGTTATCTTGCATCTGCAGGCTAAATGAATAGGTGGCTTTGGAACCGGTTCTTCATATATATCATAAATTTTCCCATTGTAATCAATACAGGGTATACAAGTTTTCCAATCTAACTGTGCCTTCCATCGTTTCCAATTTTTACTTTTCAGATATAATCATCTCCTTTTTATATTTGATAAGATAATTATATCAGATAATTTTATTTTACGGTAGGGTACCTATTGGGGTTTTTATTTAAATTCTGTCTTGTTTTATTAAGAATATTATAAATACAATCCAAGCAAAAGTCAATTTAATAAATAATAAAACATTGGACACATCATCGGCAAAAGCCGAAAATGATGTGTCCAATTCACATTTTTACTATTTTAAGTTAGTAAGATGCTACAAAACGGCTTACTTAAAGGATTCCTCGATTGCAACAGCAACAGCAACAGTCATACCAACCATGGGGTTGTTACCTGCGCCGATGAGACCCATCATCTCTACGTGAGCGGGAACGGAGGAGGAGCCTGCGAACTGTGCATCACCGTGCATACGGCCCATAGTATCGGTCATACCGTAGGAAGCAGGACCTGCAGCCATATTGTCGGGATGGAGTGTACGGCCTGTACCGCCGCCGGAAGCAACGGAGAAGTACTTCTTACCGTTCTCGATAGCCCACTTCTTGTAGGTACCTGCAACGGGATGCTGGAATCTGGTGGGGTTGGTGGAGTTACCGGTGATGGAAACGTCAACCTTCTCAAGTCTCATAATAGCAACGCCCTCAAGAACGTCGTTAGCACCGTAGCACTTAACCTTTGCTCTCTCACCGTCGGAGTAAGCAGTTTCCTTTACTACCTTAACCTCACCGGTGTAGAAGTCGAAATCAGTCTCAACGTATGTGAAGCCGTTGATTCTGGAGATGATATAAGCAGCGTCCTTTCCGAGACCGTTAAGGATAACACGCAGCGGTGTCTTTCTTACCTTGTTAGCGGTTCTTGCGATACCGATAGCGCCCTCTGCAGCTGCAAAAGACTCGTGACCAGCCAGGAAGCAGAAGCAGTCGGTTTCCTCACGGAGAAGCATTGCAGCGAGGTTACCGTGGCCGAGACCAACAGCTCTCTGCTCTGCAACGGAGCCGGGGATACAGAACGCCTGAAGACCGATACCGATGTCGGCTGCAGCCTCTGCTGCGGACTTGGTACCCTTCTTGATCGCTACAGCAGCACCGAGGGTATATGCCCAGCTTGCGTTCTCGAAAGCGATGGGCTGTACGCCCTTAACGATTGCATCAACGTCGATACCGCGCTCAAGACATATTGCACGAGCGTCCTCGAGATCCTTGATGCCGTATTCTGCCATGCACTTTTCAATGCCGGCCATTCTTCTTTCTTTTCCTTCAAATACTACATTGTTAGACATTTGTTTGCTCCCCCTTTCTTACTGCTTTCTGGGATCGATATACTTAACTGCGTCAGCATAACGACCGTAGGTCTTGATATTTTCGTCAAAGGCTTCCTTGATGTCCTTGCCTGCCTTAACGGCATCCATAAACTTGCCGAGGTGGATGAACTTGTAGCCAATAACCTCGTTGTTTGCATCAAGGCCGAGCTCGAGGATATAACCCTCTGCCATCTCGAGGTAACGAACACCCTTTGCGTTGGTAGCAAAGATGGTACCTACCTGAGATCTGAGACCCTTACCAAGGTCCTCAAGACCTGCACCGATGGGAAGACCGTCCTCGGAGAAAGCGGTCTGTGTACGACCGTATGCAAGCTGCTTGAAGATCTCACGCATTGCTACGTTGATAGCGTCACATACAAGGTCGGTATTGAGAGCCTCAAGAAGGGTCTTGCCCTGGAGGATCTCAGCTGCCATAGCAGCGGAATGGGTCATACCGGAACAGCCAAGTGTCTCAACAAGTGCTTCCTCGATAATACCCTTCTTAACGTTAAGTGTAAGCTTACAAGTACCCTGCTGGGGTGCACACCAGCCGATACCGTGGGAAAGACCGCTGATATCGCTGATCTGATAGGATTTTACCCATCTGCCCTCTTCGGGAATGGGCGCGGGACCGTGCTTAGGTCCTTTTGCAACTACGCACATATTGTCAACTTCGTGAGTTGTAGCGTAGGGGCAATTGAATTCGCTCATAGTTATATCTCCTTTGCAATAAAATTCATAAGAATTTCCGATTCGAGCACTGAATAAACGATTTGAAATACACAAGACCCGATTATCGGTGCGGGTCGGCACCCGCAAACACAATTATTATAACACCATATTGTTAATAAATCAACAATTTTGCATTATTTTATTCTTTCTATTTAACTATAAAGCCTGCAGGCAATTTCCAGGAGGAATTGCTGTAATAGAAGGTAACGCTGGTACGCAGATACTCTCCGTTATAGTACATACAGGAGGAGCTGCCGCCGTCGAGGTTGGCTGCGTTGACTGCGCCGTACTCCTGCATAACACCGATAAGGTCACCGGAGGATGCTCCCAGGTGTCCGGATTTGCCTCTGCCGTCGGTAACGAACATAAGCACACTTCCGTCTGCTCTCTGACCGATGGCGGTTCTGGGGTTAAGTCCGCTGCCCATTCCGTTGACAGAACGGGGCTCGTTGTTAATAATAAGCTGAACAAAATGGTTGTTGGAATCGCTTGCCTCCTCCTGGAAGGTAACGGCATCGCGTATTCCCTTATCCTTGACCAGTTTCTCCACGTCTGCCGGCGTCATATCGGATACGTCTATTATCTGAAGTATGTGATCGTTGGTAAAGCCGATAAGTACAAGCCCCGCATATTCCTGAGGCTTGTTGTACTGTATCTCACCGTTGCTGACTATAACTCCGTAGGGTCTGCCGCCGCTATTGTTGCTGGAATCGTACAAACCGCCGTTGATACCCGCGACAGCACCGTTATCGTTGACCAGCTGATCCAGGTTCACGCCCTCTGCCTTCCAAGGATAAATGGTAGCAAGGCTTACCCTTGAGGGATCCTTTACTATCATCATTGTCCCGCTGTAGGTTGCACCGCTGACCTCGATTATCTCGATATCCTTCTGCTCTTCATAACTCTGGCTACCGCCTGCATCAACGCTGCCGCTGCCGCCTATCCGGATAAGATCGTCAGAGATCTCCTCATCAAAGGCCTGCATGGAGTTCGCATTTACTATCTGTTGGATCTCCTCCTGACTTAAGAACATAGAGGCTAAAAACTTAAACTGTCCTGTTTCAAGAATGGTTGTAACAAACATCTGCTGTGCACCGGGATATTTATCCGAGCATATCATATTGAGGGACAGACCGAGAGTAGCAACCACAGCACTCAGAAGCACTGCGATCATTATGAACACATACAGAACTATTCTGAGGACCTTCTTTGCTGTAGTCTCCTGTCTTCTGATTCTCAAGTTTCTTCTGCTTTTTCTTCTTTTACGCATTATCTGTCACCTCCTGCATTCCTGCCAGGAGCCACTTTCCGTTGCTTCTGACAAAATAGAATCTGTCATTCATGGCATCGTCAACATTCTGAGCACTGTTGAGACGCATATGCTTGACGAGAGAAATATCCACCGAGAAGCAGTCCTCGGTTATCTGTACATAGTTACCTACCGACGTATCTGTAAAGGTGGGATCAAGAAGAACGTGTCCCGAGAAGAAGGTTCTGTCAACACTGGTGGAATACTTGTACGCCACCTCATACTGGTAGGAGTCGGGAAGCATATAAGCGGAAATTTCACCGAAGCTGCAGTCATTACTCATATAAAGACTCCACTTCTTTGCAACAGTCAGAACGTCAATGCTGTTCTCTATCTCAGCGGGGACGGTATCGCTGCCGTTGACTGTGGTAAGGTCAAGCAGCTTTTCTCCCTCGGGAAGGACAACCGAGTTACCGTCAGGATCGGTCACGCTTATCACCGCACCCTCTTTAAGCACGGCAATATCATATTCCATATTCATGGGAAGATTATCCACTGTATCCTCGATGATTTTATATTTTTTGGGTACAGTGCGGTAGATCGCATCCTCAGGGACGGGAGCTGAGTTAACGCTGACCTTATAATTTTCGTCACAGAGGACAGTCAGCTGAGTCATTTCAAGAGAACCTCCCTCATAGGTAACGCTGTTGCCGTAAAGGTCGCTTATAACCACCTCAGGCTTATCAAGCTGTCTGATGCTGTAAACCATATAACCGTCATCACGCTCTGTTCCGACACAGGGAAGCGAATCAAGAGTCACGGCTATGCTCTTGGGAAGCACCATTGAGTAATCGTATATTTCAGGGAGTATACGTCCGCCGCGGATGACGTATTCGGCGATACGTCCGTCGGGATCGGATATCTCCAGCCTGGGCTCGAGAAAGAATCCGTTAAGAGTATAGGATACCTCTCCGCCGTCAAGAGAGGTTCCGTCATTACAAGACATACCGTTGACGGTAAGTGAAAAATCTGAAGGGAGAGTAAGTGAATAGTCCTTGGCGGTAGGACCGGCTATGACCTCGGTGACTTTCCAGTCACGCATACTGAAGACAGCAAGCTTTGTCTCAAGAGGACTCGTCGCCTTAAGAAGAACCTCGGCAAGCTCGGTATCTCCGCAACGGATGACATATTTCATTTCATCCTCCGCAACACCGCCGGGCTTTACTGCAAACTCGGTTTTGGGATCTGCAAAGAGCTCAAGGTAATCCCCGAGAATATCGGTGCCCTCTTCATATTCACAGGCGGTAAGCTCACCTATATTGAAGGTATTTATAAAATCCTCCTCGTTCTGAGCCTTCTTTTTCAGCTCCTCGAGGACAAACTCTACCTGTCTGTCGGGCTGGCGTGATTCATATTCAATGAGCAGACCTCTTACGTGCATAACGCAAAAGAATACCACCACTGCGAGAACCGCAACGAAAGCCAGCAATATCCATAAGAATAATCTGTTTTTGGGCTTGGTTTGATAGTTTCTCATTTTTTATTTCTCCTGTTGTCAGAATTGTTGAACACCCATTTATGCTGGATACGGAAGCTGAAGAAGAACAGCAGCGTATCCACCACAACCTTAATAAATGTCGAGAGAGCAGCAGAATCGATCCTTAAGAGCTTCTCGATACAGAAAACGCTTGCGGCAGAGATACATATCTGTATCACAACAAGGATATAGTACCTCAGCATCGAGCCCTTGTTCGGCTTTTCTGAGAACACAACCTTTGAGTTGACCATAAAATTGATAAAGGAGGATATGGCTCTCGCAACGAAGGCTGCAGTAAAGGTAAGAGGTATCGGTATGACCGAAAGAAATGTAAAAAGCTTAAGTAAAAAGAACGCCAGTGCATCCACCACCGTGGACAGAACCGAGCTCAAAAGGTACTTTATCAGTATTCCGTATATTCTCAGGCTGTCAACTATGGGACGGAAATGGGAGCTTTGGTTTTCTTCTATGTAAACAGTCTCTATCTCAACCTCCTCAAAGGGCAGGCGGTGACGGCTCATATCGATAAGCATATGAGTCTCATACTCGTATCTGTCCCCTTTGATGCTGCACATCTTATCAAGAACAGAAGCAGGAAAGGCTCTGAGCCCGGTCTGAGTGTCCTTCACCTTCATACCGAAGAATATACGAAACACTCCCGAGGTCATTTTATTTCCGAATTTACTTCTTGCAGGAACATGCTCAAGAGAAAAGTTACGGTAACCCAACACTATATTGCCGCTTTCTTTCATCTTACGGGCGACCGCCAGTATATCCTCGGTTCGGTGCTGTCCATCCGCATCAGCGGTAACCACACCGGTAAAACCCTTACGGTTTTCAAGGAAATATGAGAATGCCGTTTTCAACGCGGCCCCCTTGCCGCGGTTCTTAGGATGCACCAATACCGTACACCCCTTCATTTCTCTTACACGGTCAAATATATGCTCAAATTCCTTGCCACCACCGTCATCAACCACAAGAATATCATTAAAGCCTGCCTCAATTGCAGTCGTCAGGGTAGAGATAAGTTTTTCGTCCGGCTTATACGAGGGAATTATCAAAGATATTCTATTCATCTTCTTCTCCTCCTTTTACGCTTGTTTTGAGTACATATTATGATGATCACGGAACTAAGTGCAATAACCAATACCGACACTGCTATAATGATAACAACATTGTCTCTTTGTCTCGGAACAGGACTGTCAAGAGTGATCCTCGCAAGCGTGCTGTCGGGAAGCTCTTCGCTTTCTGCGGGAGACATATTCTCATTTGTTCCGGGAAGCTTCTCAACCTCTGTTTTTCGTTGTGACCGGGGGATAACGTTCTCCATAAAATCTCCGCCCACAACGTCAGCGCCTACGCGGCTGTCATACAGTCCATACTCGCAGGGAGAGCAATAGGTGATCTGCGTTGCCTTGGTAATATTGTTATTCTTACCGTAGATCCAATCGTTGAACCAACACCAATGCTGGCTCTTATGACATCCGAAGCCCTCCTGGGTCATCTGGAATGGTGTCTTTCCTCCCATACTGTCATAAGGGATATCCCAGTCCATTGTTATTTTGTTTTCCTCATATAGGTGAAGGTAAGTCTTTTCCACCTGCCAGCTGCCGTACTTTTCGTAGCTGTCGGGATATTTTTCAGAATCTGCCGCAAAGCCTATAGCCTCAGTAAGAGCAGAGGCGCAGAGAACGTGAGTTCCGTGTCCGTATTCTCCGTCAAGATCGTGGGAAACAACCACCAATGGTTTGAAGCGACGGATGCATTCCGTCAGATAGGAACAAAAATCCTCATAGGTAACACCGTAATTGCCGAAGGCCTTCTCAGCCTGCTTAAAGGCGGTTTCCCTGTCGGTAGATTCGGAATACACATCCGGGAAATCGGTCATTACGGGATAACTCCTGATACCAACCGTCCAGAGCCCGTCAAGCTGCTCGTGGGATCTTATATGGTTACGTTCATCACCCACAGAAAAATGCTGAACGATATATACCACCTGAACCTTTAGCTGTCGCTCTATGGCATAGTAGGGCAGAACTCCCGCAAAGAAAAGCTGCTCATCGTCCGAATGGGAGGAGATAAGCATTATATCAGCCTCCTCTAACGGCTCGGACCAGGTCTGCAGGTGAGAAGGCAATTCTCCCTCGGAATAAAGATATATATCGGCTATACTTGTCCCCGAGGGAAATCTGAGCTCAAGAGAGTCGGCTCTGTCCCCCAGTACCTGAGGGATATTTATATATTCGTGCAAAAAACCGTTCTTTCCGGCAACAAAGCTCTTGCCTGTGGCGGGATCGGTAAGAGTCCAGCTATCGGGCACAAGGTCAAATTCGATATAAAGATGCACCGCATCACCGGTTTTTGTAAGAGTCAGTAAGCTCTGTCCGTCTGCCACGGCATAGCTTGTCCGTTTGCCGTCAAGCATAGCGTCGGTAGAGCGAAAATCCGTGCTCTCTGCAGTCGCATCCACGAGAACCGCTTCCTCGCAAAAGGTATTTATACACATAAAGGCTGACAATGCAGCCACTATCAGAATCATAAAAATGATTTTTTTCATCATACACTCCGTATGCAGAATTTCTTTACAAAATTATATATAAAACCCATCGTATAATATTACCATATTTCGATCAAATATGTCAATATAAAGTATATTTTGTCGTACGGTTTTTGAGTTTTTTTTTAAAGTAATTTACAAATATATCAATCCATCGTATTTGTTGACAAAAATAGTCATTGGTGGTATCATCTAATTGTCGCATTATCTTATCTTTCGGAGGAGAAAATGAAAAGAAAAACTATATACCCGCTGTGCATGCTGTTGATATTATCGACACTTGTTACAGCGCTCTCATCCTGTTCGGATAACGGTACGGCCGCGGTCACAGATACCACCGCAAAAACAAAAGAAATACCCGTCACAGGAGAGGCGGATGAATCTCTTGATCCCGAGCTGTTGGTGGATATTTGTATGGAAAATATCCATATGTGGACCGAGGACGAAGATACGTACTTTGAATATCAGGACAGTCTTTTTTACAGCTATCTGGACCTTGATTTCGACGGGGTGCCGGAGTTTATCGCAAGTGCAAACCAGTATGAGCTTCGTGATCCTGAAAACAGATTCTTTAAGATAGATCCTGAAAACAGAACACTTGCCGAGCTTCCCGGGGAAGCGTTCCCCTGTGATATCGGTGATTCTGACCAGGGAAAAACAAGACTTTTGAGAAACAAAGAAACAGGTGAGCTGTGTTACTGGTGCGAGGATTTTTACGCATATATGACAGGCGGTACCGGGTCTAAGTTCAAAACTATGTACTGTAACGGCAATCAATTACAGGAAAGGCTAATGTTTGAGGAGTACGTTGATGACGTAAGCATGCACAAACCCGCTTCAAGATACACCGTATATTCCGAAGACGGCACCGGATCCGAGGTCGGCAAGGAGGAATATGACGCTCAGAAAGAACAATTTCTTAATGCCTATGAGGATCTTGATCTTAAATTCGAAAGTGCCATAGGCCCCGGTTTTTGGCATCTCAAAAAAAGCGACCAAAGACAAGCTCTGCTTGGAGCCTTGCTTTCCTATAGCTATGACGGATTTGAAATTTCTCTTTCCGAGGACACCGAGGATAATGAAGACACAAAGTTATTCGCTGCGGAAAGCTATGAGTGGATCATTGAACCCTCGCAGGAGTACGGAAATATTTCTGTCATCCGTGACGCGGTGGGTGGCAGTGCGGCCATAAGCGTAGCTGTTTCCGAAAAGAACGGGGTATACTCCCTTATAGGATATGACGGACAGATAAAGCTGACAGATTATAATACCGAATATACATTTTGTCCCGTAACACGCACACTGACAAACTATAACGGTGTTATAGACTCTGTAGATTACAGCTCATCAAAATTCACCTCCGGATTTTGCATGAATTCATATTCTCCGTATATCTATGACCTGAAGGACGGTCAGGTATACGACGGATACGGTACCGAATACCGTTCGCTCTTCCCCGGCAATGCAGACATAATTGTTGAAGGTATAAAAAACGTAAACGAATATGGGTACGGTAACTATGAAACAAAGGGAAAATACGGCTTATACCGTAGCTCTGAAATAATAGTTCCCTTTGAATATGAAAACTGGCTTGCAAACGATATGCAGTATAAAATACTTGCTTTGGCTAAAGACGGTATATGGACCTATTTTGACCGTTACGGAAACGAAATAATCTCCGGTGTATCAGCCATAACAGATGAAACGGACGCAACTCCTTATCAGGCGTCCTTTGACCGTATATGTATAAGAAAGAACGGCAAATGGGGTTATGTCGATCTCAGGGGAAACACGGTGATAGAACCCACCTTTGAGGATGCATTGCCTGTATACTGCGGTATGGCATGGGTAAAGACAGAAAAGGGCTGGGGAATCATAAGGCTTGATGATTATAAAGCAATGTCCGCAGAGGAGGCTGAAAAAACGCTTTGTGAGAATTTAAGCTATGATACTTACGACTGTGAGTATGCAGGCAGCTTCTATTCCGGCTACGGTTACGTATTTAAGGTTGTTGCCATCAATGAATTCAACGAAGAAAAAATATACAGGTATATCGTTGACGAATACAGCAACATATACGTATCCGAATATTAAGTTTGATCACAATCAAAATCAGCAACAGTGATATTATCTAACTGTCAAATAATAAGAATCATTGCAAAGGATAAGTCTATGAAAAACAAAATAGCTTATATTATCTGCTTTTTGATGTTACTGTCAATTATTACCGTCTCATCAACATCCTGTACAAAAGCTCAGGACACATCAAACGAAGTACCGCAGGACTCCGATGTTGAGGAGATAACATCCGATACCGAGGATCCTACTGATCCAAAAGAAGTTGCCGTAACTCCCGAACAGCTTTATCTTGAAAAGATCTATGAATATCAGGATATGTATGGCAAGCTGTCTTTCACCCCTATGGGCTTAGATAACTATGAAGCTCCACGCGGCTTGATCTATGCGGACCTTATTGACTTTAACAGTAACGGTGAAAACGAACTGCTGCTTTGCTACAGCGGAACAGATGACTATGTGGTTGAGGTGTGGAGCTGTGACTCCGGTGAAATGTCATGCGTGTATGAAGGCGCTCCCGGCGAAGCCCATGAAGGCCCGAACAATGCGATCAAAATAACGGAACACGACGGAAAATCCTACATATGCGAGTTTTCTCACCCAGATTATCTTGAGAGCAATTTCCAGCTGGGATATGAGTTTTTCGGATTTGATGGGGATAAATTCTCTTCGGAAAAATTTTTGGTCACCGCTTTGGATGAATACTGTATAGATTATGAAATTTGCACATGGGAAGAGTATTATGAGGCCGAAAAGCAGTGGATGTCAAATCCTATATCTATACCGATTTATCACGATCATTCATCCAAAGAGGATACTATTGCGCAAACAATAGACATGCTGGGAGGCTAATAAGCAAAAATCACCGCTAATGCGATGATTTTTCGTATTACACCCTTTCCGTCTCCTCAATTTGCTCAACTGAATATATACCCCTTGACCAATCAGCAAAAAAAGAGTATAATAACAATATACTGAATTAAGGAGTATACATATGAAGAATAAATTTTGGCTTTTTGTGATAATCCTGCTTATTATTGCACCCACCGTGGTTGCATTTGTAAGCTATTTTTCTACGGATGGATCGCCTGTAAATCAAAACAGCGTCAGTTCCCTGAAGCTGACCGACCTGTACAATGATGAATATAGCTTTGAAAAGACCTCGGACAAGCTATCTCTTGACAATATCGGAAGCAATATGGTACAGTTCTTCACAGATATCAATACCGGTGCTAAATCCGAGCCTGAGCTTCCCGAGCCTCTCCGGGGTACAAAGTATTATAAGGTAGTTCTCAATAACTACGGCAGAGAGGTAGAGTATAAGTATTACTTCTCCAAGCAGCCCGAGTACTGCTACTACCTTGACGAAAAAGGAAAATGCTTCTCAATCAGTCGTGAATATGCTGTGGCATTTCTGAACAGTGTGTATGGAAGAAGCGTTTTCAATCATGCCACACTCCCCATAATGACAACTCCCGCAGGTGAGATAATCGAGCCTGTAAACATCAAGTGGACCTATCTTGCAGCAGACGATGTTTCTCCCACCTACACAGAAGACCACGATGCAAGCGATACAGTCTTTAATATTGCAGAACAGATCGCCGTTGCCTTCAGTATTCCTGCAGGCTCGGCAAATATCACCATAACAGATGCAGAGGGCGAGCTTTATAACGGTCTCTACGAAAACATCTCATATACTAACATCCCCACAGGTGTAGAGCTTAACGTAAATATAGTTGCCAAGTGGTACCAGACCGAGGAAAGACTCAGCGAGGGTGAAGCAACCTATAGCTTTAAATGCCGTGTAACCGACAAACCGGTATTCAACCTTGATCAGAACTTCGAGACGATCATCCCCGGTGATTTTGTAAACATAACAGGTAAAAATGTTATAAGTCCCACCTCGGATATATCGGTAACCACACTTCCCGATCTCAAAGTTACTCCTGTATTCTATACAGACGGTTATTACGTAAGGGCTCTTGTTCCCGTACCCCTTGGTACACCTGCAGGAAACTACACAGTTAAGATCATGGCAGACGGTACAGAGCACAACCTTGACTTTACCGTTGACGCAAAGACATACAATACCAAGTATGAATCTATTGATTCTTCTCTCCTCAGTGACGAGAACTTTGCAGCATTTGATGAGGCAATGAAGAGCGTTCTTACAGCGAAAAGCGAAGAAAGATATTTTGACGGCGAGTTTATCTACCCTCTCAGCAACGGCTACGTATCCTCCGGATTCGGTATGCCTACACAAACATCAAGCGGTTACAAGTATACCAGCAACTGGGTACGTGTAGGTTCTTATTCAGGCTCTGATGACATCCTTGCAATGAACGCGGGTAAGGTCGTATACGTAGGTGAGCAGACCATCACCGGTAAGACGGTTGTTGTTGATCACGGTCTCGGTCTTATGTCGATATACGGCAATATGGAAACTGTATCGGTCAACGTTGGTGACGTGGTAGCCACAGGTGACGTGCTTGGTGTGCTGGGCAACTCCGGATATACCGACGGAAATCTTGTATCGGTTACAATGAACATTAACGGAACCTATGTATGTCCCTATGAGATATGGGATAAAGAGGGTGTAATATTCACCGAGATCGGACAGACAGTCGAAGCAGATACTGACGAAGAAGAAACAGAAACCGACGCATAAATTTTATACAGCAAATAAAAACAGCGGCGAGTCGCCGCAGCCAAACTGCGCTCGTTTGTGCAGTAATACAAATCACACGCTACAACGTAATTCCCTGTACATTAAAAAACAGCGGTGAGTCGCCGCAGCCAAACTGCGCTTGTATGTGCAGTAATACAAATCACACGCTACAACGTAATTACCTGTACATTAAAAACAGCGGGTCTCCCCGCTGTTTTTTGTTATTGCTATTCAAAAGCCTTCCTTTAACCGGTTAAAGGAAGGCTTTTCATTTTGCTAAGGCATCCTGTAGTTTACAAATGCAATGGCGGGCATTTTGTAGCTGTTACAGAGATTTAATGTTTCGGGGAATTTGGCGGTAAGCTGACGGTTGTATCTTACACCGAATAGCGGAAACTCGCCTGTATCGATCATTATGGTATCCTTGCCGACTATGACTTCACCCTCGTGAGGCAGCCATATAAGCTGACCGTTATACTCTATCTGAACCTCTATTCCCTTTACGTAGCCTGTACCGTCTAACGTGGTAAGACCCTCGTCTACGTAATCAAACTTAAGCTCAGCCTTGGAGATATCTGTATAGTTTACCTCGCGAAGCAGAGGACCGTGAACCTTGTTCAGATCTCCGATACCGTGCTTCTGTGCCGCAACGATATCCGCAAGACGTGTCGCCTGCCAATGCTTGATATAAGGATGTACGTTGTTCTGCCAAGTAGGATCGTTCCACATATCCGAGGAGGAAACGATATAGCTGTTGTCGAGAAGCTGAGGTATGGTACCAAGCTCCGATCTGACTGCACCGAAGTCCATAGAAATAACTTCGGGATTGTTGTTACAGGTAGGATACTCGACGAGATATACCGGGAAATCGTCGTTACCGAAGGTCTGTCTGAAATACGTCATAAGCTCGGTAAACTGTACGGGGAAGTTATTGTTGTATTCTCTGCCGAAGGCCTCTTTGGTATTATGCATATCGCTCTCGCCCTGATACCAGATGATACCTGCACAGGAGAAGCCTGACAGAGGATATATCTGCTGGTTATATGCATAACGGGTACGCATAGTGGTATTATAAAGACCGCTGTGGAGATAGTAGAAATATCTTCCGTCCGAACCCAGAACATCGTGACCCCACTTATCGGCAAGCTCGTTTGGAGCAAAGGTAATAAGGGGATGGCCCGACGCGTCTATCTCTATTACACCCACGGGAACGTCGGAGCGGTTGGACATATTATATGCAAACAGGTAACCCAGAGCCGAGAAGCAATTTGTGCTGATGGCGGTACGCTCATAGATCTGAGACGTAGGCATATTGCTGATATAAGGTATTATCTGGTTTGCAATATCGGTAGGGATCATCCAGTTTCCACCGTTATAAACGTCACTGTAGAGTGTGGTCGTTCCCTGGGCAAACACGCCGCTCATATTAACGTAATCTGTATTTGATATACGGTAGAATCGGATATCACGTCTGTTATCAAAGTCAACGTCAAGGGTATTGCTCATTCCCTTAAGTTGAAGGTCGATCATAAGCTCGGCAAGAGAATAGAAAATGTTAGACTGGCCAACAGCATAATAAACGTCACCGATAAGCACATCGTTAAAGGTAATTGAATAATCAGCACCGCCGATAACAAGGGGCTGACCGTCAGTGGTGTAGGAGAAGGTATCCTTGAAGGTTGCCTTCCAGTTACCGTATGCGTCAACCTTGGCGGATGCAGTCTTTCCTCCGAGAGAAACCACAACGTCACCGCTGTTTGCATCTGCCGTTCCCCATACGCTGAGCTTTTCGTCTCTCTGAAGGATCATATTGTCAGAGAAAGCACAGGAAACGTGAACGCGGGTAGCTGTAGGAACTACTACAGGCTCAAGCTTGGGTATAGCTCTTTCTTCCTTTTCGCCGCAAAGTGTACAAGCTCTTTCTTCAACTCCCTCAGCCTCTTCGGTTGCAGGGGTTACGACCGTCCATTCACCCCATTCGTGAGTGCATACGAGGACAGCAACGGTTCTCGTTTCTGTCTCACCGCAAAGCGTACAAGCTCTTTGCTCCTCACCCTCGGTGATATAGGTAGGCTCAAGGGTTACATTCCAATCGCCCCATACGTGTTCGCAGGGAGCGTTGGGATCCTCGACGGTTACGGTATAGTAGTTATAGCTGTCATCCTTATACTGGATGCTGAAGCTGTATACTCCGGGCTCAAGAACAACGGTAATAACACCGTCAACTGCCTCGGCAGGTCTGATATACTTTGCACCGGGAGCTCTCTTTATCTCGCCGGAGGTTGCCCATACACCGGGAGCATATCTTACGATATAGAGACCGTCGATATCACCGATTCGTACGGTATCACCGTCCTGCTCAAAAGCGGGAGTTTTCTTGCCTGCTTCAAACTGGAAAATCTCGATATATCCGTTATAATACTCGGCACTTACCGTTACAAGACCGTTGTCACGGTACTGGATAGTATATTCATCCGCACCCTTGATATCATACTTTGCAGTAAAGTTACGGCAGCCGGGAGCACGCTTGATCTGGCCCGTAGTCTCATAGTCGCCGTATGCGGAACGGATGACCTTGATGTTTGCAAGATCGCTGATATGGAGCTGAAGTCCGTCAGGAGTAAATACGGGATCGGCAGCTCTAACCTCTACCGTCTCAAGGTAGGTTTTGCCGTCATTCATTCTCCACCAGAAGGTATATGTACCGGACTTGGTAAGCATTCTGGTGTAAACTCCGTCCTTGGTTGCAGCCGCTACGTGGGCAGCATCAACGCCTACATAAGTTTCAGCCTTCTTGATCTCGGCGGAGGTTTTATACTCACCGAGAGCAAAACGAATGTAGTTTATCTCATCTGCCATCGTTATGGTGACTGTGTCAGCATTAACACTGATAGTAGGCTCTTCAACTGCAAAAACACCAAAGGGAATGCAGAAAAAAAGCATAACCACAACCAAAGTAAGACAAATAAGATTCTTGAAATTGGTTTTCATAGCTGTCTCCTTAATTAAATTAATTAGATATTAATATTATTGTATCATACAATTTGGGAATTTTCAACCATAATTTGAGTTTTAGCTAAATTGCCACTTTGCGGCAGCTAAATAGTTGCTTGTACAACAGCTAAATTGCACTTCGTGCAGCTAAATTAAATTCGGCATAAGCCGGACTCAGTCCAATTTAGCTCCGTCAGGAATTTAGCCGGGTATGACCCAATTTAGCTCGGTGAAACCGAATTTAGCTACCGGCAAAAATAAAAGAGGCTCTTTCACGAGCCTCTTTATATTTTAGCCGGTAATACCCGAACGCTCGATACCCTGCACCATATATCTCTGACAGAAGAGGTATATTACGATCAGAGGAGCAATGATAAGCATTGCACAAGCGTTGTTTACAGCGGAAGCGTACATCGAAGGTGCGATAGTCGTATCAAGCGACTTGGGCAGCACAACGATGTTAGGCATCAGCTTTGTGGTAACTGTGGGGAAGAACAGTGTAGTATAGAAGTTGTCAGTCCACTGCCATGAGAAGGAGAACAGGAACACCGTTATCAGCATCGGGATGGACAAGGGAAGAATTATCTTAATGAAGGTCTCGAAGGGTCCGTAACCGTCAAGGTATGCAGATTCTTCAAGCTCGTCGGGAACACCCTTAAAGTACTGACGGAGCATAAATACGTACAAACCGTTCTTGAAACCTAAGCCCGTAAATGACATCAAAGCCAACGGCCAGAAGGTGTTGGTCATATTCGCCGTAGGCATAGGTATCAGGTTGAAAATATTAAGAGATCCGAGGAAATCAAAATATCTGAATCGCATAAACAGCGAGAACTGAAGTGTCTGATGAGGTACAACCATCGTTAAGATGATAATACCGAACAGAAGGCTGTTACCCTTGAACTTAAACTTAGCAAAACCGTAAGCTATAAGCGCACAGATGAAGGTCTGAATGATAGCGCACATAAGAGACAGAAGAACTGTGTTGAACAGAGCCTGGAAATATGCGTTATCCTTGATTATAGCCTTATAGGTATCAAGGGTGGGATACTTAGGAATGAGCTTGACTGTTACGTCAACAAAATCCTCACCGCTCATAAAAGATGAAGAAATCTTTGTAAAGAACGGCATAAGTATTACGTATGCAATACCGATAAGAAGAAGGAAACGTGCGATCTTGAACAGAGCTGATACGAAGAAGCCTGACTGGAGGTACTTGATCTTAAAACGCGTCCAGGCAGAGGTACGTTCAAACTCGACTCTTATCTTGTTTTTGGTCTCCTTTGTGATCTTCGGAGCGGTATTAGGTGTATTTTTTACGTTGTCCATTATATCCCCTCCTTAATCTCTTCTCTGATAGAATATGAACGCTGAAAGCACGGCTGCCACGATACCGATAAGTCCTAAAACTATAAGGAAGTACATCCAGGACATGGCAGAGGAGAGCTCCTGTCCGCCTGCACCGTTATAAACGTCGGTAATGAAGCTCATAACCGAGTTGTCGGCGGAGGTCAGCGCGTCAATGACGGTGTAGATAGCGTTAACCAAAATCATAGGGCTTACCATAGGAATGGTAACCTTCCAGAAGGTCTCCCAAGCGGACGCACCGTCAATATCACAGGATTCGTAGATCGCAGGAGAGATCGACTGAAGGCCTGCAAGGAAGATAAGCATCTGTACACCGGAACGGTTGATAATATCATATATGTTGTTCATTATATTAACAACATAAGTTACAAGCTCTGTGCCCACCTTCATGGAGCTGAACATCCACTGGATATCGGTGGCGTTTACGATAGCGTTTACCGTATCGGTTCCCGAACCCGTATCGATGGACGAGGTTGTATTCTGCATATAATTACTCAGAGGGTTATCTGCATCGATCTTGTCAATAAGACCGGTACAAAGTATAACCGGGATGAAGAAGATAGCACGGAACACTGCACGTCCCAGCATCTTCTGGTTAAGAAGCACCGCCATAAACAGAGAGAATATTACGATAGCAGGCACGTCAAAGAGAAGGTCCTTGATACCTGTTACCAGCTCCCTGGTAAAGTCAGGGTTGACAAACAATGCTTCATTGTAGTTTTCCCAGCCTACGGGGATAAGACGGAAACCGCCGCCTCGAAGGGGCTTAACCTGCGCAAAGCTGAACTTTATGGAGTCTACGATTACGGGAGCGTAGATAAAGAACAGACCGATAATAAAGGGGGCAAGGAAGAGCCATCCGCTTCTTGCCTTTTTAGCATCCAGGGAAGCACCGCCTACGCGATGCTTCTTAGGCATACCGGGAGCAGGTACATTGCCTGCAGGCAATGATAACATTGAATTAGCTTTTGTTTTAGCTGCTTTATTCATTTTTTCTACCCCCTTACTCAACGATATAGCTGAGTCCGTCAATGGTCTTGCCATCAACAGAAACTGCAAATCTGTTGTAATTTAGTATGAATACTGTGCCGTCCTCGTAGGTTACGCGAACGATAGTACCGTCGTTGATCACATACTTGACCTCATTTTCTGCCTCAAGCTCTGCTGAGGTAAGACCGGAGGTGATAAGACCGGAGTTTGTCTGGTCCTTTTCATCCTCGGTTACAGCGTCAGGAGTTGTTCCGAGACGGTCAGCCAGCGCCTGTGCACGGGCCAACTTTTCCTCAAGTGCTGCAGCTGCTGCAGCCTCTGCTGCCTTAGCCTCTTCAAGTGCTGTCTTGTCGGCCTCAACCTCTGCCTCTTCGGGCACACGGTTGCCGGCTATGAATTCGTGGTTAACGATCTTCTTGGTCTGAAGAGATCCGAGAGTTTCATTAAGATCACTGTATATATCCACCAGGTCATCACGCCAGATGTCATATGCTACAGAATAATATCTCGAAAGCTGATCGTCTTCCTTCAGAAGAGGTGTGTTATCGTAGGAAAGTGTAAAGTAAGGAAGTGAACCGTTCTCGATCATCTTGAGGATCTCGTAGTCCATATCGCTTGCCATATTTGTAGGCGAGCCTGCAAAGTTTACACATCCGTGAAGTACCATACCAATGAAGGGAACAGATCTGGCAGCCTTGGTATAGTGGCTGGAGTCAAGAGCAACGTTAAGGATAGTATCTGCATACTTCCAGGTGTAAGCATTACCCTCGTCAACCATTATACTGCCATACTGACCTGCCGCCTTTTCAAGAAGCTGAGTAATCAGCTGCTTGGAGTCCTCACGGTTATAGGAATCCTTCTTGTCAAAGTCGGAGTTAAGATCCGTACCGAGAGTGGAGAAGGATATACCGCTCTTACCGAGCTTTTCAAGGTCCTCGGTAATACCACCGTAGAACTTGTCAAAGGAAGCAGGAGATATACAGATAAGACCGGTTATTACCGACTGCTGAAGCGAAGGATAATACTGACGCTTCTGAGTATATCTGTTATCTATAGTCTTCACAGCATCCTTGGATGTCTTGTAGCCGTCAAATGCCTCATCCTTTGCGGAATATGAAATGTCAAATTCGGGATAAACTGTTATTCCATTTTCCTCTGCATACTTAACAAATTCACTGTAGCCGTCATTACCGCCGACTGCCTTTTCAAACTCAACACCTGCAGGAACACTGGGATCAGACATACCGCCGTTTGCAAAGCCTGCAAGACGGAAGTTGATGTTGTTTATACCCTTGGCTGAAAGCTCCTCGTGCATTTTCTTGAGGTTATCAAAGGTTGTGAGAGCCTCGGTTACAACGGTGGGGAAGGAAAGGAAGGAAGAATCCTTATCAACAGCACCAAAAGACTCAATGTAAAGAGGAATATCCGCTTTCACTTCGGTAATAGGCTTGAGGATCTCCTGCTTAATGAGGTAATCCTGATATGCCTTTGCCATACCAACATAGCTTACGGGATAGTAGTCACTCTCAGCCATACCGAGAGATTCTGCTTTGGCATCGTCTGTAAGCATCACTATGCGGATACGGTAGCTGCCTGTGTATTTACGGTTTGAAACAATAGTCCAAACCTTATCGTCACCTACCGAGATAGAATCGGAAAGATTATATGAGTCGGAGGGACGGGGATAAAACTCGGTGTATACTGAGTTATATCTGTGGAGGTTACCACCGTGGTTTGTGGTAATGGAAGCAAGGGCGTCACCCTCCTCGATAATTGCCAGATAGCCTCTGTCCTCAGTAAGAGGCAGATACTCGTCAACTACAGAAATCTCGTGCTCGGGGATGACCTCACCGGTCTCCTCATCTGTAGTCTCGGGTACGACCTCTGTCTTGAAGGTAGCAGACTGACCGATGTAGTTTTCAACTACACCGTAAACAGGAAGTCTCATAGCCTCTGATTTAACCGTGGTTATCTCGTGATAAGCAAAGTCTGTTCCGTATACCTTACCTGTAATGGTACCGCCCTCGCTCTTGAGCTGCTGGAAATCAAACAGAGCACCTGAGCCGTCGGGAATAAAGGTATATCCGTTATAGTCACTGCTTCCTGCACCGAAGTAAGGAAGTATTCTTACGTATACTAACTGATATTCGTCCTCGTCAAATCTGATACCGTTTGCGGGAAGTCTTATCTGAAGTCCATCCTCGTCAAGATAGTACTCAAGAGCCATCTTGAAGAGAGGGGGTGCCTTCTGTGTTGAGGTGTAGCCTGTGAGCTGATGGTCCTCCTCCAGAGTAGCAAAGGTGTACTCGGGACAGTAGGTCTTGATGTATGTCTCCATCTCCTGGATCTCACGGGTGGATGCCTCTGTATCAAATACGTAGATCGCCATTTCCTCTGTTACGGGGAAATCCTCCTGCATCTCCTTTATCTCTCTGATGGAGAGAGTGGGATCGAAGGGATCCTTCAGTACGTAATAACCCTCAGTACTGAACTTGTTCTTGATACGGTTGGAAAGGTCACTGTTGTCAATGTGAGTTTTGATAAGCTCTTCGTATCTCGACTTTTCGATCTGCATGGGAACAAGGAAACGAACCTCCTCATCACCAAGAGAATATTCAACACGAAGACCGTTCTTTAAGTTCTTAACCTTGATCTGGTTCTTTTCGCAAGCCTCTGTGTAGCTGAACATGGAGGTCTTGGTACCGGTACTGTCAGAGTAACGGATCTCAAGCTGAGACATAAGCTGACGCTTAACGTCCTCGGATGAGGGAGAACCTGCAAGATCGTAAGGGTTGGTAAACAGTGTCTGACCTGTAGTCAGATTCTTTATCGCTACCTCACCTGTATATTCGTCACAGTAAAGAGCATAGCCGAAATTCTCGACCTTCTTTACCATATGGTTGAGCTTTTCATCAGCTGTGCTGAAGACGTTTGTTGCGTTGAGGTAATTGAAAACATCCTCCTCTTCGCCTTCCTCGCCTTCTTCACCTTCCTCGCCCTCTTCGCCTTCCTCGGCATCAGGGCTTGCTTCGCCCTCTTCTCCTTCAGCAGGAGCTTCTGCATCGGAGGTCTGCGCGTCGGGTGTTTCTGTAGCGGGTGCTTCTTCGCCTGTTGCTGTATCGGCTACAGTTGTATCTGCAGGTACCTCAGCGGTATCCTCGGGAGCTGCCGCAACGACAGTTGCCATAACCGAAAGAAGCATCATCACGCAAAGGAACAGTGATAAAAACTTTTTACCGATAGATCTAATATTCATCTTTATCTTCCTCCTTTACGTTACATTCTGAATGATATCTCAGTGATAATGCTGGAAATAAATCCGACGATCTTCTGAAGCAGTCCTGTGAACAGAAGTCCAAGGAACATGATAAATGCCGCACCCACAATGGTCATAAGACAGGTGAGAAGGTTCTTGAACAGAGAATAACCGTGAGTTACCTGAAGTCCGAAGAATACAAGGAGACCGACCCAGATCCATGCCATTGACACGAGAAGGGATACGATACCTGCCTCACCCAGTGAGAATACGTGTGTAAGAAGAACCGAAGGAATTACGAAGAAAGGCATAGGAGCAAGGGAATAACCGCATGCTATATAAATATCCTTGTAGCTGCCCTCACCGTCCATAAGAGTTGTAAGACACCAGTTGGAGGTTACAACAAGGAAGAGAGGCATCAGTATGGATATTGCCTGTACAAATACAGAGCTTGTCGCACCTGTAGGATTGAACAGATATGCCTGACCTACCGCCTGGTAGGTAAAGGAAAGAACTGCAAGCACTACCCAGAAGGTTGCACCGCGTACAGAACCTCGTTTTTCGTGCTTCAGATCCCAGAATCCGTCAAAGGGATGACCAAAGAGATGGAATGCGTAGAGCACTTCTTCATGCATCTTACGCTTGCCCTTCTTAAGGATTCCGCGTTTGTTTACTCTGCCTGCCCAACCAAAGAGCTGTGACAGACCGAAGCAAACCAGGATAACAACAACGGGAACTACCCAAACCCAGTTGGATACCCATTCCTTACGGTATTCCTTAAATGCCTCGGAATACTGCTCGGTATCGTAAGCGTACTTATAATACTCCATCGCTTCTTCCCATTTACCTTCACGGTACATGGACTTACCGATACCTACATATGCAGCATCGAAGTTGCCGTTACGCTGAAGTATCTTTTCCCAGTCGCCTACTGCGGCATCATAGTTTCTTTCATTGTCATTGTGCAGAGCTTCGATAAGAATATCACCGTACTCTGTTCTTACGTATACTGTAAGATTAAGGGCGGTCTTATCAAGACAGATAAGCTTGTCACCCTGATAAGCAATTGCCTCTGCCATAACTACGTTACCCAGCATCTGACCCTTATCACCGAATATGTGAAGAAGCCTGCCGTAGGAGTCGTAGGTATAGAACTTGGAACGCTTCTGGTCAACTATAGTCCAGGTTCCTTCAGGACCGAGAGCTACGTCTACGATCTCAGAGGGTCCGCCGATCTCACCCTTTTGCTCGTCAGCATTGTTGATAACGTTGACCTCACCGGGACCGAAGAAGCCGCTTCGCGCCATTACATCGTCACCGGAAGAATTAAGCTTTTTGATCGGAGAATGATCACCGGTATTTGCCATAACTGCCGCCTGCTGTGAACCGGGGTCCAGAGAGGAGGTTGTAACGTAGACAAAGCCTTCCTTGTCTATAGTTATATTGTTATACTCAGTAGGTACAGAGCTTCTGAGCTGTGCTCTCTGCTCAGCCGTCATAAACTGACGCCAAATAAGTGTAACTGCGTCAACGTTAACCTTCTGTGCACCAAGATAGCACTGGAATATGCCCTTGGAGTTCATAACGATAACACCGTCATTTGTGGTGGAGGATACAACGTACATATTGCCGACACCGTCAACAGAGATAGCGATCGGCTTATAGATAGCGTCCTCACTCATAACATCGGAGCTGGGCTCCTCTACGATACGCTTGAATACACCGTTACGGTCAAACACTACAATACGGCAGTTTTCTGTGTCTGCAACATAGATCTCTTCCGCTGTAATAAACATACCGCTGGGCTGATTGAGAGAATCAGGTACACCCTGGTCATTGATAAAAGCTGTACCGAATTCCATCACGAACTTGTAATACTTATCCAGCATAATAACTCTGTTGGTGGCACGGTCAACGATATAAACGTTTTCCTGATCGTCAACAACGAGGTCAGCAGGATCAGAGAGGGTCGCTGAGCTGGACTTGGAGAGATTCATATCTGAAGCACTTACCTGTCTGTCAGGTGTGAATGCATCGGGAGAATCTACGGGACTACCATCTATAGAATAGGTATATGACTTATATGCGATAGCAAATGTGGAAAATCCGCCGAGAACTGTGCATAAGCACATTATAAGGGCAATAAGTGATACAATTTTTTTCATCTCACCGACCCCCTTAATCCTTCATACCAGACGAAGCCATAGTCTCAACGATCTGGCTCTGGTTTACGACGAATACTATGATAGGAACACTCATCATAAGCACCGCACCTGCCGCAGCCGCACCTGCATTGGTAGCTGCCGCACCGGTAATCTGTGCTACCGCCGCGTTAAAGGTCTTTAAATCCTCACTCCATACGTATACGGAAGCACCTGCAGCCCATACACCCTGGAAGGTAGTAACGATACAGGTAAGCCAAGCAGGCTTAACCAGAGGCATCGCTATCTTCCAATAAATATAGAATTCCTTTGCACCGTCTATACGTGCCGCCTCTACCATTTCATCGGAAATACCGTCGTCAATGAAGTTCTTCATCAGATAAAGACCGAGGGTGGATGCCCATACGGGAAGAATGGATATCGCATAGGTATTAAGCATACCGATCTTACAATAAATAATGAAGTTATATGTACCGGTAATTGTAGAACCTATCATAAGGGACCAGGTAATGAGGTTGTTCATAACCTTATAACCGGGCATACGTATCTTAGACAGAGAGTATGCTGTCATAGAACCGAGAAGAAGTGCACCAAAGGTGGACGCCACGGAGATATATATCGTGTTAAAAATATATCTGGAGATCGGAACCCAAGTCTGGTTCATATTTGTAAACAGGTCAATGAAGTTCTTCAGGGTAGGCTTCATTACGTAAAGCTTAGGCGGTGTAATGGCCAGCTCACCTGCGGGCTTGAAAGCGGTAATAACAGAGTTATACATGGGAAGGAACATCATAAGTCCAAGTATAACAAGCATTATTGTAATGCCGGTATCACCCGCTGCAGAACGGTTCAGTATGACTCTGTGCTTTGAGACTCTTAACTTTTTATATTTCTTTGCCATACTACTGTCCCACCTTTGCTAACATCTTGTTGATCATCTTGTTTGCACCGAATACCAGTATGAACTGTACCAATGCAAGTGCAGATGCATATCCGAACTCAAAACGTGTGGTCATATACTCACCCATATGATGTGCCAGCGTCCACGCACAGTAGTTAACCGAAGGTGTACCGCAAAGCTGGCTAACGATAGCACCGAAGCCGAATGCACCGGTGATAGCCATTACCGCACCGAACATCAGCATAGACTTCATATTGGGAAGAGTGATATACCATACCTCCTGCCATCTGTTCTTGATACCGTCAACCGCACCTGCCTCAAACTGAGCTCTGTCGATAGACTGAAGACCCGCGATAAAGGACAGGAAGGAGATACCAAGGGATGTCCATATGGAGATAAATATCATAAGAGGCATAATGTAAGTCTCGTTCTGGAAGAAGAGTATAGGCTCTGTTATTAGACCGAGCTTCATCAGCCAACCGTTTGCATAGCCGTAAATATCGCCCTGGAATATCAGCATAAAGATGCTTGCCGCACCGCCGGAGATACCGGGAGCATAGAAGATAAATACGACAAACGTTCTCAGCTTGTGGGGAAGCTCGTTGATGAACCAAGCCAGAATAAAGCTGAGGAGGAAGGACGCAGGACCTGTGGTCACCGCGAAAATAAGTGTGTTCTTGAGCGCTGTTATGAACAGGTCGTCATCAAGGAACATTCTGATAAAGTTATCAAAGCCTATCCACTTAGGCCACTCCAACATATTAAAGGAAGTGAAACTAAGCAGAAGGGAGAGTATAACGGGGAATACCGTGAATATGAAGAACATTATCATAAAGGGGGCCACCATAAAGTAACCTGCCTTTGTACGCTTCATCTCACTCCACGTATACTGCGCTCTGGTCATATCTTTTCTGGAAACCGGCTGCTTAGACTTTTTAGGCTTTTCCGGTTTGGTACCTTTTTTAACTGCAGTATCTTGCATGAGTTTTCTCCTTATATTATTATTTGTAGGCAAAAACTACAGGGAATTATTCCCCGGCGGCGGAGGACTTTTCATCCTCCGCGTCCTCGCCGTAGGTTATCTCTTTGTAGTCCAAACCGAACTCTTTACGCTTACGGGAAATTTCCTTATTAATATAAGTAACCTGACCAAGCATTGCATCGGCAGGGTTAACACCCTTGTTGTATGCATCAAGGAATGCGAACTGTACGTACTGAGCAAAAATGTAGTTACCGGGGTACTCGGGAACCGCATCAAGCTGTTCTATCGCTGCTGCGATAGCCAGACGCTCTTCATCCGTCCACTTCTGTGCAAGCAGAGCAGTCTTGTTCGCTGTAGAGAACTTGTTGGTAGGTGCGGAAACCGCGATAGCCTCTCTGGTCTGTCTGATCTGAGAATCGGTTCCGCAGTACCATCTGATATATTTCCAAACTATCTCGGGATCATATCCGCCTCTCGGGATAACCATCGCCTGAGTGTTTGTAATGGCGGTACGGTTGATGGAGCCGTCGTCCTGAAGTGTACCGATAACGGGAGAGAGTGCCCACAAACCACGCAGCTCATAGAATGTCATAAGCTGGTTGTAGATGGTGATACCGTCTTCCTGGATCATTATCGGAATTTCACCTGTTCTGAATCGTGTGATATCGTATGCAACAGGACAGCTGTACTTCTGGAACATTTCACAGAGGGTCTTGAAGGCTGACAGTGCAACGGGATTGTCAAGGTCGGTCTCATATCCGTCATTCTTATAGAGGTTACCGCCATCTGTCTGATAGAGGAAGAGCGTTGTTCCCACGAGACCGGTGGGAAGACCAACGTCCATATTATTGTTAAGGAGCGCCGGCATCTCAGCGAGAAGCTGATCCCAGGTTTCGGGTGGCTGGAGACCCAGCTCGGAAAGAACGTCGAGACGGTAGAATGCCAAGGGCAATACCAGAGTTGTCGGTAATCCGTAGGTATGCATTATGTCATCCTGACCCGTCATGGTCAGCTTGGTCATCATAGCCTCAGGATACTCAGCCATCAACTCGTCGAAGCCTTCATACTTCTCTAACGGCAACAGCGCGTTTCGCATACCGAACGTAACCGTGTTTATCGTATCAAGGAACGCCATATCCGGACCGATTCCCGCAAGGATCGCTTCTGTCAAACCTGCGGTAATAACCTTGATTCGGATGCTGATGCCCTCGCCCTCACATCCCGGAGCCGAGAAGTAGTTGTCGACGATGTAACGTGTGATAAGCATGGACTCTCTGTCTGCAACAGCCCACATCTCAAGCTCGTGCTCGGTCTTGGTGGATGCATCCTCGGAGAAACCGATGGTTGTATAGTCCATTGTAAAGGAAGCTACGAACGCACGGCACTCAAACCAAACGGTCTGCCATGTTGTAGCTACGTCCGCAGGCTTTTCCTCATCAGCTGCGCCTACAACAAAGTAGTCCAGTTTAAGGGGCTGACCCAGTGCTGCGTAAAGCCAGTTACTAAGTGAGATTATATAGTTTTTAAACGTCAGGAAGTTAGGTGCTATTTCAAATTCATCTGTAGCCATTTTTTCAAACAGCTCAGCGATCATCTCGAGGTTATTGGTCTGGTCGCCCTCTTGTCCTGTCATTTCGATGATCGATTCCTGTATTTCATACAGCTCGTTAGCTGCGTTTGCTATTGTCTTGATACAGTCAGGTACCAGTCTGTAGAAGCCGTAGTCACGGTTTGAGTCAGGTACGGGGCCGGTGATCATAAGCATCTTCTGATAAGCCGCATTAAGCTCCTCAATAAGCTGCTCTATACGGTAAACGTATTCCACCATTTCGCCGAGAACGATCTCGATCTCAACCTCGTTGACACCTTCCTCAAAGTAAAACAGGAAGTTCTGTTCTCCGTCGGTAGCATAGGTGGACTGGAATGATGTCTCATACATAAAGCGGAGATAGCTTGCCTCGCGGAACTGGATATCACCGTTTATCTTGACACGTCTTGATGTGAACATACCGATAAGGGAGTTCTGACGGAAACGGAAGGACAGAGAGTAGAGACCGCTCTTGGGAACCTCAACCTCATATTTCATCCAGTTATTCGCTGTAGAGTTATCAAGTATGTTGTACTTGATATATGCAGGATGCTGAGGCTCTGTAATAGAGGAGGTTCTGTCATTGCCGGGGATAACGTTCTGTACCGATACGCTCGTGGGGTTCTCTGCCTGAATCTTTATAGGCTCAACGTCGGTAACCTCTTTGATACCCTTATCATGCATTGACTTGAGCCACTTTTCATAGGGAATCTCCTCGTCATATCTGTAAAGCTCGATCTGCTCGATAACCATGCCCTCACGGTTTGAAACAAGCGTGATGGTATGCTCACCCTCAGAGAAGTAGTACTGGAAGGGGTCAATCTCGTAGCCCAGCCAGTCACGCAGATAGTAGGTCTGCCATATGGGAAGCTCCCAACGACGGGGTCTGGTATCGTTGCCGTTCTTATCCTTATGGAAGGTATAGCAACCGTACTCCTCGTCGATAACGGGATCACCGTTCTCATCGGTAAGATACTCATACTGCCACGCACGGGGGAAGTAGAGATATCTGGACTCTGAGAAAGGCATTGCTCCGTCGATGTAAAGCATACGCTCGATGGTTGTGGAGATCTCTGTAGCATCTGTATCGTCCTGAACGATTGACGCATACTTAATTCTCATAGCGTACATTGCTGTCTTGGGGATTTCGACCTTAAATGTCGTCTCGCCTACGTCACCTGTTACGAGAACCTCACCGGTAACGGAACCGTCACCGTAGTTCTTACCGTCCTCAATCGTAACCTCAGAAGTAGACTGATCGGGCAGATAAGCCTCAACTGCGTTGATAATAAGCGGCTCCTTGTCTGCCTTTTCTACATCCTTGTGTTTCTGGGTGTAGTCATAGTAGGATTCTACGCCGATGAGCTTATTGAGCTGTGCCTCGTCGTATTCCAGGTGGTATTCATTCGTATTGGCTCCGTCTACCGTGGTGCCTGTGCCGTCATCGGCTCCTGCAACGGTAAGCTCGGGGGCTCCAAGTACGGATGAATCGGATGTCGCGTCCATGCCGTCCTCGCCGGCGGCTAATACGGGCACTGACAGGGTGCCTAAAAGCATTAACATCGCCATAAAGAATGACAGGATTTTGGTGATCCTTGCTTTCATCTTGAACTTTCCTCCTAACGGATTGCTTGAATTAAAATTTCAGAAAAGAATTATGACAACTACCCAACGGGCATAACTCAACCTTTTTTAGGGAGCAGCTCGTCCGGCAGTCACTTTCTGTACAGATCCTCTCAAGACTTAAATATTCGCACGCTCCGCCTTTAATTACCCCATGGAAATTCAAGGCACCTCAGAAGGTGCCGAAAGACAAAGCAAAAGCTGATATTTCAGTCCCGTAAAACCGGTACTTTTTTCTTTAATTTTCTTGTTTAATATAATACCACAGGTGCCGATAATTGTCAAGGACTCTGTTTTAATGTCTCCTTGTGTCATAAGGCTCGGAGGCATATTTTTAAAACTTTTTTAAACTGCGCCGCTTTATTGATTCTGTAACTTTTCCGGGCAGAATTTTCCCATTCTCCCTCCCAAAATTTATCAAGTTCATTTTTTTGACGATTTTTTCAATTATTTTAACGAAAAACAGGGATGATTTTTATGCTTTTCGGAGAATTTTCCACACTTTTCGTACTAATTTACCCATTTGCTCTGACCTCTGCAGCAGAACAAAAAAATTAATAATTTTTGTTAATATTGCACAAAATAACGCCTTAAATTTTTACACTTATACAATTTGCACAAAAACCATTTTCGGCTTGTTTTTCGTGTGATTTTACGCCTTTTTAACATTTTTAAGTGAAAAGTTGACTTTCTATGCCCATACTGATATAATGTCATTACTAACTGAAGTAACGGAGAATTTTATGAAAAACGCATTTTACCCTATGGTATTCAGACAAAAATATATCCGCCGATGGGGACTTATGAGAAATATGACAGCAGAGACCCTGTCCGAGCACAGCTATGACGTATCGGTTCTGGTACACGCTCTATGTACTATCGGAAACGAGATCTTCGGCAAGAGTTATGACACAGGAAAGGCTGTATGCTATGCACTGTTTCATGACGTGCAGGAAGTGTATACCGGCGATATGCCCACCCCTGCAAAATATTACAACAAAGAAATGCGTACAAACTACGCAAAGATCGAAGAAAATGCAACAACTCAGCTTTTATCCAAGCTTCCCGACGAGCTCAGACCTACCTATGATGATCTTCTTCACAGTGACAACTCTGAATATCATGACATCGTTAAGGCTGCCGATAAGCTCAGCGCATATATCAAATGCATAGAAGAGCTGAAATGCAACAACAATGAGTTCAAGAGCGCAGCGGCTTCAACCCTCGCCTCCCTCGAGGCAAATCCCTTACCGGAATTACAATATTTTATGGAACATTTTCTTCCTGCATTTGAAGCGGATCTTGATGAACTGCAAAAATGAGTATAAAAATAAAGCTTCGCATCAAGCGAAGCTTTATTTTTATACTTATCTTTAGTTTATGCTTAGTGAAGAACGCATCTTTCGGTATCCTTATCGAAGATGTGTACTCTGTCCATATCAAATGCAAGCTTAACCATATCGCCTGCTCTTGACTTGGAGTGGCTGGAAACTCTTGCAACGATAACCTGCTCGTCAACGGTTGCATAGAGGTGAATCTCAGCACCCATAAGCTCGGTAATATCAACCTCAGTCTCAACTACTGCGTCGGGAGCTTCGTCGATAAATCTCTGCTCCTCGTGAATACACTCGGGACGAACACCGATGATAACGTCCTTGCCGATGTAGTCAGCAAGTGCGGGATTTGTAGCCTTTTCCTTAGGCATCTTGAGGCTGTGCTCACCGAAGGTAATATATACGTCATCACCCTTCTTCTCAAGAGTAGAGTTGATGAAGTTCATCTGAGGTGTGCCGATAAAGCCTGCAACGAAGATGTTGGTGGGGAAATCATAAAGGTTCTGAGGTGTATCGACCTGCTGAATAAGACCGTCCTTCATAACAACGATACGGGTAGCCATGGTCATAGCCTCTACCTGGTCATGCGTTACGTATACGAAGGTGGTACCGATCTTCTTGTGAAGCTTTGTAAGCTCGGTTCTCATGGCAGCACGGAGCTTAGCATCAAGGTTTGACAGAGGCTCGTCGAGAAGGAATACCTTAGGCTCACGAACGATAGCACGGCCCAGCGCAACTCTCTGCTTCTGACCACCGGAAAGAGCCTTAGGTCTACGCTCGAGAAGGTGAGTGATGTCAAGGATTCTTGCAGCCTCCTCAACACGTCTCTTGATCTCTTCCTTGGGAGTCTTGCGGAGCTTAAGACCGAATGCCATATTATCATAAACCGTCATATGAGGATAGAGTGCGTAGTTCTGGAACACCATTGCGATATCTCTGTCCTTGGGAGCGATATCGTTGATGAGTCTGTCACCGATAAAAAGCTCACCCTCGGTGATCTCCTCAAGACCTGCGATCATACGAAGCGTTGTGGTCTTACCGCAACCGGAAGGACCAACCAGGATAAGGAACTCCTTGTCCTTGATCTCAAGGCAAAAATCGGATACGGCTGTAACGCCGCCGGGATACTTCTTGTAAATGTGTCTGAAAGACAGTCCTGCCATTTCAAATACCTCCTAAACGAATATAATTTCGTGTATTTACATTACTATGCTTATACAGTATAACAGAAAATTAAGCATTTTGAAAGAGGTTAATTCCCCAAAATCTAGAGATTTGAGTTGTGCATACTGCACAAAATCCTTAAACAAATTATGAAATCACGAAAAACAGATCCTTCGCCGAAACTAATATATTAGAATCAGTGCAGATAAAAGCAACTGTTCTGTTCCGTCACAGCAACCTGTAGTCTCTGTCAAGGGTACGTAGCTTTATGGCTTCAGCTATATGTCCTGACAGTATATTTTCGCTTCCTGCAAGGTCGGCTATGGTACGGGCAACCTTAAGTATCCTTGCATGCCCGCGGGCAGAAAGACCCATAGTATCATAGGCGCGGTGCAGCAGTGCATCCCCTTCGTTATCAAGCCTGCAGTATCGCTCTATTTCTGCTGCTTCCATTTGTGCATTGCAAAAAAGCTTAAGCCCGTCACGTGCGAAGCGCTCTCTTGCAAACTCACGGGCGCGTGTAACTCTCTTTCTTATATCCGAGCTTGATTCGTTGGAAGCGGAATTCTTTAATAAGCCGTAATCAAGGCTTGAGACTTCCACGTGAATGTCTATACGGTCAAGCAACGGCCCGCTTATTCTGGAAAGATATCTTTCCCTGTCACCTCGCTTACAGGTACAAGGCTTAGTGGGGTGTCCCAGATAACCGCACTTACAGGGGTTCATAGCACACACTAACATAAAGGAGGAGGGAAAGGTAACTCTTCCCGCAACACGGGTAACCGTGACCTGCTTGTCCTCTATGGGCTGACGAAGCACCTCAGTTGCCTGCTTTGAAAATTCGGGAAGCTCGTCAAGAAACAAAACCCCGTTATGGGCAAGGGATATCTCACCGGGACTGGGGTTAGCTCCACCACCCGACAGAGCTACTGCCGAAACGGTATGGTGGGGAGAACGGAAGGGTCTCTGGTAGAGAAGAGTGTCGTTTTCCTTCAGCTCTCCTGCCACTGAATGTATTTTTGTCGATTCTACCGCCTCCTCAAAGGAAAGAGGAGGCATAATTCCCGGTATACGCTTGGCTATCATGCTTTTACCCGTACCGGGAGGTCCTATCATAAGTATATTGTGACCGCCCGCCACAGCTATTTCAACCGCTCTTCTTGCAGCAAGCTGACCCTTCACCTCGCTGAAATCAAGACTGCATTTCGCCTTATTGTCCTCAAACACCGCTCGGTCAAACAGAGTGGGTTCAAGATTTCTGTCTCTGTTAAGAACGTCCGCAAGCTCACGGACGTTTGTAACACCGAAAACGTGCAGTCCCTCAACAACGCTTGCCTCTCTTGCATTTTCCTTTGGAAGAAACAGCACTGTTTTGCCCGCTTTTGCCGCAGCGATAGCCATAGGCAAAGCTCCTCTTATGGGACGGATAGCTCCTGACAAAGAAAGCTCTCCCAGGAAGCATATTTTAGTAAAGTCAATACTGTTTTTGATATAGCCGCGGTTCACAAGAATACTTACCAGCATAGCAAGGTCAAAGGCAGAGCCTTCCTTCTTTTTATCGGCGGGAGCCATATTGATAACAGTCTGCCTTGCCTCCATTGCAAAGCCGCTGTTTTCCAGAGCGCTCTTGATACGCTCCTTTGCCTCCTTGACAGAGGCATCGGGAAGACCTATTATATCAAACTGACCGAACTGAGTGCGTATGTTACACTCAACAGTAACCTCAAAGCCGTCAACGCCGGAAAGCGCTGCTGTATAAACGGTGGATAACATTTTATTCTCCTATCACAAAATCACCGAAAAACTCGGGGCGGTGAAAATCAGGCTCCTTCCAATCAATGGGTGACCACATTCCGTAGTGAGGAGACGCGGTATGTTCTCCTACCTTATATAGGTTGCCCGCAAAGCCCTCGGCAAGAATATCTCTGCCAAATACCTTTTCTATCATATTATAGGTAAAAAGTGTGGAAACAGACCACCAACCGTCCTTATTTTCGGCTGTCACCACGGGTATATCGCAATATTCATCGATGCGGCGGCGATCCTCTCTGCCCGCACCCACACCGATAAGGCTGGTACCGATAGAGTTCATCTCACAGTTGATATAATCCCCATCCTTTACCCCAAAGAAAAATTCCATGGTGGAATCAAGCCATACCTCATCGTAAAACTCGGTATAAACTGCCTTTGGGTTTTCTTCCTTACAGGACATTTTGATATGTAAGCCCTCTCCCTCAACGATACAGAGCTGTGCAAAGGCCTCGGGACGGTAGCTGCAACCCCAGGGATAAATGTTTATTTCCGCTTTTTCGATATTTGTCCAATCAAGAGATTTTACTTTTTTGATAATATATTTCATATTTTCCTCTTTAACATATAGCCCTTACCTCTGGCGGTATAGATGAATTTAATGCCAAAGGCCTCGTCTAATTTATTTCGCAAATAACTGATATAGACCCTCAAAGTGTTTTTGTCTTCGTCGGCAAAAAATTTCCTTGCCAACTCATCGGCCATTACGTATTCATCGGGTCGGTCATAGAGATAGTATAGTATCTTATGTTCAAGCTCGCTTAAGGATACCTCTGTCCCCTTATATACCGCATAGCTTGACACAGGTGAAACAAAAAGCCCTTCATCTGCCGTTTCGTCTGCACTTTTTGATTCGATAAGAGACACAAGCTCCTCTATATCAAAGGGACGGATCAGATCCGCACCGCCTTTTTGAGAAAAGGTGACGATATTAGCATCACCCCTGTCTTCTTTTTCGCAAAGGATAATGTCTGCTTTGCCTGTGTTTTTGTCCGAGACTCTGTAGCCGCGGTCGCGAAGCTCAAGACAGAGCATTTCGGTATATATTTTGTCGTTACAGATAATATCTATTTGTTTCATCACTATTCATTATTCACTATTCGTTATTCACTATTCGTTATTCACTATTCACTAATGAATCGACTTTTGATAATAAAACTTGATTTGCCGCAGCTCCAAGTTCAATCAACCAAACATCATTAACTATAATCTATATCGAGTGAATAGTGAATAGATAATAGAGAATAGTGAATAATGTAGGTTGAAAACCGCCAAGGCGGTTTTCTTCCTTAATTCTGTATTCGGGTTTTATATCGCTGAAGCCGTCGCACTGCGACGGCTTCACATAGTTATACTGTTAAATTAAAGAGTATTCTCGGAACCAAGAACGTTCTTGATCTTGTGAGCAACCATCTTCTTAACCTCTGCACGTGCAACGGTAAGATAGGTTCTGGGGTCAAATACGCCGGGCTGCTCGGTAAGAACACGTCTGATACCTGCGGTCATTGCAAGACGGATATCGGAGTCGATGTTGATCTTACATACTGCAAGAGAAGCTGCCTTTCTGAGCTGCTCTTCGGGGATACCTACTGCATCGGGAAGTGCGCCGCCGAGGGAGTTGATCTCCTGAACGTATTCCTGAGGAACGGAGGAAGCACCGTGAAGAACGATGGGGAATCCGGGGATCTTTTCCATGATCTTCTCAAGAATGTCAAAACGGAGCGGAGGGGGAACAAGAATGCCCTCTTCGTTACGTGTACACTGTGCGGGTGTGAACTTGTACGCACCGTGGGAGGTACCGATGGAAATAGCAAGAGAGTCAACGCCGGTCTTGGCAACGAACTCCTCAACCTCCTCGGGACGGGTATAGGTGGAATCCTCTGCAACAACGTCATCCTCAACGCCTGCCAGCACTCCAAGCTCACCCTCAACGACAACGCCGCGCTCGTGAGCGTACTCAACTACCTTCTTGGTAACGGCAATGTTGTCCTCGAAGGAATGGTGAGAGCCGTCGATCATAACGGAGGTAAAGCCGCCGTCGATACAAGCCTTACAGATCTCGAAATCTGCACCGTGGTCAAGGTGAAGAGCGAGGTCGATGTCAGCATCCTTGATAGCTGCGTTTGCAAGTGCAAGGAGGTACTCCTGCTTAGCGTACTTACGTGCGCCTGCGGAAACCTGAAGAACAACGGGAGAACGAAGCTCGCCTGCTGCCTCGGTGATAGCCTGAACTATCTCCATATTATTGATGTTGAAAGCACCGATAGCATAGCCGCCGTCATAAGCTTTCTTGAACATTTCTTTTGTTGTAACTAAAGCCATTTTTATATCTCCTATCAAAATATTTTTAAACGTATATAGTTATTTTACTATTATTGTGTTAATAAATCAAGAGTTTTGCGAAAATTTGTTTTATATCTTGAAATTTTAAAGTTGACAAAATTTACCTGTAAAGATATAATTTATATACACCCTTTACAGAAAGTGAGTAAATATGTCCAAAACAAGAAAAAGATATATAATAAGACTTATATGCAGATGCGTTATACTTATTTTCTGTACCGTGCTTTGCTTTGTAAGTCCGAAAAGCTTTGATATCCTCGACGGGATGAATTTCTTTAAATCCTTCTCGGTTTTCCACATCCTGTGGGTAATATGGATTATAGATATGCTCCTTCAGGTTATTCCCGTAAAGAACGAGGTGCCTTTAGGCTCACAGAAGCTTTTTGCCAACCGATTCAAGCCTATACGTGAAAAAATAAACCGCAAGGCTCTCAAAAAACACATAACCTCCACCACCTCCTCGGCTTATATGGTGATGATACTGTGGGCCGCTCTTATCGCCGTTATCGGAGTTCTGTATTTCTACGGTATCATCAGCAAGATCGCTCTGTTTATGATCTCCGTCCTTTTCTACGTATGCGATCTTATATGCGTACTTATCTGGTGTCCCTTCCGCCTGATGATGCGCACAAAGTGCTGTACCACCTGCCGCATATTCAACTGGGATCATCTGATGATGTTCTCGCCTATGATATTCATATGGAGCTTTTACTCCGTTTCCCTCTGGGCGATGGCAGTCCTCGCCTTCATTGTGTGGGAGCTGTGTATTTTGCTCTACCCCGAGCGCTTCTGGGAGGTCACAAACACCGCCCTTCAATGCTCGGAATGCACCGATAAATTATGTACTCAATACTGTCAAAAATTAAGAAAGGGGCATGATGCCCCACACAAACTGCGCTCTGATATTCAGTAAAACCATTTGTTTATCACACGCCACAACGTAATTTTGATATGCTGAAAATAAAATGGTTCACTAAGTGAACCATTTTATTTTATGCCTTAATTGTAACCTTAAACTCAATATGCTTTTCGTCTACCTGATACTCCTTTGCAAGCACGGGACCGCAGGAATGAGAGCCGATGCCCGACATCTTGTAATCAAGACCTACAACAGTTTCCTTCATAGGCTTTAAGAGATGATCGTGAGTGGTATCGGTGAGCTGCCAATCGGTAAAGTGCTTAGCTGAGAAGCTCATTCTCTCGGGGGCTATAAAGGTAAGAGTATCGTCCTTTGAAGCAAGGGTTGCATAAACGGTGCCGTAGTGACTGCCGTTCTCCTGAGGACGGATATAATGCTCAAAGTTCTTGTTTACTGTGGTATTGTAGTAGCCCATAGAAGCCGTCAGATGCTTATCAGAATAGCTCTCTACGGGGCCGTAGCCAAAGTAACTCATCTTCTCAAATCCGGGAACTGTGGTAAGCTTAAGACCGAAGCGAGGAAGAGAAGGAACATCCTCTGCCACATCCGCTTTAACAGCTACCTCAACAGAAGCATCTGCATATACGGTATATGTCATTTCTGCTTTAAGAACGGGAGCGACGATGGGTGCGCCGAGGGATACATATGACTTAAATACAGTCTTTTCCTCGGTTGCCTCCACTATCTCGGAGGAGTAGCACTTCATTTCACAGTAAGGAAGACCCCTCTGCCACCAGGAATGCTTTACAACTCTGTCGTTGTCAATAGGCGCTCTCCAGATATTGAGCTCAACTGCCTCGGAAAGCAGAGCCTTTCCGTTCTTTATTATATTTTCAAGTACGCCCTTGTTCTTGTTGAATACAAAATTAACGTCACCTGAGGTAACTACCATAGAGTCACCGTCAAGGCTTGTTACAAGACCTTCGCCCTTATGCTCAATATCAAAGGAATTACGGGCGTATTCAACCTGTGAGTGGCATACCTCATAGCCCGTCTCTGCCCACGCCTCGTCTACGTTAGAAACAAAGCAGAGATCAAGATAAACGAACTCGCCCTCGGGTATATTGAACTTGTAGGTTGCGAAGTTTCTTGCGGGAATGTCGAGCTGCCGCTTGCCGCTGTATACCTTCTTGCCGTTAACGGTAACGGTATATTTCATTGTAAGGTCGTCAACGTTTGTGAAGTATCTGCGGTTGAATATTTTAACCGTGCCGTCCTCATTCTTTGTTACCTTAACGGGAGCGTAGACCTCTTTTGCTTCAAGCATACCCGTGCTGACTCTTCTGTCGGGATAAACCAGACCGTCAACACAGAAGTTACCGTCGTTGGGGAAGTCACCGAAATCACCGCCGTAGGTAAAATGACCCTTATGAAGAACGCTGTGATCTGTATATTCCCAGATACAGCCGCCCATAAAGCGGGGTTCTTCATCTATCATATCCCAATATTCCTTAAGGTCGCCGGGGCCGTTGCCCATAGCGTGACAGTATTCGCAAAGGAATAAGGGCTGCTTATATTTCTTGTTTGCAAGATACTTTTTAAGATCGGGGGTAGGAGTGTACATATGGCTCTCCATATCCACACAATCGTCCTGTCTGCCCTCGTTCTGAGGTGTGTTTGCACCCTCGTAGTGAATAAGACGGGTGCTGTCCTGCTCACGCAGATATTTGGACATAGCCTTGTGGTTACAGCCGAAGCCGCTTTCGTTACCCAGCGACCACATAATAACGGAGGGGTGATTCTTGTCACGCTGATACATCTTGACAAGCCGCATCATATACATACCCTCCCAGGCGGGATCGTCGGAAATGAGAGAACGGTTGCCCACAGAGTCAAAGCCGTGGGTCTCGATATCCGCCTCGTCTACCACGTACATACCAACCTCATCACACATATCGTAGAAACGGGGATCGGAGGGGTAGTGACTGCAACGGACGGTATTCATATTGTGAGCCTTCATTATATAGAGGTCACACAGCATATGCTCGGGGGGAGTGGTATAGCCAAGCTCTGGATGGCTGTCGTGTCGGTTCACACCCATAAGCTTAATGGGCTTGCCGTTGACAAGCATTATTCCCTTTTTGATCTCTACACGGCGTACACCTATATTCTGCTTGATATATTCCTCACCGCATTTGAGGATAAGTGTATAGAGATAAGGGTCCTCACTTGACCAGAGGTTTGCGTTTTTGATATTAATAGAGATATTGTCAGCCGTCTTTCCCTCTGCAACGGTATTTCCCGCCATATCATAGAGGAAATATTCAACCTCGCAGGGCTCTGTCGTTTCGAGGGTAACATCTATTTTACCGTTCTTGAACTTGTTATCAGGCTCAGCCTTGACAGAGTAGTCAACGATATGCTTTCTGTCACGTACAAGCACGTAAACGTCACGGAAGATACCCGACATACGCCATTTGTCCTGATCCTCAAGATAACTGCAGGCACCCCACTTGAGAACAAGCACCTTAAAGGTATTCTTGCCCGGGAGCAGATAGTCGTTAATACGCATCTCTGTTGTGGTGTGAGCCGCCTGAGAATAGAGGGCAATATCGTCGTTTATCCACATATAGAAGCAGGAATCCACACCCTCAAAGTTGATGTAGAGATCCTTTTCAAGTATCTCCTCACGGGTGAATTCAAAGTCACGCACGTAAAGTCCGCAGGGGATATCGTCGGGAACGTGAGGGGGATCTACAGGGAAGGGATAGTTGAAGTTGGTATACTGAGGCTTATCGTAATCTCTCTCGGTATAGGTCTGCCAGCAACGGGGTACGTCTATCTTATCAAAGCCCTCGGTAGTAAACTTTTTACCTCTGAAATCATAAATATTCTGAATAGATGAAAAGTATTTAAAATCCCATTCTCCGCACATATCGCGGTAATACTCGGATTCGGTACGCTCACCCTTGATCGCGGTTTCCTCGGTATGATAGGGTATGTAATAAGCTCTCGACTTTACGGGATTCATCTCAAGCACGTCAAGAGACTTGTGGTAATCTGTAAAAAATTTCATATCGTATATATTGCTCCTTATTTTAATAAAAGGCAGTTTGAAAACTGCCTTTTATAAATACAATTAATTGATTTCTGCACTAAAGTGCGGAAATCTTACCTTCATTCTGCATTTTGCATTCTGCATTCTGCATTACTTCGATTAAGGAACTTAATCGAAGTATTTGGGCTCCGCCATCTTAAGGAAGCCCTCGCCGGAATAAGGACACTTGTTGATAACCTTAACGTCGGCAGGCTTAGCCCAACGAACAGCATTGGTGATGATCTTCTGAACGTAGGGATTGTAGAAGGAACGGCAATCCTCGTGACCGGGCTGGAAGTAGAATATCTTACCGAGGCCGCGGGTCCAGGTACAACCGGAACGGAAGATGTTACCGTGCTCAAACCAACCGCCAAAGATGAGATCATCGGGCTTGGGAATGAAGAAAGGCTCGGAATAAAGCTCGTCGCACTCAAGCTCAAATGCCTTCGGAATACCCTCAGCGATAGGATGTGTGGGACAGAGATTCCAAACTACCTCTCTGATGCTATCGCCCCACTCGAGGTTACCTGTACAGCCAAGCAGCTTACGGAAGGGCTTGGAATGATGAGCGGAGTGAAGACCGATAAAGCCCATACCGCCTGTATAAACACGGTCAACGATCTTGTCAACCAGCTCGTCCTTAACCTCCCAATGGAAGCCGTGGCCCCACCAGAGAAGAACGTCGGTGTTATTGAGAAGCTCATCGGGAAGACCCTGATCGGGATCGTCAAGACAAACTATACGAACGTCCATATCGTCATTCTTGTCAAGGAATTCCTTGATCACGGCGTGAATACCGTTGGGGTATGTATCCTTTGCACTGCCGTCGTGTCTCTCGTGACGGAACTCGTGCCATACCGTTACTCTTATTTTATCCATTTTATATTTCCTCCGAAATAATTAAGTTCTATTGTTAATTATCTCATAAAAGAGAGATAAAGTCAATACTTTATCCGCTTTACAATTTCAATTTTTTATGTTAAAATAAATGGAGCTTTTCGCTCTTAGCGAAAAGCCGCCTAAACTTTGCACTGTGCACTGTGCACTTTGCACTTCCGAAAGGACTATTATGCGATTAGATAAATTCTTATCCGAGACAAAGACCCTTACCAGAAGCGAAGCGTCAAAGGCTGTCAAGCGGGGAGAGGTCACGGTCAACGGAGCGGTTGCAACAAAGACCAATATGTCGGTGGAGACTACCGACAGCATTGCCGTAAGAGGCAGAGTCATAGAATACAGCGAGTTTCGATATATTATGCTCAACAAGCCCGAGGGGTACGTGTCGGCAACAGACGATAAGTCCGCTCCCTACGTGACTCAGCTTCTGAGTGAGGAGCTACAAAAATTCGACCTCTTCCCCGTGGGCAGACTTGACAAATACACCGTGGGGCTTATGATCCTCACCGACGACGGAAAATTAGCTCATAATCTTCTCTCCCCCAAGCATCACGCAGAGAAGGTATACCGATTCCGCTGTGAAAAGCCTATCGAGCGCACCGACGAGCTGGAGGCGGGCATACACATCGAGGGCGGATATCTCACCAAGCCCTGTAAGGTCAAGGTCCTCTCGGAATATGAAGCGGAAATAACCCTCACCGAGGGCAAGTACCACCAGATAAAGCAGATGCTCGGTGCCGTAGGAAACAAGGTGGTCTACCTTGAAAGAATAAGATTTGCGGATATACCGCTTGACCCGTCACTTGAACGGGGAGAATGGCGTATGCTAACAGCTGATGAGATCAAAACATTACGGTCACAAAATAAGTAAGGCTTTTGCCCACGGGCAAAAGCCTTTGTTATATTATCCCGTATTTTTCGGCTATGGCACGGGCTTTACTTTCATAGCTTCGGGGTATTCCTCGAATGATAGAATAAGGATGCTGTGTATCAATACTCAGATTGTCAAAAACGTCCTTCTCTTTCATCTCCGCTATACTTTTTGCCAGACCGTGAAGATGTGTGGAAAACAGAGCGTTCCCACCCTTGGATTTTATCATAGACAAAGCGGAAAAGGCGATTTCGGCGGCTTCAATAGCACCTGTACCCGAAAAAAGCTCGTCCATTATAAACAGCTCTCTTTCCCCGAATTGATTTATCCTTTCCGAAAACCACTTGGCTTCATTTTCAAATCTGCCGTAAAGGTTATTTGCCTCAAAGCTTTCGGAAGCAAGATACAAATGGATATTATCAAATGCATACATTTTTGCTTCCCTTGCAAGCACGGGCAAACCAAGCTGGAACATAAGCTGTGCTACAGCCACCGATTCAAGAAATACGCTTTTGCCCCCGCTGTTAGCACCCGTAAGCAGGTATATCCTGCCGTTTTCATCAAAAGTCAAAGAGTTTGGGACCGTTTCCGCTATAGTTTTAGAGCAGGCTATCCTATAGTTATAGATGTCAGTCAGACGATATTCCTTTGATATCTCGGGCATACAGACAGGCAGTCCCATTTTTTGCGCATTATCGAAAAACTTTAGGGCGCAAAGATAAAAGCTCAGCCCTTTTTTGAACTCGGAAAGCTCTCTGCACACCGAAGACAGATATTCCATCGTGCTTTTGGCGATAGTCTTGAAATTTTTAGAAAGCAGCTTATCGAGGGCTCTGTTCAGTCTGAAATTTACCGCCGACACCTCGTCAAGCTTTAATGCCTTTCCCATATCCGACAGAGGACACAGACATTCAAACTCCGAGGGCTCGTTAAAGGATGCCGAAAGTAACTTGTCGATAAACCTTCCCGAACGGTAGGGAGTTGTATTTATCGACACCAATCCCATCTCTATGGTCTTAAGATTTACGTCGAGATTTATCCCCACGGTAACACTTTTTATATTCCTTATATTGACCTTGGTCTGCTCTGCGTTTTTCTTCAGGAGCTTAAAGTACTCGCTTTCCTTTTCGTTTTTTATAAATTCAAAAAAGCTTTTCAGACCCTCTGCGTCAAATTTATAATACCTTAATTCCTCAAAACTGTTTTCAATAAATGATATATAAGAATTCACAGCGCATACCGAGTTCAGCGCCGTTTCGTTTGAGTTGCTCGAAACACCGATGCTTGCTTGTTCAAAAGAATAAAATAGGTCGGTAAGATTTGAGGATATCCTTTCAAGCGTTTCACGCAGACCTTTTTCCTCGCTGATATTTTTATATACCATCTGTCTACCCGATATCACCTCTGTATCGTCCGTAAAATAACAGGCAATATCCTCGCATAAGAGCTTATCCAAGCAAAGCTTGCGGCAGATAAGCGCTGTTTCGTTTTCGGGTGAATTATTATAAGCAAAAATTATATCTGTCATATTATATCTCCGAATATGCCGGTAACAAGCTCAAAAATCAGCGGAAAAACAAAAAGATTTATAACAACAAGAGCCGTAACGGCAAGTAAAAGGATCAACAAAAATATCCGTGTGCTGTAGCTTGCTTCCTGCCACATTAAAAGCACCGATCTTTTAAGTCCTCTTTCGTCCTTTGACCACCACTGTACGTCATCCGACAACAATATCAGTACCGAAAAAACAAGAGCGTAGAACAGAGGGAAAATTATATGTAACACAAGCATTATCGAATACAATATCCCCATACGGCGAAGAATGATTTTATAAATCGGCAGTATCCTGTAGCCCGCTCTCCTGTCTTTTGAGCTTCTGATCTTCAAATAATTCCCTGTTCTCCCCGCACCGAAATATCCCGAAAGGATCTGATATACAGAAGCAGTAATTACAACTGCCATAAAAATATATATTATATACCGTACCAACATTTCAGATACTGTATATATTTGTTTTTCAGATCAATTGCTTTTTCTTTGAATTCGGCAAACAAATTTTCCTTTTCTATAAGCTCAAGGGTGTTTTTGGCTTCTGTAAATAACCCGTCGATCCTTGCTGTCTCATACTCATAGCCTTTTACCCAGATCAAAAGCTTGGACGTATCCATCCCCTCGCCTCTGTGCAGATGTCTATCTATAATACCGAAGATCTTATCAATGTATTTTTTCGCTTCTTTATCTTCCCTTTCCTGTTTTAAAAGCAACGCTATCTGATAGTAGCTTCCAAGCAAAGGAATTTCATAATGTCCTGCATATTTGCCCTCTGTTACCACTTCGATAATATCGGTGGCTTTTTTGTAGTAATAAATTTTTTCTTGGGGCGGCATTTCCGCGGTTATAAGATTTAACGTCGAATCTGTCAGTTGTCCTAATGAAAACATAATGGTTGACAGTTCACGGTTTCGTAGATCTTCTCCCGAAAGTACGTATTTGGATAATCGTTCTCTGCCGTTAGACATTCGAGGCAGTTTTTTATAGTATTCATTTAATTTATCAGTGCAACGTTTGTCACCGGATCTGCCGAGAATTTCAACCATGTTAAAATATATGGGGTTAAGAGTATCAGGGTCGTTACAATGTGCTTCGGCATAATCTGTCAAAAGAAGCAGTTGGGAAACGACATCATCCTCGAAGGCTTCGTTGTCCAACACCCGTGCCATCAGTACGATATAGTAAGAATACATATCGGGGAACCGTTCGATCTGTTCTAACCAAAAGTGATACTCATTTTCCCAGTCAGGCCTATCCGCAAATTCTTTCAGCTTTTTTCCCATCTCTCTGTGAAGCTTCATGGTAAGTATGCTTTTCATTCCAAAGAGACTGTCGATGGTGCAGTCATAAAGTTCTGCTATTTTTGGCAATAAAGAAATATCAGGAGACAAAATTCCTCTTTCCCATTTTGAGATAGTTTGGGATGAAACACCAAGCCGTTGTGCTGCTTGTTCCTGTGTCATATTGTTAGATAGTCTCAGTTCTCTTAATTTTTCATTTAACATACGATCACCTCAAATAGAGTTTATCATAAAGCAATATAGTTGTAAACAGACAATAGAGTGAGATGAATTGTCCAAAATGTATCAATTCATCTTCATTTTGATATCTAATCGTGATTTAGTAAATCGAGATTTGAAGTTCATTAAAATTGACAAATTAAAATCGGTATGCTATAATTTTACCCATAGCAAGAGAGACGGCGGCGGTTGTTTCCGACACCTCTATGAAAGGAGGTGTTGTTATGGAATATGTTTTATCATTTACACTTTTAGTTATGGTAATAATTATTTACATAAAGAAATAGCCGCCTATCTCCGCGAAAGATAGACGGCTTATCTTAGATAAACTGCTTTTGCGGGAACAACTTAAGCTGTCCCCTCTTGCTATACCTATATTAACATATTTGTTTCAATATGTCAAGTGATCAAGAATCAAACCGAAAGGATAAATAAATGGACATCTTACAAACATTATCAACCGAATTATCAATACCTATGAAGCGCCTTGAGGCGACGGTCGCCCTCATCGACGAGGGAAATACCATCCCCTTTATCGCCAGATACCGTAAAGAGGTTACAGGCTCTCTTGACGATACCGTACTTCGTGACCTCTACGACCGCTTAAACTACCTTCGTTCTCTTGAAGAACGCCGTGAAAAGGTAAGAGAGACCATTGCCGAGCAGGGCAAGCTGACAGATGAGATCAGTGCTGCCCTTGATGCAGCTGTAACCCTCACTGAGATCGAGGACATCTACCGTCCCTTCAAGCAGAAGCGTAAGACCAGAGCAAGCGTTGCACGGGAGCGGGGTCTTGAGCCTTTAGCACAGCTTATTTTTGAACAGCGTGAGCATTACGACGAGCCTATAATCGACACCGCCGCAACCTTTGTAGATGAAGAAAAGGGTGTGGCAGACTATACCGAGGCATTACAGGGTGCTATGGATATAATTGCCGAGGATATATCCGACAACGCGGAATACCGTAAGGAGATCCGTGGAATCACATTCAATTTCGGTCATATCATCACCGCAGCCTCCACCGAGGAAAGTACGGTATACGATATGTACTACGACCACACCGAGCCTATTAAGAAGATACCCGGTCACCGTGTACTTGCCATCAACCGCGGTGAAAAGGAGGACATCTTAAAGGTCAAGGTAGAGATAGCAAAGGATGCAGTTCTCAACTATCTTTTCAAGGAGATAGGCATCTTTATGGACCGCGAGTCCACCACCTATATGGCAAAGGCGACTATAGACAGCTATGAAAGACTTATCGCTCCCTCTATTGAACGTGAGATAAGAAGCGATCTGTTTGATACTGCAAGCGAGGGTGCGATAAAGCTCTTCTCGGAAAACCTTAAAAATCTTCTTATGCAGCCTCCCGTAAAGGGAAAAACTGCCCTCGGCTTTGACCCCGGTTACCGTACGGGCTGTAAGCTTGCGGTAGTTGACAAGACGGGCAAGGTCCTTGATACCGCAGTTATCTACCCCACAAAGCCTCAGGAAAGAATCGAAGAATCCAAGCGGATTGTAAAACGTCTTGTAGAGGCTCACGGTGTTGAGATCATCGCCATCGGTAACGGTACCGCCTCAAAGGAAAGTGAAATATTCATAGCAGGACTGCTTCGAGAGCTTCCCGGCAAGGTACAGTATGCCATGGTAAGCGAGGCGGGAGCATCGGTTTATTCCGCATCCAAGCAGGGAGCGGAGGAATTCCCCGACTTTGACGTAACGCAGCGCAGTGCAGTTTCTATTGCAAGAAGATTGCAGAATCCTCTTGCCGAGCTTGTAAAGATAGACCCCAAGGCTATCGGTGTAGGTCAGTATCAGCACGATATGAAGCCGGCCAGACTCGACGAAGCTCTGGGCGGTGTGGTTGAGGACTGTGTAAACTCTGTGGGAGTTGACGTAAACACCGCATCATATTCACTTCTTTCTTACATTGCAGGTATCAACACCACAACCGCAAAGAATATAGTTAAATACCGTGAGGAGAACGGCGAGTTCACCAAGCGGTCCCAGATACTTAAGGTTCCCAAGATAGGCGCCAAGGCTTATCAGCAGTGCGCGGGCTTCCTGCGTGTTTCGGGTTCAAGCGAGATCCTTGACAACACCGGTGTTCACCCCGAATCCTACGATATCGCAAAGAAGCTTATTGAGAAATTCGGCTACACCAAGGAGGACGTCAAGGCAAGCCGTCTCGGCAACTTAGGCGAGGAGGTAAGAGGTCAGGGTATCGCCAAGGTAGCAGCCGAGCTTGAATGCGGTGAGCCTACCCTTATGGATATCGTGGGCGAGCTTGAAAAGCCGGGCAGAGACGTGCGTGACAGCCTTCCTCAGCCCCAGCTCCGCGAGGATGTATTAAGCCTTGAGGATCTTGAAGCAGGTATGCTTATGTCGGGAGTGGTGCGTAACGTCATAGACTTCGGCGCATTCGTTGATATCGGTGTTCATCAGGACGGTCTCGTGCATATATCCGAGATATCAAACAAGTTCATCAAGCACCCCAGCCAGGTACTCTCGGTCGGTGACAACGTACAGGTCAAGGTGCTGGCGGTCGATAAGAAAAAGGGAAGAATTTCTTTGACAATGAAGATATAAATGAAAGGTGTCCAAAGGACACCTTTCGCGATATAAACCCCTTACGGGATTTGCGATATTCCCTCGCGGGAGCGATATATAATTAAAAGACCGCACTATCATTGTACGGTCTTATCTTTTGAATTCTTTTCTGTTTGTTCGTCCCAAAATATAATCTGTTGACGTTTCATAAAAATCTGCAAGTTTTATTAACACATCGGTAGGTATATCATTCTCGCCTGTTTCATATTTTGAATACCCTGTTTGAGACATTCCTAACACCATTGCAATCTCGGTCTGTGTCATATCTTTATCATTTCTTAAATCACGAAGTCTCAGATAGATTCTATTCATCTTTATCTCCCGGAACAAACTCCAAAAGATCCTCAATCTTACAATCAAGTGCAGAACATAGTCTTGCAAGAACATCTGTATCCAACCTTGTGATTTTATTATTACAATAATTGTTTAACTGAGTTCTTTGCATTTCAGCTTTGTGGCTTAATCTGTTTTTACTGATACCTTTCTGCTTGATAAGCTCGTTTAATTTGATTCTTATATTTCCGTAACTCATATATCTTCCTCGCAAAAAAGATTGACAAGTATAGTATATAAAAGTTATAATAGAAATATAAGATGTAAGAAGTATTGTGTAATTAGTTGCACATAGGAGGGTGATTATGACCGAAAAACTATTAATCTCGTTAAGATACCCCAAGATAGATTTTCAAGCTGTAGACGAATTACTTGACGGTGCGGTAACTGAAAAAACAGAAGAGAAAATCAAAAGCTGCTTGGACCGTATCAACGACCCGATAAACAAAGGGGGGTACAAACCCATCGAGGGCAGAAATAAATCAAAGCATAGATTTATTCAGCTTGTAAGAGAATTTTCTGAAGATTTTGAAATAGATCTTGACGTTACAGAGACCGATATTTGCATAATAGCCGATTTTTATTTTGACACGGTAGGTTATTTCAGTCATTTGATAACCGCAATGATAATGGCTGACAACATATTTGTAACACCTCAGACTACAGACGAAAGGTCAATTTTGAGTCTGATATATAACACCCACAGCAAATCTCCCAAATGTTAAATCAAATAAAAAAGCACTTGCCATGCAAGTGCTTTATTTCTTTTTCAGCTTGATAATTGATACTATTATTACCGCGACTGCGAGAACCGACAGTACTATTATACCGGTAGCTATAATGGGAAGCCAGATCGAATCATCCGCAGAATCATTCGGTTCAGGCCGGGGTCTCCGAGCATTTTCGGTAGTTTCGGAAGTTTCGGGCTTTGTGGTTTCGGGTGTGACCTCAGGGGTGGTTTCCGGGGTGGTTTCGGTAACAGCCACGGTGGTAGTTTCGGGGACCGTTTCACTCTCTACGGGAACAGTCTCAGTGATCACAGGCGCGGTCTCGACACCGGGCTCCACTCCCAAGGGCGAGCCGTCCGGATCACAGGGAGTACATGGAGTGTCATGAGGAACGGTATATCTGTCACAGTCGATCGACATAAGGGTAAAATCAGAGGCCGCGAACTTTGTTGCGGTAGAATTTAAATAAATAAAATGGCAGTATCCCTCACCGAGCAGGGTCAACCCGGATTTATCAAGCTTGTAATATGACACTCCGTACAGATTTTCAATGCTTGAGGATGAGGCAAAGATCGCAAAGCTCGCTACATACTCGCCGTTTTCATTATAGTCAATTTGCTTTACAGAGGCAAAGCAGCGAACGGGCGTATTATAGTTCTCTGCCGTTGCATATATCCACCCGTTATTGTAGCCCTCCAGTGAAGAGGCAGAAATATTTCTTCCGAAGATCACCTTTGTCCTGTTTTCAAACTGCGTTCCCTTTATCATCATATATTTGCCGTAGGGGGAGACGCCGGAATTCACAGAACCCTTATAAGCATCTGCGTTCAGCTCAAAGTGCTTAAGCATTGAACTTACAACAACGTCGTTACCTGAAGAACTGTCAAAGGAAATTATACCGGTTTCGATATAATTACTCAAAAAGATGTTCACAGCTTTGCGCGCACTATCGGACAATGTGAGCAAATTTTCGTTTACTGTATCATCCGGCGGGATCCAGGCATCTGCACAAATCGGAAGCAATGTGCAGGAAAAGAGAATCAGCATGGTTATAAGTACGGTAATTATTTTTTTCATAGAGCCAAACCTCCCAAATATGAACCTAAGTTAAGAATTAAACTGAACAGAAAAGGATGCCTGATATTATCCTTAACCGTCTTGCCGTAGACAAAGGCTTCAGTCAACACCGCAAGCACCTCGACTGTAATTATAATATACCACACCGGCGGTTTATGTGTCAATATATAAGTCCAGTTGAAGGTAAGTGTTACAAGAGGGTTGGTAACGATATTGACCAGAGTACATATAGCAACCGTCTTTTTGTCAGCCTTAAGCAAAAGCGCAAGTATAAGCTCTGCCGACAGAGTAAACATAAGGCTTTTCCCGGTCGAAGCAAGCAGCTGGGAAAGAGTTATCATAATGCTTCCTCCCCGCACTTTATCCCCGCAAGAAGAAAAGCTGTTGACAGTATACCCAGTATGGATACCGATACAGCAGTGGCATCAATAACACCGATATTAAGTATCTCGGGAAGAGTTCCTATGTAAAGCGCAAAAGTGGTAAGACCGAAGGTTGCACCCGGATAACAGGCAAAGCATCTGTACACAGTATAAGCACATACCGCCATTGTAGTATTGAACAAAAGTATTGCAGCAAACGCCGTCACGGGAAAAATAACGGAAAGCGTCAGCAGAACAACACAGATAGGCTGAACTATACAGTTGAATCTGAATATCCCGAACCTGTCAGCACATAGCCCTCCGATAAATTTTCCCATAAAAACGCACAGAACAAATATAAATGCCGGTCCGATTGGCTTCATAAACGGATATTTAAGCATATTACCCACATACGCGCGCAGCACCACAGTCAGAAAAAGAAATATCATACAGAAAATTCTTTTTGCCGTAACCGATACAGGTAAGCTTTGATTTTTCCTTTGATGGAAAACACAAAGAAGCCCCAAAAACACGAGAGCGACCGAGGCTGCCCATATCAACATATCAATACGGCTGAATCTTGAGCCCAAAAACACACCTATTGCACCCGGAGCTACAAAAAAACCGATATTGGCTGCCTTGTCTTTATTTATGTTCAGTATCTGTCCCGCAGCTCCCACGTGGAACATAGCGTTGCCGAATCCGATAACCGTACACATAAGGATAGGCGAGGTAATAAACACACCTAACGATACGGCAAAACACCCTACGGCACTCAGCCTGCCGTGGATTCCGAAAAGATCGGCAAGCATACCGATGGGAAACTGAAACGCAAAGGCGAAGCCGTTATATAAAACGGCATATAAAATTACAGAATACGCACTGCTATCAGCAAATCTTGAGCTTAACAATGCAATACAGGTAAAATCAATAGCAAAGTGTGTGATACACCAAGCGAACATTCCTGCAGTGTTTTTTTGAAAATCCTTCATGCTTTCTCCACAAAAATTATTCTAACGATATTTTACCAATCGGATACAAAAATGTCAATACAGACAAAAACGTGCCGACAGACTTATCGGCACGCTTTGATTTATCTTAACTTAAATTCCTTGACCTCTCCGTCATTGACTATCATATCCGGACCCGAGCCCTCGTTGTAGCGAAGGGTCATATCGTCGATAACAAGACGGTCTATAGTGGCACCTGCCTCGATCTTTACGTTACTTGCAAGGGTGGAATGATCCTCAACACGGTGGATGTTGCGAAGGGTTGCACGTGTAGTGTGAGTTCCTTTGGCAAAATAGATGATGGGATAATCATCCTTGGGATTGGTCTTCTTTGTAAACACACCGTCTATGGTGATGTTGTCAAGCAGGTTGTATCCGCCGGGATGAACGTTGTGGTGGGTAAATGCAACGGTATAATAACGGTAGTCACCGAAAATGTTTCTTATCTGAATATTGTGGAGGGTATGTCCGCAGGAGAGCAGACGTACACCGGTATAGCCTCCCTCTGCATAAAGACCGTCAACCAGAACGTCCTCGATGTTGCCGCAGGAGATCTCGGTCTCGTAGCAGTCATCGGTGTTGAGAGCGACCATATCGTCATTGGTGGCACCGTGGATGTTACGGATCACACCGTCCTTTGCAGGCCCGTTTATATGTATTCCGTCAGTCCAGCCAAATGCCATATTTTCATCGATATAAATATTCTCTACAGTAAAATGATGCACTCTGGCAATCTGAATACAGTAAGCGTTGGGATCCTTGACGGTGAGATTGCATACACGGAGGTTACGTACACCGATAAAGCGCATAAATACACCGAAATATCTGTCACGGTAAAAGCCGTCCGGCCATTCTCCCTTGAGATCGTATCTCTGCTGATTAAGATTATTTCCGTCCCAGGTTCCGCCCTCAACGGTGATGTTTTCGTTATAACCCCCTGCATCGATCTCATCGTTCATTATGATCTCACAGTTTGCATTATCGGCAAGACGCAGCACCGCGTTCTTTGCTACCTTTAAATGAGTATCGTTATGTATGATCAGAGGCTGATCTATAATATATTCGCCGTCTGGAATATAAACGTCTCCTCTTTTGTCAAGCAATTCCTGAATTTTTTTAGTATCTTTGTTCATTTTTGTCTCCTAAATATGTGATAAATATATTGTAACATATTTTTAAGGAAATGCAATGGTTTTTACAAAAGAATGCAAAATTAAGGTTGTTTTTATCCTTGTGTCTAAAAGCTCCATTCAGTTTATTTATTAGTTATGATATGATCGGAATTTTTGTTGTGTCAAACAACAAAAATCTCCTCCATTTTGCATTATGCATTTTGCATTTTACATTTAAATGAGCAGTGTCCCGAAGGACACTGCTCATGCCATCACCGCGGGCGGTGTATCTATCGTTGTCTGTGTTCCCAGACCGAAGCTGACGCTTATCGCACGGTTGACCCTCGACATGGTAGACTCGTCAAGATGACCCATCTTTTCCTTCAGACGTGTTTTGTCTATGGTACGTATCTGTTCCAAAAGTATCACCGAATCACAGGCAAGACCCGCGTCAGTTCCTCCTACAGAGCATCTTACGTCTATATGAGTGGGCAGACGGCTCTTTGTCATACGGCTGGTGATAGCCGCTGCAATAACGGTAGGACTGTGACGGTTGCCTACGTCGTTCTGAACGATAAGTACGGGTCGAAGTCCCCCTTGCTCGCTTCCCACCACGGGACTTAAGTCCGCATAATAGATGTCTCCTCGTTTAACATTCACTTTTTTCACACTCCGTTTTGTTTTTTTACTGTTATAATTTTTCCACGTACGGAAGTGTTTTAATCATCAGCGGAAAAGATTGAGAGTATTAAATGTACGACAATTTTTTCCACCATTTATAGTATATTACTTTTTGTGTTTTATGTGTATATCGAGGATTAGCGATACCGCCACCACAAGCAATACCGTCATACTGACGTGCTCTATCATAGTATATACGTTGCTGTGAATAATAACACCGTTATTGATAGTTTGGTATATGTCAAGCATTACGAAAAAATACGCCGCAATGCATACGGACATACCTATGTGAAGAATCTTTTTGCTTAAAGGATTAAGTATATATCTTTCTTTCATAACTCTCTACCTCCGAGGATATTATAACATTTTGCTCTAAAAAAAGCATTGCAGAATTTTTGGCAATTGTTTTGAGGTTTATTGACTATACCGATAAAATCTGTTAAAATAAATTTATCAAACATAAGGAGATATTTTATGAAAAAGCGCATTATTTCCATTTTTATAGTTTGCGTAATGCTTGTCTCGGCATTACCGATATATGCAGACGGCGTTTGGCAGGGATATATTGCCCTGACCCCCGGCACCGATGAGACCGAGATGGGTATCACCTGGTATGCAGAAGTTGAGGGTGAGGGCTACGTCCTCTACTCAAAGGCTGCCGACATAGTTGACGGCACTATGCCTCTTGATAAGGCTGCAAAGGCACCTGCCGTCTGCGAGATAGCAGACGAGGGCGAGGGCTACTACAGCTACAAGGCAACCCTTACAGATCTCGAGCCTTCAACGGAGTATGCATATTTTCTCGTAAATTCAAGCTACGCCGAAAATCTGAGATATTTTACCACAGGCGACTCAGATGAATTCGGCTTTGCTATGGTAAGCGACGTTCAGATAGGCGCGGGCGGTATAGCCCACGACGTTGAGGGTTGGCAGGAGACCCTTGATATCATCGAAAACAACGAAGCCTTTGCGGGTACAGACTTCATCCTCACCACAGGCGATCAGGTAAAGGATGCCGACAACGAGAGCCAGTTTGAAGGCTTTATAGAGCACGAGGAGCTTTCATCCTTCCCCGTTGCTCCTACAATCGGTAATCACGATACAAACGCTCCGCTTCATTCTCTGCATTTTAACTCTCCCAACGTTTCCGACGAGCACGGTGTTACCGCAGCAGGCGGCGACAGCTGGTTCAGATATAACAACGCACTTTTCATTATGCTCAACACCAACTCCACAAAGAATGACGAGCATCTTGCCTTTGCAAAGCAGGCTGTGGCGCTGAATATGGATGCGGATTGGAGATTCCTTGTGTTCCACCACACCGTTTATACAACCGGTGAACTTAAGAACAGCAACACAAGCACCCGAGGTGAGGCGATGATCGCAATCTGCGACGAGCTTGATATAGACGCAGCATTCTCCGGTCACGAGCATCTCTATACCCGTTCCTATATTATGAAGAATGACGAGGCTGTAAAGGACGAATCCCTCTACGGTGAGAACTATTCCTCTATCACAGATCCTGACGGAACACTTTATATTACCAACAACACAGGCTCGGGCTGTAAGTACGACCCCATCGAGCCTCCCACTCCCGACTTTGCCGCAGTGACCGTACAGGAGAACATCCCCAACGTTACCAAGGTAAACGTCGACTCGGACAGCTTTGAAATGACGGTCTACCGCACCTCGGATATGAGCGTTGTAGACAGCTTTACCATAAACAAAACTCCCGACGAGATCACTCTCCCTTACACCGATGTTAAGGACAGCCACTGGTACTATTCCGCAGTTGAATATGCTTATGCCAAGGGCATGATGTCGGGCATGACCGAGACCACCTTCGGCCCCAATATTGCCACCAACCGTGCTATGCTGGTATCCGTTCTTTGGAGATTTGAGGGCAGTCCCGAGGGCTTTGACCACAGCTTCTCTGACGTAAAATCAAGCCACTATTTCGACAAGGCCGTTGCCTGGGCTTATTCCAACAACATAGTTGCAGGCAAATCTGCCGACAAGTATGCGCCCAATGACAAGCTTACCCGTGAGCAGATGGCGGCTATCCTCTACAGATACGCAAAATACGCAGGCAAGGATACCACCGCAGAGGGCGATATCTCGGTATTTGCTGATCTTAACAAGCTTGATTCCTATGCAGTTGATGCTATGAAATGGGCTTACGGCAAGGGCGTTATTACAGGTATGAACGCCTCCACCCTTGACCCCAACGGCAACGCAACGAGAGCGCAGCTCGCTTCCATCCTTCAGCGCTTCCTCACTCCCAAAAAATATTTCACCCTCAGCTTTGACGACGGTACCACACAGGATCTTCGTATGATAGAAATTCTCAAGAAATACGACGTTGATTGTATGAGCTGGAACATCAACACCGAAGGTCTCTACGGTGCAAGCTGGGATCTCACGGGCTTAGGACTTCCCGGTGTTTCCCACGTGAGATTCACAAAAGAAGAGCTTGAATCCGGCATCTATGACGGCTATGACGTGCTCGTTCACACAAGAACTCACCCCTCGCTTAAGATATATGACGAAAAGCCTATCAACCTTATAGAAGAGGTACAGGGCAATGCCGACGATATCGCAGAGATAACGGGTGTTGCTCCCGTCGGTATGGCTTGGCCGGGCGGTGACACCGAGTACACCGACACTACCATAGATATCATCCTTGACAAGACCGATATCCGTTTTGCAAGAGGTACTACCCCCACCTACGACTACGCACTTCCCACCCAGTTTATGAAGTGGATGCCCACCTGCGGTATATCCGACGGTAAGCTGTTCGATCTTGCTTACGATTTCATCACTATGGAGGCCGAGGAAGATTGTCTCTTCTACGTATGGGGTCACAGCTTTGAGCTTGACGCTTACGACAGCTACGATGATTTTGAAATGCTTGTAAGAATGATGAAGGCAAACGAGGACGATATAGTTCTGGTTACCAATACAGAATTTTACGAGCTTTATAAGACTTTGATTCCTTCAATGTAGTTAAATACACGGTGCAGATTTTCTGCACCGTGTTTTGTTGTTATCCCGCTATTTTATCTGTAATCTCATCAAAAAGCTCTCGTGTTTCCCCTAAGCTCTTTGCACCGAGGACGACGTATTTTTCATCCATAGTCTCGATTATCACAAATCCGTTGTTACCCGTATAGGTAAAGCGCTGATATTTTCCGTACCTGTCATTTTCAAAGGTACCCATCATCAGCTTTGCGGAGTTAAAGCCAAAAACCTTGTGTCCATCTATATATTCTTCGCTGAAATATGTTCCGCCGATGTCGGAATACTTTACGGTATAGGGTTGTGTGTACATAGAATCTACGGTAAAGCCGTCTTCATCATAGCTTATTTCTACCTCGCCGGTAAACATTATGAACATAAGTACCGCCAGTATCACACACACGATAATACCGCTGATGATATAATACTTTTTAAGCTTTTTATTCTTCTTAAATTTCTTTCCTTCTTTTACTTCCTTACGGTGAAAATTATATGAGTAAACCGTAGGTATTGCTATTGCTGCAACAAATGCGGTGATCATAATGAATACGCTTATTTTATAAGGAACGAATACACATATAAGTGATATCAGACCTACGATAAACCAAACCTTTCCTGCCACACGGTGGGTAGCGTTCCAATTTTCCTCGCTTTCAAGGGTCCAGCTTATCTTGATGCCGAGAGTGTGATTCTGTGAAGTTTTCGGCATATAGTTGCCTATGATCATAAACACAATACCGAGAAGCCCGAAAACAAGAGAAAACATATTAAACTCAAGTCCGAATGCCATTGCATACATTATTCCGTTGGTAAACAAAGATGCGAACGGCATTATAAAAAGCACCATATTGTAGGCTTTTTTATTCTGCTCTCTGCTTTTATGATCGGCTGCTGTTATGATGATACATACCCAATGTATCACAAGAAGTATCATAGGAAGACCAAAGACCGCAAAAGCTCTCGAGGTCCAATCATCAGCTTCACCCGATACACCCCAATGAGTCGCCATCTGCTCGGGAAGTATATCCCAGGTCAATGCGCCCACCAGTATGGGAAGAAGTATAAGTATCGACGAAACAATTAATAATACCTTATTGAATTTCATTGTTATCTCCTTTCAGATCACCGAGCCAGAGCATTATCTCCTCAAGCACGGAGGTGTTAAGCTCGTAATAAATGAATTTTCCCTCACGCTTGTCGCGTATAAGGTCGGCATCCTTTAATACCGACAGATGCCTTGATATGCTTGCTCCGGTTACCGGAAATTTTTCAACTATCTCTCCTGCTGACAGCCTGCCCTTTTTTAGAAGATTAAGTATCTCGCGGCGGGTAGGGTCTGACAAGGCTTTAAGAGTATTCTGTATTCCCATATTGCCTCCTTTAACATTTAGCTTAAATGTTAAATGTAGTATAGCATAGAGGTTTCTTTTTGTCAATAGTTTTTGCTTGACAAATTTATGACAATGTGATAAGATAACTTAAAGTAAGTGTATTCCCCGTTTCGTGTGAATTGCAACAGTAAAGTTCAGTGCGTTTATGGGTGCAGCACTTGCTGCTTCCTAATAGCAAAGATTATTCTGAGTTAAAAGGTATGGAGATTTATATAGTATTTATATATGGGATAACTATATTTTCACGTACCAAAGGTACGTGATTTTTTGTTGCAGGGATAATCCCTGCACGGTAAAATCGCATATTCTTCAACTGAAGCTCAACATCGTCGCCCGATGGTGTAGCAAAAAGTATTAAGATTTTTTGAGGTAATAATGTCAAGAGTAGCAGTAATGAGCATAATAGTAGAGGCAAGGGACTCTGCCGACGCCCTTAATTCTATCCTCTCCGAATACGGAGAATATATAATCGGCAGAATGGGTGTTCCCTACAAGGAAAAAGGAATAAGTATAATAAGCGTAGCCCTTGATGCTCCCCAAGATTCTATATCCGCCCTTTCGGGTAAGATAGGCAAGCTCCCCGGGGTCAGCGTCAAGACCGCATACTCAAGTGTAATAACAGATGATTAAATTAATAGAAAAATTATATAATACAAGAAGTCTGAATTTAGACGAATATGAATTTCTCATAGCCAACCGTACAGAGGAATATGCCGAAAAATTAGCCTCTCTTGCACGGCAGAGGGCAAATGATGTCTACGGCAATAAAATTTTTGTCCGCGGACTTATAGAGATATCTAATATCTGTAAAAACGACTGTCTGTATTGCGGTATCCGAAGATCAAACAAAAGCTGTCAGCGTTACCGTCTCACAAAGGAAGAAATTCTCGCCTGCTGTGAGGAGGGAAACCGCATAGGCTATAAGACCTTTGTACTGCAGGGCGGCGAGGACGGGTATTTCACAGACGAGGTTTTGTGCGATATAGTAAAAGAAATAAAAAGCCGATATCCCGAGGCGGCTGTCACTCTCTCAATGGGTGAACGAAGCTATGAAAGCTACAAGGCTCTAAAAGAAGCAGGTGCCGACAGATATCTGCTCCGTCACGAAACGGCAGACCCTGAGCATTATTCAATGCTTCATCCGCCTGAGCTTACCCTTGAAAACAGGATGCAATGCTTAAAGGATCTTAAATCCCTTGGATTTCAGGTAGGCTGTGGATTTATGGTAGGCTCGCCCTATCAGACGTACGATCATATAGCAAAGGACTTAAAATTCATTGAAGAATTTTCTCCGGATATGTGCGGAATAGGACCCTTTATCCCACATCGAGACACACCCTTCAAGGATCAAAAAAGCGGAACGGTGGAGCTGACCTGTTATCTTCTCTCGATAGTTCGGCTTATCCACCCCCATATTCTTCTTCCCTCAACTACGGCACTGGGAACCATCCACCCTCAAGGGCGACAGAAGGGAATTCTCTCGGGCGCAAACGTCGTTATGCCCAATCTCAGCCCCGAGGATGCAAAATCTAAATATACCCTCTACGACAACAAGCTCCACTCGGGAGCCGAGTCGGCAAGGGAATTAAATAAACTAAAAGAACTTATGTCCTCCATCGGTTACGAGATAGTAACCGAACGAGGCGACGTAAGGAATGAATTGAATCCTTCGGATTCATGAATTGACATCGGTATGAATTGACAACTACGTTGTCATGAATTGAAACCTTGCGGTTTCATTAAGGAAGATTTTCTCCTTTAGGTCGAAAATCAATTATAATTAAATTAGTTTTTGCCTTCAGGCAAAAAGTTTCCTTAATGCACGACAGTGCAATTCATTGAGCGAAGCGAAAATTCATGATGCCTTGGGCATCAATTCATGCGGCAACACCGCAATTCATCAATTAAATAACTTAGAATCAGTAAAGGAAATATTATCATGGCAATCTATAACCCTAAATCATTAAAAGCAGAAGAATTTATAAACGACGGCGAAATTCTCGACACTCTGGCATATGCAGAGGAAAACAAAAACAACATCGAGCTTATCGACTCTATCCTTGAAAAAGCAAGACCCAAGAAGAACGGTAACGGCGTTACCTGCGCAGGTCTTACCCACCGTGAGGCATCCGTTCTTCTTGCCTGCGATATCCCCGAAAAGATCGAGGAGATATACAAAATAGCAGAGGAGATAAAGCTTGCCTTCTACGGCAACCGTATTGTAATGTTCGCGCCCCTGTATCTCTCCAACTACTGTGTCAACGGCTGTGTTTACTGTCCCTATCACTATCAGAACAAGCATATCTGCCGTAAGAAGCTCACACAGGAGGAGGTAAAGGCAGAGGTCATTGCCCTGCAGGATATGGGTCACAAGCGTTTAGCTATCGAATCGGGAGAGGACCCTGTCAATAATCCCATTGAATATATCCTTGAATGTATCAAGACCATCTATTCGGTAAACCACAAGAACGGTGCTATCCGCCGTGTCAACGTAAATATCGCGGCAACCACCGTGGAAAACTACCGTAAGCTCAAGGAAGCGGGCATCGGTACATATATCCTGTTCCAGGAGACCTATCACAAGGAAAGCTACTTAAAGCTCCATCCCACAGGCCCCAAGCACAACTACGCATACCACACCGAGGCTATGGACAGAGCTATGGAGGGCGGTATAGATGACGTGGGCTTAGGCGTACTTTTCGGACTTGAGCTTTATAAGTACGAGTTCGCAGGACTTCTTATGCACGCAGAGCATCTTGAAGCTGTTCACGGAGTAGGTCCTCACACCATCAGCGTTCCCCGTATCAAGCACGCGGACGATATCGACCCCGATGCATTTGATAATTCCATCTCGGACGATATTTTTGAAAAGATCACCGCTTGTATCAGACTTGCCGTACCCTATACCGGTATGATCATCTCCACCCGTGAATCCGAGGCCGTACGAACAAAGCTCTTGCACCGCGGAATCTCTCAGGTCAGCGGCGGCAGCCGTACCTCTGTCGGAGGATATACCGAGGAGATAAGACCCACCGATACAGAGCAGTTTGACGTGTCCGACCAGAGAACCCTTGACGAGGTGGTTCGCTGGCTTATGGAGAACGGACATATTCCTTCATTCTGTACAGCCTGCTACCGCGAGGGCAGAACAGGCGACCGCTTTATGAGCCTGTGTAAGACCGGACAGATAATCAACTGCTGTCATCCCAACGCTCTTATGACGTTGACCGAATACCTTGTTGACTACGCAAGCGAGGATACCAAGAAGGTAGGCTATGCCCTTATCGAGCGTGAGCTTGAAAAGATCACCGCTCCCAAGGTAAAGGAGATAGCAAAGAAGAATATCGAAGAAATTAAAAATTCCAACAGACGTGATTTCAGGTTTTAATTATGAGTTTAAATAATACACCTAATGCCGAGAGAGTCCATATAGGCTTTTTCGGAATGAGAAATACGGGCAAGAGTAGTCTTGTCAACGCAGTAACGGGACAGTCGCTTTCGGTGGTATCCGACGTCAAGGGTACTACAACCGACCCCGTCACAAAGGCAATGGAGCTTCTGCCTCTCGGTCCCGTTGTTATAATCGACACCCCCGGTATAGATGACGAGGGGGACTTAGGCGAGCTTCGTGTAAAAAAAGCAAGGCAGATCCTTGCAAAAACGGATATTGCCGTGCTTGTTACGGATGCGACAAAGGAATTATCCGACTTTGACAAACAGCTTATTTCTTACTTTGAGGAAGCAAAGCTTCCCTATATCATAGCATACAACAAGTGTGATATCGTCAAAAAAGAAACCAAGAACAACGAAATTTGTGTGTCTGCTCTCACAGGGGAAAACATAAATGAGCTTAAGGAAAAAATAGCCTCATTAAACCCCAAGACCGAGGAAAAATTCATCGTTGCCGATCTGCTTACAAAGGGAGATATAGTCGTACTCGTTACCCCTATAGACGAGTCTGCTCCCAAGGGCAGACTTATCCTGCCCCAGCAGAATACTATCCGTGAGATAATAGACCACGGCTGTATTGCGGTAGTATGTCAGCCCGAGGAATTAAAGCAGACTCTTGATGCATTGAAAAACCCGCCTCGGCTCGTTATAACAGATTCACAGGTATTCGGCAAGGTAGCGAAAATTTTACCCGACAATATCCCTCTTACCTCCTTTTCGATCCTCTTTGCAAGATATAAGGGAGAGTTAGAGGAATTGGTACGCGGTGCTTCCCTCTTGTCAAAACTGAAAAAATCTGATAAAATACTTATATCCGAGGGCTGTACGCACCACAGACAGTGTAACGATATAGGTACGGTCAAGATGCCGGGCTGGATAGAGGGCTTTTCCGGAGTAAAGCCGGAATATCACTTCACCTCCGGCGGTGAATTTCCCGAGGATCTGTCCGAGTATGCCCTTATAGTCCATTGCGGCGGCTGTATGCTCAACGAAAAGGAAATGAAGCGCCGTATTTCCGCAGCAAAAGCGGCGGGCGTACCCATAGTCAACTACGGTGTTGCCATAGCCAATATGCACGGGATATTAAGGCAGGCTTTAGCACCCTTCCCTGATATACAGGATATACTTGGATGAATTGTGGTGTTACCACATGAATTGATGCTATCGCATCATGAATTGACGCTTAGGCGTCATGAATTGCACACAAGTGTGCATTAAGGAAACTTTTTGCCGTGGGCAAAAAGTGATTACTATAAAATTGATTTTTGCTATAGCAAAAATCTTCCTTAATGAAACCCAAAGGTTTCAATTCATGGCGAAGCCAATTCATGCCGAAGGCAATTCATGCACCGTAGGAGCAATTCATCATTTCCCTTGTTTTATTTCCAAAATATGATATAATACTTCCGAGGTGATATTATGATAGATTTTAAGAGTAAAAAAGGCTTTATATGTGATATGGACGGTGTTATATATCACGGCAATAAAATACTCCCCGGAGTGGCAGAGTTCATCAACTGGCTCTATGAGGAAAAGAAGGAATTTCTCTTTCTGACCAACAACTCGGGACAGACTCCCAAAGAGCTTCAGCAGAAGATGGCACGTCTCGGCCTTGACATTCCCGAAAAGCATTTCTACACAAGCGCCCTTGCGACAGCGGCATTCCTAAAGGAGCAGTCTCCCGGATGCTCGGTATATGCCATAGGTGAAGCAGGTCTTTTCAACGCTCTCTACGATGCGGGGATCACAATGAACGACGTTAACCCCGACTACGTTGTAGTAGGTGAGGGAAAGGCGTACTCCCTTGATACGCTTACAAAAGCAGTAAATTTAGTTATGGGCGGAGCAAAGCTCATCGGCTGTAACTCGGACGTTTCCGCACCTATCGAGAACGGCATAACCCCTGCCTGCAGAGCTCTCGTTGCTCCGATAGAGATGGCAACCGGCAGACAGGCTTACTACTGCGGCAAGCCCAATCCTCTTATGATGCACACAGGGCTTAAGCTTTTAGGTTGTCACTCCGCCGAGGCTGTAATGGTAGGCGACCGTATGGATACCGATATCATATCCGGCCTTGAGCGCGGTCTTTCCACGGTGCTTGTGCTTTCGGGCGTTTCTACCACCGAGACCATAAAGACCTACGGCTACAAGCCTACGATCGTACTTGACGGAGTAGGGGACATAGTAAAGCTGGCGAAAGCATAAGGTTCCCTCAGCCTGAAAGCGATTTACTATATAAAAAGCGGCGAGTCGCCGCACCCATACTGCGCCCATTTACGCAGTAATTCAAACCACACGGAATAGAGAAAATTCCTATATATAAAAAAAACAAACGCTGCGGTGAATCTGTTGTGCCCCAATTTGTACGGACAGCACAAAAGAACACCCCTATGGTAGGAAATATTAAATTTTAAGCGACATACTGACTTCGTTTTTCGAGCGGAGTCAGTTTTGTTTTAGTTTGGATTCTTTCGTTGTTGTAAAAGCG
>JAFQDF010000027.1 GCA_017416185.1 Clostridia bacterium
CGCTTTTACAACAACGAAAGAATCCAAACTAAAACAAAACTGACTCCGCTCGAAAAACGAAGTCAGTATGTCGCTTAAAATTTAATATTTCCTACCATAGGGGTGTTCTTTTGTGCTGTCCGTACAAATTGGGGCACAACACGCAACGGACACCGTTTTCAACCTTAATTATACATTATACATTTTTTCGCCCGTACGCCGTTCTCTCAAAGGCATTACCCAGTCTGGTAATGATCTGCTCTGCTCCCGCCTGAGTGAGAGAGGAGAATACCGCAGGAAGATTCTTTGAAAGATTACCCATATCAAGACCTGAAAGCAGCTCTCGTCCGGGGGTCTCACGATATATCACCTCAAGGCTTTCCCGGTCGAAAATAAATTTTATAAGCCTTGAATAGGGAAACTCAAGAAAATCCACCTTGAGCTTCAGCACCAGAAGATCGTCTTCGTTATATCTGAACTCGCCCACCGTGGCAATACGGCATTTTTCGTCCATTATCTCAAGCTCCTCGTATTCGGGAGCATCAAAGCCTATATGGAGCCTGTATTCCCCGTCCGTTTCCTTATAGTCAAGGTAAAGGCCCCGCTCATCCATACCGAAGCTATAGCCTACGGTTCCCTTGGTATAGTTATTCTGCACTACCTGCATAAGCACCGGAGTCAGGCCGAGAGACACCGCATCCCTTGAGGTAACTCTGTAATCTCCCAGAATACTCTCGCAGTTTTTCGCAATGTTTTTCTTACGGAAAAGACGCTCAGAGAAATGCTTATTACGTCTGGGACGGTAATGCGACAGAGTATCGGTGAGCTTTTTCAACCTTTTTTCGCCCCTGCGGTCACGGGGAAGGCTGTCCTCAAAGCTGCGGGCGAAATACTTATGGGTTATGGGGAAGATATCATTCTGCTGGAAGGTATCGGTATTTCCTGAGTTTACGGCAATTATGATGCCGCTTTCGCGGAAACAGAACATATTCTGCCCCAGCATTCCGTTAAAGAGAAATCCGTCGTAATCCCGTGCTGTCCATATCTGAAAGCCGTAATCATAGTCTCCCATTCCCTCAGGCACATCTATACGCTTGGTAGTGGCGGCACGGATATATTTTTCGGACAGTATGCGTCTGCCCTCCCATTCTCCGTTTTGAAGAAGGAGCTGTCCTATCTTCACAAGATCGTCGGGTTTGATATACAGACCCCAGCCTCCCTTGTTTATACCCTTGGGACATTTTTCCCAGAAATAATTCGTGATTCCCAAAGGCCCGAACAGCCTTTCGTCAAGAAAAGACTCCAAAGTCTTTCCGGTAAGTGCCGACACCGCGGCAGAAAGCATATAGGTATTTAAGCTGTTATAGTTAAAGCTCTTACCTGACTCAAAATACGAGCCTGAGGTAAAAAACTCCTTTATCCAGTTATCCCCTGTCATGCACTGAGCCTCGTTGAACACTATTCCCGTGGACATAGTGAGCAAATGAAGCAGCGTCATATCTTTGAATTTACCCTTGTAAAGAGCAGGTATCTTCTTTCCGAATATCTCAACAAGAGTGGTATTAGGTGTGACAAGTCCATCCTCCATAAGCATACCTACCGCAAGGGTGGTAACACTCTTTGACTGAGAAAAGGCACACTTCCAGATATCAACCTCCCAGGCATCAAACCCCAGCTTCAAAAGAGTCCTTCCGTTTCGTGAAATAATGATGCTTTGAATATTTATATCCTTATCGTTGTATATTTCCTCAATATAGTCACAGAGCATAGACGAGGAAACACCCCGGCTTTCAGGAGATGCATATCGGCAGGTATCGGGTGTCGCCTCAAAAAAAGGCTTTGCAGGGGGAGTATCTATGAGCGGCAGGGTGGGCTCGGAAGTGTCGGTAAGCTGCTTTAAAAGACTCAGCGATCTTCCTAAGGTTACAACGTTCACTCGCCCTCAGTCCTTTCCTTCGAAATATCCTTGTGTATCTCCTGCATTTCAACGTCCACCTCGGTTATGGCCTCAGCACAAAGCCTCAGGCGGTTCAGAAGCTCATCGGGAATCTCGTTTACCGACTTATACTTGAGCTTATGCTCAAGGCTCGCCCAGAAATCCATAGCGATGGTGCGTATCTGCACCTCACACTTAACCTGCTCTACCCTTTCGGCAAGGAAAACGGGTATCTCTATGACCAGGTGCAGGCTTCTGTATCCGCTCTGCTTCGGATGCTTGATATAGTCGCGGCGCAGAAGCAGCTTGACATCATCCTGTCCTGTCAGAAGATCGGCTATATGGTAAATATCGTCAAGATAATTACATATCACTCTTATTCCCGCAATATCGTTCATTCCCTCCTTCAAGGAGTCCATACACAAGGGCAAGCTCCTTCTGTTAAGCTTCTCAAGAATGCTTCTGGGAGATTTAAGTCTTGACTTTATATTGTGTATGGGATTGTGGTCATACTTTACACTGAATTCGTTATCCAGTATCTCTAATTTAGTCTTTATCTCCTTGATGGCGGCATCGTATAGCTGCATCTGTGCCATATACTGACGCACAGTCCCTTCAAAGCTTTCAAAAGCCAGATATGCGCTGTCGTTTATTTCCATCCGATCAACCTCATTTTCTGTTATTTTTTCACCAATATTATAATAACATATTCTCAACAAAAATTCAACCTGTGTGATGTTAATTATGTTCACATATTTTTCACCGTGCGTTCACATATAGGGTATATACTTATAAAGATTATTTTATACATACGAAAGGAATCATCATGGCTACTAAGAAATATCTTACCCAAAAGCAACGTACCGCAAGGATGATTATAGCGGCTGTCCTTGCCGTAGTTATCCTCTCAGCTGCGTTTATTGCAGGAGGTGTTCTTTATTCAAAGCACCTCAATTCAGGCTCCTCCGTGAGAAAGCAGATTTCCTTTGAGTCTGACAACTATAAGGTCAACAACTGTATGATGACCTACTATTTCTATTCCGACTTTTACAACTTCTACAATCAGAACAGCGCATACCTTCAGTATATGGGAGCAAGCCTTGATCCCACCACATCTCTGAGAGAGCAGACCTCCTATGACGGTCAGAACTCATGGTATGACTATCTGATGCAGACTACCGCGAACACCGTTAACGGCTACCTTCTCTATGCAGAGGCAGGTCTTGAAAAGGGTTTCAAGGTAGAGGATATGGCAGGCAAGATCGACGAGCAGATCAATAACCTCAAGACCACAGCAGCCGATACAAAGGTTGATTTTGAGCAGTATCTTCTTAACGTATTCGGCCCCGGTATCAAGGAGTCTGACGTACGCGACGCTCTTGAGCTGCAGATCTATGCAAACGAATACTACGCTAAGATAGAAAAGGACTACAAAAACTCTCTCACTGACGAGCAGTACGAGACCTACTACAGCGAAAACAAGAACACTCTTGACAAGGTCGACCTCCGTTCCTACGCTCTCTCCGCAGACGTAGCAGAGGATGCAGACGAGGCTACCAAGAATCAGGCATATGCAGATGCCAAGGCTGAGGCAGAGTCCCTCAAGGCAGCTGCAACAAGCAAGGAAGCATTTATCTCCTGGGTAAGTGCAAACCTTACCGAAAAGAACGCAGAGCTTGAAACTCCTCTTACCGAGGAAGAAATCAAGGAAAAAGCAGAAGCTGTCTCCGAGGCTCAGGCATACTCTGAGGGTACCGATCTCTCTACCTGGGCATTTGACGCTGAGCGTAAGGCAGGCGACGTTACTCTTATTGACGACGGTGCAGGCAACTACACCGTATATATGATGGAAAAGACCGCTTACCGTGTTGAGACCGAGGCTTCCAGAGACGTACGTCACATCCTCATCAAGACAGGCGAGGAGCTTTCCGACGAGGATGCAAAGGCCAAGGCTGACGACATCCTTGCACAGTATCAGGCAGGCGATCAGACCGCTGAAGCATTCGATGCTCTCGCAAAGGAGCATAACGAGGATTCAAACTCCCTTTACGAGGGTGTCACCAAGGGTCAGATGGTTGCAGAGTTTGAAGAGTGGCTCTTCGACGAGACAAGAAACGAGGGTGATACAGGCGTTGTAAAGACCCAGTACGGTTACCATGTAATGTACTTTGAGGCAAAGGGCCTTCCCCAGTGGAAGTCTGACGCATACAACGCTATGTTTGAGGCTTATATGAACGAGCTTACCGCTGACTGGAATACACTTTACCCTGTAAACGTTGATTCCGCAGCCCTCTCCGCTATTCCCGACACCATTCCCGAAACAGCCTTCCAGCAGGAGGAGACCACAGCTCCCGCAACTACAGCAGTGCCCGATACCGCTGAGGTTACCGATACCGCTGAGGTTGTTGATACCGCTGAGGTTGTTGATACCGCTGAGGACACAACCGAAGCTGCAGATACAGCTGAAATCAAGTAATAACAAAATGCACTCCGTAAGGGGTGCATTTTTAATGCGGAATGCAGAGCACGGGGTACGGAATTATTGAAGATTTTTGTCCCGAGTGGCAAAAATCACCCTTTAATTGAGAATTAAGCATTGTGCATTACTAATTTTTTTCATTAAGTAGTTGTAATTTTGGAAAATATATTATATAATAGTATATTATTATGCTAATCCACTAAAGGAGATATAGAAATGAAGCGAGTTACAATAAAAGAACTGTTTGCTTCCCCCGAAAAATACGCAGGTCAGAAGATAGTTGTTGCAGGTTGGGCGCGTTCTATCCGCGCGTCAAACGTTTTCGGCTTTATCGAGCTTAACGACGGCTCAAGCTTTCCCTGTCTGCAGGTAGTTTTTGAGGATGCAAAGTTAGAAAACTATAAGGACGTTGCAAAGCAGAACGTAGGCGCATCCTTCGTATGCGAGGGTATACTTGAGCTTACCCCCGAGGCAAAGCAGCCCTTTGAGCTTAAGGCAGAAGCTATCGAGATCACAGGTACTTCCGTTCCCGAGTATCCTCTCCAGAAGAAGAGACACTCTATGGAGTTCCTTCGTACAATAGCACATCTTCGCCCCCGTACCAACACCTTCAACGCGGTTTTCCGTGTTCGATCGGTTGCAGCACAGGGTATCCACAAGTTCTTTGCAGAGAACAACTTCGTATACGTACACACCCCCATCATCACAGCCTCCGACTGTGAGGGTGCAGGCGAGATGTTCCGTATCACCACCCTTGATATGGACAACCCTCCCCGTACCGAGGATGGCGAGATAGATTATTCCAAGGACTTCTTCGGCAAGTCCGCAAATCTGACCGTATCAGGTCAGCTCAACGTAGAGTGCTACGCTATGGCGTTTGCCAACGTATACACCTTCGGTCCCACCTTCCGTGCAGAAAACTCCAACACTCCCCGTCACGCGGCAGAGTTCTGGATGATGGAGCCCGAGATGGCGTTTGCAGACCTTTGTGACGATATGGAGCTTTGTGAAAAGATGCTCAAGTACGTCATAGGATATATAATGGAGAACTGTCCCGCAGAGCTTGAGTTCTTCAACAAGTTTATGGACAATACTCTCCTTGACAGACTTAACAATATCGTATCAAGCGACTTTGCCCGTGTTACTTATACCGAGGCGGTTGATATCCTCCAGAAGTCGGGTGAAAACTTCGATTACCCCGCAGAATGGGGTATGGACCTCCAGACCGAGCACGAGAGATACCTTACCGAAAAGGTTTACGGCAAGCCTGTATTCGTAACCGACTGGCCCCGTGACATAAAGGCGTTCTATATGAGAGTCAACGATGACCAGAAGACCGTTGCCGCAATGGACCTTCTCGTTCCCGGTGTAGGCGAGCTTGTCGGCGGTTCTCAGAGAGAGGAAAGACTTGACGTTCTTCTTGAGAGCCTTGAAAAGTTCGGTCTTAACGAAGAGGATTATAAGTGGTACGTTGACCTTCGCCGTTTCGGCGGTGCAAAGCACGCAGGCTTCGGTCTGGGCTTTGAGAGACTTATTATGTACGTTACAGGTATTTCCAACATCCGCGACGTACAGTCCTTCCCCCGTACAACGGGCAATGCAGATTTTTAATGGAGTTATAATAAATGGAATATACACAGCTTACAGCCGCCGAGCTTGAAAGCACGAAGGCGGCGCTTGACAAAGAATTTGAAGAATTAAAGGCAAAGAACCTCAAGCTAAATATGGCAAGAGGAGTGCTCTCAAACGACCAGCTCGACCTGACTATGGAGATGCTGGGAAATCTCCGCGACAAGAGCGATTGCATAAGCGAAGCAGGAACAGACTGCCGTAACTACGGTCTTGTGGACGGTATCCCCGAGGCAAAGAGAATTTTTGCCGAGCTTCTCTGCACCACCCCCGACAACATTATCGTCGGCGGTAACAGTAGCCTTAACCTTATGTACGACACCATAGCAAGAAATATGATCTTCGGTGTTGAGGAGGAGGGCTCTACTCCTTGGGCACAGCAGGGTAAGATAAAATTCCTCTGCCCCTCCCCCGGTTATGACAGACACTTTGCTATCTGTGAAAGAATGGGCATCGAGATGATAACAGTTGATATGCTCGATGACGGCCCGGATATGGATACGGTTGAAAAGCTTGTATCCGAGGATCCCTCTATCAAGGGTATCTGGTGCGTACCGAAGTATTCCAACCCCACGGGTGTTGTTTATTCCAAGGAAACTATCGTGCGTATGTCCGCCCTTAAGCCTGCGGCAAAGGACTTCAGAGTTTTCTGGGACGATGCTTATATCATTCACTCCCTCTATGACAAGGCGGCATATCAGATAGAGATCCTCGACGAGGTAAAGAAGTACGGCAACGACAATATGGTCTACATCTTCACCTCCACCTCCAAGATCTCCTTCCCCGGCTCGGGTATCGCGGTCATCGCTTCCTCAAAGCACAACATAGATAAGATAAAGTCCCATATGTCTGTACAGACCATCGGTCACGACAAGCTGAACCAGATGCGCCATATCAAATATTTCGGCTCTCTTGAGGGTATCATCAAGCATATGGAGCGTCACGCGGCTATTATTGCACCCAAATTCCAGCTGGTTGACGAGGTGCTTACCCGTGAGCTTGAAGGTCTCGGAATCGCAAAATGGACCAAGCCCACAGGCGGATACTTTATCTCTCTTGACGTTTACCCCGGTACCGCGAAGAAAGTTTACGAGATGATGTGCGAGCTGGGTGTAAACCTGACTCCCGCAGGTGCAACCTTCCCCTACAGAAAGGATCCCCGTGATCAGAACCTGCGTATCGCACCCACCTTCCCTCCCCTTGACGAGTTAAGACAGGCAAGCGAGGCACTTTGTCTCTGTACAAAGAGAGCAGCGGTGGAGAAGCTGCTCAATGCGTAATTTGTAATCAAATGAGGCTTTTGACCCCCAAAAGGGTCAAAAGCTTCTTTTTTATTAGCGTTTGCAGAATGCAAACATATCGCTTCGCAAGAAATATCGCGTACATTGTACATATCGCGCCGCAGGCATATCGTATCTGCCGTAAGGCAGATCATATCACCGTGTTGCACTATTGCAACATCCGTCATACAAAATACAGTCCTTCGGAGATTGTAACCTTAGATTACATTATCCAAAAATCAATTTCTTGTAGTAAAATCTCCTTTATTTTTGTACTTATAAACAGTACCTTAGGGGAGGTTTGAAAATGAAAAAATCAATAACCCTTATTTTAACCGTCGCTATGCTGTTCTCGGCTTTTGCATTTGACATTTTTGCAGACACCGGGCATTTACCCTTCACCGACGTAAAAGAAAATGCTTGGTATTATGACAGCATCAGCCGAGTATACAAAAACAACCTTGTTTTCGGAACAAGTGAAACACAATTCCGTCCAAACGACCATCTGACAAGAGAACAGGCAGCAATGATATTCTACAATTGGAGCAGCGCCGAAAAAAAATACGATTCCTGTTCATTCACTGACGTGAAAGCAGGAAGCCGGTACTGCAACGCCGTAGAATGGGCATACCGTAACGGTATCATGTTCGGTGTGGCAATGGGCAGATTCGGTGTGGGGGAATATATTACCCGACAGGATCTTGTCACCGTGATCTACAGGGCATACCAAAAAGACACCGACAGAGAATACGGGTATTTGGCTGCTAATTTCTATAGATTCACAGATCACTCTTCCACTTCAGAGTATGCCGTCGAGGCAATGAAATTTGCAACCGGTCTGGTACAGTGTATACTCTTCGACGGCACAGGCGGACCCGAGCAGCCCTTTTTATTCGGAGATAACAACAATATGCTCCGTCCAAAAGCTCCTTGTACCCGTGCTGAAGCCGTTGCTATCATCATAGGAACCAACCGCCAACTGTTATTGGCAAAATAAAGAATTCTAATCAAGAATAATGTCCTGATGACACTATCTCGAACTTGTTGTGAAAGATACTGTCCTAAGGACACTATCTCGTGTTTGTTGTAAAAAAATACTGTCCTAAGGACACTATCTCGAGCTTGTTATGAAAGATGCTGTCCTAATGACACTATTGCGAGTTTATTGTGAAAGATGCTGTCCTGATGACACTATCTCGGCTTGTTGTAAAAAACACTGTCCTGATGACACTATCTCAGCTTTAAAAACCGCAAAGTGTTGAAATCTCTTTCTTTCAGTGATATAATCTATGTGTTGATCGAAGTTATCAAAAGAGGTGATCTCGTGAAAATCATAAGCCGTCCGTTGAATAACGACGAGTGTTTTCCCTGTTCGATGAAAAAAGCGAAAACCCTGTTTGCCGATACCAACGTAACCTTGAATTTTGCACATACCGGCCGTATATACGGCACCTTCAAAAACACCTTTGATATGTTCTATCTTAAAAACAATATCAAAGGACATGTCATATCATCTATGTATATATCTCCCGGAGAATCAAATCCTTTCTTTAGCTTCTATGTGCTGAAAAAGAAGGATTATCCGGAAGAAATTATGCAGGAATTTGAAGAAAAGTTCTTGAATTTATACTTGGATTTTTACAACGAAATGATGACTAAAAACGAAACCTCTGTCTGTCACGTAATGTTGGTTGAATACAGAGACAACAAGCTGTATTTACACCAATTCAATAACCGTTAACCAACAAACAGTAAAGCAAGACTGAAAACGGTCTTGTTTTTTTATTTAGAATGTTGCACTAATGCAACATCATATGATCGAAGATACTGTCCTTAGGACACTATCTTTCTGTTTTTGATGAGATACTGTCCTTAGGACACTATCTCATAAATTATAATCTTAGGTTACAAATTCCATACTCACCGTATCTAACGAAAATTGTAACCTTAGGTTACAAATTTTATGCTCACCATATCGAATGAAGATTGTAACCTTAGGTTACAAATTTTATGCTCACCATATCGAATGAAGATTATAACCTTAGGTTACGGATTCCATACTTACCGTATCGAATGAAGATTGTAACCTTAGGTTACAAATTTCAAGTCGGATGTTACGGTAATGAAACACGCTTTTGATATTAAGTTTTTTGTGAGATTTTGGTTTCTGTTATATTAAATCGGGTTTATGCGGAAGAAACCCCGGTTTCCGGGGAAGAAACCCACGTTTCCGTAACGGAAAGTACACAAATAAAAGAAAATAAAAGAAAATGAGAGTACCACCCACG
>JAFQDF010000028.1 GCA_017416185.1 Clostridia bacterium
CGTAAGATATGCAAAGGGCGAGTGGGAAACCTCCTCCGAGATCAAGAGAGCGCCCGGCGCACAGGCGATCAAGCCTGCAGCGGCAGTTGACGGTGTTATCACAATTACAGGTCTCAAGGCAGGTACTTACACATTCTGCGTTCAGTATAATGATGAGTCTTATAACTACTATGTAATTACTGTTGAGTAAAGCATCCCATCGTGTGATTGCGAGCGGTGAAAACTGAACAATCCCCGATTAATGGGTGCAGGGTCTGGACCCTGCCCGATTAGTGGGTGCAGGGTCCGGACCCTGCCTGCGTTCAGTATAATGATGAGTCTTACAATTACTACGTAATTACTGTAGAATAATATAATAAAGAAAGCAGCGGAGAGATCCGCTGCTTTCTACTTAAACTATTATTTATTATTGTTCATTGGTATGCTCCGAGGCTTTGTTATTCAATTTCAATCCCAATATCACCTGTATCGGTGATTATCTCACATCTGCCGCCGTTTATCGTTTTAGGAACGTCTATTCTGCCGGTGTCGCTTTCTGTAATAAATATCTTCTCGGAAAGCAAAGTTCCGACAACGTCTCCCGTATCGGTCTCTATCCGCAGCTCTGCGGCATCACAACCCTCAAGCTTAACATCACCGGTTGAACGCACTATGTCGAATTTCGCTTCTGCAATAACATTCTTCAAGGTTATATCACCTGTATTTCCGGTTGAAATCAGGCTCAGGCAGGCAACATCGGTCAGATAGCTCTTACCCGTTGAGACCTTCAAGTTAATATCGCCTGTTACAGCAACGTCAGTAACTGTTATCTTTCCTGTTGAAACAGATAAATCAAGAACGCCTGCCGTTATGCCTTCAACACGGATATTACCGGTAGAGGTGCTGATTTTGATCCTATCAGATGCCGAAGCAAAATTGGTTACGTCACCCGTACTTTCGGAAATATCAATATTCTTAAAGTTCAGTTCACGGGGCAGTTCCACATTTCCCGTTGAGGACTTGATCGTAATATCGCCGTATTCTCCTGCGGGTATATTTACGGTTATCTGAGTCTTATCAAGATTAAATATACCTATATAGTCATACCATTTTTTATTGTTATCTATAGCAATTACGAGAGTATCGTCCTTAACCTCTACCCTATGCTTTGCCTTGGTTTCCTCGTGACATACTACAGACGTTTCTTCCGAGGGAATGAATTTAATATCCGCCGTATCTGTAATAACGGTGACATTCTTATAAGTATCGCTGATAACATAGTCATTGGTTTCGTACTTTACCGTTGAAAGATTTTTGAAATCGAAATTCAATGCCATCATTGCACCTACGAAAAGAATACAACCTATAACTATCAAAGAAATTGCCGTAATAAGCCATATTTTAGTACTCTTATTCATTGTTATCCACCTTTCTCACAAAGGGACGCTTTATGCCGAGAGCAAGCTTTTTTGTCAAAAGAATCGTCCCCTTGGTTGCCGCCTTACAACCGAAAAAGCTGAGAATAGCAAGACCTGCGCATACAAGTGCAGCTCCTGACGTTGCTAAAGCAATCGTAATATTCCCCTGCACGAAGTACATTGCAGATATCACCGCAATGCCAAGGAAACTGCCCGCAAAAGAAGTAAATACCGCCCAAAGTGAAATGTCAACCGACCAAATAACAGTATAAACGGCTGCAGCTACCGCAAACACCGCCGCTAAAAGCGGAAGCCAAACGGGAAAACCGAGAATAATGAGTGTAATATTCCAGCCGCTGAGCTTTTTCTTGGGTCTTATTCTTTCTTTGACCAACCTGCCTAAAGGAATATCAGCCGTTATCTGATCGGCTATTTCAGCTACACTGCCGACATCCAAAACAGCTTCTTCCTCGTTCAGACCGTCCTCCATACGGTCATCTATCATTTCAGAGTAAAACTCAACTCTCTGCTCGACCTCGTCTATCGGCAGACCCGACAGGGCTTTTCGCAAAGCGTCGAGAAATTCTGCTTTATTCATCCTTATCCTCCTTTACCACAAATCGGTAGATAGACATTATCTCCGACCACTCTGCCTTAAAATCCTCGATACGGCGTATACCCGTATCGGTTATGTTATAGTACTTACGAAGCCTTCCGCCGTGCTCTGCGGTAGTGACCGTAAGCATTCCACCGTTCTCAAGCCGCTTGAGTATAGTATACAGGGTGGATTCGGAAAGTACGATATAGGGCTTCAGGTCTTTGATTATCTTGTAGCCGTAGGACGGTTCGTCCTTGATGGCGGCAAGAACACATACGTCAAGAAGTCCTCTTTTTAACTGTATATCCATACGATACCTCCTGTCCCGTAATACATCATATCACGAAGTATTGTTTTTGTCAAGAAAAAATCAGCAGATTTCTCTGCTGATCCGATTATTCAAATATTTGCACTGCTCTCTTCATACGTTCAATAACCTCTACGTTAAAGGGACAGCGGCCTTCACAAGCACCACAGGAAATACAGCTTGATGCTGTAGCATCAAGTGCGAAATAGTGTGCCTTTACACTGTCGGCAGTATGCCTGTCAAGCTCAACAAGGTCAAGATATTTATTGACAGAGGCTATATCAATATGCGAAGGACATGGTAAGCAGTGATTACAGTACATACATCTGCCTCCCGAGGTAAACATACCGAGTCTGCCGAGAATGTCTGTATAGTTCTTTTCCTCTTCGGTGGTATTGTAGTATGCAGCTGCAGCCCTTACTTCGTCAGCACTCTGCATACCCACCATAACCGCAGAAACTGCGGGACGGCCCAGAGCATAGCTTATGCATTGGGCTTCTGTAAGTGCTACACCCAACGGAGAACGTTCCTCGGAAAGCAGAGTTCCCATAGCCAACGCCTTCATAACGGTTATGGCAACTCCCTTCTCCTCGCAGGCACGGTAGAGCTCTGCACGGGCAGGCTCAAGTGTCAAAGAGGTGAAATCCTGTTCCTTACCCTCAAAAACCTCATTGAATATTTCCACCATATTCCTATCACCGGGGACAAGATCGTAGGCGGGATTGAGTGAGAACATAAGCACGTCGATAAGCCCGCTTTCTACTGCCTTCTTTGCAGTTATGGGATTGTGAGAGCTCATACCGACAGCTTTGATAACACCCTTCTCTTTTAAGGAAAGAACATACTTCATCATATCACTGTCAGGCAAAGAATCCCAATCGGTCATCTTATCCACAAAGTGGATAAAGCCAACGTCTATATAGTCGGTCTGCAGCCGTGTAAGCAGATCCTCAAAGGCGGTGGTACATTCGTCAATGTCACGGCTGACCTTATACTGACCGTCCACCCAACAGGCACCTATATGCCCCTGTATCATCACCTTATGACGGCGACCCTTGAGAGCTTTACCTATATTTGTACGTACGTTGGGCTCGCTCATAAACACGTCAAGATAGTTGATGCCGTTATCTATAGCAGCATCTATGACCTCATCTATAAGCTCACAGCTTTTTCCCTGGAGATGCTCACAACCAAGTGAAATCTCGCTGACAGTCATTCCGGTTTTTCCTAATTTTCTGTAATCCATGCTCACTTACCATATCGTTTTTTATGGTGATTCTTGACTATACTCCTCACTGTCAGCATAATAACACCGACGGCAAGCAATATGATACTGATTCCTGCATTGATCTCAAAAAATCCACCCAGTAACAAGCCGACAGCCGATCCGGACCAGATAACATTCCAGAGCGGAGCAATCCATGCAGACAGCATTGCTCCCAGCACACCCAAAACGCCTATCAGAGTGAAAACTGTTCCTGTGCCACAAGTTGCCTGTGAAACACTGTTTTTTATCATTAAAAAGATGATAAGTACACTTAATACGATAAAAACGATCATCATACCGTAGGACAGACCTATAGTTAACAAGTAATACAGCACCGGAGCATCATTCTTGATATCGGAGGAATCAAGAAGCACGATCTTATTACCGTTAAATACCCAATCAGCTATTATTATAGCCTCTGATTCGTCGGGTCTGACTCCGAATTCTTCTTTGATTACACTTGAATTATTCTTAATCAGCTTAACGACCTCGCTTTTTTCAATAACAAGCTCGGCCTCATCCTTGAAGAAATCTTCACAAAAGTCCGCAATCTTTTCGGCAATTAATTCTTTTGCGGTAGACTCCTCGAAAAACTTATTAAGGCTGCGGTCATCAGCATCCATATTGTATCTGTATTTTAATTCTCCGTAAAAGGGCTCCAGGCCATCCTCTGCCATAATGCCGGTGCCGTAAACAAGCTCGGTTGCAATGACCTTATCCAACAATTCAACCATATTTTCCTCTTTTACAGCATTTCGTACCTGCCAGATTACTACAGCAAAAAATGATGTAATAAACAAACAAACAGAAAGTAAAACCGTAATTACCGCAGATGCTCCAACGGATTTCTGTTTTTTCTTCTGCGTTACGGAAGGCTCGAGTACCTTGTTTTTCTCAACGGCAGAGTTAAGTTTTTCACGATCGCAGTTCGGACACAAACCTGTAGCGGCATCAACAGGAGATCCGCATTTACCACAAAATTTTCCCATATTAAGTTTCCTTTCATCACGGTAACTATATTTAAATCTATTATAACCTTAAAATCAAGTAAATTCAATAGTTTGAAAATGATTTTTCACTTGAAAATGTATGTATTGACAACATTCTTCTTTTAGTGTAAAATAAATCCACATCTTCGGAAGGAATAAGCTGTATGAAAAGAAACGGTAAGATAGAAATATTTCGCTTTATATTTTGTATCATAGTGGTTTTATATCATATAAACCTTGATATGTGGAACGGTAAGATGAGCATTGGAAATCATCTCTCATTCTTTTCTCACGGCAGAACCTGTGTCGAATTCTTCTTTTTGCTTTCCGGTTTCCTTATGGCAAAGAGTATCCACCATAAGCCAAGACCGGAGGGACTGTCCATAGGAATGGATACCGTCGTATACCTGTATAAAAAAATAAGAAGTGTATGGATACCCTACATTATACTGTCGGTAGCAATGATCGTATATATACCCTTCGGCTTTGATAAGCCAATAGAGTATGCCGTAGACAGATTGCCTTCTCTTCTCTTTTTGCAGAGAACTGGTATCGGCGATGAAGGATTTATTTCCGTTTCCTGGTACCTGAGCTCACTGTTTTTCGCGATAGCGGTTGTCTATCCTTTTCTGCGTAAATTCTATGACAGTGTATCACTTGTTGCTGCCCCACTGGTATCATCCCTTGCCATTGGAGCCTTGATTCACAAATTCGGGCGCTTACCACAAAGAAATTTCGGTAGCTTTATGCATCTGTCCAATATTCGTGCGCTGGCGGTCGTTCTTTTGGGTGTATTTACATACCGCGTCAGCGTTTATCTGTCGGAAGCTAAGCTGTCAAAGAATAAATGGACAGCTCTTATTATCACCGAAAACCTTTGCTGGATCGTAAGCTTATATTACATAGTTTCTCTGCACAGCCAAAAATATGAGGGACATATCACCTATCTTATGGCTGTTGCTATCGCCATAAGCTTTGCGAGAAAGTACAGTAATAAGCTTTATGACAGCCGATTTGTCGCTTATCTCGGAAGAATAAGCCTTCCGGTGTACCTCTCTCAAAGCCTTGTAAGAACCATAGTGAAAGGACAGATGGCTCATCTTGATCCTTGGGTAAAGGCCGGTTTGATAATCACTCTCACTTTGGTGCTTGGTATTATTCTTGATATAATAACTGTTTCAATACAAAAAAGAAAGACCGTCAGCTGACGGTCTTCTTTTTCTTTGTGCATATTGTTATTATGATTATTGACACACTGGCAATGAGCAGAACACAGGAAAATATTATTCCTCTGTCACCGGTCATTGGTGAGTCTGATGGAGGCACGCGTGCAGAGGTCGTGTCCTTATTTACGGTTGTGGTATCCTTTACAGGCTTGTCTGTCTCTTTATCCGTTACAGTTCCGCTTTCGCTATCTGTTGTTACAGCATCAGGGAAATCGGCAATATAAGCATTAATAAAAGTAAGGTGTATTTCACGTTCAGTTTTTCCTTCTGCGGTGATACTTGCTTTGACATTTCCCATCAGATCATCCTCTACATTAACCGTTAACTTGTACTCCTTATCGGAATACTTAATTTCAGAGGAGGGTGTATCAGGTATTATCTGCTTGACGGTATAATCTATACTGTTGCCGATATCTGCCGCAGAATAGCTTAAGGTAATAACGCTTTCACCGTTTGTATCACTTACTGGAAATTCCTGAAGCAGGATTCCGTTTTGGTAGAGACCGTATACATACCCCTTCGCAGGCAATTTGCCGTTACCATCTATAACAGTGTTAACGATTATGGAAACCGCATCATTACCCGTTGCCTTATACTTTGAGAAAAAGCTTGCATGTATATCCCATTTATTATTGTTTTTAGCTACTATAGTACCGTTTAAGCCAACAATACTACTTACTTCATAGTTACCGTCCCAATCATTATCAGTAACAATAACCTCAAACCAACGTACCATCTTGTCATAGGTTATTCCGTTATGGGGATTTTCGTCTATTACGGGAATTATACGGTATGAATATACACCCGAAGCCTTAAAGCTTTCACCGGATATAAACGACGTAAAATCAAAGCAAGGCTCATCCTTTGTTGCCGAAGCCTCTGCCATATCAGCCCAGATTCTTCCACTATAATGCTGTAATTTGTACTTAAAGTTATCGCTACTGAGAAGTGCTCTGCCGGTAAGTTCGATGTCTCCCGTGAGGGTTACGTTACTCATATCAGCTTTATTGGGTGAATAGGTGTTTACGAAATTTGCAAGAAATATTCCTGCCCCGTCTACAGTAAAAGTAAGCTTATCATCGATCTTATCAGAGGTGAACCCCTCAGTCAGACCGAGCTCAGAAACGGTAACCGCAACACCTATGGGTATATCTCTTATTACCGTACTTTCTCCGTGTCTGAGATTATGCACTTCACTTTTGTCTCCGTATCTTATCTCAAAGCTGAACGTATGGTAGGTCGGGTCTGCGTCATCACCGAGAGGATGTACTACGTCGCAGCTTAACACCATAGTACCGCTGTCTTCAGGTGGCGTAAGAGTGGTAACAAATTCCGCATCAAGCAATTTTGATTCTTCTACGGTAAATGTCACATCGTCTGCGTCCTTACTGTTATAATCCCTACCCTCTGTAAGCATTTTGATATTCACTTTTGAACCTACCGGCAGATCAACGATATATGTCTCGGAGTTTTGTGCAATCTCTACTATTGCCTTACCGCCACTGACACCAATAATCTGCTCAGTTCTGGTATTGCCGTAGCTTACCATACGGTAATTACCGTCAGGAGCAGTGATCTCAAAGAAAACCTTGTCCGTTCTTCCCTTCATCGTCTCATCGGTCGTGACAGAAAGCCTTATTCCTTCTGCCGCATTCAGTGTCATCTTACCGTTATTACCCAGGATATAATCAACATAGTATCCCTTTGTTTCAGCATCATCTATGCTTTCTATATTGACGTAATGGCTATAGGGCACCGTTCCTGTTATATTTGCACTCTTAAGATGCTCATGATCCTCAAAGTATCTGTATACCGTTCCCTTTGGAATGTACCAGTTACCGCTGTCGGAACGCTTAGCATTTGACAGAGTACCCGCTGACATTTCCTCATAGTGAGTATGCATTATTGCGTTACCGCCTCCGGAACTGTTGGCATATTCATATACATTGTGATTACGGAAAAATCTGCCTGACTCATATGACGGGGCCGTAACTCCCTTATACGGAACATATTCTCCGTTTTTAAGCTCGTATACAGTTGTATTCTGTGTATAATAGTACCTTTCATTCTCGGGAGAGGGTGAAAAGAAGGACACTGTGTTCTTTGCCTGGGAAGGATTGCTGTGACCTATATCATCCATATTCCAACGGTTCGTATAGAAGGTATATACACCGTTTTCTACATACTCATAGTCTTCGTCAACTATACTGTGTACGGTAATGTCATCTATTTCGGATCTTACTCCAACCTCATAAATCAGTCGTATAGGTGTGATAGCTACCTCCTCATCAACCTTACCGTCTCCTGCGGTATCAACCATTATACGGTCATCGCGCTCAAGTGTTATTTCACCCGGATCGTCAAGACTTTTACCCGTGAAGGAAACGTTATACATAATAACCGGTATAAGTGCCGCCGGAACACGGAATATAACAGCCTGATCACCTGTAATAATATTAGTGTGAACCTGTACCGATACATACATCATATCGGCAACCTCATAACCGTCTGCTACTCCACCGGTAAAACCGTAGGATTTGTTGTAGTATACAGCCTCCTCAGGAATTACCGTGTCACTGTCTTTAGCATGACTGATAAAGCATCCGTTATCGTCCGCATACCAACCAATATAGTTACTGTATTCACCTGTTTCGGTATTATAGCTTAGCTGACCCGAACGGTACGCAAGTGATACAAGCTGCTGAGCTGTCGCAAGACTGTCTATACCGAGACGCTCCATTACAGCCCATATCATTTCGTTGCCAAGATCATTTGGCGAAACCACAGTTCCCAATTCTCCGCCCCCGGGAACAAAGTTCAGAGCCAGTGCTTCGCCTGAATACAGAGCACCTGCCAGACTTATTCCCTTGATCTCCTTGACCTCCATATATCTGCCGATATCATCGATGAACTCTATATATCCGCCCATACGACCGTCTATGCCCTCTACGTACGTAGGATTATGGAGAGAATGCTCTATTATCTTATCTATTACCGTATCAAAATGAGTTTCTGAGGTATAATATTCTGTGACAAAATCACGAGACAGCGTCAGGGATGTTTTTTTAAAGCTCTTATAAAGAGTCTGCCAGTAACCTCCGTTATCACGAATCCAATCCTTACCTGAAGCAAATTGAACAGAAGAGCCCGCAGGAGCCGCCTCATAAACGTCCCAGCATTCAACGGTAGCATCGGTATCAAGCAATTCGGAGACGCTTCCCAACGTATATACCAACATCTCGTGGTCATAATGCTTTTCAACGCTTGCCTTAGCATATGCGGCTGTCAGCTGCATCGCAAAGGGTACAAGGTAAGCATATTCCTCAGACTCTGTTGTAAGATCATTAACCGACATATCCGCAAAGTTACTTGACGCTTCGGAAAACTTACCCTTGGTCATCAAAAGACATATGGGAAGACGCTTTGTGCCCGACTGTATTCCTTCGCCCTCTATTGCGGTATCTTCGATCTCCATAAACAGCTCGTATGCCTTATACATCGCCTGCTGAAAGCTTTGACATTTTTCCGTCTTTTTAAGCGAAGAGGAAATGCCGGCGGAGTATTTGCCTACAGGTAGTATATAAGAATCCTTTTCCGAATATATTACCGCACCTACACGGCTGTGATTGTTAGAAGCAAAAATCTCCTTTGCAGCTCTCTCTATATAATCGGCACACACCTGAGTATTATCCGATTCTATAATGAGCATAGTATCAACAGGCACGCCCGAATAACCGACGATATTCATATCGGAAGCAAGGGCGGACAAAGCCACGGCAAAATTAGAGGGATCTGTTAGCTCAAATCCAAGCACTGATGGATCTGTAAGCACGCTCTTATCCGACCATACCGCACCCGCGTTTCCTGTGTGGTTGACCTCATCTCCGAAAAGATGCTGCCAATCGTCAAGTGTATGAGGATCGGCTACTCGAACCTCCACAGGGAAAGCAAATATATTAAATGAAAATGCAGAAATAAACATCACTGCACATAGTATAAATGATATCGATCTTTTCATTATGTTTACCTCAACAGTATTAAATACTAATCATATTTGTTGATATTGACTTTTTGTTCCCATATATAGTATACTTATAATATACATATTTTACAAGAGGGTACAATGAGAAAATACGAAAATATCACAAAAAACTGGCATTTTACCGATCTTGACGGTAACAGATACCCTGTTAATATACCCCATACGTGGAACGATATAGACGGTCAGGATGGCGGCAACGATTATAAACGGGGACGGTGTAAGTATGACACCGTTTTTAATGCACCCGAAATAAACGAAGATCAAAGAATATACCTTGAGTTCAGAGGTGTAAATGCATCAGCCGAAGTTATACTTAACGGCGTAAACGTAATGAACCACGACGGCGGATATTCTACCTTCCGCTGTGATATAACCGATTATCTTAAGGAAACCAATGAATTAACGGTCTATGCCGATAACTCTGTCAATGACCGTGTGTACCCCCAGAAGGCAGATTTCACCTTCTACGGCGGAATATACCGTGAGGTATGTCTGATAACGGTAAACAAGCATCATTTTCATATGGATTGTTACGGCAGCAGAGGAATTGCCATAGATTCGTATACCGACGGTAGAGTAAAGGTCAGAACCTGGAATGATGAAAAAAACGGCGAGGTCAGGATAACTATCCTTGATGACGAAGCAAACACCGTTGCCGAAGGATATGGTAAGGAATGCGAAATGAAAATAGAAAACGTCCGTCTGTGGCAGGGTTTGGACGATCCCTATCTGTACACCTGCAAGGCGGAGCTGTGGGTAGCAGGCTCTTTGACCGATCGTATCGAAGAAAAATTCGGAGTACGCGAATTCAAAATCGACCCTAAAAAGGGATTCTTCCTCAACGGCAAGCCCTATCCCTTAAGAGGAGTATGCCGTCATCAGGACAGAAAAGGTATAGGAAACGCCCTGCTCCCCTGCCATCACGAGGAGGATATAGAGCTTATACGTGAGGTCGGCGCCAATACTATACGCCTTGCCCACTATCAACACGACCGGTATTTCTATGATCTCTGCGATAAGTACGGCTTTATCGTTTGGGCGGAGATACCCTATATCTCCGAGCATATGCCAAAGGGCAGAGAAAATACGATATCTCAGCTCAAGGAGCTTATAATCCAGAACTATAACCATCCCTCTATCGTCTGCTGGGGGCTCTCAAACGAAATAACCATCTCGGGACACCGTTACAGACGTGATATGCTGGATAATCACCGTATGCTTAATACCTTGGCTCACAAGCTTGATCCTACAAGACCTACCACCCTTGCCTGCTATGCGGTATGCGGTCCTTTTAACCCTGTGGCTCACATCACCGATCTTGTAAGCTGGAATCTCTATCTCGGCTGGTACGTTCCCGGACTTTGGCTAAACGAGCTTTGGATAGATTTCTTCCACACGGTATTTCCGAAAAGACCTTTGGGGTATTCGGAATACGGCTGTGAGGCAATGCCCAATCTCCATTCATCAAAACCAAGGCGCGGCGATCACACCGAGGAATATCAAACGGTATACCACGAGCATATGTTAAAATGCTTTGAAAAACGTCCGTTTATGTGGGCTACACATCTATGGAATATGTTTGATTTTGCGGCAGATGCAAGAGATCAGGGCGGTGAGCCGGGTATGAACCACAAGGGGCTTATAACCTTTGACCGTAAAACAAAGAAGGATGCCTTCTATCTTTATAAGGCGTATTGGTCAAATGAAAGCTTCGTTCATATATGCGGCAAGCGTTACGTCAACCGTACCGACAAGGTAACCGAGGTCAAGGTATACTCTAACCTCGACAAAATCACCCTCTACGTCAACGGTAAAGAATTTGATACGCAGACAGGGGATAAGATATTCAAATTCCGAGTTCCTCTTGAAGGTGAGATAAAAATAGAGGCTGTATCGGGCGAATACCGTGACAGCGCTGTTATCCGCCGAGTGGACAAGCCAGACCCCTCCTATAAGCTTAAGAAAAGCGACGGAAAGGGAGAAAACTGGGTGTAAAAAATGCAAAATGTATAATGTAAAATTGCTTTCGATTATACAAGATTGCAGTAAGCTACAGCATTGAGCAACAAATAATGAAGATTATATTAAATGAAGATTTTCTACCTTAAGGGAGAAAATCCTCCATAACTTTGCACTTTGCATTTTGCATTATTAAAACACTGTGGAGGTTTCTATGACAGACAAAACATTAAACCGAGCCAAGCTCTATCAGCTTGTGCTGTTTCCGCTTAATAACGGCGCTACGAACGTATATTTTGTACTGATACTGTCCTATATCGCCACCTTTGGTGAAAACGTGCTTGGACTTTTAGGCTTTGCTTCCATTATGGTTACGGTAATGCGTCTCTTTGATGCGATAACCGATCCCATAATCGGTGCGCTGATGGATAAGACCAACACAAGATTCGGAAAATTCAGACCCTTTATGGTTATCGGTAACCTGATAATGAGCATATCGGTCATTGCTCTGTACGTGTTCACGCCTATGATACCCGAAACTGCTATGTGGGCAAGATATCTCGCGTTTACATTGCTGTATGCAATCTGGGTAATAGGCTACACCTTCCAGACCTCAGTGACCCGTGCTGCTCAGCCCGTACTTACAGACGACCCGAAGCAGAGACCCCTCTTTACCATCTTTAATACGGTAGGCTCTCTTGCGGGTATGGGCGTTATGCAGTTTATAGGTCCTATCCTTGCAGGGGACCGCTTTATCGGCGACTTCAACGCCACCTGGTTTGCGGTTATGACTCCTATCGGTATAGGTATGTCGGTACTCCTGACTATCCTTGCAATAATCGGCATATGGGAAAAGGACAACGAAAAATACTTCGGTCTTGGTGCAAAGCAGGAAAAGATAAAGATAAAAGATTACCTTTCAATAATCAGATCCAACAAACCCATACAGAGGCTTATGATAGCAGGCGGCGGCTGTAAGTTAGCTTTAGCTATTGCCACTAACGCAAACGTCCTCTGTATGCTCTACGGAGCAATGATGGGCAACTACGATTCCCTCTACCTGCCTATGATGGTGTTGGGATACGTATTCTCTGTCCCCTTCTTCCTTATGACGATACGCACCTCACAGAAAAAGGGACAAAAGGCAAGCCTTGTAAAATACGTTTCTGTTGCTCTTATCTGCTATGTAGGCGTCACCGCGCTTCTTCTTCTCTGGAAGCAGGGTGATCCTGCCTTTAATCTCAGCCTTATGTCAGAGGGTAAGTTAAGCATCAATCTCTATACGGTACTCTTTATCCTGCTGTTCGGTGTCGGCTACGGCGCATACTATGCAACGGCCGATATGCCCATACCTATGGTTGCAGACTGTGCTGACTATGAGACCTACGTATCGGGCAAGTTTGTACCCGGTATAATGGGAACCCTGTTCAGCCTTGTGGATAAGCTGGTTTCCTCCCTTTCCGCCACCGTCGTTTCGATTGCGGTAACTATAATCGGCATCAAGGGTCTGCCCACCAAGGCGACACCCTATACTCCCGGTATGAATCTGGTAGTTATAGTTCTGTTCTGTATAGTTCCTATGGTTGCGTGGATAGCAACACTTATCGCAATGAAGGGGTACTCCCTCACAGGTGAAAAAATGAAGCATATACAGGCTGTCAACGCCAAGCGTAAGGAAGCTATAGCAGACGGTATGAGCCTTGAGGATGCTATGAAAACTTATAAATAAACAGTTTCAGCCCTGCATATGCAGGGCTGATTTTAGTATAACATATGAAATTCAATACATTGATTATATTGATAATTAATTTGCCTTAAAAGTATATTAAATTCGCAGACAAGTCCCAAATATCGGACTTGTTTTTTGTTAATATAGGGTGAGGAGGTATAAAAGTATGAATTTTATGTCCGGATTAAACGATAAACAAAAAGAAGCGGTCATAACCACCGAAGGATATTTGCGCGTTATTGCAGGTGCGGGAAGCGGTAAGACCAAGCTGCTGGTATCAAGATATGCCTATCTCGTCAAGGAATACGGCATTGATACAGCAAATATTCTGTGTGTGACCTTCACCAACAAAGCTGCGGGAGAAATGAAGCGGCGTATACGTGCTCTTATAGGTGAAGAATACGACACTTCTCTTATCTGCACATATCACGGCTTTTGCGTAAGGGTGTTACGGGAGGATATCGAAAAGGTCTTCTTCCCTTCCGATTTTCAAATAATCGACCGAACTCAGCAGAAGGCCATACTTGCAGATATTTACCAGAAATATGAGCTGAAGCTGGACCACGGAAGCTTTGAAAAGGCACTTCGTCAGCTTGGCAGATTCAAGGATGATACAAACTACGTAGCAAAGATGAAGCTCACCGAAAAATGTCAGATACTACCCGAAATATCTACCCTTGATGACCGGATACTTGAAGAGTTCTTACAAAAGCAGAAGCAGCTCTATGCTCTTGACTTTGACGATCTTATGTATTTTACTCTGTACATTTTCGAGACCTGCCCCGAAGTTCTCCAAAAATGGCAGGACAGGCTGAATTATATACAGGTGGATGAGTTTCAGGACTCCTCCTCCACCGAAATGAAGCTGATAGATTATTTATGTCAGAAATACACCAACCTTATGATAGTAGGCGACCCCGATCAGAATATATACGAATGGCGAGGCTCGGACGTTAAGCTGCTTGTGGATTTTGATAAATTTCACACACCAACCAACACCGTATTTCTAAATCAGAATTACCGCTCCACCCCGGAGATACTGCGGTGCGCCAATACCCTTATCGAAAATAACGAATACCGACTGAAAAAGGACCTCTTCACCGAAAACCCAAACGGAGCAACGGTTATCCACTACCACACCAAGACCGAATATGACGAGGCTGACAGGATAATCGAAAATATCGAAAAGCTCCGCCGCCGGGAGGGGTACAGCTATTCGGATTTTGCAATTCTTTACCGTTCGGGATTTCTCTCCCGTGTGGTAGAAAAGAAATTTACCGAGAACGGTATTCCTTACGAAATATACGGCGGTGTCAAGTTCTATGACCGTATGGAAATACAGGATATTATGGCATATCTTCGGCTTATTGCTTACAATGACGACGTTTCCTTCAAGCGTATAGTCAACAAGCCTCGACGCCGTTTCGGCAGGGTGAAGCTGCAGAGGTTGTCCGAGCTTGCGGCTGACTCTTGCCCTCTTTTTGATTTACTGGAAAACAATATCACCGATCCTGTTTTCAAAAACAGTGGGGCTGCCGATTTTATAAATTGTATCAATACCTTACGAAATGATGCTTCGGAAATGAAGATCTCCGATATAGTAGAACGGGTCTGCAATGATACGGGCTACGAAAAGTACATACGGGAGCTTGGAGATATGGAGAGATTTGAAAACCTTTCTGAGTTCAAGCGTATAGCCGATGAGTTTGAAAAAAGCTACGGAGAAAGTGTAACACTGAAAGAATTTATAAACCAGATATCTCTGCAATCGGGGGATGACAGCGAAGAGGAAACGGACAAGGCAAAACTTATGACCATCCACGCCGCCAAGGGTCTGGAGTTTCCCTGTGTGTTCATAGTCGGATTTTCGGAAGGGATATTCCCTTCTCCCAAGACCATCGAATCGAGAAAACAGTTAGGACTTGAGGAGGAAAGAAGGCTCTGTTATGTTGCTATCACACGTGCCGAGAAGAAATTATTTATTCTCGATTCGGAGGGCAGTACCCAAAACGGAAATCACAAGCTTCCCTCCCGTTTTCTCTGGGAAATAGGAGAGGAAAACTATGAACGGATAGGAAATATATCTAAAGAGCTGTTGGAGGAAAGCAAACGTACAGCAGGAGTATCTCTCACACCACCCGAAAACGATATCCTCGCTGACGGTACTACCGTCAGCCATCCTGCATTCGGTGAGGGTAACGTTATATCATATGACGAAACGCGTCACAGCTACAGAGTATTCTTTAAAAAAATCAACGCAGAAAGAATCATCTCAAAGGACTTCTTTTCAAGAAAAAGCTCATCGGAAGCTCTATCCGAGCCCAAAGCCAACCTCGTTGACAAAGCCATGCAGATCATAAAGGACTCTGAGAAAAAGAAAAAAGAGCATTATGAGAAACAAATACAACCTGCCGATAATTCTTCGGAAAACCTTTGGAAGCATAATGACGTTCCTCACAACGGTTGGCGGTGCGAAGGCATCAGTGATCTCGGTGCACCGGTAGGCATATGCGGTATGTGCGGATATCAGATAATCAGATACGTTCATCATATGGTACACGACGATTATCCCCGCAAGATCGGGGCAGGATGTGTCTGTGCGGGTAAAATGGAGGGTGACGTGGAAGCGGCAAGGAAACGTGAGCAGGAATTCAAGAACAAACAAAGCCGCCTTGAGACTCTTCTTACCCGAAAGTGGAAGAGGTCAAAAAACGGCAATGAATATATTAAGATAAAGGATCATCTTATAGTTCTGTACTGCCATGAATCAAAATGGAAATATGCCGTTGATTCTCAATTTGCAAAAGAAAGATTTCCTTCAAGAGAGGATGCCGTATCTGCGGCATTTGAGATAATAGATAAGTTTTAATTATACATAACTCCCCTCGGATAATTCCGAGGGGAGCTCAAAGCATCGTGTGTTTATCGACAAGCATAAAAACGGTTGACTCTACTAAGTCAACCATTTTTTATTTACCATCGTTCGATTTTTCAGGAAGTTCTATCTCACCGTTTGCAGATTCAAACTCTTTGATACATTGACGCAACAGATACAATATCTGTCCGTTAGCACTTCTTCCCTCATACTTTGAAATATAATGCAATTTGTAATGAAGCTCCGGAGCGATCTCTATTCCTAAATGTTTATTGTTCTTATTTCTCATAAAATCCTCAAAAAAATCTTAATTTAAGTATATTTTAAGATAATTTTATGTTATAATGTTGTAAGTATACTTGTTTTAAGTATACTATATTTTTAAGGAGATGATTTTATGAAAATTGCAATAGTAGGATCAAGAGAACTGATAATCAATAACTTTGAAGAATATCTACCTTCGGACACAACAGAGATAGTCAGCGGAGGAGCTAAAGGGATAGACAGCTGCGCCGCAATATACGCAAAACAGTACCAAATAAAATTAACAGAATTTAAACCAAATTACAAACGGTATGGCAAAGCAGCCCCCATACTGCGTAATAATGACATTATCAATTATGCCGATATGATCCTAGTGTTTTGGAACGGCAAATCTAACGGTACTCGATATGTCATAAATAAATGTATTAAAGATAATAAACCGCATACGGTTTATTTATATGAATAAAACCTGTTGCTTTCGCAACAGGTTTTAAGTGAATACAAATTATAAGAATAAAGGTGCAAATACAACTGCAACGATACTCATAAGCTTGATAAGGATGTTAAGGGAGGGACCTGCGGTATCCTTCAAGGGGTCACCGACGGTATCACCGATGACAGAAGCCTTGTGAGCCTCGCTGTTCTTGCCGCCGTGATGACCTTCTTCAACGTACTTCTTTGCGTTGTCCCAGGCACCGCCGGAGTTTGACATACTGATAGCCTGAAGCACACCTGTTACGGTAGCACCGATAAGCAGACCTGCAAGAGCCTCCTTCCCCATTGCGGGAACGAGTCCTACGATAACGGGAGCGGCGATAGCGATAACACCGGGTAGTATCATCTCGCGGATAGCAGCCTTGGTGCTGATATCAACGCATTTATCATAATCAGGCTTTTGGGTTCCATTCATAATACCCGGCTTTTCTCTGAACTGACGGCGTACCTCGGCGATCATATGGTTTGCCGCCTTTGATACCGAGTTTATGGTCATAGCCGAGAAGAGATATGACAGCATACCGCCTATAAGCAAGCCTGACAAGACGTTAGCGTCAAAAATATTTATCGTGGTAATACCCACCGCATGGGTATATGAAACTATCAGAGCCAAAGACGTAAGCGCCGCGGAGCCTATAGAAAAGCCCTTGCCGATAGCGGCGGTAGTGTTACCTACGCTGTCAAGGTTATCGGTTATCTCGCGTACAGAGTCGTCCAATCTGCTCATCTGAGCAATTCCGCCTGCGTTGTCCGCAATAGGACCGTAAGCGTCAACAGATACTACCATACCGACTGTTGCAAGCATACCGAGTGCCGCAAGGACAACGCCGATATGTCCGCAATGCTGTGCTGCCGCACCGTACTTACTGTCGGTCATAAGACCGAGGCTGTATGAAGCAACTATTACTACGGCAAGAACGATAATAGGCCAAACCGTACTCTTCATACCTGCGGCATAACCGGAAAGAATGTTGGTAGCACTGCCTGTCTCACCTGCTTCTGCAATTTTCTTTACCGTCTTATACTGCGACGAGGTATATATCTCGGTGAGCTTACCGATAAGTACGCCTGCAACGATACCGCAAAGAACGCAGAGGAAGAAATAAATATTTTTACGGAAAACAACGAAACTCAAGCCCACAAGCAAAGCCGAAGATACGTAGGTTCCGATATTAAGGGAAAGTGCCGCGTTCTTAGTCTTTAAAAGTCTTGTTATAACGATACCGATAAAGGAAGCAAACAGACCGCCGCCTACAAGAAGCAGGATATGATAGGACATAATAACGTTCTGGCTGTCTGCCGCCAAGAGAAGTGCAGCAATAATACAGCCTACGTAGCTTTCAAAAAGGTCTGCGCCCATACCCGCAACGTCACCTACGTTGTCGCCTACGTTATCAGCAATAACGGCAGGATTCTTGGGGTCATCCTCGGGAATACCCGCCTCGACCTTGCCTACAAGGTCGGCACCCACGTCAGC
>JAFQDF010000029.1 GCA_017416185.1 Clostridia bacterium
CAGCGGTAGCAACCACAACAGCCTTAACATACTTGAGCTCCTTAACATCACCAACCAGAGGAATCATAATTTCGGGAACTACGTTCCAGTCAGGATGGTTCTTCTGAACATTGATAGCAGCGCGGATAACAGCAGTGGTCTGCATCTTTGCGATCTCGGGGTAGGTAACTGCAAGACGGCATCCGCGGTGACCCATCATGGGGTTGAACTCGTGGAGAGATGCGATGAGAGCCTTGATGTCTTCTACAGACTTGCCCTGAGCATCTGCGAGAAGCTTGATGTCAGCCTCTTCGGTAGGAACGAACTCGTGGAGGGGGGGATCAAGGAATCTGATACATACGGGACAGCCCTCGAGAGCCTCATAGAGAGCCTCGAAGTCGTTCTGCTGGTAGGGAAGGATCTTTGCAAGAGCAGCCTCGCGCTCCTCAACAGTGTCAGCACAGATCATTTCACGGAATGCAGCGATTCTGTCTGCCTCGAAGAACATATGCTCTGTACGGCAAAGACCGATACCCTCAGCACCGAGCTCACGAGCCTTCTTAGCGTCTGCGGGAGTATCAGCATTGGTGCGAACCTTAAGGGTTCTGAACTCATCAGCCCAAGCCATAATTCTGCCGAACTCGCCTGCGATTTCAGCGTCAACGGTGGGGATGATGCCGTCGTAGATGTTACCGGTGGAACCGTCGATGGAGATGTAATCGCCCTCAACGTAGGTCTTGCCACCGAGAGTGAACTTCTTGTTTTCCTCGTCCATCTTGATGTCGCCGCAACCGGATACACAGCAGGTACCCATACCACGTGCAACAACTGCTGCGTGAGAGGTCATACCGCCACGAACTGTGAGGATACCCTGAGCAGCCTTCATACCTGTGATATCTTCGGGAGATGTCTCAAGTCTAACGAGAACTACCTTCTCACCTCTTTCGTTCCACTCAACTGCATCTTCAGCGGTGAATACTACCTTACCGCAAGCTGCACCGGGGGAGGCACCGAGACCCTTACCTGCAGGAACTGCAGCCTTGAGAACCTTGGTATCGAACTGAGGATGGAGAAGTGTATCGAGGTTACGGGGATCGATCATAGCAACTGCCTTCTTCTCATCGATCATACCCTCGTCAACGAGATCGCAAGCGATCTTAAGAGCAGCCTTAGCTGTTCTCTTACCGTTTCTGGTCTGGAGCATATAGAGCTTACCGTCCTCAACGGTGAACTCCATATCCTGCATATCACGGTAGTGGTCTTCAAGAATTGCACAAACCTTGTTGAACTCTTCGAATGCTGCGGGGAACTTCTCAGCCATCTCAGCGATAGGCATAGGAGTACGAACGCCTGCAACAACGTCCTCACCCTGTGCGTTGGTAAGGAACTCACCCATAAGACCCTTTTCACCTGTAGCGGGGTCACGGGTAAATGCAACACCGGTACCACAGTTATCACCCATGTTACCGAAAGCCATCATCTGTACGTTAACAGCGGTACCCCAAGAGTAGGGAATATCATTGTCACGTCTGTAAACGTTTGCACGGGGGTTGTCCCAAGAACGGAATACTGCTTCAACAGCACCCATGAGCTGCTCCTTGGGATCAGAGGGGAAGTCAGAACCGATCTTAGCCTTGTACTCAGCCTTGAACTGACCTGCGAGCTCCATAAGGTCCTCTGCAGTGAGGTCAACGTCCTGAGTAACGCCCTTTGCTTCCTTCATCTCATCGATGAGCTCTTCAAAGTACTTCTTACCAACCTCCATAACAACGTCGGAATACATCTGAATAAATCTTCTGTAGCAGTCCCAAGCCCAACGAGCATTACCGGACTTTTCAGCCATAACAGCAACAACCTCATCGTTAAGACCGAGGTTAAGAATAGTATCCATCATACCGGGCATAGATGCACGAGCACCGGAACGAACAGAAACGAGGAGGGGATTCTCCTTATCACCGAACTTCTTGCCGGTGATACCTTCCATCTTGTCAATGTACTCCATGATCTGAGCCTGGATGTCATCATTGATCTTCTTGCCGTCCTCATAGTAAGCGGTACAAGCTTCGGTAGTTACGGTGAAACCCTGGGGAACAGGAAGACCGATCTTGGTCATTTCTGCGAGGTTAGCACCCTTACCGCCGAGAAGCTCACGCATAGAAGCGTCGCCTTCAGAGAACAAATAAACAAATTTCTTTGCCATTGTTGGATCCTCCATATATAAATATTATTTTTGTCTTAGCAACAGCAGTATTATATCATAACATAGTATACAATTCTACCTTCAATACCCAAAATTAACAAAATGTTTATCAAATTTCTTGCATTTATGATAATTATAATATATAATATACAATGGTTTATTTTAATCATATCAAAGGATTATATACAATGGCAAATATATTTGACCTTTTCAAGCAGATCTCAAAGGAAAATAATGCACCCACAGGGCCTGTAACACATATTGTCGCTGGTTTGGGAAATCCCGGTGCCAAGTATGCGCAGACACGTCACAATGCCGGCTTTATGGCACTTGACTATATTGAAGAGAAGTACAATTTTAAAACTAACAAGGTTAAGTTCAAATCTCTTGTAGGTGAGACTACCTTTGCGGGTAAGAGGGTGCTTTTTATGCGTCCCCAGACCTTTATGAATCTGTCCGGTGAGGCGATAAGAGAAGCGGCGGATTTCTACAAGGTGCCCTCTGACAATATTATTATAATATATGACGACGTCAGCTTTGATCCCGGTACCATGCGTATAAAGCGTAAAGGAAGTGCGGGAGGACATAACGGTATTAAGAATATAATATTACAGCTCGATACAGACGTATTTCCCCGTATCAAGCTTGGTGTAGGTATTAAGCCAAAGGACTATGATATGGTTGATTGGGTTCTTGGAAAGCTTCCCCCCGACACACACAAGGACTTTTTTTCTACTCTTGAAAACGTACCTGCGGCCCTTGAGCTTATTATTTCAGGGCAGCTTGATAAGGCAATGAATAAATATAACTGATGAAACGAATTACAGATTACTTAAAGGAAAACAAAGAATACAATCAGGTCTATAGCTGCTTTACAGAGCAGAGAAGCGCCCGAAAGCCTTTGCCTATGACGGTGACAGGCCTCTGTGAAGGCGCACGCTCTGCCTTTTGTCGTGCTATCGTAGAGGATTACCGCCGTGACGGCGGAGGTGCCGTGCTTATTATCGCTCCCGATGAAAAGACGGCAAACCGTATGCACGAGACACTTTCCTTATCGCTAACGGGTGCGGTGTATATATACCGTGATTATATGTTCCATAACGTAGTATCCTCCCACGAGTTTGAGTATGAGAGGATATTTGCGCTTTCCGGACTTCTTGATGACAGGCTTGATTATATCGTAGCTACTCCCGATGCTATGCTTCAGTATACTATTCCCGCCGATACACTTGAAGCCTCCCGCCGCCGTCTTGAGCCGGGGTATGAGTGTGATCCCGAGGAGCTGTGCAGTCATCTTGTATCTTTAGGGTATGCCAGATGCGACACTATTGACGGTAAAGGCCAGTTTTCGGTGAGAGGCGGTATACTTGACATCTTTTCTCCCGATATGGATACTCCTGTCAGAATAGAATTTTTCGGTGATGAGGTTGATACCATAACCGCCTTTGATATAATGACCCAGCGCCGCACCGACCCTGTTGATATCATTGATATTACACCCTGCCGTGAGATCATTCTTACCTGCGAAAAGACAACTGAGCTTATTGAAATTATTACAAAACAGGCTAAAAATCAGAACGATTTCACAAAAAAAGAAATATTTGACCGTGAGCTTGAGGCGTTACGCAGCGGTACGGATATTCATTTTATTGATAAATATATTTCTGCGGTTTATCCCGAGAGAGAGACCTTGCTTGATTATCTCGGAATAAATATTCCTTATATTCTTATTGAAGAGAATGCCGTAAATAAGCGCCTTGAAGCGTACGACTGGCAGTTGAATGAAACAACAACCGAACTGCTTTCATCCGGTATGGAAAAGAAAATATGCGATTACGGCAAATGGAAGCAGGACTTTGATCTCAAGCTGTCCTGCAGCAGCGGTATTCTTTGTGACACCTTTCTTACCTCCTCGGGAGGTGCAAAGCGTTCGGGTGTGTTCAGCTTTATGACAAAGCAGACAGCATCATATTTTGATAAATACGATCTTCTTTTCGAGGATCTGCTGTCATACCTGCGTTCTGATTATCGTGTTATAATTCTTTGCGAAAACAAGAGTGCGATCAAGGAGCTTTCCTCTGCGCTTGATGAGAACAATATAACCGCTCTGACGGAATCCGATCCCGAATACGGCAAACCCCTTCTCATATATAATGACAATCTTCCTTGTTTCGAGCTGACTTCATCAAAGTTTGTGTGTCTAACTACCCTTAAAGGTAACGAAAGAGTTCGCTCAAAGCTTCAGAAGGCAAAGAAAAAGCATAAAAAGAAGGACGGAAGAGAGAGTATAATGTCCTATGCCGATCTCAATATCGGTGATTTTGTGGTACACGAAAACCACGGTATAGGACAGTATCTCGGAATGCAGAGCCTTACTCTTGAGGGTGTACGCCGCGATTTTGTAAAGATAAAGTATCACGGCACAGATATGCTTTATCTGCCCTGCGATCAGCTTGATTCTATAGCCAAGTATATAGGAGCAGGCTCGGATGACGGTACCGTTAAGCTCTCAAAGATGGGCGGTAACGAATGGGTAAAGGCTAAAGCCAAGGCAAAGCGAGCCGCAACCGATATGGCTAAGGAGCTTATACAGCTCTATGCTCAAAGGCTGAGACAGAAGGGTCACGCATATGACCCTGATGATGATTTCCAGCGACAGTTTGAAGACGAATTCGAATATGAGGAAACCGACGGTCAGCTGCTTGCCGCCGAGGAGATAAAAAGGGATATGGAAAGTGAGCATCCTATGGACCGACTCCTCTGCGGAGACGTAGGCTTCGGTAAGACCGAGGTGGCACTGCGTGCGGCATTTAAGGCGGTCAACGGCTCAAAGCAGGTAGCGGTGCTTGTTCCTACTACAATACTTGCAATGCAGCATTATCAGACTATTGCATCCCGTATGAGAGGGTTTCCTATTAAGGTGGATATGCTATCCCGCTTCAGGACCAACAAGCAGCAGGAGGAAACTATCCGTAAGCTTCGCCGCGGTGAAGTGGACATTATTGTCGGGACCCACCGTATGCTGTCAAAGGATATAGTTTTCCGTGATCTCGGTCTTGTTATCGTTGACGAGGAGCAGCGCTTCGGTGTTGCTCAAAAGGAGAAGCTCAAGCAGCTATCAAAGAACGTGGACGTTCTTACCCTTACCGCAACGCCCATTCCCAGAACCCTTAATATGGCAATGAGCGGAATTCGTGATATGTCGGTGCTTGAGGAAGCGCCCGGCGACAGAATGCCGGTACAGAGTTACGTTCTTGAATATGATGAAACGATAATCTCTGAGGCAATAAATAAAGAGCTTCGTCGCGGCGGTCAGGTGTTCTATCTGTACAACCGTGTTGATAACATCAATAACGTCGCGTCCCGTATTTCTGCTATGGCTCCGGATGCTAAGGTTGCTGTTGCCCATGGGCAGATGGATAAAGACGATATGAGCGAAATATGGGAGCAGATGGTAACCGGGGATATTGATATCCTTGTCAGCACAACTATTATAGAAACAGGTGTTGACATCCCTAATGCCAATACACTTATTATAGAGAAATCTGACCGTATGGGTCTTTCTCAGCTTCATCAGATAAGAGGGAGAATAGGAAGAAGTAACCGCCGTGCATATGCGTATTTCACATATCCACGCGGCAAGGTGCTTTCCGAAATCTCGGAAAAGCGTTTGTCTGCAGTCCGTGACTATACCGAGTTCGGTTCGGGCTTCAAGATAGCCCTCAGAGACCTTGAAATAAGAGGAGCAGGAAACCTTTTAGGTTCGGAACAGCACGGAAATATTGAAAGTGTGGGCTACGATCTGTATATTAAGATCCTCAATCAGGCTATTCTTGAGGAGAAGGGAGAGCTTTTACCCGAAAAGCCTGAATGTACGGTTGATATTAAGGTAAATGCCTTCATTCCGGAGGCATATATTACCTCCTCAGCTCAGCGTATAGAGGCTTATAAAAAGATCGCCTCTATTGAAAACGAGGATGATTACTGGGATATAGTAGACGAGTTGCTTGACCGTTACGGCGAAATGCCGATACAGGTCGAGAATCTATGTCGTATATCCTATATCCGAGCTCTCGGCAGAACTGCAGGACTCAGCAAAATAGTTATGTCAGGTACATCTATGCTCTTTTATTCTGAGCCTATTGATGTCCGTACCTGGACCGCCCTTGCCGCAGAGTATAAAGGAAAGGTACTGCTGAATCTTTCCTCGAAGCCCTATGCGACCTACCGTATGGCAGGAGAAAAGAAGCCCCTTGCCAAAACTATCGGTATCCTGGCTAAATATATTCAGTATCAGAAATCAGAGGAAGAAAAATGAAACGAGCAATACTAATAATCTTGTGTATATGTCTTTGTTTGCCCTTGTGTTCCTGCAAGCGTACCGATGAGGAAGTAATAATGTCCTATAAAGGTGTAAAGGTCTCAAAAAGCCTTTATTCCTATTGGATGTCTACGTATAAGAGCAGTTTTCTTTATTACTATAATGAGGGTGTTGACAGCGACGAATTTTGGGATACCCTTATAACCGATGAACAGACCTATGAGGAATATATTACCGAATGGATAGATACCGAAATGCAGTATCGTACCGTAGCACTGTGGCTCTTTGATGAATATAAGCTGGAGCTGGCACCTGAGGTTGTTGCAGAAATAGATGCGGATATTGATGAAAAGCTTGAGTATGCAGGCTCAAGGGAGGCTATGAACACCGAGCTTTCGCGGCTCGGTATGAATATTGATATGCTGCGTGAGGTATATATTGCCAATGCCAAATACGATTCGGTAAAGGAGTATCTCTATGGTAATGGAGGAGCAGAGGCTCCTACCGAAAAGGACAGGGCAAATTATTATAACGGTAATTATTATTGTCTCAAGTATATAACTATATATTCCGGATCGATTCTTAAGACCGATGAAAGCGGTAACTACGTTTACGATGAGGATGGGCAGATCGAGCTTGTCAAGCTAAATGACGAGGAAAAGGCAGTCAAGGAGCAGCTTATAAACACTGTAATGGAAGGTCTTGAGGGTGGCGGAGATTTTGATGAATATACCAAGGAATTCTCTGAGGTCGATTATTCGGACTATCCCAACGGATTCTTCGTATCCGAAAACGATTACAGTCGCTTTGGCAGTGATATTATAAATGCGGCAAAGGAGCTTGGTATAGGTGAGGTTAAAAGAATCTCCGACGATAACGTGACCTATATCCTGAAGAAATACGAGCTTCCCGATTATATCGCTCTTACTCCGGAGGATAAAAAGCAGCTTGAGGATATGGACAGCTATATAGTCAGAGAAAAATTCACCGAGAAATTTGACGGGTATATAAAGGATATCCTTATCAACAGCGAGCTGAAAGCCTCATTTGACATCCGTGAGATTTCTGAAAACTCATATTTTTAAAGGTTATTTGTTATGATAAAGCTTTTAAGTGCTATCTTTATAAAAAACAGAGAAAACACCTCCGATCCTGCGGTGAGAACGGCTTACGGCACTCTTTGCAGCCTGTTCGGTATATTTTTGAATCTGTTGCTTTTTGCAGGTAAGCTTACCTGCGGTCTTGTCAGCGGTTCTATAGCAATAACTGCTGATTCCTTCAACAATTTAGCCGATGCAGGCTCAAGCGTTGTGACTTTGTTCGGTTTCAGGCTGGCAAATATGAAGCCTGACCCCGAGCACCCCTTTGGTCACGGAAGATTTGAATATATCTCGGGTCTTATAGTTTCCTTTGCCATTATACTTATGGGCTTCGAGCTTGCAAAAAGCTCTCTTTCCTCGATTCTTACCCCAAAAAATATAGAGTTTTCGACACTTTCTCTTATAATTCTCGGTGTTTCTGTTGCCGTTAAGCTTTATATGGCTTTCTATAATAGGATTGTCGGCAGGAAAATATCCTCTGCGGCAATGACTGCTACAGCTAAGGACAGCTTGAGCGATGCTGTTTCCACCGGCGTTATTTTGATAATTGCCATAGTATCCCCGTATCTGCCATTTTCTGTTGATGGCTGGGCAGGACTTGTTGTTTCGTTGCTGATCCTGTGGACAGGCATTGGATCTGTCAGGGATACAATATCACCTCTTCTGGGGCAGAGTCCTGATAAGAAGTTTGTTTCGGATATAGAGAAGCTTGTTATGAGCTATCCCGATGTTTCGGGTATTCACGATCTTGTGGTACACGATTACGGTCCGGGCAGACTTATGATAACTCTCCACGTTGAGGTTCCCGTAACAATGGATATAAATGCAGCTCACGATATGATTGATAATATCGAGGTGCATCTTTCCAGAGAGCTTAACTGTCATGCGGTAATACATATGGATCCTGTTGATTATGACGATCCAAAGACGGTAGAGCTTCGTATGAAGGTGACAGAGATAGTAAAAGGACTTTGCGGCAATGCGTCGACCCACGATTTCCGTGTAGTTTACGGTAACACTCATACTAATCTTGTTTTTGACGTGCTGTTACCCTTTGATGCAGATATGAGGGATGAAGAATTTGTTTTAAAGATTCAAAAGCGTGTTAAGGCGTACGATGAAAAGCTAAATTGTGTTATACAGATCGACAAAGATTATTCCGGTCATTGAAATTATCTCACCGATATGATATAATATGATCATCAATTTAACAGGAGAAAAACTATGAAAAAGATCATTTCCGTTATTTTAACCGCGGTGATGCTGATACTCTGTATCCCCGCATCTGCAGAAACGGTCAGCTTTCCCGACGTTAAGGAAGGAGCTTGGTATTACAATGCCGTTACATACTGTGCCGAGAAGGGAATATTCAACGGTAACAAGGACGGCAGCTTTGCTCCCGCAAAATCTATTACAAGAGCCGAGTTCGTTGTAGCTCTTGCAAACTATTCGGGCGAGGATATTTCTACCGAGGAATGCGATCGTTTTACAGATATCAAGCCTTCGCATTGGTATTACAGAGCTACCTCTTGGGCGGCAAACAAGGGTATAGTTTCGGGTACCTCAGAGAACACATATTCACCCTCAAGACAGATAAGCCGTCAGGATCTCTGTCTTATGCTTATGAATTATCTCAAGTATAAGAGTATTACCGTTGAAGCTGATATGAGCTCTGCCTTTGCGGATGATGCAAAGATCGGTGCCTGGGCTAAGGAGGCGGTATATGCGATAAAGACCGCCGGTATCGTTGCAGGTATGGGTGAAAACAAATTTGAACCCAGAAGCAGTGCCACAAGATCTCAGGTTGCACAGATGATGATGCAGTTTGATAAATTTATGGAAAATACGGAGGCTTCAACTATGAAGCTTGAACGAATTAAAATTAGGATCCCCGGTGTTGGTACGCCCGTTAAATTTATGCATTTAAGCGACAGCCACGTTACCCTCTACGACGAGACGGATTCCGAGAAGGCGGTTGCGGAAATGATAGAAAGAGGAGCAATGTTTGATACGCAGGTAGGTGACGGAATCAAGCGAGAGGACAAGCTTACAGGCTTTTATAGGCTGGCAGAGGAAGAAGATGTTGATCAGATCCTTCTGTCGGGTGATATCATAGATGCACCTACTAACGGCAATATGAAGTTCTTATCCGAGCTTGTAAACAACTCAAAGATTCCTTCGATATATACTCTCGGCAACCACGACTGGTCCTTCACCGATAATTATCAGGGAGAGAGAGACAAATATATGCCCGGCTTTACCGAGATATTCGGTACGGTAGACCCCGATACCGAGGTAAAATACTGGGATGACGTTTGTACTGTTTACGAGTATGACGGCTTTGTGCTTATGGCTGCGGATAACAGCAATGATCAGGTTCACCCTGTTATTACCTCCGCTCTTAAGGGATATGCCAAGGCAGGAACCCCCGTGATACTTATGCTTCACGTTCCCGTAAGCTGTGAAACCGCGGTTGCGGATGTAACGAATATGTGGGGCAGAGATATTACTATTGGGTCAGCCGCACTTAATCCCAATGCAGGTACCAAGCAGTTTGTAGACTTTATAAGGTCTGCTGATTCTACCGTTGTGGCTATCCTTGCAGGCCATACTCATCTTTCTCACGTTGATGACGTCAGCCCTCTTAACGATACAGTACAGTATACCCTCGGAGCTACCTTTGAGGACTATGCAAGAATATTTGAAATAACAGGTGAATGATATGGGTTTCATAAGTACATTTATTGATTCAAGTGAGCATTATCCCTCTCTTATAGAAAAGGGGGAACAGTATGCGGTACAGTTTAATGCGCTCGTGCCCTTTGATGCATACCATTATATCTGTCCCCGTATGTCGGCACATAACGGTATCCTCCATCTTTCTTTGTATAAGTGGAACCGTACTTACAACGAAACCGTAGCGGGTGAAGCTATTGCTACTACCGTTTGTGACCTTGCAGACGGTACAACGATGCAGTTTAACTTTGACGAGCAGCAGCCCGGTGAGTATCTCCTTGTTGCCCACGACGGAACGAGAGGTGTAGGATTTTGCGGTCTTATAGATTCCTTTGACGGTGCGCTGATATATATCAACGGTACTCCCGCAGACGGCAGTATTGAGGGTTATATCCATTTCACAGAGGATGCAGAGGATTATTTTGGCGAGCTTTCTATAGATTACGAGGCGATAAAGCCTGTTAAGCCTATGCCCAAGCAGATGCTTTCAATCAATCATCCCATCAATGCATTAAAGGTGGATAACGACAGCTTTACCGCTATAGACGGTCTCGGACGTAAGCTGCCCACCTACGACGAAGTAGGCGACAAGCGTAAGAACAAGTCTGTCGGTCTTTTCTACTGGGACTGGCATTATCACTACGAGCTTTCCAAGCCCTGCAACGTAAGTAAGATCATAGCAGAGCATCCGGATGCAAAGAACGATTATAACCATCCCATCTGGGCGGATAACCAGGCAGAGGCTTATTTCTGGAACGAGCCTGTTTACGGTTACTATACCTCCAACGACAAATACGTTCTCCGCCGTCAGGCAGAGCTGCTGGCTGATGCGGGCGTTGACTTTATCGTATTCGACTGTACCAACGGCTCTTACACATGGAAGGTAGGCTATGAAACTCTCCTTGAGACCTTCCACGAGGCAAGAATGGACGGAATCAAGACACCTCAGGTGGCATTTATGTTCAACTTTGCCCCCTTCCGTTCCACCCACGTAATGCTCCGTAAGGTATATACAGACATTTACCGTCGCGGCAGATATAAGGATCTGTGGTATTACTATGACGGTAAGCCTCTGGTTATCGGTTTTGACGATATATTCAAGACAGGCAGAAAACTCGACAACGAGATCCTTGATTTCTTTACCTTCAGACGTAACGATCCCCTCTATTTTACCAAGGAATCTCCCACACCCGACTCCTGGGGCTGGCTTTCTCTTAATCCTCAGGCTAAGTATGCTCCCCGTGAAGACGGAACATTTGAACAGATGACCGTCGGTGTTGCCCACAACGCAAGCGAGCACGGTCTTGTTCCTATGAACGATATAAGAGGCGGTGTTTACGGCAGAAGCCATACCACTGATCCCGATTATTCCTATACCTATAAGAGAGCAGGCGCGGATTTTACCGCTAAGGCAGGTATAGAAAACGATCACTACTACGGTCTTAACTTCCAGGAGCAGTTTGACTATGCCATAGCATCCGACCCCGACGTTCTCTTTATCACAGGCTATAACGAATGGGTTGCAGGCAGACATCCCGTATGGCAGGACAGTCCCAACGCATTCCCCGATCAGTACAGCGATGAGTTCAGCCGTGACGTAGAGCCCACAAAGGGTCCCTTAAAGGATTTCTACTACTATCAGATGGCGGCTAATATCAGACGCTTCAAGGGTCTTACCAAGCCTCAGGCACACGCGGCAGAGAAGATCATTGATATAAATGATATCAGCACTTGGGAGGATGTTCCCGCAGTTAATCTCTATCTCAACACAGCACCCAAGCGTGATAACGACGGCTGGGCAGGTACACATTATGTAAACGATACAGCAAGAAATAACGTAGCAGTTACAAAGGGCGCATTTGACAGCGAGAACGTATACTTCTACGCAAAGTGTATGGCTAATATTACCACGGCTGAGGCTGATAACTGGATGCGTCTCTTTATCTCAACAGACGACACTAAACCCAACTGGGAAGGTTTTAACTATTATGTTAGCTGCTTTGAGCGTAAGCTCAAGGTAAGTAAGGGCGGCTGGAGCTTCGAGGACGTGGCAGATGCAGACGTATCGGTAAACGGCGATACCCTTGTGATAAAAGTACCCCGTAATGCCCTCGGTCAGGATAAGCTCGACTTCTCCTTCAAGTGGTCTGATAATGCGCAGCGTGATGGCGACATTATGGACTTCTACGTAAACGGTAACGTTGCTCCTTGCGGAAGATATGCAATTCCTGTAAAAGAGTGATATATTTGAACTTAAAAATCCCGACGATCATCGTCGGGATTTTGCTATTTATTTGAAAATTCCGGAATATTTGACGTATGCCTCGGGGTATACATCCAATACTATTTCCAGCATTTTGTTTGCATCCTCCATAGTTGCATGTTCTCCGATACTGACAGCGTAATACGGTTCCTTATTCAGATTGCTCCAATCCGGGGTGAAATATATCCGTGCGTCAAAACCAAGGGATCTCATGTATTCGGCAGCATCGCATATGTACTTATAGCTTTTATCTGCCTGACACCATACACCGTAGAAGGATTTTCCGATATTACCGCAGGTCATATCCACCTTATGCTCATCAACGGGAGCCGGTGCTTTTTTATTTCCGCTGTACCTGACATACGCATCAGGATAATATAACCTCGCTTCGGGCAGTGCTGACTCAGCCTCAGCCTTGGTCTGATAGATTCCGTAGCTTACGGCATAATAAGGCTCGGAGTTCAGATTGCTCCAATCATCTGTCCTGATGATAATGTACGCAGCTCTTGTGGCGGCAATCGCCTGTGCTTCCGAAAGGTTCAGTGAAGCAAAGCAGAATACACCGTAGAAGGATTGATCTGTTGTTACTATATCAACGTATCGGTATGGCGGATTGTAAACGGTATTATTGCTGCTGTTCGTACTGTCAGAGTTGGGTGCTATAGTAGTTATGGGTGGATGAGTGACGGGCGAGGTTGTTGAGTCGCGTACAGAAGTAACCGGCTCGGTAGTATCATTGATTTCAAAGATCGGGCCATTACCTTTTGTTGTATCCGTTGCCTCTTTTGTAGCTTCGATATTCGAGTTAACGTTGATTTCTATATTCTTTTCATTAATGGTGAAGCTGATAAATGCCGGTGCACCCAATATGATAATAACTGCCCATATTACCGCAACTATTTTCAATACTTTAATTACTGAATCCTTTTTCATAGCTTATCGCTCCTGTAAATATAGTAGTGTAGTCAATGCTTTGAATAATCATTATACTGATTACTCTACATAACTGGAGCATTCTCCCGTATTTAAATCAATATATAAATAATCAATGGTGGACCAACTGCTTCCTACCCGCCAACGCATTCTGAAAACGTGATATGTATTACCGTCCGAACGTTCGTGAATACCGTCATAAACCATCACGGTAGAGCCTTCGGCTTCATCTTCTTCGGTATAGTTCCAATACTTACGGGCGATAGCATACGCCCTTTCTTCAGAAACGGTTGTATCGACGATTACTAATTCAGCCTGCTCGAGACAATGGGGCAGTATATTATATTTCACGGTATTTATATTTACCCATATGTATTCCGGACCTGCATAGGAATAGATTTTAGCAATGATACATAATTCATTCTGTTCGTTTATATACGGTCTTGCTTCTTCAATATTGCTAACAGAAATAGTTTTGTTTAAAGCTTCGTTGAATGCATTTACATATCCGCTATCCTGAAATCTTGTATCTTCGGGTTCGAGCTCACCCCAAAATTCAGAGCCGAGTATTTTCTTTACCTTATCGGTATATTCATCATCGGTAAGTCCTGCGTTGATAATGAGATCATTGTTTTCAGCAGGCACTTCTGCCGTAGTGGATATGTTGTATACTAAATACTCTGTAGGATAACCTAACGAAACGTCACTCTCGATCTCAATTATAAGGGAAACAATATCGTTTTGTACCGACCAGTTATAGCTTACTGATTTGCATGATACGGGAAAACCATTTGTTTCAATTTCTGTAATGCTTTTGTCAATTTTTTCAATAAGGTTCTCGTATATTTCCGCATTTAGTTTTTTTGCATATTCGGTATTTGCGACAATCATGGGAATTCTGTAAACTGCGGTATTTTCAACTTCACCGTCAAGTGTTTTGATAGTGTAGCTTTTGCTTTCGGAATAAGAATCTGAGATAAAGTGATCGATATCTATCTCATCCTTTTCTATGTCCGTGTTGGCAACCTCTGATTTTTCTTTATCCGTTGAATCGTTATAGATGACCGAAGGGGTGCTTACATCGCATCCGACAAGCAACTGTATAGCAAACAGCGTAATCGTCAAAATAAATGTTAATTTAAACATTGCTTTAATCATGGTATTTTATCCTCCTATCCTTGAAATAAAATTCCTTATCTCTGTCATTGATCTCTCGCAGTACTCGGCAGGGATTACCCACAGCTACCACATTTGACGGCAGATCCTTTGTAACGACAGAGCCTGCACCCACAACGGTATTGTCACCGATAGTCACACCAGGAAGGACAATTACTCCTGCGCCGAGCCAGCAGTTTTTGCCGATATGAACGGGCATATTATACTGATACGCCTGTTCACGCAACTCGGGAAGTATGGGATGTCCCGCACTTGCCACGGTCACGTTGGGACCGAACATAGTATAGTCCCCTACGTATATATGCGTATCGTCAACCAACGTCAGATTGAAGTTGGCATATATATTCTTACCGAAATGAACGTGCTTGCCGCCGAAATTTGCGTGAAAGGGCGGCTCGATATAACAGTTCTCACCAATCTCACAAAACATCTCTTTAAGCATTTTGCCACGCTTTTCAAGCTCTGTGGGTCTCGTTTGATTAAAATCATATAGCTTATCGAGACACTCTGTCTGTTTTGCAAATATCTCTTTGTCATAGGGCAGATAAATATCGCCCGTGTGCATCTTATTTATCATTATTTACCTCGTTGAATTTATCAAATAATGCCTTTGACATTTCTTGCATTACCTTTATGTCAGCTTTTAGCACCTTGCGGTCATAGGTCACAAGACCGTTTGTTTCATCCTCTATGTCGCTTAACTGCGTAAGGACAGCGGCACACAAACCCTTTTCAATATTTGGAATTATCTCGTTTCTGTACAGACCGTCAAGGGCTTTGGTAAAGTCGTCTGTATTGTCAAAATATTTATACCCATATGTCTTTGACAGATTAAAGGAATGCTCGGGTATCTTGCAGCTATAACCACCGAATTCGGAAAGAACCAAGGGCTTATTAGATGGCTTTAAGTTGATCTTTTTAAAATACACGTGCTCGCTTATAACGTCGCTTTCTTTTGGCTTAAACCATCCGGAGGCTGTATCGTATATTCTTGACGGGTCAAACTCCTTAAACTTGCGGTAGAGTTTATCCGCATCGTGCTGACCCCATCCCTCGTTGAATATGGTGTAATAGCATACCGAGGGATGGTTATAGAGTAAACGCATCATATCCATAGATATGCGACGGAACTCTGCTTTTGTCTTTTCGTTTATGGGGCGTTTTATGCCTTTTTTAATTCCTAATGTAGGTAACACGGTATCAAGTAAAAAGTTGTAGCTTCCGCAGTTCACCATATCCTGGAACACTATTATGCCGTATTTGTCACAGTAATAATAGAACAGCTCAGGCTCTATCTTGATATGCTTACGCAGGGTATTGAAGCCAAGCTCCTTCATGGTAAGGATATCGTATTTATACCCTTCGGGAGAGACGGGAGTGTATATACCGTCAGAGAAATATCCCTGGTCCAAAACTCCGTGGAAGAAATAGGGCTTACCGTTTAAGAGCAGATTGTTTTCGTCTACAGTTATTGTGCGCAGAGCAAAATATGATTCTATCCTGTCTTCACCGCATTCGATCGTGAAGCTGTAAAGATAAGGGTTCTCGGGAGTCCAGTTGATTGGTTCATCAATATCTATCTTGATATAGCTTCCGTCGAACTCGTATATCTTCTCAGCGAGGATAAGTTTTTTGTGCTTGGCACCGCCTACGGTCTCGATCTTGACAGAATTAAGTGAGGGTGTTATCCAAAGTCCCTTTATATATTCCTTCGGAACCTCCTCAAGCCATACCGTTTGCCATATACCGCTTATGGGGGTATACCACATGCCGCCGCGTTTTTTACGCTGCTTTCCGTAAGCAGATGATTTATCCAGATCATCTGTGACAATAACCTTAAGTGTATTAATATCCTTAAGATGTTTTGTTATATCTACTTCAAACGGAAGATATCCGCCGTTATGTGTGATAACGTGTGTATCGTTAATATATACCTCGGCTATCTGATCCACAGCACCAAAGTGCAGAATAACATTTTTATCCGTTTTAAGTGCAAATTTTTTGTTATATACGTATTTTTCCCCCTTTTTGAGCTCTCTGCATATGCCGGAAAGCATAGACTCGGGCGGGTAGGGAAGCTTTATCTTTCCGATATGAGTCTCGTTATTATTTTCTAGTACGGACAACTCCCATCCATCTATTAAAGGAATAAAACTATCTCTTTTAAGAGAAGGTCTCGGATACTCGGTTTTCCATGTAATCTTACTTTCGTTAAATGGGGTATATAATTGTTGTAGTTTAAGTTTCACACTATCACATCCTTTAGTGATATTTTAACATTGTCGATTGAAATAGTCAATTAATTTTATTAAATCGGTTTACAACCGAGGATATTTATGTTAATATATATAAGTATCCGCCTTTAGCTCAGCTGGATAGAGTACCGGATTCCGATTCCGTTGGTCGCAGGTTCGAATCCTGTAAGGCGGGCCAGAAAAAAGCACGCTAAGCGTGCTTTTTTCAACTAAATCCATCATTTGTACGGCTGATATTCGCCTTTGTAGTTATTGGAAATGATTATATTTATAGAAGCCGTGAAAGTTCGTTGTTCTTATGTGCATTTTAGGTTATAATGTATACCAGAGTTTAAAAGTAATAAATTATGGAGAGATTATTAAATATTTTAGCTGAAAAATATATTAAATCTGTATCCTTCGATTTTGATAATTTTGATCAATCTTTATGTTCATTAAATGTAGGAAAATACATACTAGAATTTGATAGAATGTCCATGTTGGTCTTCAATCATAATTTGTCTAAGAAAGAATATAATCTGTTTGCTAAATTTAGCCGTGAGATCTATAATAAAACTGTGACTTATGAGGTTAAAAAACGAGTAAAAGAGTACGGCATATTATTTGCTTTCTTTAGTATATTTTCTGAGTATAAGTCGTTTAGGATCGAGGCTAAAACGAATCCTGATTTTATTTTATATGACAATGACACACCTTATGGAATTGAGATAACTGAGTTAACCGATCCTTCTGATAAGATATTGACAAGAATATTAGACGAATCAACAGATGATTCTTGCATAGAAGACATTATAAATGCAGCTATAAATAAACATGGATTAAAAGCTAAGATATATAAGTATTTTAGAATTAACGGTGTATTATCAATTGCATCTCCATTGATCGATATAATTGCAAGAAAAGAAAATTTTGCAAGTCAAATACTTAGAAAGTATAAAAAGTATCAGGATATGATTTCTGAATTCAATGAATTTATCATTCTATGTGATGCACGGTTAGGAATTGAACTTGACAAAAGTGATGATATTGAAGAAATTTATGATATTATTGATAGTAAAATGTTATTAAACAAAGTATGTGTAGTGGTTTTATATACTGATGACTCTGGTAATCTCATGTATGAAATAAGAAGATGGGATTAGACATTTTATGCTTAAAATATGAGAATTATAGGGGTTATGATTCAATGATTGAAGATTATGCTAAACACGCTGCTATATGGGATTGGGATGGTTTTGACAATTCAGAAGAATACAATTATTGGCGCAAATATGCCGAGCAATATGGTAAGAAAGTTCTGATTCCGATGTGTGCGCTCGGGCAAATCGGGGCATATATGGCTAACAGTGGGTTCCATGTTACTGCTTTTGATATTACAAAAGAAATGATCAACGAAGGAAAGAAAAGATTCAATACGGTTCCTAATTTAGATTTAAGGGTTGCTGATATTTGTGATTTTGATTTTCCAGAAAAAGGATTCGATTTTTGTTTTATCGCAACACAAGATTTACATTTGTTAACTAACATAGAAATGGTAAGAAAAGCATTTAAATCTATATCGGGGCACTTAAGAAAAGGTGCTTGCATTGCTTTAGAACTAGTACTTCCTAAATTTGAATCTTATGAATGTCCTGTGCGAATTTTTCATCCTCGTGTGCCTAATTACATAGATAAAAATATTTGGAAAGAAAGTAAAAATAGGTACGATTCTATAAGTAAGAAACAGTATATTGAACAGATAGTATATATACAAGATAATAAGGGGATTGAATCTTTTAATTATTCTGTTGTGTTGCAATACTTTGAGCGAGATGAAATTCTGCAAGCTTTAAGTTATGCTGGATTTTCTGTTATTGGTGAATATACGGATCGAAACAAAAGTCACTGGACTATGAGCGATAAAGATTGGTTAATTGAGGCTATAAAACAATAAAAAACATTTTCTGGAAATATCTTATCGTTTAAAATAATGAGGTTTTTATGAATTTACTTTGGCTCATACCCCTATGTATAATAGCATTTATATTACTTTTTTCCTTTGTCTGTTTTATGATCGTATTTTATTCGCCACGGCGCAAGCCCTTAGGCAAGGACGAATACGAGATACCGAAAGGCGAAATATACGAGGTCTACCGCGATTATATGGTAGAATGGGCAAAGAAGAGCCGTTCTATGCCCTACGAGAATATGTGTATCACATCCTTTGACGGGTTGAAGCTCAGAGGAAAATATTACGAATATTCTAAAGATGCAGTTGTAGAGATACTATTCCACGGTTACCGCGGAGACGGGGAAAGAGATCTTTCCGGTGCTATAGACAGATGCTTTCAGTTAGGCAGAAGCGCTCTTATCGTTGATCAGCGGGGAAGTGGACGCAGCGACGGGCATATTATTACCTTCGGTATCAAGGAACGGTACGATTGTCTTAGCTGGGTCGATTACTGTATCAAGCGCTTCGGTAATGATGTTCGTATTAAGATAACAGGCGTTTCTATGGGTGCTGCAACAGTTACTATGGCATCGGGAATGGAGCTGCCGAAAAATGTAATAGGTGTTCTTGCAGATTGCGGATATACCTCACCAAAGGAGATAATTAAAAAGGTACTTAAGGATATCAAGCTCCCCGTATGGCTTTTTTATCCTATGATAAAGCTCGGTGCTCGGCTCTACGGCAGATTTGATATTGAATCCGCTTCACCAATAGAAGCAATCAAAAGCTGTAAGATACCTATGCTTATCTTCCACGGTGGTGAGGATGCCTTTGTGCCTCATTATATGGGTCAACAGCTTTACGATGCCTGCGGCTCTGAAAAAAAGCATTTCCATACCGTAAAAGGTGCAGGCCACGGACTTGCATTTCCGGTTGATCGCGAAGGCTATCTCAACACGGTACGCAAAACATCAGCCGAGTGGGGAATATAGATTTGGTAGTTTTTGAGAATTTACATTGATTTTTTGCGGGACTCATGTTATAATATTTCTGAAGAATAATTACAAAAAAGGAGTGGTAAAATGAGCATATTCAAAAAGTTAGTCAAGAACATCTTTTCCGAGGTAAAATCGGCTATTGATACCTCAACTGCCCCCACGGCTTCGGCCAATAACCGTACACCGTCACCTGCCGTTGAAATTCCGAGACCTCAGACTCATCTCAAGCAGGGCTATCCTACAGACGACGCGTATTTTGCCGCTTTGATAAAGGAATCCAATTTTCCCGATTATACTATCGAAAGAAATGTGCATCCGTCTGTCTTTGATTCTTCTGCACACCCCAAGTGCTACCCTATATCCTATCTTTTCAAAAAGGGCGGTGTTCCCATACTTGCGGTGCTTGTTATGAATCAGAATCAATCCAGAGCTATGATAGCCAAGGGAACATATGATATTCTTGATAATGAGGTCATTCCTTACATAAGATTTTATAAGGGTATGGAAAACAAGGAATACTATGTAATTTCAAGAATAAACGAAAATTTATAATTTTGAATAAAACAGAGAGAAACGCTATGCGCCTGTGGTGAACCCAGCACGGACAGTTAAAAGCTTTACAGGCAGCTTGTCCGTGTACGGTTTTGTATCGCAAAATTGCGATGTTAAATCATTTTCTCTCTGTTTTTATATTTTCTTTATTTTAGCGGAGTGATTATGGGAACTTTGAGTCGTCTGTATGATAAGGCGGAATGGAATAAGTATTACGAATACAAAAAAGAACAGGGAAACCTTCCCGAAAAGCTTTTGTCAGAGCTTGAAGAATATATTGATCAACAAAAATATTTGCCCGTTGTAGAAAAGATTCTTTCAGAGGACTCTTTATCATATCCAAAAAAATCTCTGATAAACAAATCAAAAGCCGGAAGAAAAAGAGCTGTGTATACCTTTCCTATGGAAGAAAATTACATTCTCAAGCTTATGGCATACCTACTGCGCCGTTATGACTGTGTTTTTGCGCCAAATCTCTATTCTTTCAGAAAGGACAGGGGTGTAAAGCGTGCAACAGAAGATATACTGAGGATACGAAATCTGAACCAAAGATATGTATACAAGCTTGATATAAGTGATTATTTCAATTCTGTTGATATAAATATACTTTTACCGAAACTGAAAGCAACCTTGGCTGATGATCCTTCGTTGTACAAATTTGTGAAAGGTTTGCTTGAATCCTCAAAGGTTGTTTTTGACGGAGAAGTAATAGAAGAAAAGAAGGGAATAATGGCAGGCGTGCCGATATCCGGATTTCTTGCAGATCTGTATTTATATGAGCTTGATTGGTATTTTTACAATAACAACATCCCATATATGAGATACTCTGATGATATTATAGTTTTTGCAGATGATGAGAGCGTTCTCGAGTCCTCTGTCAAAACTATAAAGGATACGCTGTCACAACATAAGCTTGGTGTTAATTCCGAAAAAGAAGTATTTTCGCCTCCCGGCACACCTTGGAACTTCCTTGGGTTTTCTTATAATAACGGTATTATTGATATATCGAACATTTCGTTTGAAAAGCTGAAGGCAAAAATGAAGCGTAAGAGCCGATCCCTTAAACGCTGGGCGGCGAGAAAGCAGCTGCCCGGAACTCTTGCGGCAAGAGCCTTTATTAAAAGATTCAACGCCAAGCTCTACGACAACCCCATACATAATGAGCTTACCTGGACAAAATGGTACTTTCCCGTGATAAATACCGATGCAACACTTAAAGCCATAGATGAATATATGCAGGAATGTATACGTTATCTTGCTACGGGCAAGCGAACCAAGGCTAAGTATAATTTTAAATACTCTGATATCAAGGCTTTGGGATACAGAAGTCTTGTAAATGAGTATTACAAAAGAAAAAACACTGATTTATAAGGAATTTGATATTACTTATCCGTATAATAAGTGAAAGGGTGGAAAAACACTCAACGGAGGAAAAACTATGGATAACGGTGCAAGTAGCTACCGCCGTTTTCTTGATGGTGACAAAGCCGCCTTTGACGATATAATGAAGGACTATTTCTACGGACTTGTGTTTTTTATCGACCGTTACGTAAGGGATACACACGCAGCCGAGGATATTGCCATGGACAGCTTCTGCGAGCTTATAGTCAATAAGCACAGGTATAATTTCAAGGTATCTCTTAAAACTTACCTGTATATGCTGGGCAGGAGCCGTGCTATCGACTACATAAGGCATAAAAAGGTCATTAAGACCACAGAGCTTACGGATGATGCCGACATCAGCGACGGTGTGAGCCTTGAGGAGCTTGTGCTTACAGAGGAGCGTAAACGCAGAGTACATAAGGCTATTGCCTCTCTGCCTAAGGATATGGGTGTTGCGGTACATCTCATATATTTTGAAGATATGAGCTATGCTGACGCCGCGAGGATAATGAAAAAGACTGCAAAACAGGTTGATAATTTATTATATCGTGCAAAGAAAGAGCTTCGCGCTATTCTCGGAGAGGATGGTGAGCAGTTATTATGAAAGAATTAAAGGAATACAAGGCGGAGATATTCCGCCGGAGTGAAGAAATAATACTAAAAATAAGAGAAAATAAAAAAAGAAGAACTAAGATCATATTTTCCCTGTGTGTTCCGCTGTGTCTTACCGTGATTATAAGCTCTTCTTTGATATTATCCTTATTTATCAATGATAGTTCGGATGGTTATGAAGAGGGTGCGGTTATAGGTGATGCAAACGGAGCAACCTCTGCAGATTCAACGGTTCAGAGTTATCTGTATGCAGATGTTTACTTTGGTGATGAAAGTAAGATTGACAGAATAGATGATCCTGAAAAGTTAAACGAGCTTTCTGAGCTGATAAGATGCGCCTATGCTGACAGTTATTTGTATTATGATATCTCAGATAGAGCGAATGTGATTAAAGATGACGGAAGTGATAATATCGACGATGAGATTCCCGAGGTGGCACTTGAAAGCATCGAGGAAGAAAGAAAAATCTGTACCATTACACTTACAGCATCTGACGGTTATCAAAAGACAATTATAATAGACGGTAATAACATTTGCGATCCCGAGCTTGATATTGACGTTACATTAAAGGAAAATAGGCTTGAAGAACTAAAAACATTTCTCGGATTAAATGATTGACCGGAGGGATATAAATGAAAAAGAAAATATGGATACCTGTAGTTGTGGTGTTTATTTTATTTGCCGTACTGTTTATACCCATCCCCAAGGGAAGCTATGACGACGGCGGAACAAGGGAATATGTCGCCCTTACCTATAAAATAGTAGCATGGCATAGAATAATGTCATCAAATGAGCTGTATAAAAATACTAGCATATATTTCGGTGAAGATAAAAACAAATCTATTGACGAGCTATGGGAGCTTGAGTATACCGAGCCTGCACAACCACCGATCGATGATCCGTTGTTGGATATAGATGTTGAAAACAGCTTTCTTGCGGTTATAGTCGAATATAACGGTAGTATTGCGGTGGTAGAACCCCTTGAGGGAGAAGAAGAACGTAATTCCTGCAACCGTATATCCTTCTCGGTAGGTGAACTTGAAGATATAGAGCCCTGTGTTGGCGATACGGTACGTGTGCATTATACAGGCGGTATAATGGAGACATACCCCGCACAGATCAATGCCGGCTCTTGGGAATATTACTCCTCGGAGCCTTACTTTGATGTATCAAACGGCTATGACATAGTTGACGAAAAGCCTGTAATATACCTCTATCCCGAAGAAGAAACCGAGGTGTCGGTAAAACTAAAGCTTGACGGTGAGCTTACCTGCACCTATCCCGAGTATAAGAACGGATGGCAGGTAACCGCATCCCACGACGGAACACTTACCGATGCAGAGGGTCAGATATACAACTACCTTTATTGGGAAGGCGTAACAAACGCAGAATACGACCTTTCAAAGGGCTTTTGCATAAAAGGTGAGGACACCGCCGCATTTCTTGAAAACGCTCTTAAAAAGCTCGGTCTTAACCGCCGTGAGGCAAATGAATTTATTGTGTATTGGTTGCCTCTGATGGAACAGAATCCTTATAATGTGATCTCATTCCAGACCGACATATATACCGAGGCGGCAGAGCTTACTGTAACACCGACACCGGATACACTTATCCGTGTGTTTATGGCTTGGCAGGAAAGCGAGAAATATATTTCGATCCCCGCACAGGAGCTTACCGCACCCTCTCGTGAAGGCTTTACCGTGGTCGAATGGGGCGGAGCAGAGGTAAAGTAAATAACGCTTAGTAACGGATTTATGTAAAAAACATTAATACCCACAGATCAACTCTGTGGGTATTTTACTTGACTAAAGTGTAATTATATGATACAATTTTTATATCAATATTTGGAGATTTGCTATGTTAAAGGAAAAGATCTTAAACACCAATATTACAGATGACCAAGCGGCAATATGGTATCTCGGTCAGGAGTCTATGCTTATTAAATGCAAAGGCAAATACCTTCTTTTTGACCCCTATCTGTCCGATTATGTAGACAGAGTTTGTTCAAGTGAAGAGATAGTGTGGAAGCGCAGATATCCGGTCCCGATAGATCCCTCGGAGCTTGATTTTGTGGATTACGTATTCTTATCCCACGATCATGAGGATCACTGTGACCCCGATACTCTGACCCCCTTTGCCAAGGCTAACAACAAGGCAAAATATTTTGCACCGCCCAATGCAAAGGGAACACTTAACCGCTGCGGTATTGATGACAGGAATATCTGTTTCTGCTATGGCGGTAAGGCTCTTGAAATCGACGGCATAAAGGTGGTACCCGTTCCTGCAGCCCACGAGGAGCTTCACTACGATGCGGACGGTAATTTTATGGAACTGGGGTATATCGTAATGGTGGGCGATATTTCCTTCTTCCATTCGGGAGATATGTGTCCATATGACTCCATAGATAACTATATTACTCCATGTGACGTGGCTATGATAGCAACAAACGGCAGAGATGCATACCGCCTTGCAAACGGTATAGAGGGCAACTTCAACTCTTCTGAGGCTATAGATTTAGCTCTTAAAATGAAAGCGGCCTTGCTAATACCTATGCATTTTGATCTTTATGATGTAAACTCTGTCCCTATGGGCGAGCTTGCTGATACAATAGAAAAAGAAAAGAAGTTTATCCCCAGCCATATTTTTATGCCCGGGGAAAGATACATATATATGAGGTAAGCTATGATAATCAATACACCGCCTATGGGCTGGAACTCCTGGAACACCTTTGGTCACGATATCAACGAGGACCTTATAAAAGAAATAGCTGACGTTATGGTAGCCGACGGCTATCTCGATGCCGGCTATGAATATCTTGTAATTGACGATTGCTGGCAGGCTGATACCCGTGATAAAAACGGCAGACTTGCCCCCGACAAAAATAAATTCCCCAACGGAATGAAGGCTGTAGGCGATTATATTCATTCCAAGGGTCTTAAATTCGGAATTTACTCCTGTGCCGGACAGTTAACCTGTGAGGGATTTCCCGGTAGCTACGAGCACGAATTTATAGACGCTGAGACCTTTGCAGAATGGGGAGTGGATTTCTTAAAATATGATTTCTGCTTTAAGCCTAAGGGAGCGGATACTGCCTGTCTTTACCGCCGTATGGGTATGGCGCTTGCCAACTGCGGCAGGGACATACTCTTTTCCGCTTGCTCCTGGGGTGCAGAGGAAACGCGTAAGTGGGCTAAGACTACAGGCGCACATATGTGGAGAAGTACAGGTGATATCGTTGACTCTGCCGCTTCGATAAAGGATCACGCTTATGTCATCGACCGTGATCTTAAATATACGTCAACCACCTCTTATGCTGACTTTGATATGCTTGTCGTAGGAATGCACGGTGACGGAAACGTTGGTGTGGGAGGTGCGACCGACGAAATGTACCGCAGTCACTTTACCTTCTGGGCGCAGATGAGTTCACCCCTTATGATAGGCTGTGATATTCGAAATATAAACGAGTATACAAAGCAGACCCTTCTCAATAAGGATATAATCGCCATAAACAAAGAAAGCTATTGGCAGCCCTATGAGATAGGCCAGATAGGAAGCTGGAATCCCAAGGGAAATCCTGTTTATTGTAAGCTTCTTTCCACAGGAGAGCTTGCAATAGGTATATATAATTTTTATGAAGACGAAGCTAATCTCTCTACACCCCTTGACCGTATCGGTCTTAATATGTCTACAGGTAAGACCCTTGAAATGACCGAGATATGGACAGGTGAGAAGGAGATAGTACATAACGGAGTGCATAAGGTAAAAATAGAGCCCTGGGGCTGTAAGCTTTACCGTTGCCGTATAGTTGACCTTCAGTATGGCGATATGTAATAAATGCGGTATTGAACTGCATAAGGACGAAAAAGCAATATATAAAAGGCTTATAAACAGAGCCGCAACAGAAGAAGAGCTTTTATGCAAAAGATGTCTTGCCAAAAAGCTGTCTGTTGATGAATCTGTTATAGACGAAAAGATCAGACATTTTCGTGAGATCGGTTGTACTCTATTTATGTGATAAGTTTATAATATAAAGGAGACAGCAAATGCTGTCTCCTTAAATTTTACCCATCTGTCTTAAAATAAGATAAGCTGTGTACAGAACATATGTAAGCACCATGATCGCTCCCATACCTCGGCTGACCTTTTTCTTTATAGCCATAGGGATAAAAAATACGACCGATATTAAAAGAAGAATACCTATATCATAGATATACGTCGTGCTTACCTTCATAGGAAGTATAGTCGCGGATACACCGAGTATGAGCAGAATGTTGAATATGTTTGAACCAACAACGTTACCAACTGCGATATCGCTTTCCCCTTTTTTTGCTGCTACGATGGAGGTAACAAGCTCAGGAAGGGAGGTACCGAGAGCGACTACGGTAAGACCTATAAGAGCTTCGCTTAAGCCGAAACACCGTGCGATTTCCTTTGCCCCCTCGACCGACATATCACCGCCGAGGATGATTCCCGCAAGACCGACAATACTTAGAATAAGTATCAGCCAGACGGGCTTTTCTTTTTCACTATCAAGCTCGTGCTCGTCTTTATCTCTGTGACGAAGTCCGTCTCTTATTACTATAAACATAAAGCCGGCAAAACAGAGAAGAAGAATAATACCGTCAACACGGCTGATGGTCATATTTTCAGCCCCGAAAATCTTATCGAGACAGAATATACCCAGCAGCAGAGTAAAAATCAAGGAAATAGGATAATCGACCTTGATGATATCCTTTTTCACCATAACGGGAGTAATCGCTGCACTTGCACCAAGCACGACCAACGTGTTAAAGATATTGGAGCCAACAACGTTACCGATAGCTATATCGTTTGACCCTTTGATAGCTGCGCTCATACTTACCGCAAGCTCGGGAGCACTTGTGCCGAAGGCAACGATAGTCAGGCCGATAACAATACTCGGAATACGTAGCTTCTTGGCAATTCCGGAAGCACCTTCAACAAAATAGTCGGCACCCTTAACAAGCAGGACAAAGCCTATAACCAAAAATATAATTGCTTTTATCATATAATCACCTATAATATAGTAAGGACAAAATCAAAGGGATGCCGAAGCATCCCTTCAAATTCAGATCTTACTTGTACTTACGCTTTCTTGCAGCTTCAGACTTCTTCTTACGCTTAACGCTGGGCTTTTCGTAATGCTCTCTCTTACGGAGCTCTGCGAGTACACCGCTTCTTGCGCACTGTCTCTTAAATCTACGAAGAGCGCTGTCTAAAGATTCATTATCCTTTACTTTAATTTCTGCCATTTTCAACCCTCCCCTCGCTTGTCCAAAGAGATCTTAAAATTTCCATATAATTATACTATAACTTAAAAATATTGTCAATAGTTTTTGTGAAAATAATTAATTTATCACTTTGCAACTATATTTACAAGCTTGCCGGGAACGTAAATTTCCTTAATTACATTTTTACCGTCAATAAATGATTTAACGTTCTCGTTTTCCTTTGCGGCTTCTATGATAGACTCCTTTGCATCGTCAACTGCGATCATCATAGTACCCCTTACCTTACCGTTGACCTGGATAGCGATCTCGACCGTGTTATCAACAGTCTTTGCTTCATCGTATTCGGGCCACTTGGAGATAGAGAGTAATCCTTCACCGCCGAACTCGCTCCAGATCTCCTCTGTAAGGTGGGGAGCGAAGGGGTTGAGCAGAGTGATGAGAGTCTTGAGCTCATCTACGGTTACATTGCCGCGGTTGTAAAGGTCATTAGTCAGGGACATCATAGCTGCAATAGCGGTATTGAACTTCATTGCATCAATATCCTCGGTAACCTTCTTTATTGTCTTATGGAAGGCAGATTCGAGATCTTCGCCGTAGCCTGTCTTTGTCTCGTCAACCATATTGCGGAGATTAGCAACACGGTCAAGGAATCTCTTACAGCCCTTGATGCTCTCTGTTGACCAGGGAGCAGACTTTTCAAAGTCGCCTATGAACATCTCATAGAGACGGAGTGTATCTGCACCGTATTCTGCGATAACGTCATCGGGATTGATTACGTTACCTCTGGACTTGGACATTTTTTCGCCGTTTGCACCGAGTATCATACCGTGTGCCGTTCTCTTAAGGTAAGGTTCCTTGCAGGAAAGTACGCCGATATCATAGAGGAACTTAGCCCAGAAACGGGAGTAGAGCAGATGAAGCGTTACGTGCTCCATACCGCCGTTGTACCAGTCAACGGGCATCCAGTAGTCAAGTGCTTCCTTTGCGGCACAAGCCTCATCGTTGTGAGGATCGCAGTAACGCATAAAGTACCAGGAGCTGCCTGCCCAGTTAGGCATAGTATCTGTCTCGCGCTTAGCAGGGCCGCCGCAGTGAGGACAGGTGGTGTTGACCCAGTCTGTACACTTTGACAGAGGAGATTCACCTGTATCTGTAGGCTCGTACGCATCAACGTCGGGAAGCATAAGAGGAAGCTGATCCTCGGGCAGGGGAACCCAACCGCACTTCTCACAGTATACCATAGGTACGGGCTCGCCCCAATATCTCTGACGGGAGAATACCCAGTCGCGGAGCTTGTAGTTTATCTTCTTGTGTCCGAGACCCTCAGCCTCAAGCCATTCAATTATCTTAACCTTTGCGTCAGCCACTTCAAGACCGTCAAGGAATCCGGAGTTGACCATCTTGCCGCTTTCAACATCGGTGAATGCTTCGTTCTGAACGTCGCCGCCTGCAACGACCTCGATGATGGGAAGCTCAAACTTCTTAGCAAACTCCCAGTCACGGGTATCGTGGGCAGGAACAGCCATAATAGCACCCGTACCGTAGGTGGCAAGCACGTAGTCGGAGATGTATATAGGTATCTCCTTACCGTTTACGGGGTTGATGGCGGTAACACCCATAAGGCGAACACCTGTCTTATCCTTCTGAAGCTCTGTTCTCTCAAAGTCGCTCTTCTTTGCGGCTTCCTTCTGATATGCCTTGATCTCATCAAGGTTAGTCAGCTTGTCGGCCCACTTTTCTATAAGAGCGTGCTCGGGAGAAATAACCATATATGTTGCACCGAAAAGGGTGTCGGGACGGGTGGTATAAACTATGATCTCATCCCCCTCAGAGGACTTGAAATTAACCTCAGCACCTTCACTTCTGCCGATCCAGTTGATCTCCTGTGTCTTAACTCTTTCGATAAAGTCGAGGTCTGCAAGGTCATCGATAAGACGCTGTGCGTACTCGGTTATCTTGAGCATCCACTGGCTCTTTACCTTGTGGACTACCTCGCTGCCGCAACGCTCGCATACGCCGTTAACGACCTCCTCGTTTGCAAGAACAACCTTACAGGAGGTACAGAAGTTAACGTTCATTTCCTTCTTGTATGCAAGACCGTGCTTGTAGAGCTGGAGGAATATCCACTGTGTCCACTTATAGTATTCGGGAGAGGAGGTGTTGATCTCGCGTGACCAGTCAAAGCTCAGACCCAGAGCCTGAAGCTGAGACTTAAAGCGTGCAACGTTCTTCTCTGTAACTATTGTGGGATGAATATGATTCTTTATAGCATAGTTTTCGGTAGGCAGACCGAAAGCATCCCAGCCGATAGGGTAGAGAACGTTATAGCCCTGCATTCTCTTTTTACGGGAAACGATGTCAAGGGCGGTATAGGGCCTGGGATGGCCGATGTGAAGTCCCTGACCGGATGGGTAGGGAAATTCAACCAGTGCAAAATACTTGGGCTTGGAATAGTCTGTGGTAGCCTCAAAAGCCTTCTTATCAGCCCATTCCTTCTGCCATTTTGAGTCTATTTTAGAAAACTCATATCTGTTGTCGTACTTACTCATTTGTCTCTTCTTCCTTTTGTATAAACTGTTCGATGTCTACGACCTCGGAGTCGTTCCAAAGCTTTTCAAGATTATAAAATTCGCGGCTTTCGCGATTGAAGATATGAACTATAACCGATGCATAGTCCATTACTATCCACGCAGCCTCACTGAAGCCCTCCATTGCGGTAGGGGGAAGACCCTTCTCAGAGGTCTTCATATCCAGCTCGTCGGCAAGAGCCTTGATCTGGGTGTTGGAGTTACCTGTGCAGATAACAAAATAATCGGTAATAACTGTCTGATCCTTAACGTGGAGCAGCTTAATATTATGAGCCTTCTTGTTGTAAAGAATGTTTACTATTTCCTTTGCAAGCTCAAGGGGCTCGGTATGGGATAAAATTTTTTCGTTCATTTTGTTCTCCGAAATATAAATTTTAAGTGCAAAGTGCAGCCTGAGGCAGAGCCTCTTGGCACTTCCTCCGGTCGAACTGCAAAATGCAAAGTTAATGCGGGAAAGAGTTGCAGTCAACTCTTTCCTACATCATATTTTTAACTAAATGGGTGGCACTATAATCGCATTTTGTAAACATTGCCCTCGTGTTACGATGAACAAGTTTAATATGCTTCATGCGATTAAAGGGTTAAGGGGCTTCGCCCCTTACCAGGCACGGGGAACATCTATACCGTTGTCCTGGATCTCGTCAACGCTGTATTCGCCGTCAAACTCCTGAGTAGTCATATAGATAGAGTTTATGCTGTAGTTGTTTGTAACGGTAAATAGCTTGTTTATGTCAAAGCTTTCCTCGGGAATGCTTGAGGAGTACATATTGAAGTTTTCGTTGATGATCTTATACATTGCGGCTCTGTGAAGAACAACGTAAGAACCGTAATAGTTGATCTCGGTATTGGGAGCGGTAAGCATAGTCATATTCGAGAAATCCATTTCCAAAGCCTGTCTTGCGAAATATGTTGCATCGTCCAGGGGAACGGAATGTGTAAGATTTCCTAATATAGTGCTCACAACAGAGGGAAGCTTTGCAACGGTTATCTTATTCTTGAAGGACTCTATGAACGCAGTCATAAAGAGTTTCTGAGCATCGGTACGTCCGAGGTCACCGCTTACGTAGCTGTTACGGAATCTGACGAACTGCTGAGCCTTGTCTCCGTCAAGGGTCTGCTGACCTTCGTAAAGATCAATATGCAGAGGAGGAACCTGGTTTGTATCTTCATATTGCATACGGTAGGGAACATACATATCAACGCCGCCTATAGCATCAACAACCTTACCGAACGCATCAAGATTAAGGTTTGCATAGTAGTCGATCTTGATGGCAAGGCTTTCAGCGAGGAAGCCTGTGAGCCCCTGCATAGCTTCGTTTATACGATCACTATCCTTCTTCTTATCGGATGCGTTATAGAATCTGCTGTACATCGAATTCAACTTGCATACCTGACCGTTGTAGTTAACAAGGGTATCACGGGGAAGCTGCATAATGGTCATGGATCCACCCTCGTTAAGGTTGAGGTTGATAAGCATCATAACGTCGGTGTTAAGCGCAACGTTATCTTTACCTACAACGAGGAAGTTGTAGTAGTCCTCGTAGCGTTTGATGTTCTGGGGGTCAGTGTCGGTGTTGGTGTTCTGAGACCACGGAACGCTTGTATCTACCGAAGGAGCAGTCTTTGACATTTGGTCAAAAACCGCATATGTAACTATTGCTGCGATTGCAAGTACAAGCAGTATGATAAGTACGATAAGCAGGGCCTTGGAGCCGCGTTTACCTTTAGGCTTTCTGAGATTCGGATTCTTTTCTTTCTTACTCATAATAATACCTCGCTATTCATCAGTAAGTAATTTCTTGCTTTGACCGTTTCTGCGGCTATAGGCTTTCTTGAACAGATCAGATGTCCCATAGTGCTGTCAATAGATTTCACGATGGTACGGTCAAGCAGTATTTTCGGATCTTCGGCTGCTGCATTGCTGTGAAAATAGTTTCTCAGCTCTATACAGGATTCGTGTTTACGGGTTGCTTCCGTTGAATCTGCAATAAAAAGTATTTTCTGCAGCAGGGTCATGTTTTCTCCGCCTGTGGTGTGCGTTTTTATCAGCTCAACAACCTCATCAGTGCATTCGGAAGGGAAGAGCCGGTGGGCAAATTCACCGCCGGTCAGAGAGTGGAACAAAGCAGGGGTAGAAATATATGCTTTGTCAAACTCTATATTATAAACCCGACAAAGAGCAATATGCTCATCGGGAGTTTTTTCTTTTGTAATATCATGGAAAAGCGCTGCACGTTGGAGAAGGCTCCGTTCCTTTTCGCCCAAATCAAAGATATCGGCAAAATATGAACATTCCTCGGAAACCGCAAGAGTGTGTATATAACGCTTTTCACTTAAATTGTTTTTTAAATATTCTCTGATTTTACTGTACATACAGTTTGTTATCCTTAATATACTGCGCTACTGCCTCGGGAAGATAGGGTGAAGGGTCGGCAGAGCTTCTTATAAGGGTGGATGATAACTCAAGAGGCTTCATTTTCAGCTCTTCGATTCTGAAGCCGTATTTTTCCCTGAGCATACCTTTCTGTTTTTCGACCTCGGAGTCAAGCTCAGGGTCGTTTTCACGTCTTGTATATACCAGAGTGGCAAGCTTTGCGATTTCTTCAACACGGTACCAGGTGTGCATACAGAGAAACATATCTGTTCCGCAGAGAAAATAAAGCTCACGGTCCTCTGCACTAAAATGAGAAAGGGTTTCTACAGAATAGCTCGTACCCTCCTTATCCAGTTCATAGGTTGAGACCTCAATACCCTCATATGTTTCGAAAGCAATGTTGAGCATATTGAGACGGTGCAGAGGAGTGTCTCCCCTTGGGAGATCCTTGTGAGGAGGAATTCTTGCCGGGATGATAAGAAGCTTATCTAAGGCAAACTGCCTTTTGAACTCAAGGGCTGCACCTATGTGTCCGTTATGAACGGGAGCATAGCTGCCTCCGTATATACCTAATTTAGTTTTCATTAATAGCATTTATGAATTCTTTTGCAAAGAGCTTCATCGCGTTGGCACGGTGGCTGACAGAGTTCTTTTCCTCCTGTGTCATCTCGGCAAAGGTCTTGCCGATAGAGGGAACGTAGAATAGAGGGTCATAACCAAAGCCCCCGTCACCTCGGTACTCGGTGAGTATCATACCCTCGCACTTACCCTCGCAGACGATCTCACGTCCGTCGGGGAACACACAGGCTATAGCCGAAACAAACCGTGAGGTCTTTTCCTCGGGCTTATAATCCTTTAATTTGCCGAGGAGCTTTTCGTTGTTGGCGTGGTCGCCAAGCTCATCGCCTGCGTGGTCAACCGCATATCTTGCAGAATATACGCCCGGCTCACCGTCAAGGACATCTACCATAAGTCCGGAATCATCCGCAATAACCGGATAATCGCACTTAGGTGCCTTGCATTTTATAAGTGCATTTGCAGCAAAGGTATCTCCGTCCTCAACTATATCGCCGTAGAAGCCGACGTCATCAAGGGAGAGAACTGTAATATCCTCACCGCAGAGTTCACTTAAGAGTCCCTGCATTTCAACTATCTTTTTCTTGTTTCTTGATGCTAATACTACTTTCATAAATACAATAATATAAATATATCAATATTTCGTGTGATGTGACAGAATATATATCGCGCGAGTTTGCCCGCGGGTGCTACCCGCTTATTCTTCAAAGAGTGCCTGAACAAACTGCTTGTTATCAAACTTCTCCATATCGTCGACCGCCTCGCCTACGCCGATGAACTTAACGGGTATACCGAGCTCGTTTTTGATAGAGAACACAATACCGCCCTTGGCTGTTCCGTCAAGCTTGGTAAGTACGAGACCTGTGATGTTGGCGGAGTTTTTAAACTCCTTTGCCTGCTGTACTGCGTTCTGACCCGTGGTGGAGTCGAGAACTAAAAGTGTTTCTCTTGCGGAGTCGGGAAGCTCGCGATCAAGAACACGTGAGATCTTGGCAAGCTCATCCATAAGATTTTTCTTGTTATGGAGTCTGCCTGCGGTGTCTATGATAAGAACGTCAGCGTTTCTGCTCTTAGCGGCAGCCGTAGCATCAAATACAACGGCAGCAGGATCAGAGCCCTCTGTGTGCTTGATAAGGTCAACACCTACACGGTCAGCCCATATCTGAAGCTGATCTATAGCCGCCGCGCGGAAGGTATCAGCCGCCGCAAGAACGACCTTCTTACCGTCTTTTTTGAGGTTGTTTGCGATCTTAGCTATAGAGGTGGTTTTACCAACACCGTTTACACCGATAACAAGGATAACGTCGGGTTTATTTGCACCTGTGTTGAGAGGAGCACCTTCTCCTATCATATCGCACATGATCTCCTTAAGCACAGCCAGTATCTCGTCACTGTCCTTAAGCTTGTCCTCTTTTATGCGATCTCTTAATTTGTCGATTATGGCCTCGGTGGACTCATAACCCACGTCAGCACATATCAGAACCTCCTCCAACTCCTCCATAAAGTCCTCATCTATTTTTCGAAGGCTTTTGAAGAGGTTGTTGAGAGGCTTGAAAACGGTCTCTTTAGTCTTAAAAAGTCCTGCTTTAAGCTTGTCAAAAAATCCCATTACAGTTTAACTCCGATCTTTTGTTCTACTTCACTTACATTTACAGAGAGAACCTTGGAAACACCTCGCTCGTACATTGTGACACCGTACAGGGTATCGGAGGTCTCCATCGTTCCGCGTCTGTGCGTGATAACGATAAATTGTGTTTTGTTTGAATACTTCTGACAGTACTGAGCAAAACGGGTAACGTTGACTTCGTCAAGCGCAGCCTCTATCTCGTCAAGTACACAGAAGGGGGTGGGGTTTACCTTAAGTATTGCAAAGAACAGGGCAATTGATACAAATGCCTGCTCACCGCCCGAGAGAAGGGAAAGGTTCTTGATTATCTTTCCGGGAGGAGCTACGTTGATATCAATACCGCTGGTAAGCACGTTTTCGGGATCGCTGAGACGCAGCTCTGCAGTACCGCCGCCAAACAGCTCTCGGAACACGTCCTTAAAGTTTTTGTTTATCTGTTCAAGAACAGTAACGAACTGAGTACGCATTTCACCCTCAAGCTTGTAGATAACTCCTGCAAGCTCGGATTTTGACTTGGTAAGATCCTCAAACTGAACCTTTAAGAAATCGTAACGGGTCTTGACCTCCTCATATTCCTCGATAGCGTTCACGTTTACGTGACCCAGATGCTTTATCTTACCGCGGAGCTCGTTGCGGGCTCTTACCGCCTCGGGTCTTGAGGACGCAGTTACAGGTTCATATTCAAGCTCGCAGGCAGCGGAGAAGGAGAGCTCGTATTCATCCCACAGGTGAGCTATCAGCTTATCCTGTTCAGTCTGTATCGTCTCACACTGGGTTTCTAACTTTGTATACTCGCGGAACAGTGTCTCACGCTTGTGGGTGAGGTCCTTTGTTTGTTCACGAAGCTTCGTTTCCTTTGCTTCGTTTGCGAGATTCTGCTGGGATATAGCGGATATTTCAGCCTGCATCTCGGCAATGCGGGCAGCGATCTTTTCAGATTCTTCCTTGCCGCCTGAGATCTTTTCGGCTATGGCATCCAGCTTTTCCTTTGCGGCAGTGATCCTGTTGTCCTCTATGTTTCTCTTGGATACAAGCTCATCAAGAGCATCACGGCGGATTGATATTTCATACTCGCCCTGATCTATATCCTTTTTCTTTTTCTCGATTTCAATGCCACAGAGGTTCATAGCAACGCTTACGTCACTCTGTTCACGTGTAAGTGCTTCACGGCGTGCCACAAGCTCGGACATATTCTTTTCAAGAGCCTGTGTCTCTGCTTCAAGTGCCTCAATGCTTGCCTTACCCTTAACAATAGATTCCTCTGTGTCGCTCTGCTCACGTTCTATTGCCTCAAGAGCATTAAGTATGGAAGCTTTTCTTGCTTCATCTCCGGAAAGCTGAGTCATAAGTATCTTCTGCTGGGTCTCCTCAGCCGAACAAAGGGAATTAAAGAGTGCCTTTCGTGCATTGATATCGTCGTTTGCACCTTGATTATCAGCGATAATCTTTTCCTGAGTCTTGATGTCAGCCTCAGTCTTCGCAAGCTCAGCCTCAGCCTTTTTAAGCTCTTCGTTTACAGACTCAATCTCTGCAGAACGGGTAAGAATTCCGCTGTCCTGCTTGAGTGAGCCGCCGGTAAAGGATCCGCCTGCGTTTATCTGCTGACCGTCTGTGGTTACACAGCGCAGCTTGTAGCCGTTTGCCTTTGCCGCAATGTTTGCGTTATCAAGATTGTCAAATACCGCTGTTCTTGCAAGCAGCGAGTCTATAACGTCATAGAACTTTTCCTCTGTTTTTACAAGCTCGCTTGCAAGCCCGAGATAACCCTTCATACCTTCAAGCTTAACTCCTGAAGGCAGGTACTGAGGTTTGATCGAGGTCAGCGGGTAGAAGGTGGCTCTGCCCCGTCTGTTTTCCTTGAGGTAACGGATCGCATCCTTTGCATCCTTTTCGTTTTCACAGACCAGATTCTGGATCTGTGCGCCAAGGGCGGTCTCAATGGCAACCGCATATTCGGCATCTACCTCGATTATCTTTGAAAGAGGACCGATGATACCGCGAAGAGTACCGCTTTCCGCTGCATTCATAACAGAACGTACGCTGTTTGTGTAGCCCTCAAACAGATCCTCCATGCGGCGCAGATTTTCTATACGCTGTTTTTTTGCCGATATATCAAGGGTCAGCTTATTCTTACGGTGGGTAATTCTTTCGATCTCTGCTCTTGCGTGATCTATAACCCCGTCGCTTTCACCCTTCTGCTTTTCAATCTCTTCGATATTTTTACGGTAGGAGGCGATAGTATCGTCAGCCTGCTTTATACGCTTTGAGATAAGCTCAATGGAAGCATCTACCTCGGTAAGCTCCGTATTCAGCATAGCGCGGCGGTCATCCCTCGATTTGCCTGATGCCTCAAGGGCGGATAGATCTATACGTGCCTGAACCGCCTCGTCCCTTTTTTGATTGATATCCATATCAACGGTATCTATCTCGTCAAAAAGTTCTTCAAGAGAGCTGTCATATTCGCTGACCAGCTTCTGCTTGTCGGTATAATCGTTGACAAGGGCAAACAGCTCCTGCTTTTTCTCCTCGTTTGCGTTGACAGAGGAGCTGACAAGGGCCTGTGCTGCTTCAATATTCTTTGAGATGCGCTCCTTCTCGGCCTCGCTTTGAGCGATTGCTTCGTTTAAGTGCATTACGTCGTTCTCAAGGACCTTACCGGATGATTCAAAGTCAAATCGACGTTGATTACTTTCGTTTATAAGTCTGTTAAGCTCCTCGTAACGGAGCTTGTTCGACTGGGTGATCTCATAGAGCTTGTCGCTCTGTGTTTCAAGAGCGGAAAGGGAATCGTCAGCCATCTCAAGCTCGTGGCTGATTATCTCAAAGTCTGCCCGTAGCTTTTTGGACTTGTCTTTGATGTCAGATATGTCGAAAATACAGACTGCAACATCAAGCGCCTTTTTTGCTTCAAAGAGCTCTATATATTTTCTCGCCTTTGCGGCATCCTTCTCAAGAGGTCCTACACGTCCCTCAAGCTCTGAGAGAATGTCATTTATACGGATAAGGTTATCATCTGTTTCGGCAAGCTTGCGCTCGGCCTCATTCTTTCTGGCACGGTATTTGGCGATGCCGGCAGCTTCTTCAAATATGTTTCGTCTTTCATCGCTCTTCTGGGAAATGATCTCAGCCGCCTTGCCCTGGCTGACTATAGAATAACCGCCCCTGCCTATACCGGTGTTCATAAACAGCTCGGTAATGTCCTTTAAGCGGACCGGCTTACGGTTTATCATATACTCGCTTTCGCCTGTACGGTAGTAACGTCGGGTAACGGTTACCTCGTCATAGTCGATAGCCATCTTGTTATCGGGGTCGGTATTGTCGATGGTAAGTGAGACCTCGGCATAACCCATAGGTCTGCGGTTATCCGTACCTCCGAAGATAACATCCTCCATCTTTTTTCCTCTGATGCTCTTGGAGGAAATCTCACCCAGAACCCAGCGCATAGCATCGGATATGTTTGATTTTCCACTGCCGTTAGGTCCTACGACTGCAGTAACGCCACGGTCAAAAGACAGAACTGTTTTGTCAGCAAAGGACTTAAAGCCCTGAAGCTCAAGTGTTTTTAATCTCATGCCGTGACCTCCTTTCGGTTAAAAATTGTCTTTATCTGTGTTTATTTGTTTCTTTGGATCGAAAATTATACTGTATTCACGGTTAAAAAGCTTTTGCTTTAAGGTGTCTATATCCCGGACCTCGCCGTGAAAAGCCGTCTTAAAGCCTCTCATATCAACATATCTGTGATAATCCTGACCGCACAGCGGGATAAGATCATTTTCTCTTGCCCATTCTATTGACTGAGTGTCTTCGTTTTCATAGGAGTTTATGATCTCACAACCGTCTATAAGAGACGGGTCGGTGCGGATAGTGTTTTCATTACGGAAAGGGTGCGCCTGTGCAAAGAACAGACCGTTCTGTCTTGCAAAGTGCGAGAATTGCTCAACCGTCATTTCGTGAAGCTTGGGGTATTTATAGAACTGCTCCTCGGTTAGTCCGTAAACGAGATAATCGTTATAACAGGAATCAAAGGTTATCTCTGCCGCCAAAAGCACCGTGACGCCAAGGCTGTCACCCACTTCTTTTGCAGTACGGTAAGCGTTAAGAAAAACCTCAAGGGAATCTATATAAGGCTCACCGTTCTCGTAATGTCTCCGGAATATGCCTCGTTTATAATGGTTTGTCAGACACACAAGGTCATATCCGTTTTCGTGAAAGTGCTTTATTGCATCAGGGGCATAGACCTTCGCACAGCCGCTGACCTCTCTGGTGTGACAGTGTAATTCAGCTAACGTGTAATTCATTTTAACCTTTTGCGGGACAGGTATATTCGCCCGGGAGCACAAGTCTGTAATCTCTTTTTAAGAGCATATCTATGATATCCCGTATGCTTTCTGCATCCCTTTTGAAGTCGATTCCGCAGCCCCTTATTGCATCGGGATCGTGATAATCGGAGCCGCATATGGGAATAAGGTCTGAGGTGAGCCACATCTCCATAGCCTTGTGATTTGCCTGCTCGTGCCTGGGGTGGGAGTTAAACACCTCAACCCCGTCAAGATACTCGACAGGGCAGGGCTTACACCAAGTGCGGAAGGGATGAGCCTGTGCAACAAACAAGCCGTGCTTATCCGCAAATTCTCTGAAGCTCTTTTCATCAAGCGTCCAGAGCTCTCTGTGCTCATAAAACATTTCCTCGGTCATACCGTAAACAAGGTAGTCGTTATCGGCAACACCCTGATCAAAGCTTATCTCACAGCCAAGGAACACCTTTAATCCATACTTATCTCCTGCTGCCTTAGCGGTATGATAACCGCCAAGCCACCAGTCGGTCACCTCTTCATAGCTTAGCTTGCCGTTATAATAGCTTTCGTAGTAGCTTCTGTACAGATGGTCGGTGACCACCACGGCATCATATCCGTAAGCCTTATAAGCCTTTATTCCGTCCTCTGCGGGAACCTTTCCGCAGAAGCTCGTTTCAGACGTGTGGAAATGTAATTCGGTAAACATAACTTAATACCTTATTTTAATTATAATCAATTACCATATTATACAACATAATATCATCTTTTTCAAGGATTTTGATGTTTTTTACATTGTATTCATTAAGAATTTTCATTTTATTAGTCTGCTTATGACCGATAATCTTTGAAATTTCTCCTTTAGCACAATGTATTATAAGATCCTTGCCTTTGATCTCATCCTTCATGGAGTTAAGCAACGGTAACATACGGTTCATATAATAACGGGAAATTACCATTTCTCCCATTGCCGCCTCATAGCAGCCTGCAACTATACCGTCGGAATCACCGAGACCGTCGCTTGCCTGAAGGCCGATGCGAATAACAGGGATCTGCATTCTTGCAAAGACCGAAAATACATATGCGGTACGTTCTGTTAAAGCGTCAAGGTCAGGGGGAAGATAGCTGCCCTGTTTGTACATTTCCTCAAGCACGGTGCCCGAGAACACCATAGTTGGGTAGATCCTTGCTCCGTCAATACCGAGAGAGACAAGCTCGAGCGCTGTGTTATATTCATCCTCAGCTGTGGAGCAGGGTAATGCTGTCATCATCTGACCGATCAGCTCGAAGCCCCGTTCTTTGATCATACGGCAGGCTCGTCTTGAGGTGTCTGCATTATGTCCTCTTTTGCAGGCCGAAAGAACCTTGTCAGACATAGATTGAATTCCAAGCTCAACGGTTTTGACTCCGTGTGTCTCAAGGATATCAAGTATTTCCCCGTCAATATAATCAGGTCGGGTGGAGAGACGTACCGAGCCTATAAGTCCCTTGTCTATATACTCCTTAGCTATACCCAGAAGATATAACATATCCTCTCTGTCTATACCTGTAAAGCTACCCCCGAAAAAGGCTAACTGAACCTCTGTGTTTTCTGTATCGACTGTTTTAAGAAAGCTGTCTATCTCGTTTCTGACACTGCTTTTATTAAAGCACATAGTGCCCGAGATCTTGCGTTGATTACAAAAAACGCAGTCATTCGGGCATCCAAGATGTGGTATGAATATTGGTAAATTAATATGTCTCATATATTTCCGAAAAGAGTAAGGGCTTCCTTGGCAGCAATCTGCTCAGCCTCACGTTTTGAATGACCTGTACCTCTGCCGATAACGTTGGAATTGAGTCTTGCCTCAACCTCAAATATACGGAGATGTGAAGGACCTGACTCGCCAACGGTGACGTACTGAAGTATCTCACCCTGTTCCTGCTGAACTATCTGTTGGAGAAGGGTCTTATAGTCCTTTGAGGAGCCTGTTTCTACGATCTCGTTGATCTTTGCCGAGATAAGAGGAAGAAGAAACTGCTTTACCTTGTCGATACCTGCATCGATAAATATTGCGGCAAGAAGAGCCTCAAAAGCATCTGCAAGGATAGAGGGACGTGTTCTTCCGCCGCCCTTTTCCTCACCGTGACCAAGCATCATATATGAGCCGAGCTCTATCTTTTCTGCATATTCACAGAGCGCCTTCTCGCATACCGCGGCGGCTCTGATCTTTGACATTTCGCCCTCGGGCAGGTCAAGATAGTTGAAATAGAGATACTCACTTGCAACGAGCTGAAGAACAGAGTCTCCGAGATATTCGAGACGCTCGTTGTCAAGGGTATCAAGTCCCTTGGAGCGCTGCTCATTAGCATAGCTTGAGTGGGTAAGCGCCGTAAGAAGAATATCCTTGCGGCTGAAGGTATGCCCTACGCTTTCCTCGATGCCTGTGATAGGGAAAGGGTAATTACTCATTTTCGCTCTCCTCTTTCTTTGTGACCCTGCGGGCCAGCTCCTTAATGATACCTGTGTTTACAAAATCTATTGTTTGCCTGATAGCATTCTTTACAGCGACGGCGTCTGAGCTGCCGTGGGCTTTGACAACAGGTTTGGATATACCGAGCAGGGGAGCTCCTCCGTATTCGCTTGCATCAAATTCCTTTTTAAATTCCTTTATCTGAGGCTTCATAACCAGTCCTGCGGCTTTAGTTGCGGGATTACGCATAAATACCTGCTTTACCTTACCCATAAAGAACTTTGCAAGACCCTCGGTGAGCTTGAGGATCATATTTCCGGTAAAGCCGTCGCAGACAAGCACATCGCATTCTGAGAAAGGAATCTGCTTACCCTCGATATTACCGATAAAGTTGATATCCTCGCACTCAGAGAGATAAGCATAAACCTCTTGAAGAAGCTTTGTGCCTTTAGTAGCTTCGGTACCGTTGTTTGCAAGACCTACACGGGGTCTGTCGATGCCGAAAAGCTTGTTCATATATATCGAACCCATAATGGCGAACTGAAGCAGCTGTTCCTTTGTTACTTCGGTGTTTGCACCCGCGTCTATAAGGAGCATGGGAGTCTCCAAAGGGAGTATTGTGGCAATAGCAGAGCGTCCGATTCCTTTGATACGGCGTACCACAAGGGTAGATCCGGCGTGAAGTGCGCCTGTGTTACCGGCAGAAACCATAGCGTCAGCTTCGCCGGCTGAGAGCATTTTCAGACCCTTGCCCATAGAGGAATCGGCCTTGTCTCTTACAACAGATAGGGCAGGATCCTCCATAGTTATGACTGACTCGGTGTGTACAATGCTTATACCGGGAGTTTTAAGATCAAGATCAGCCTCACGGCAATAATCTTCAATGATGTATTTATTACCCGTCATTATCATATCTACATGAGGGTAATCCTCGTGTGCGGCAAAAACACCCTTTATAAGCTCTTCCGGGGCGTTGTCACCGCTCATTACGTCAATTACTATCTTCATTTATCTATCTCCTTTAAGGACGGATGATATTTCCATAACCTTTTCCATCGCTCTTTGCGCAAGAGCCTCGTTCTTTGCCGCCTTACCGCCCTTCACACGCTTCTCAAGAGGTCTTACGATTCCGAAGTTTACGTTCATGGGCTGGAAACGGGTGACGTTTTCATCGCTTACGTAGTGGGCAAGAGCGCCTGTAGCCGTTATATCCGGAAAATCAAAGGGTTCTTCACCCAACACCTGTCTTGCTGCATTTATACCTGCAACAAGACCTGAGGCTGTGCTTTCCACGTAACCTTCAACTCCTGTCATCTGCCCCGCAAAGAAAATACAAGGATGCTTTCTCAAAGAGTAATGGGGTGTGAGAAGCTTAGGCGAATTTATATATGTGTTACGGTGCATTACACCGTAACGCAAAAACTCAGCATTCTCAAGTCCCGGGATCATTCTGAAAACTCTTTTCTGCTCACTGAAGGTAAGGTGTGTCTGGAAGCCCACGATGTTATACATAGTCCTATCTATGGTTTCCTGTCTCAGCTGAACCACAGCATATGACTCTGTACCCTTGCGTTTGTCGATAAGACCTACAGGCTTCATCGGACCGAACCTAAGGGTATCATAACCTCGTTTGGCCATAACCTCTACAGGCATACAGCCCTCAAAAACCGTAAGATCCTTCTGCTCCTCGCGATCGAACTCCTTTATCTCTGCCTCTTCAGCATTGATAAGGGCTTCGTAGAAAGCATCGTACTCCTCCTTGTTCATAGGACAGTTGATATAAGAGGGCTCGCCCTTGTCATATCTCGAGGCATAGAATGCCTTGTCAAAATCTATGGTTGCGGCATCAACTATAGGGGCCGCTGCATCAAAGAAATGAAATTCCTTTTCACAGAGGAGCTCCTTGAGATGTCCTGCAAGAGGCTCTGAGGTAAGAGGTCCTGTGGCTATGACGGTAGGAAGGGAGGTGTTAATCTCACTTACCTCCTCATCTATTACCGTTATGTTTGGATGGTTGTTTATTTTATCTGTTATATATCTTGAAAAAGCATCACGGTCAACGGCGAGAGCCGAGCCTGCGGGAACAGCGGTAGCATCCGCCGCCTCCATAATGAGAGAGCCGAGCACTCTCAGCTCCTCCTTTAAGAGACCTACGGCATTTGTCAGTACGGCCGAGCGCAGGGAGTTGGAGCATACCAGCTCAGCATACCCGTCCGTCTTATGAGCAGGAGTCTTTTTATGGGGCTTCATTTCGTAAAGCTCCACCGAAACTCCCGTATTTGCTATCTGCCAGGCTGCCTCGCATCCTGCAAGACCTGCGCCTATAACCTTAATTTTGTTCATTTGATTCTTCTTTCTTGTAGCCGCAAGCTTTATCGTTACATACTATAAGATTCTTGCCTTTCTTTCGGAACAGAGGCTTGCCGCAGTTGGGACAGAACTCACCTGTAGGAAGATCCCAGGATGAGAAATCACAGTCGGGATACCTTTCGCAGGCATAGAAATAGCTGTTCTTACGTCCGCTCTTGGCAACGACCTTTGCACCGCACTTGGGACAGGCAACACCTGTGTCCTTGGTGATACGCTTTGTGTTCTTGCACTTGGGATAGTTCTCGCAGGCATAGAAATTACCGTAACGGCCTGTTCTTATAACCATCTCGGCACCGCAGAGCTCACACTTGAAGCCTGCCTTTTTTGCCTCTTCCTTTTCTTTAGCCTCAACCACCTTACCGTCACGGCCCAGCGCCTTTGTATTCTTACATTCGGGATAATTGGGACAAGCGGCAAATTTACCGAATCTGCCGTTCTTGATTATCATCTTTGCACCGCAAAGCTCGCACACGATGTCGGTCTCCTCTGCGGGAACCTCGATCCTTTCCATCTCTTTCTCGGCACGGCTAAGCTCCTCGGCAAAGGGACCGTAAAAGTCGGAGAGAACCCCAAGAAGGGTATTTTCACCGCTTTCGATCGAGTCAAGTCTGTCCTCGAGGGTAGCTGTAAACTTATAGTCAACTATATCGGGGAAGCTTTCCTTCATAAGCTTGGTGGTCACCTCGCCCAAGGGAGTGGGCATAAGCGCCTTTGACTGGCGCTTGACGTAGTTACGCTGTATGATAGTTGTGATAATGGGGGAATAGGTACTGGGTCTGCCTATACCCATTTCCTCCAGGAATTTGATGAGGGATGCCTCTGTGTATCTTGCGGGAGGCTCGGTAAAGTGCTGTTCGGTCTTGATATCAAGAGCCTTGAGTACCTGACCTTCGTTAAGCTCGGGAAGGGAATTTGAGTCCTTATCACTGTCATTTTCCTGATATATTGTGAGATAGCCTGCAAATTTAACAGTAGATCCGGACGCGTGAAATTCCTTATCGTTTGCTGTTATAACGGCATTTACGGTATCAAAGGTAGCAGCCTCCATCTGGCTTGCAACAAATCGGCTCCAGATAAGTCTGTAGAGCTTGAACTGATCGGGAGTAAGGTACTTCTTTATCGAGTCGGGAGTCAGGGTGATCTTCGAGGGTCTTATTGCCTCGTGAGCATCCTGAGCATTACCCTTGGATTTATATACTCTGGGGGTTGAGGGATAGTAGCTGTCTCCGTAGTTATTAACGATATAATCCTTGGCTGCGGCCTGAGCATCTGCAGAGATACGCAGGGAGTCTGTACGCATATAGGTGATAAGACCCTGTACGCCGCCGTTCTTTGAGCCGATATTGATACCCTCATAAAGCTCCTGTGCCACCTTCATTATTCTTTGAAGCTGGAATCCGAGCTTACGGGATGCCTCCTGCTGCATTGTGGAGGTTATAAAGGGAGGAAGGGGGTTCTTGGTTCTTACAGCCTTTTTGACTGAGGTTACAATAAACTCCTTACCTTCGATAGCCTTAAGAACATCATTTGCGTCAGCCTCGGTGTGAAGATCTATCTTCTTGCCGTCTTCACCGTAGAACTTAGACTTAAAGCTCTTCTTGACCTCTGATTCAAGCAGGGCATCAATTGTCCAGTATTCTTCGGGATTAAACGCCTTTATCTCCTCTTCACGCTCGACTATGATGCGGGTAGCAACAGACTGAACACGTCCGGCGGACAGACCGCTTTTGATAGATTTCCAGAGGATGGGGCTGATCTTGTAGCCCACGATTCGGTCAAGGATTCGCCTTGCCTGCTGTGAATTTACAAGATCCATATCTATATCGCGGGGTACCTTGATCGCCGCCTTTATAGCCGACTTGGTTACCTCGTTAAAGGTGATACGCTTTGCCTTCTGAGAATCAAGACCCAGAGCGTTTGCAAGATGCCAGGAAATCGCCTCTCCCTCGCGGTCAGGGTCTGTTGCGAGGAATACTTTTGTTGCCTTCTTGGCTTCCTTCTTTAACTCTTTTATAAGATCGCCCTTACCTCTGATATTGATGTAACGGGCTTCAAAATTGTTATCTATATCAACTCCAAGTGAGCTTTTCGGAAGGTCTCTTACGTGACCCTTGGAGGCTATTACCTTATAGCCTGAACCAAGATATCCTTTGATCGTGTTTGCCTTGGAGGGTGACTCCACTATTACCAGATTAGACATTGTTTTTCCTTTCACTATTTTTTCGTATATAGGTTGCCGGGATGAAGCCTGACATAGCCGTATGTTTCAAGCATAGTCAGGGCCGTGACCGTATCCGAGTAGCTTATGCCGTTAAGAGACAGCTCCTCCGGGGATATCGGTGTGTCAACACTTAACATTCCGTATATCTGCTTTTGCAGGGGATCGGTTATTGGGATTATATTTTCCTTTTGCTTTTTGCCGAAGGAATCCTTGATTTGTGAAGCGGGAGAGTAATCAAACAGACGTTCTGAGCTGCACTTCAAGGGGTATTTATCCTTGTATTCGTTCAGAATGTCACTTGCACGGGTGACAAGGACAGCTCCGTCTTGTATCAACTCGTTCGTTCCTAAAGAGCCGGTCTCACCGATCTTGCCGGGAATAGAATAAACCTTACGGTTTTGCTTTCTTGCAAGGTCTGCAGTTATAAGCGATCCGCTTTTTGTGTCAGCCTCAAATACCACCGTTGCATCGGACAGAGCTGATACGATACGGTTTCTTTTAGGAAAATTCATAGGTTGAGTCTTTGAAAATGGGTGAAATTCTGTGATGAGAAGGCACTTTCGTGCAATTTCACGCATAATTTCGCGGTTTTCGGCAGGATACACCTTATCGATACGGGTACCGATAACCGCAATTGTCTTACCTCCTGCATCGAGAGCAGCTCTGTGGCATACCGTATCGATCCCGGCTGCAAGACCTGAAACAACTACCGCACCGCTTTTTGCAAGATCATAACAGAAGGAATATGCGGTATCGTGACCGTATTTAGTCATTTTACGCGTGCCTACCGAAGCTACCGTCAGGAGATTGTCAATATCGTAAAGCTCGCCTATGTAATAAAGCACAGGCGGACAGTTTGTGATCGCTCTGAGCTTTTCGGGATAAGCCTTATCTCCATAGGTCAGTATTTTAACATGCTTAGCATTACACCAATTAATTATATTCTCAGCATTATCGAGAGATTTGTCACTGAGTGCGGCAATATTCTTGGCAGTAAGCTTTACCTGCCTGTAGAGCGAAGCATCTGCCTCATATATGGCTCTGATATCTGCGTCAAAAAACTCACAGAGCTTTCGTGTCAGAGTCGATCCGGGAGATGCAGCCAATGACAGCCAGATCCAATAGATTATGTTATCCATAAATTATCCTTTGTACTACACGGTTTTAGAAAGCTCCCACATAAGCAGAGAAGCGGCAACCGAAGCATTCAGCGATTCTGTGTCTCCCTTCATAGGGATAATGACCGAGGAGGAATATCTGCTCAAAATACTGTCAGAGATTCCGTGTCCCTCGTTTCCAACAATAAAAGCAGTCCGTGAGTCGATGTCGATATCGGAAAGCGACACGCTGTTTTCGGAGAGGGCGGTGGGAAGGATCCTATATCCCATATTTTCAAGAGAATCAAGCGTTTTTGTGATATCCTCGGTGCAGTATAGATTTTGTCTGAAAAACGCACCCATCGTTGAGCGAATTACCTTTGGGTTATATATGTCAGCACAGCCGTGAAGAATAAGAGTATCTATTCCGAAGGCTCTTGCCGTTCTTATACAGGTACCTATATTTCCGGGATCGCGTACCTCTGAGAGAATAAAGCATTTACCCTTGATATCACAAGGTGTATTCGGCTTTTTTGCAACGGCAAAGATGCCGTCGGGTGCCTTATCCTCGCTCAACTTGCTGTAGACACTTTCTGATACAGTATATATTGAAGTATCCGGTATGTCAAGAAGATTTTTGTTTTCGGCATAAGAATCCTCACGGACAAACACCGAGGAAAAGCATACTCCGCTGTTTTTTGCCTCAAGGAAAAGCTTACGTCCCTCGAAGCAATAAAGACCTGTCTTGTCACGGTGTTTTTTATCCTTTAGCTTGGATACCTCTATTATTGTTTTATTGTTTCTTGAAGTAATTGATTCCATACCTTGTAAAACTACGAAATCCCACAGGCGCGTATGCACCTGTGGGATATTATGTCTATGATTATAATGCAGCCTTAGCCTGCTCAACGAGAGCAGTGAAAGCTTCCTTGTCTGCTATAGCGATCTCGGAGAGCATCTTTCTGTTGAGGTTGATGCCTGCCTTCTTGAGACCGTGCATAAACTGAGAGTAGTTGATGCCGTTAGCCTTAGCAGCTGCAGAGATACGGGTGATCCAAAGAGAACGGAAATCTCTCTTCTTCATCTTTCTGCCTGCAAAAGCATAGTTGCCGCTCTTGTATACCTGCTGCTTGGCCATCTTGAAGTGCTTGGATTTAGCACCCCAATAGCCCTTTGCGAGCTTTAACATTTTATTTCTTCTCTTGCGCGTCATCATAGCGCCTTTAACTCTTGCCATTTTCTAAATCCTCCGTTTAACTGAAATTCGATGTGTTTTTTACGCGTAGGGCATAAGCTTCTTAACTGTAGGAGCCATAGAGTCGCTGAGATAGCCGCTCTTTCTGAGGTGCATCTTACGCTTAGAAGACTTGAGACCGAGCTTATGACGACGGTCGGTGTGATTGATCTTTACCTTACCTGTAGCGGTAACCTTGAATCTTTTGGCAGTAGCCTTATGTGTTTTGATCTTTCCCATGGTGAGAAACTCCTTTCAATTATTTACTGTTTGTTTGGTTTTGTGGGTTGAGGTGCCAGGAACATAGAGAGAAAACGACCCTCTAACTTCGGCTGCTTGTCGATGACACATATGTCTTCACAAGCTGCAGAGAACTTTGAGAGAAGCTCCTGACCGATCTCCTGATGGGTCATCTGGCGTCCCTTGAATCTAACAACAACCTTTACCTTGTCGCCGCGTGTCAAGAAGTTTCTGGCACGGTTGACCTTGGTATTGAAATCGTTTGTATCGATGCGAACAGAGAGCTGGATCTCCTTGATCTCAACGACCTGCTGCTTTTTCTTAGCATCCTTTTCGCGCTTATCACGTTCATAGCGGTATTTACCGTAGTCCATAATACGGCATACAGGCGGTTCTGCCTGAGCTGCTATAAGTACGAGATCGAGACCGGCATCGTCTGCCATGTCAAGGGCTCTGTCAAAGGATACAAGGCCGAGCTGTTCGTTGTCGGCACCGATGATACGAACTTCCTTGGAGCCGTCAAAGTTGATCTTTTCGTTGATGAGAAGCTCCTTTGAGTTATTGTTGTTCTTTATAGGAAAGCACCCCCAAATAAAATAAAAAATGTGCGAAAGCAAACTTTCCGCACAAACAGCTTCCTCCCATAGGGAAGAGACGTTTATTGACCCACGCTTTGTTTCGGTTACGGGGTGAGAACGGAATGTTCTGCTTCATTTACCGGTAAAGTATACCATACCCCCTCGACTTTGTCAAGGGGTTTCACAAATTTTCAAAAAAATTATTTTTCCCCTTGAAAAGAGTGGATGAATATTATATAATGAAAGTTAATCTATAGATTAAACGAGGTATTTTGCAATGGATTACGGATTACAGTTGTACAGTGTCAGAGATTACAAAGAGGACTTTGACTACTGTTTTTCACGACTGAACGAGTTTAAATATAAGTTCGTGGAGTTTGCCGGCTACGGCAGCTACACC
>JAFQDF010000030.1 GCA_017416185.1 Clostridia bacterium
CATCCGGATACGATTATCTAAAAACCCTTGACGGAACGCTCGTGACCATCAGCGGTTATATGGCGACAAGCTCACCTGTTGATGGCTCGTTTATGTTTTTGATGAACCTACCGTATCAGAGCTGTCCGTTCTGCGTACCGAATACCTCTCAGCTTTCCAATACAATGGAGATATATCCTAAGAAGGGAGAGTCTTTCTCTTATACAACTCAGGCAATTCAAGTAGTGGGAACTCTTGAAGTATCCGAGAGTGAAGATAAGCCTTTTACCGATATGTACGGATATGAATTCTGCTGCAAGATCGTAGATGCGACCTATACCATAATTAAAGCAGAGGATCTTTCCGAGGATATGGCACTCTGGCAGAAGATCGCCAATACCGACGTAGTGAATGATATCTACAAAATGTATGATTACGTCAACTTTCTGTGTGCTTGGAATACTTATTTCGTCAATAGCTATACAGACGAAAACGGTGTAACTCAACCGGGATATTTTCTGTATGCAAGCGATGCGGAAAACTTCATTTACAAAGACGGAGCGCAGTACAATTACGGCTATAAGGAGGGATACTTTGACTCTATCGTAGCCGAAATTGAAGCAGTGGATAAAACTGCATTTGCGGATCTTGTTGCCAATGTACGTAAAGCGGAAGCTCTTGCAAAAAAGGCTCTCAGTGAGCTTGAAAACAAAAACTACACTTCCGAATACAAATACGTTGAAAAGTTTGGCAAAGAGGATTTGGTATTTACGCTGAATAAAGGCGAAGAGCTTGCGGCTGAAATGCAGGAGATCTATATGGGGTTCTCTAATTGGCTCGGAAGCTGGGAAATGTAATTTATGATAAGGAGTATAAAAATATGAAAATTGCAGTTACTTACGAAAATGGACAGATCTTTCAACACTTCGGACATACCGAACAGTTCAAGGTATATGACGTAGAGGACGGCAAGATTGTATCAAAAACTATAGTTGATACCAAAGGTCAGGGACACGGAGCACTTGCGGGACTTTTGACGGCCATCGGCGCTGACATTCTCATCTGCGGAGGTATCGGCGGTGGCGCACAGATGGCTCTTGCGGAGGCGGGCATCAAGCTCTACGGCGGTGTCAGCGGTTCTTGCGATGCAGCGGTCGAGGCGTATCTTGCGAACAATCTCGGCTATAATCCTAACGTCAAGTGCGACCACCACGATCACGAGCACGGCAACGGTGCTCACAGCTGTGGCAACCACGGTTGCGGCACGCACAACTGCGGCGGTCATAGTGGCCATTAAATAAACAAGTCGTCAAGACAATGCACAATTGCTACTTTCGGTAGTTCATTGTATCGACGAGTGTGTTATTACACAACAAAAACCATCCTTTAGGATGGTTTTTTTGTTGGTAGAATACTCCGGAAGATTCGAAAAATCCGCAAAACGCTTGCGTTTTAGCAAGCCTCCGGGGGGAGGATTGCGGCGGGCGAGAGCGTGTCGCAAGCGAACGAAACACTCCTTCTCCGCCAACGAAAAAAGGACACCGTTTAAGTGAAGTAGTCAATACTTTTTTTCTTATTGATATTGAATTATCTTCCCTGCTGTGCTATAATCACAATCATAAGACACAAGGAGACATATCAATGGAAATCAAACACGCAAGCAGACTTGACGGTATAAAAACAGGTGTCTTTGCAGCGATAAACGCTGAAAAGGACAAACTGATCGCAGAAGGAAGAAAGGTATATAACCTATTCATCGGTACTCCCGACTTTGAGCCTCCGAAGCACGTAATAGATGCTTTAGTCGAAGCGGCAAAGGAGCCTGTAAATTGGAAATATTCCTTAAAGGAAAGCGACGAGCTTTTGGAGGCAGTCTGCGATTATTATAAGGACAGATTCGGTGTTACGATCACCCCCGATATGATAACCGCCGTAAACGGAAGTCAGGAGGGTATGGGTCATCTGGGTATGGCACTCTGTGACAAAGGAGACGTGGTACTGCTGCCCGATCCCGGTTATCCTGCCTTTGAGGCAGGGGCGTATTTCGGTAAGGCAAAGGTTGAATATTATCCCCTCATAAAGGAATACGGCTTTATGCCCCGTCTTGATCTTATCGACGAGGAGATACTGAAAAAAGCAAAATATATAGTCCTCTCCTACCCATCCAACCCCTGCGGCGCTGCGGCAACGAGAGAGGTCTATACAGAGGTTATAGAATATGCAAAGAAGTATAATATAATTATTATAAACGATAATGCATACTCGGATATAATCTTTGACGGCAGAGAAGGATTTTCCTTCCTTTCCTTCCCCGATGCAGCCCAGATAGGTGCAGAGTTCTTCTCTCTTTCAAAATCCTTTAACGTGACAGGAGCGAGAATTTCATTCCTTATCGGAAATAAAAAGATAGTGGACGCTATGAAGCTGCTTCGCTCCCAGTATGATTTCGGTATGTATACCCCCATACAGAAGGCAGCAATAGCAGCACTCAAGGGTCCCCGTGATATGGTAAAGGTACAGTGCGTAGAATACCAGAAGCGCCGTGACGCCCTCTGTGGGGGATTAAGGAAATACGGTTGGAATATCCCTGACAGTGACGGTACTATGTTCGTCTGGGCTCCCCTGCCCGAGGGTTATACCGATTCGCAAAGGTTCTGCACAGAGCTTGCGTCAAAAACAGGGGTCATCTGTACCCCCGGCATTTCCTTTGGACCTTTAGGTGAAGGATACGTAAGATTTGCCCTTGTTCTTCCTCCCGAGCAGTTAGACGAGATCGCAAAAATAATCGGAGAAAATTTCTTAAATAAAAATTGAACCTGTTGCACCGCAACAGGTTCTTTCCTTAATTCTGCATTCCGACTTCATGGCTATCGCCATTCCGCTGGATAATTCCACCAACCGTATCAAAGATACGGGGTGTCATGGATCTGCACTCTGCATTCTGCATTAGAACAGTAACATCCCCAAGTATGTAACCGTATCCTTACCGTTAATATAGTTTATTCCCGCAAGCTTTGCTACCTCGGCAACCACTATTCCGTGACCCTCAAAGGCGGGGAATAATTTTTCGGGCATACGGCAAGGGGAGTCGGGATAGGTGCATTTTTCGCATCTCTGACAGCCGCCGTTGGCAAGGAGCAAAAATCCGTTTTTGTGACCCTCAAGCTTTTCCCAGAGCTTATCACAGGTACGGCGGAATTCTTCTCCCGCCTCAACCATTCCCTCATAGTCGTAGGAGTCCTCAAGCTCGTATTTACAGAAAAAAACGAGAGCGTTTTTATAATTATTAACTCGGCTACGGCATTCTTCGATTCCGCCGATGGCGGGAGGACAAGCCCAGGTCTTGCCGTAAGCACGGCAAGCATTACCTCGGCAAATGTCCTGTATCTCCTCTCTGAAAATTATTTCAGAGGGGTCAATATATCCGTGCTGAAAAATTTCGATTGCGTCTAAATCAAACATATTTTTTCCTCAATAATTGTATTTTTTTCGTTGTGTCATAAGGAAGATCACGGTCACAACACAGCATCCAAGCTCTGCTGCAACTATGGCAAGCCAAATTCCGTCGATTCCGAGGACAAGCGGCAATAGATATATAGCCGCTATCTGAAATACAAGCGTTCTTAAAAATGAGATCACGGCAGAGATAAGTCCGTTGTTAAGTGCCGTAAAGAATGCCGAACCGAAGATGTTTATCCACATTATCACAAAGGATACCGAATAAAGCATAAACGCCCGCTTGGTCAACGCCATAAGAGCATCGTCGTAACTTACGAATATACCCGAAAGAACTCCCGCTGACAGCTCAGCCAACAGAGTCAACACTACGGATGTTACCGACATCAAAATAAGACTTTTCTTAAACAGATTTTTAAGCTCCGAGTGGTTCTCTGCACCGTAATGGAAGCTGATTATGGGAGCCGAGCCTGAACAGAATCCAACGAATACACCTATAAAGATGAAGTTTATGTACATTATGATCCCATACACGGTAACTCCGTCCTCGCCTATCATCTGCATAAGCTGATAGTTATACAGAATATTGACCAAGGACATAGAGAGATTGGTCATCATCTCGGAGGCTCCGTTAGAACAAGTTAGCCAAAGGGCTTTTTTATCAAAATGAAATCCGCCTAAGCGCAGTATTGCTTTTTTAGAAAAAATGAAATAGAACAGGGGAATTAAAGTTCCCACCACCTGACTCATAGCGGTAGCAACTGCCGCACCCTTCAGTCCGAAGGGTATGACAAGAATTGCATCAAGTATTATATTGGTACATCCTGCACCTACCGTCATAATCAAAGCAAGATTCGGTTTTTCTGCGGCTATGAGAAAGCCCTGAAGCTCGCATTGGAGAAGCAAAAATACAAATGACGGAAGAAGGATCCGACCGTAGGTTACACAATGGGGCAGCATTGCTTCATCCGCTCCCATTAAGAGGGATATCTCCTCAATAAAGATAAATCCCACAACCGATATTACGATACCAAAGGCTATGGAAACGTAGATAAGCATAGAGAAGATGGAATTTGCCTTGCCGTATTTTCCCTCACCCATTGTCTTTGATATGAGGGCAGAGCCGCCCGATGATATCATAAAGGCAAATGCCATCACCAACATCATAGCGGGATAGATAAGATTGATGGCGGCAAAGGGAGTCTTGCCCACAAAGTTGGACACAAAAATACCGTCCACAACACCGTAGATAGAAACGAATATCATAGATGCGATAGATGGCAGAGTGAAACGTATTAATTTTTTGTAATTAAAATGATCTGATAACTGAATTTTCATAGTGTAATCATACCATATCCTGTTATAAATAGCAATATAAATACTTGTATTTTTCTGATTTTTAGAAAATAGAGCTTTGTGATTTCATTTTTCAGCCCCTTGACAAATTCCAAAAACTGTGATATATTGATATCAATATGAGGGAGTAGTTCCGTGCAAGCACGGGCCACATCGTCAGTACGGGGGCAGTCGAAAGCCTCTCGGTGTGTCCATAAAGTAACAAGACTCATACACTTTGGTGTATGGGTGTTTTTATTATAACGGCACCCTCATATGCTCGAGCAGAAATCTATAATTAAGGAGAAAAAAGATGAAAAAAGTAAACGTATTACCCTATATTATGGGAACAGTTGCGGCGCTTCTGTTTTTCGGACTCTGCTTTTATCTGTTCTGTCCCGCCCTTAATCTGCATAATGTCGGTTTATGGGTGATACTTGACCTCGCGGTATTTGCCTTCGTTATAACGGTACGACTTACTAAGGGTATCAGGGATATCAGGATCGACACGGTTAAAATACCCAAGAACGGCAAAAAGAGAGCAAAAACTACAAAGAAATTTCATTTTGAAGTAAAGCCCTATATCCCCGCCATTATTTTAGGTGTTCTTATAATATGTATAGCCGTGATCGGAACGCCTCTCTTTAATGCTACCGCTTATTCGAATATACTTACCGTAAACGAGGCTGATTTTTCAAAGGATCTGGCAGAATCTATCGGCACGGATTCGATAGCATTGATGGATACGGCATCTGCGCAGATGTTAGGAGACCGTGAGATAGGCTCGCTGTCCCACGTTGTCAGCCAATTTGACGTTTCCGATGATTACACACAGATTGACCTTAACGGTAAACCCATCAAGGTATCAGCTTTAGATTACGCAGGCTTCTTTAAGTGGATAAATAACAGGGATGAGGGAGTAAAGGGCTACGTTACGGTTGATCCGGTTTCAATGTCGGCAAAGTTCTGTGAATCCGACGGAATGAAATACGTTCCCTCCGCATACTTCGGTGAGGACGCATACCGCCATATCAGATTCAAATACCCTACCCTGATGCTTGATAACCTCCATTTTGAGATAGATGAGGAGGGCAAGCCCTATTATGTGGTATCGGTTGTAGAAAAGAAGATAGCGCTGTTCGGCGGCAAGACGGTAAGCGGTTGTATAGTTCTTGATCCTGTCAGCGGTGAAACGATCAGATACGCCGCAGAGGATATTCCGAGATGGGTAGACGTGGTGTTCCACGGCGATCTTATCTGTACTCAGTATAACTGGCAGGGTATGTATAAAAACGGATTCTTCAACAGCCTTTTTGCTAAAAAGGACTGCAAACAGGTAACCACCTACTACTCAAGCGAGGAAGAGGAGGAAAGCGACGACACTCCTACCTCGGATTATGGTTATGTTGCCAAGGACGGAGATATCTGGATATATACAGGCATCACCTCGGTAAACGGCGACAGCTCAAATATCGGATTTCTTCTTGCAAACGAAAGGACCGGAGAAAGCCGTTATTACCGTATAGCAGGTGCAGATGAAAAATCTGCTATGATAGCCGCTGAGGGCGAGGTTCAGGAAAAGGGCTATCAGGCATCCTTCCCTTCGCTTATAAACGTAAGCGGACATCCTACCTATATTATGGTGCTCAAGGATGCAGGCGGTCTGGTGAAGCTGTATGCCGCCGTCAACGTTGAGCAGTACAATATCGTCACCACTGCCGCGACTCAGGCGGAGTGTATTGAAAAATACAAGGCAGCACTGGGTATAGAAACAGAGAAAGCTATCCCGGAAGCCACCGAAGAAAAGGAGATAACCATAGCTTCCGTAAAGTATATCGACATCGACGGAAACACGTATATCTATCTTATCGACACGGAAAACAACATCTTCAAGGCAAGAGCAGCCGACCACGAGGATATGTTGTTGCTTGACGCAGGCGATAAGGTGAAGCTGACATACTCGGGTAATACGATCACTCAATGCAAAAAGGTATCCGAATAACGAAAAAAGCTCTCAAATGAGAGCTTTTTATCGTTTTTCAAGAATCTTGTACACGTCGGTTATATCTATTGACATCATCATCAGATCGGTAAGAGTCTTTGTATTGAGGGTTTCATAGTCCGCTATGCCTGCAGCGGTAAGCTTTGCAAAGGAATCAGCGGATATGCCCATCGTCTCGGCATTGAATGGCTTTACCGGTTCAGGGGTGTACACAGGCTCGGGAGTATACACAGGCTCGGGAGTATACACAGGCTCGGGAGTATACGCAGGCTCGGGAGTATACGCAGGCTCGGGAGTATACGCAGGCTCGGAAAAAACAGCCCTGCCTGCAACAGGAGCTTCATCGGGATGCTCATAATAATACACCATTTCCTCAAGAGTGATCTCACCGTTTTTCTGCATTCTCAGGATCTCACCGAGAATATCGTCACTTTTGGCAGCAGGCTTCGGAGCGGGAAGGATATCGGTATACGGATCTTTCGGCAGAGCTCTTGTAGGTTCCGCAAATCCGTTATTACGGATGCTGTATGCCTTATCTTGCACAGGTCTTGACGGCTTGAGCTTCTCATACTCTACAGGTGACAGACCTATATACTCACGGTATTTGTTTACTATCTCATAGGCACATTGCTCGCCCACGTTTCGCATTGCAATAAAATCGGATACATCTTTACCCTCAAGCTGAGAAATAAGAGTTATACCCGAGCGGCGCAGTGCCTTATATGAACGGCTGGAAAGAGCAAGCCGATCAACGCTGTCGTTTTTGTCCGCAGCTGAAGGCATAGGTGCAGAAACAGGTGTGACAGCACTTTTTTTAATGGCAGGCTCAGACATCTGATCAGGAGCAAAAAGCTCACCCAGAGTCTTTATTCCCGCATCGCAAAGAGCCTTGTATGCTTTATGGGAAAGGTCAAGAAGCTCTATGGGAAGATCCTCGTTATAAACGGATAAAAGCTGCTCTGATTCAGTGGTATGGGGTTCTGACACTATTACGTTATAGTTACGATTATCCTCAGATTTAAGATCTATTCTTGCAAGCTCCCTTGCAGCCCGCTTGCCAATCAATGCCGGGTCAACAAGCTCTGAGATAGGATAAAAGATCAGATCTCCTATGGTACGTATTCCGAGAACCGAAAGTCTTGTAAGCGTACGTAAGGACAAAGGTAATACTCTTATCTCCTCGTTTAAGGTTACTGTTATCATTTCTGCTCCTATCAAAATGCTTTTTCTTAATTATAATTCAACTCAAAAAGCGTGTCAATATTTTTCGGGGTTTTCTATTGTTAAAGAACCGGATTTATGCTATAATGTACAAGATAATTCTATTTGACGGAGTAAAACAATGCTTAGAATTTTTGTAACCGGTGACAATCATATCGGCTTGAAATACGCAAGCCACAGTAATGCCTGTGTCCTCAGCGAGGCGAGAACTGCCGCATTTGTTAATATGGTAAAATGCGCTCAGAGTGAGGGCTGCTCTCTGTTTGTTATAACCGGAGACCTGTTTGAAAACAATAACGTCTCAAAAAAGTCGGTAAAGCTCTTAACAGATATACTCAGCAGCTTCAACGGTACTGTGGTCGTTCTCCCCGGAAACCACGATTACTATGACGAGGACACCAATACCTGGCGGTATTTCCGTGACATTACAAAGGATACAGATAATATATTACTGCTTAACGAATTCCGTCCCTATACGCTTGATGCAGACGGTGAGGAGGTCGTCCTCTACCCTGCTCTGTGTAAAAGTATGCATTCCAAAAGCGGAGAAAATAACCTCGGCTGGATAAAGAACGAGGGTATTATCCCCGATGACAGCTACAGAATAGGTGTAGCTCACGGGGCCGTGGAGGGTGAAACAATAGACCGTGAGGGTCATTATTTTCTTATGAAGCGCTCCGAGCTTGAGGCTATTCCCGTGGACGCCTGGCTTATCGGACATACTCACGTTCCCTTCCCCGGAAATCTCAGCGACAGCGAGTTTATCCCCTGCGAGAGGATCTTCAACGCAGGGACTCACGTTCAGACAGACGTTTCCTGTAACTGCGAGGGACAGTGCTTTATAATTGAAATCGACGAAAATAAAAATATCAGAGCAAAGAAATACATATCCGGACCTCTGCGATTTTACCGCAAATATATTTCTCTCAATGCAGGAAACGCCTTTGCATTGCTTGAAAACGAGTTAAGGGATATTCCCGACAGCAGTGTGGTGGATCTGATCCTCACAGGTGCACTCACCGCAGAGGAATACGAAGGCAGAGCAGCTGTGCTTGATGCTATGCTCTCCCGTTTTATCGAGGGAAGCTATAACGATCACGCTCTCAGCAAGCTTCTGTCAAAGGAGCTTATAGAGTCGGAATTTCCCGAAACCTCTTTGTCTGCTCGACTGCTCACTGAGCTTCTGCCCGATCCCAAGGATGCGCAGCTGGCTTACGAATTGTTAAAGGAATTGAAGGGAGGAAAATAAGATGAAGCTTACCAAGGTCTCCTGTACCCAGTTTGCAGGCGTACGGGACAGAAGTATCGGATTTGAGGACGGAATAAACGTTGTCTTCGGCAAGAACGAAAGCGGAAAAAGCACCCTTGTAAATCTTATCTCCCGTACACTTTTTCAGGATGCGCGTATCGACGGAAGAACGGACAAGGATTTCCGTGATTCCTATTTCCCCGCAGCACGCAGGGGGCAGCTCCGCAGAGGAGATTTTGCCGACGGAAAAATAAGCTTTGAGGCAAACGGTGAGGAGTATACCATATCCAAGGAATGGAGCGCTGATCCCCGCTGTATTCTCAGCACACCCGCAATAACGGTAAGAGATAAGGCCACGGTAGATTCTCTGCTGAGGGAGGCTCTTGTTTACGGTGAGGGTATATATTCAGACCTTCTCTTTTCTTCTCAACGAAATACCGACATTTCGCTGAACGCACTGCTTGATTCCGGCTGTAAAACCGAGGCAAAACAGGAGCTTGCGGCATCAGTATCCCGAGCTTTGGCTGAAAGCGACGGCATATCGGTACAGGCTATTACGGAGGCTATCGAAAAAAAGCTGGATGAAATATGCGGAAAGCATTGGGACATTGAGCGCAATCTCCCTGTACGAAAAACAGGTATGGGAAGATGGGCATCGGGACTGGGAGAGATCCTCAAGGCATACTATGACCTGGAGGATGCAAGAAAGGTACTTGAAAATATAAACCGTATGGAATCAGAGCTCGACCTTGCAGGTGCTAACTATAATACTGCAGATTCCCAGATCAAGGCAACCGAGGACAAGGTAAACCGCTTCAGCAGCTTTGCAGGCCGCCTTGCGGTACAGAATGAACGCAAAAAGAATATTTCACGTTTACAGAACGATCTTATAAAATACAACACAGTCCTGTCACAATGGCCGATCCTTACCGACAGTATCGAAAAAGCAAAGCGACTTGAAACAGAAAAGAAGCATAGAGAGCTGCTTGACAAATATGCCGCAGCCTGCCGTATCAAGGAGGAAATTGACAGCGTAGACGTTTCTCTTATTATACGTCCTGTTCCCACCCAGCAGGAGATCGCCGCTGTGAGAAGTGCTCAGCGACGCATACGCGAGCTTGAAAACTCTCTCTGCACAATGAACCTTAACGCAATGCTTAAAACCTATGCTCAGAACAGAGTGGAGGTAAGATCCCTCAGAACCGGAGAGCTTCTTAACACTAACTCCGAGAGCTTTAAGATAACAGAGGCTGTAAGGATAGCTGTTCCAGGAGTTATGGAGCTGACCTTATCTCCCGCAAACGTTGATACGGTGGCAACGCAAAACGAAATCCAGAAGCACAAGGCTGAAGTTAATGAGATATTCTCAAAATATTCGGTAACAACAGAGGAGGCTCTCGAAGCGACAGTAAGCTCAGTAGCAGCGGCAAAAGGCATACTTGAGACCGCTTACACAAAGCTCAATGCCTGTCTTGGCGGTATGAGCTTTGCAGATCTTGAGGCAGCTGTATCGACCATACCCGACACGGTACGTTCCCAAGAGCTTATCGCAAGGGATATAGCCACCTTCTGTATGGGTCAGGATGCGTCTGTATTTATCGCATCAAAAACCGCACAGGTCAATGCCTATGCCGCTGAATACTCGGATCCTGTCAGTCTCAGCCGTATAACAGCGGAAGCTAAGGCCGAGCTTGAGAAGGCAGGTGCAGAGTTAAGTGAGCTTGAGGACGTTCCCCCGGAATACCGCAGTATTTCAAATCCCGAAGCTCACCTTGCCCTTCTGCAAAACGAATTAAAGGCTAAGCAAAGCTTGAGAGAGATGGCTCTTCTGAAGAAGACCGAAGCTGTAAGCAGGCTTGATACCTATAAGGAAAGTATAGATTACGATCCCGTTACCCACTTGGAGCAGGCAGAACAGCACTTCAACGAGTGCAAGGAGTTGCTCGGCCGTTGGCTACGAATAAAGAAGGTGCTTAAATCACTTGAGGAGGAGGTTCAGAACAACCCCTTAAACGAGCTTGCCGACAGCTTTGTTCGTAATCTCTCTATAATATCCGATGACAGAATATCATCAGAATTTTCTTCAGAAGACAGAGTGGACATAAATATATACTCAAATGACTCACTTCTTGACTACGGCAAGCTATCGGAAGGAACAAAGGACACAGTCTCTCTCGCCTTCCGTCTCGCGGTGCTTGATTATCTCTTCCCCGAGGGCGGAGGGGTTATGGTGCTTGACGATCCCTTTACCGATATGGATAAAGAACGCACCGCACATGCCTGTGAACTGATAAAGCACGCTGCCCGCCGTCACCAGATAATATTCCTTACCTGTAAGGAGGAATATCTTGAGATGCTTGAGGGTAACAGAATATTGATATAAATCAAAAATGACAAAACCGCTCTCGGGCGGTTTTTTCCTTAACATTTGCCGTTAGGCAAATATTTCACCCATACGAAGTATGGATTTCACCTATCATAGATAGATTTCACCCAACCTTCGGTTGGATTTCACTGATTTGAATAAAAAATACGGCTGCCCATAAGAGGCAGCCATTATTTTATTCAAATCTTAACTCTCCAGTTAAACTCGTCCTCGATCTTACCGGTCTGAACGCCTGTAATGAAGTCGTAGAGCTTCTGGCTGAATTCACCGATAGAGCCGTCGCCGATAACGTAAACGTCATCCTTGTAACGAAGCTTGCCTACGGGGGAGATAACCGCCGCAGTACCTGAGCCGAATACCTCCTCAAGCTTGCCCGAGTTCTGTGCCTCGATAAGCTCGTCTACAGAGATTCTTCTCTCCTCGCAGGGGATTCCCTTTTCTCTGCAATAGTGAAGCACGCTGTCACGGGTGATACCGGGAAGGATGGAACCGTTGAGCATAGGAGTGACGATCTTGCCGTCTATCTTGAAGAAGATGTTCATAGCGCCCACCTCTTCGATATACTTACGCTCAACACCGTCAAGCCACAGTACCTGAGAATATCCGTCAGCGTGTGCCTTTTCCTGTGCTGCAAGGCTGCAAGCGTAGTTACCGCCTGTCTTTGCAAAGCCCATACCGCCCTTAACTGCACGAACGTACTCGTCCTCGATCCAGATGCCTACAGGCTCAAGACCATTGGCATAATATGCACCGCTGGGAGAAAGAATTACCATAAAGAGATAGTTCTTAGAGGGTGCAACGCCGAGAAATTCGTCGGTTGCGATGATGAAGGGACGGATATAAAGGCTTGTTCCCTCCTGTGTGGGTATCCAGTCGCGGTCGATATCAACTACCGCCTTGACTGCCTGTACAAAATCCTCTACGGGAAGCTCCGGGATACAAAGTCTTTCGTTTGTAGCATTGGTACGCTTTGCATTCATGTCCGGACGGAAAAGGAAACACTCGCCGTCCTCGTTTCTATATGCCTTCAGACCCTCGAACATCTCCTGTCCGTAATGAAATACCATAGCGGAGGGGTCAAGCTCTATCTTACCGTAGGGTACTATTCTTGCATCATACCAGCCCTTGCCTTCGGTAAAGTTCATAACGAACATATGATCGGTAAATATCTTACCGAAGGGAAGGGGTTTTGTGAAATCGGGTTTTACTTTGGGATTAGTTGTCTTTTCAACTCTTATATTGAGCATTAAAAATCAAGA
>JAFQDF010000031.1 GCA_017416185.1 Clostridia bacterium
CCGGTGCTATGTACAAGAAGGCAGACGCTATCAACGAAAACGGCGAGATCGTAATCTCCGGTCTTACCACAGGACGTTGGAGCTTCATGGTTCAGTACTATGATGATTCCTTCAACTTCTATCTTCTTGATATTGTTGTAGAATAATCTCGTGAGATAGTTAATGATATCAAGCTGACTTCACCCGATTATGGGTGCAGGGACTCCCTGCCTTGATATCGTAGTTGAGTAATTTAAATCAATTAACAAAAAGAAGGCTGAGTAATCAGCCTTCTTTTACTTTTTATTTGAAAATACCAATCGTCATATTACGTGTAACATATAAGAGATACGGTGAACTAAGGAGCGTAGTACACGTGCAGGGTTACCCTGCAAGGCTGAGTAATCAGCCTTCTTTTAATTTTCAGTTATGATTGCCGCCCAAAGGACGGTAAGTTATGAGTTATGAACAGCTACGCTGTGTTATGAACAGCTATGCTGTGTTATGAACAGCTACGCTGTGTTATGAGTTACCCTGCAGCTTAAAGTGAACCATATATTACATAAGTAAACAAATCTCGTGTATTCTTGATTTCAAACAATTAAGCTGTTAGAATATAATTAATCTACAACAATCTCCGATTTGGGACGGTGTTCCTGAGATCGGAGTTTTTTAATGCATAGAAAATTACGTTGCGGCGGTGATTTGTATTACCGTACCGTTCGTCTCTTGTTCGAGAAAACGCGAACAAAATCAGAACATATGTTCAAATATGCAAAATTATTTTATTTGCCGCCTGCAATTGGTAATAATTTTTTTCCAAGGGTATTGCAAAATATGATAAATTGCATTATAATTGATACAAACGTGGGTGAAAGTGTATATTTGTGGACAAAAATGGGTAATTTTTTGCAAAAATGCTGCTTTTAACCTACGGTTTGATATGGTGCGACAGACAGAATCGTATATATAAAAAGAAAAAACGACGGATTTTTCGGAAAGGAGGATACATATGGCAAGGTTGTGCGGTACTTATAAGCATACTATAGATAAAAAGAACAGAATGTTTCTGCCTGCTAAGATCAGAGCAAATATAGGCGACAAATTTATCGCGGCAAAGAGCCTTTCTGCCAAGTGTATTGCTCTTTATCCCGAAGAGGTCTGGGAGGAGTTTGAAAAAGCACTCAAGGGTCTTCCGAAGGTAACGGGTGAGCCTATACGCCGTAAGGTTTTCTCCTCTATGGAGGAGCTTACTCCTGACGATAAGGGAAGAATTCTTATTCCCGCAGAGCTTTGCTCCTATGCAGGACTTGAAAAGGACGTTGTTGTTATCGGTGTTGATGACCATGCCGAAATCTGGAGCGATGTCAGCCGTGCAGAGGCAGAGGTACTGGAGAACTCCGAGGAGCTTCTTGAACAGATAGCTGCGTTGGGACTCTGATATGGCGGAATTTAACCATTATTCGGTACTGCTGGCCGAGGCGGTAGAGGGCTTATGTGTCAAGCCCGGCGGCAAGTACATAGACGGTACCGCAGGCGGTGGCGGACACAGCCTTGAGATAGCAAAAAGGCTTGAGGACGGCAGACTCTGGTGTGTAGACCAGGACAGCGATGCTATTGCCGCGGCAACCGAGCGTCTTAAGGATCACTTATCAAAAGTGACCTTCGTAAAGGACAATTTCGAGAACATTGAGAATATAGATACCGAGGGTGGTATAGACGGTCTGCTGCTGGACCTGGGAGTCTCCTCCTATCAGCTTGATACCGCAGAACGCGGTTTTTCCTATATGCAGGACGCGCCTCTCGATATGAGAATGAACAGAGAAGCGGACTTCAGTGCGTATAACGTAGTCAATGACTATTCTGAGGAGGAGCTGACACGGGTGCTTCGTGACTGGGGTGAAGAAAAGTTCGCCCGCAAGATAGCCCGTAACATCGTGGCTTCGAGACCTGTATCAACTACAGGAGAGCTTGTTGAGATAGTAAAGAGATCTGTTCCGAAGTCAAATGATCCCCATCCCGAGAAGCGCAGCTTTCAGGCTGTCAGAATCGAAACAAACCGTGAGCTTGATATAATCGAGCCTACAATAGAAGCAGCCGTCAGAATGCTTAATCCCGGCGGCAGGATATGTATAATAACCTTTCACTCCCTTGAGGACCGCATAGTAAAGCAGACCTTTGCAAGGCTGTCAAGCGGCTGCACCTGTCCTCCGGGCTTTCCGGTATGCGTGTGCGGAAACAAGCCCAAGGGCAAGGTGATAACCCGTAAGCCTATATTGCCGGGTGAAAAAGAATTGGAAGAAAACTCAAGATCCAAGAGCGCTAAGCTCAGAATATTTGAGAAAATCTAAGAAAAGGAATCAAAGTAATGAACTACCGGGCGCAGTCATCTAAGAGCCAACAGAATATCACCAAGCGTGCTCACAGCGGCGCGCCTACATACAGATCAACTGCTAAATCGGCGCAGGGCACACGCCCCGCACCGGCTAAACGCTCCACCCACCTTCCTGTGGAGCGTCAGGCGTCAACACTCAGCGAGATCAGGAAAAACATCCGTCCTATGCTTCTTGTGAAGCAGGACAAGGTCACCACCGTCAAGGCGGCGACAAGGAAGCCTTTTCCTGTTGGTGCTGTTGTTATGGTAACCATATGTACTCTACTGTTTATGTTCACCGTTATGAGCTACGTGCAGATCAACGAGTACACCATCGAGGTAGCTCTCCTTCGCGGAGAGCTCACCGACCTGGCAAGTGAGAAGAAGGATCTCGCCCTCGCCATCGAAGAGAAGAACGATATGCTCAAGATCGAGCAATATGCCGTTGATAACTTGGGAATGGTAAAGGCGGACCAGCTCACAAAGAAGCATATTTCCCTTGATCAGGAGGATAAGGTGGAAGTTGTAGAGACCGAGCCCTCCAAGGACGGCACCGTTGTATCAGGTGTAATGAGTGCCATCGGGGAGAATTTCAGAGGCCTGTGGGAATATATAGGCGGGTAAATAAATAAGATTGTAATGCGGATTTGAGAGTGTAAGTGGTCACTCTCTTATTCTGCTCTTTAGCCGAAAGGGCGATTTTTGCCCATTCGGCTTGCTTGGACTATAGAATTAACCAAAAAACTCAGAAAGGGGCGGGAGAAATGCAGAACCGCGCAAACAGACATATACCCGGCAGAACTCTCACCATAATTTTGGTGTTCATGGCGCTGTGGTCTGTGCTTATAATACGTCTCTTCTCTCTGCAGATAATCCAGCACGAAAAGTACGAGGCTAAGGTAATAGACAATATTGAGCGAGAGACCAACGTTGCTGCAAACCGCGGCATCATTTATGACTGCAATATGGTTCAGCTCGCCACAAACGAGACCACCTGGAGAGTATTTATATCTCCCCGCGACATAGAGGATCAGACCCAGGCGGCACTGATCGCGACTCAGCTTTCCACCATACTTGACGTTGAGTATGACAGCATTATGGCAAAGATAGCCAAGACCAACCGAGCTGATGAGACCATCAAGAGGGATATCACGGACGAGGAATACAACAGCGTCATTACTCTGATAAACGAATACGATCTTGACAAGCAGATACACTACGAGGCATATACCAAGCGTTGGTATCCTTACGGCTCTCTTGCATCCTCGGTTGTGGGATGCGTCGGTACCGACGGCGGTCAGATGGGACTGGAGCTTCAGTATAACAAGGAGCTGACCGGTGTTGCGGGTAAGTACATAACAGCCCGTGATGCGGTGGGAAACCGTATGCCCTATAAGTATGACAGTTATATCGAGGCAGAGCACGGCTCCAACCTGGTAACCACCATAGACACCCGTGTTCAGTCGGTGCTTGAGGCACAGCTCAAGCAGACCTATGAGGATAACGATCCCGAGCACCGTGTCTGCGGCATCGTTATGGACGTAAACTCGGGAGCTATTCTGGCTATGGGACAGTACCCCGCCTTTGACCTGAACGATCCCTACACCCTTGATGCTGATTCAAAGGCTCTGCTCGATGAAAGCGAATATGTCAAGGACAGCGAGGAATATAATAACTACTACTGGGAGCTGGTTTACGGTATGTGGCGAAACAAGGCGGTAACCGAAACCTACGAGCCCGGCTCCACCTTCAAGGTAATAACCACAGCCATGGCTCTTGAGGAGGGCGTGACCACCTTTGCCGATCCTTACTACTGTGAAGGTAAGATGGATATAGAGGGCTATGACCAGCCTATCCACTGTCACAAAACTACCGGACACGGGGCAGTGAGTTATGCCGAGGGTCTTCAGCAGTCCTGCAACCCTACTCTTATGCAGGTAGCGGCAAAGATCGGCAGACAGGATTTTTACGATTATTTCAACTCATTCGGATATACCCGTAAGACAGGCATAGATCTGCCCGGTGAAGCGGACAGCATTTTTGCCGAATACAGCGCGTTCAACAACGTATCTCTGGCAGTATACTCCTTCGGTCAGACCTTCAGAGTTACGCCTATTCAGCAGATCCGCGGCATTGCCACCGTTGCCAACGGCGGTAAGCTGGTTAAACCCCATCTTGTTTCAAAAATAATCGACGATGAGGGCAATGTTATCAAGGCATTTGACGATTCTGCAGTAAGACAGGTAGTCAGTGAAGACGTATGTGCCGAGATATCCCGTGTACTTGAAGAGGGTGTTTCCGGGGACGGCGGTGCAAAGAATGCTTATGTTGCAGGCTACAAGATAGCCGCAAAAACAGGTACCAGTGAAAAACGGGATACAAAGATCACCACCGACGTCGTTGGCTCTACCGTAGCCTACGTTCCCTCGGACGATCCCCAGTATGCGGTGCTTATAGTAGTGGATGACCCTCAGACGTCATCACATTTCGGTAGCGTGGTTGCGGCTCCCTATGTTGCAAATACACTTTCCGAGATCCTTCCCACCTTAGGTATTGAAAGACAGTACAGTGAGGATGACAGCGGTATGATAACAACTGCAGTCTCTAACTACACCACCTGGGCGGTAGACGAGGCAAAGGCCGCCATTGAGGGTAAGGGACTTAAATGCGAGGTAGTTGGCGACGGTGACGTTGTTACAGCACAGATACCTTCAAGTGGCTCTATTATACAGCAGGAAAGCGGTAAGATAGTTCTTTACACAGGGGACAATACCCCCGAAAATAATCTTATAACCGTTCCCGATCTCAAGGGCTACGGTGCCGAGACGGCAAACAATGTGCTTGTATCCTATGGCTTCAATCTGAAAATAGACGGTACCATAAACCGTGCAGGTGCTTCGGTAGTATCCCAGAGCCCCGCGGCGGGAGAGAAGGTACCTTACGGCAGTGTTGTTACCGTGACCGTACGTTACTTCGACGGTACAGAATAAGTTCAAATCAAAGGAATGTAAAAAGATATTACGTTCCGGAGATGATATTATGCTTTTGTCCCGACTTCTGTATGGGATAAAGATCCTTGAAACCAATATTGAAAGCTTTGATGCCGAAATAAATTCGGTATCTGCTGATTCCCGCAATGTACAGTTAAATGACGTTTTTGTTTCGATTGCGGGGAACTCATACGACGGGCACAAATATATAGGGGAAGCATTAACACGCCGTGCTGCTGTTATAGTAACCGAAAATAAAAGCTACGCAGGCAGCTTTCCCTATATACGTGTTCGCTCCACAAGGGCGGCATATGCCCTTATGTGGAACAATCTCTGTGACAGACCTTCAGATAAAATGAGATATATAGCCGTTACAGGTACAAACGGCAAAAGCTCCACGGTCACTATGACGGCAGCTCTGCTCAGAGCAAGCGGTATAAAGTGCGAGGGCATCGGTACTCTTAACTCTGCCCTTACCACACCGGATCCGCCTGAGCTGTATCCGAGACTAAAGGAGCTTGCAGACGGCGGCTGTGAGTACGTGGTTATGGAGGCATCCTCCCACGCATTGCATTACAGAAAGCTGGAGCCGCTGAGCTTTACTGTGGGAGTTTTTACAAACCTTACTCCCGAGCATCTTGACTTTCACAAAAATATGAGGAGCTATGCCGCCTCAAAGTCAAGACTCTTTACAAGGTGCGATGTTGCACTGTATAATAAAGATGACAAATATGCCGATGCCGTCACAGGCAATTCTGCAAAAAGGCTCTCATATTCCTTTTTCGACGATTCGGCTGACTATATATGTAAGAATATAAAAACAGCTTCCGAGGGCTGCAGCTTTGATTTTTTGACCCTGGGAGAGCTGTTCCGTATAGAGCTTCCTCTTGCGGGAAGGCTCAGCGTATACAACGCAATGGCAGCGGCGTCTCTGGCGCATTATCTCGGTGTACCGAAGGAGACGGTAAAGCAGGTATTTGCGGATATGCCCCCGGTGAAGGGAAGGCTTGAGGCTGTCGGGCTGTGTGACAAGAGCTACAGAGTGTTTATTGATTACGCTCATACACCGGACGCTCTTTCAAAGGCGTTGACATCCCTGAGAGAGCTGAAGCCGGACAGACTGGTTTGTGTGTTCGGCTGCGGCGGAGACCGTGACAAAAGCAAGCGTGCGCCTATGGGAGCAATTGCAACGGCTCTTGCCGACCTTGTGATAATAACCTCGGATAACCCCAGAAGCGAGGATGCCTTTTGTATAATTAAGGATATTCTCGAGGGAGTTGACAGGACAAAGAGATATCTTGTGATACCCGACAGACGGGGAGCAATAAGATACGCAATACACTCTGCCCGGAAAGGAGACCTGATAGTCTTCTGCGGAAAGGGTCACGAAGACTATGAAATCACCCAATGCGGCAAAATGCCCTTTGATGAAAAAAAGATAATACAGGAAGCAGATAAGGAAAGGATCGGGAAAGAAGGAAATGAGTATAATTCACGTTGATAAGATGAGGATGTCTTTAGCGGAGACGGCAAAGGTTACAGACGGTGAACTGTTTTATTCCAGCTCAGCCATTATACGTAATATTTCACTTGACTCCCGAGAGATAGAGGAGGGAACACTGTTCGTTGCCATAAAGGGTGAGCGCTTCGACGGTCACGACTTTATCGGCAAGGCGTTTGAGGACGGTGCAGCTGCTATCATATGCGAGCGCATTCCCTATAAGGTAAAGGGAAACGTTATACTTGTGGATAATTCTCTTGCGGCCTTCGGTGCTATCGCCAAGACTCATAAGCAGCTTGTAAAGCCTCTTACCGTAGGTATTACCGGAAGTGTCGGCAAGACCACCACAAAGCAGTTTATATCCACGGTGCTTTGTACCAAGTATAAGACCCATAAGACCGACGGAAACTTCAATAACGAGATAGGAATGCCTATCACTATGCTCCGTATGCCCTGTGATACAGAGGCGCTTGTGCTTGAGATGGGTATGAGCTTTGCGGGTGAGATCTCCCGTCTTTCCAAAATAGCCGAGCCTGATATTGCGGTAATTACCAACGTAGGCTCCTCTCATATTGAGAACTTCGGAAGTCGTGAGGGTATCCGTGATGCAAAAATGGAGATCGCCCACGGACTCAAGAGCGGCGGCTCCCTTGTGCTTAACGGTGATGAGCCTCTGCTTGCAGGGGTAGAGAACGCGGTATACGTTGCAATGAACAACGAAAATGCGGATTATCGTCCCGTAAATATAGTTGAGGGTGACGGTTACTTTACCTTTGACATCAAGACTCCCGAGGGCATTGCAAAGGATTTCCGCATCAATGTGCTGGGAATACATAACGTATACAATGCAACCCTGGCTTATGCGGTAGGTAAGCTTGCAGATGTAAGTGACGAGTGCATCAAACAGGGACTTCTTAACTTTGAGAATGCGGCTATGCGCCAGAATATATATGAAAATAAGGGCTACACCGTAATCGAGGACTGCTACAATGCCAGCCCCGAATCTATGGCGGCATCCCTTTCAGTGCTTTGCTCCAAGGCAAAGCAGGGAAGAAAGATTGCGGTCTTAGGCGATATGCTTGAGCTGGGAGACCAGTCTGATGCTCTCCATTACGGAGTAGGAAAGAAGGCGGCTGAGATGAAAGTCGAACTGCTGTTTGCCTTCGGCCCCCACGCCTCCAAGATGGCAGAGGGTGCAATATCCGGTGGTATGTCCCCGGATTGTGTTACCGTATTTTGCGATAACGAGGACCCCTTGGGCTTTGCAAAGATAGTTGAAGCAAAGCTTGCCGAGGGTGATACGGTACTTTTCAAGGCAAGCCGCGGTATGGCGCTTGAAAGAATAACAAAGATCCTTTCGGAGGAATAAGAAGTGGAACAAAGACATATTATTTATTTTATCATAGCTATGGCGGCGACCTTCGTTCTGACGGTTCTGATACTTAAATGGCTCATCCCCAAGCTGCGCAGTCTCAAGATGGGTCAGACCATCCTTGATATCGGACCCCGCTGGCACAAATCAAAGGAGGGCACCCCCACTATGGGAGGACTGTCCTTCCTTGTTGCAATGTCAGTGGTTATACTCACCGTGGGAATTGCTGCGGTTATTACTGACAATCATGCCTGGGCTGCCAAGTTCTTTATAACCTACGGTATGGCTCTCTGTTATGCACTTATAGGCATCTGGGATGACAGTCTCAAGATAAGAAAGAAGGAAAACGAAGGCTTTTCCGCAGGACAGAAATATCTGCTGCAGTTTTTCATCGCCGTTGTTTACCTTGTAGCAATGAAGCTCTGGGGCGGTCTTACCACAGAAATGTACTTCCCTTATTTTGATAAGCTTATAGACCTCGGACCTCTGTATTACGTCATTGCAACACTTCTTATCACAGGCGTTGTAAACGCAGTAAACCTGACCGACGGTATCGACGGTCTTGCGGCTTCCGTTACCACGGTCGTAGGCGGCTTCTTTGCGGTTGCGGCATTTATGGCGGCTGAGCTTCCCGCAGCACTTATTTCCGCTATGACCATAGGAGGCTGTGTGGGATTTCTTGTATACAACTTCTATCCCGCAAGAGTGTTTATGGGTGACACAGGCTCTCTTTTCTTAGGCGGTCTTGTGGTGGGACTTGCGTTCCTTATCAACAATCCTCTTATTATTCTTCTCGTAGGACTTATATACGTTATAGAGGCGGCATCTGTTATCATTCAGGTAGGCTGCTTCAAGCTTACACACAAGCGTGTGTTCAAGATGGCTCCCATTCATCATCACTTTGAAAAATGCGGATGGGGCGAGATCAAGGTGGTAGCGATCTTCTCCCTTGTTACTCTTATAGTATCGGTGGTTGCATTTTTCGGACTTATGCACTAAAATATATGAAAGGAGGCGGGACAGTTGAATAACAGAGAACCTAAGGTAAGAAGAGTGTCCCGCGGATCCTCTCCGACAAGAAAAAAAGAAAGGACTCCTGAAATAATCCGTGTAAAAAGCGGAGTAGACAGACCCTTTCTGATAATCATAATCCTGCTTCTCTGCTTCGGCTCTATAATGGTATTCTCCTCCAGCTTTGCCGCTGCTTATCAGGACAGAGGAGACAGCTATTTCTATATTAAGAGACAGACTATATTCCTTATAAGCGGATTTATCATTATGCTTATAGCATCCCGTGTGGATTACCGTTGGATGCGCCGGCTTACGACCCCGGTGTTTGTGATTGTATGTGTCCTGCTTGCCTTGGTTCCTATCCTGGGTATAGCGGCCGGTCAGGCGGTAAGATGGATAGAGCTTCCCATTATCGGAAGGTTTCAGCCCTCTGAGCCTATGAAGACTGCTCTGGTGCTGATGCTTGCCCATTATTTTGCCACCTATCAGGATAAGATAACCGATTACAGGGATTTCAAGACCTCCTCACTGTGGGGTGACCTTTATCCTTATCTGATAGTTTGTTTCGTGTGTTTCCTTGTTGCTCTTGAAAAGCACTTTTCCGGAGTTATTATTCTCTTCCTTATCGGAACTATAGTAATTTTTGCAGGCGGAGCAAGGAAATTTTGGCTCTTTGCCGCAGGAGGAGCAGGCGGCACCCTGGTGCTTATTGCAATTATGCTTACCGACTACGCAAAGCAGCGTATCGACACCTGGCTTCATCCCGAAAACTATTCCAGTCTGGGTGACATATATCAGACCCTCCAGGGGTTGAATGCCATCGGCTCAGGCGGACTTTTGGGCGTAGGCTTAGGCAATAGCTATCAGAAATACAATTACGTTCCCGAGCCTCAGAACGACTTCATTTTTTCCATCGTATGTGAGGAGCTTGGCTTTGTGGGAGCGTTGGCGGTAATATTGCTGTTTATCTTACTTGTATGGAGGGGCTTTATCATTGCAATGAAGGCTCCCGACACCTTCTCCTCCCTTGTTGTTATCGGCATAGTAGGTAAGGTGGGAGTGCAGGCGATACTCAATATCGGCGTTGTTACGGCAATGATACCTAACACAGGTATTACCCTTCCTTTTTTCAGCTACGGAGGTTCGGCCCTCTGGCTTCTCCTTGTTGAGATGGGAATAGTATTGTCAATATCAAGATATTCATATCAGAATAAGCAGTAGGTATAATATGAGAGTATTAATGAGCGGCGGCGGTACGGGAGGACACGTTAATCCTGCCATTGCCATAGCCAATATAATAAAACAGAACTGTCCCGACGCGGTGATCGAGTTCGTCGGTACAAAAAGAGGAATCGAAAATAAGCTTGTTCCCCATGCAGGCTACAAGCTTCATCATATTGAGATACAGGGAATACGCCGCAGTCTTTCTCCGGACAACATAAAGACTGCATTTCTTGCGGTAAAGTCCTTTGGCGACTGTAAGAAAATAATAAAGAAATTCAAGCCCGACGTGGTTATCGGAACAGGGGGATATGCCTGCTGGCCCGTGGTCAGAGCGGCGGCAAGCCTGAAGATTCCCACCGTGCTTCACGAGTCAAACGCCACCCCCGGCTTTGCCATCAAGATGCTTGAAAAGAAGGCAACAAAGGTGTTTGTCAACTTTGAGGAGACCGTTGCTCAGCTTAAGTGTCCGGAAAAGGCTGTAAGAGTGGGCAATCCTCTCAGAGGAGATTTTTCCACCATAAGCCGTGAAAAGGCAAGAGAGCATCAGGGCATCACGGGAAAATACAGATATATGGTGCTGTCTCTCGGAGGCAGTATGGGTGCGGAGCGTATAAATCAAGAGGTCATCGATATGATGAAGACCTACACCTCCCGTCATCCCGAGATTCTTCATATCCACGGTACAGGCAGTATAGAATTTGAGGAGACCAAGCGTATGTTTAAAGAGGCGGGACTTGAAAATTGTCCTAACCTTCAGCTCCTTGAGTATATATACGATATGCCGGAAAAGATGGCGGCAGCGGATGTCGTTATAAACCGTGCAGGTGCAATGACACTTTCCGAGATCGCGGTTCTGGGAAGAGCAAGTGTGCTTATCCCCTCACCTAACGTTACCAATAACCATCAGTACAAGAACGCTCACGTTCTTGAAAAGGCAGATGCCTGTATCCTCATTGAGGAAAAGGAGCTTCGTGACAGCGCCCTTGCCAAGGCTGTTGAGAGCCTTATAGAGGACAGCGAAAAGCGTGAAAAGATGGAGAAAAATGTGGGGCGGTTTGCAGTCCTCGATGCGGCAGACCGTATCTACGAATATATAAAGGAAACAGTAAAATAAATGTTTGGTAAAAAGAAGAATAAGGCTGATCAAAGCCCTCCTGAACAGGAAAAGGGCGGCGGCTTTGAGCGTCTTAAACGAAAAAACAGTGCCAGGCTCCTTCGTCAGAGGGTAATGCTGAGCGCACTCATAATCGTTCTTCTTGCAGTATTTCTTATCGGTGCAGTTGCGATATTCTTCCGTGTACACAGCGTTAAGGTGAAGGGTAATACGGTATATAAGGACAGTGATATTATCACTGCCTCCGGCATCAAGAGGAATATGAACATCTACCTTATAGACGATAAGTCGGTGGCTACGGAGATAATCTCCCGGTTCCCGTACGTGCGTACGGTCAAGGTGGAAAGAAATATTCCGAACTCGGTCACGGTAAAGGTTGAATGCGATGAGCCCAACTATTATGTCGAGATCGTCGGAGAGTGCTTCGTTCTCTCGGGGGACCTCAGGGTCATGCAGCGCTTTGAAACAAAGGAGGAGCTTCTAACAGTCCATCCGGAAATTATAAAGCTCACAGGCGGTGCGATCAGACGTGCTGTGGTGGGGGATGAGCTGGTTTTTGTCAGAGAGGCTTACTCACAGCAGGCAAAACAGCTTCTTTCGGTACTCGAATCCACCGAAATATTTGCCGGAGTCAGTGCAATTGATTTCTCGGACAGGTTCAATGTTTACGTGACCTACGCAGGCAGGCTGAAGGCTAATATAGGCAACAGCGACGATCTTGAACTGAAGCTCAGATTTATGAACGAGATCGTCAAGGATCTGGGTGAGGCAAGAGGAACTATAGATATCAAGGACGTTGAGGCTGCTTACGTATTGCTTGACAGCGATGCGGATTTTGATTAAAAATGTTAAAATAAAATAAATTTTGTAAAAAACTATTGCAAAAATACTAAAAAGATATTATTATAATTGTATATAATGTTATAATTATAGTTATTAAGATATAAGTTGGTTAAAAAATTAGGAGGATATAAAAATGGCATTTGAGTTCGAGAACTACGATAGCGGTGTAGTTATTAAGGTAGTTGGTGTCGGTGGCGGCGGTAACAACGCTGTTAACCGTATGATCAAGGAAAATGTAAAAGGCGTAGAATTTATTTGTATCAATACAGACAGACAGGCTCTTGCTTTCTCCAGTGCAGAGAACAAGATCTCCATCGGTGACAAGCTTACCAAGGGACGCGGCGCAGGTGCCAACCCCGAGATCGGTCAGAAGGCGGCAGAGGAGTCCAAGGAAGAGATCTCCAATATGCTCCGCGGTGCTGATATGGTATTCATCACCACAGGTATGGGCGGCGGTACCGGTACAGGTGCGGCTCCCGTAGTTGCTAAGCTTGCACGCGATATGGGTATCCTCACGGTTGGTATCGCAACCAAGCCCTTCGCATTCGAGGGTAAGAAGAGAATGGATCTTGCTGAGCAGGGTATTGCAGCTCTTGCATCCTGCGTAGACTCTCTGCTTGTTATCCCCAACGAGAGACTTAAGCAGATCTCCGAGACCAAGATCACACTTCTCAACGCATTTGCTGAGGCTGACAACGTACTCCGTAAGGGTGTACAGTCCATCACCGACCTTATCAACGGTCTCGGTGTTATCAACCTTGACTTTGCAGACGTTACTACCGTTATGAAGAATGCAGGCGTTGCACATATGGGTGTTGGCGCGGCAGAAGGCAGAGACAAGGCAGAGGAAGCAGCAAGACTTGCTATCTCCAGTCCTCTTCTCGAGACCTCTATCTCCGGTGCTAAGGGTCTTATCATCAACATCACCGCAGGTCCCGACATCGGACTTGAGGAGATGGATGCAGCTTCCACCATTATCACAAACGAGGCACATCCCGATGCAACCGTTATCTGGGGTGCTATGATAGACAACAACCTCGAGGACAAGATGCTCATCACCGTTATCGCTACAGGCTGTGGCGAGAGCGACGAGCCCAAGGTAGAGAACAAGCCTGTAGTTACAGAGAACAGACAGCAGACCGTTGCAGCTCCTACAGGTATGCCTGAGGACGAGTTTTCCGATATTATGAATATCGTAAACAACAATAACAATAAGAAGAACAGTGCTCCCGCACAGAGCTTCCCTAACTTTACATTCTAAGATAATTTAAAAGGACTTGCAAATGCAAGTCCTTTCAGACTGTCGAAAAAGTCGGTCGGACGTGTGAAATAAATAATTATTTGGGTTTAACTCTCCAATTGACGAATATTGATTAACTATAAATTTTATCACTGGGTATAGTATGATAAGCATTCAAGGACGGCATAAACGTCGAGTTTATGCCGTCCTTTCACACTTTTCCGCGAAAAGGCTCACTACTGTACTTAGTACACCTACGGAGCCTTTTCACGAAAACCTACCTTCCTTTTTCGAAGTCTGCCAGCGTGTCGATAGGTTTATCGACACGCTGAAAGGACTTGCAAATGCAAGTCCTTTTTGACATATAAATAAAAGGAATAATGACAATGAAAAATTTATTATGCTTGATAGTAGCGGCTCTCCTTTGACTGCTTTGATAAAGGCAGGTCAGGACCCCGCCCTCGGATATTTTATGATGGTCAGCTTTGCTGCATAATAGGAGAAAAGTACCCCTGAACAAGCGGTAATAAACCACAGGTATGTTTTCTTTTCGCCTTTGTTTGGCAAATTTTTATGCAATTTTATCAATTATAGCGTAATATCGTTTAATTTTCGACCATTAAATGGAAAATTTCCACAAAAATGTCAAAAAACTATTGACAAACCTGTAAATTAATGGTATAATTTGGCTGTAATGTAACCAACAGGAAAGGAAGAATGAAAATGGTATTAAGAACAGTTGACGAATTAGGAAGAGTTGTTATCCCAAGTGTCATCAGAGATATGCTCGGCATTGAGGTAAAGACAAAGGTTTCTGTCGAGATGATCGACGGTGCCGTGGTTATGCGTCCTGTTAAGACAGATACAGAGAAAAAATAAGATAAAAAGCACCCTTCGGGGTGCTTTTTAATGTAAAATTTAAAATGTATAATGTATAATTATGGTTGAAAATGGTTTACTTAGTAAACTGTTTTCTTCTTTTAGTTATGAAATCAACCTTCCGTATTGCAAAAAACAGAGAAGTATATTATAATATACACATCAAATCTAAAAGGGTGAAATTATGGAACAGTACAGAAAACCGATAATCGACGGACACGTTCACGTTTATACAGATAAATGCGTAGAGTATTTTCATGATTACAGAAAGAAATACGGCTTTGAAAGGATCTGTGTTGCTTGCCTGTGCAATCTCAATATGTCTATGGAAAACGACGGCACACAGAATATTCTTGCCGCTATAATGAAGCTTATCGACCCTAATATTTATGCACTTGGAGGACTTGTATATCCCAAGTTCCCCGTGACCGAAGCTCCCACAGGTGATTATGATTTTGCCGCACAGGTAAGGGAATTTACGGAGATAGGCTTTGACGGAGTGAAGATGCTTGAGAACAAGCCCACCACCCGTAAGCTGACAGGCCTTGCAACAGATGACCCTATGTATGACTCCTTCTATAAGTACATAGAGGATAACGATATCGCTGTGATATCTCACGTTGCCGACCCCGAGACCTTCTGGGACTACGATCTTGCACCCGAGTTCTCACACAAGGAGGGCTGGTTCTACGGTGACGGAACCTTTTTATCAAAAGAGGATATCTACAACGAGGTCAAGAACACCCTTGAAAAGTATCCTGATATCCGCTTCACCTTCCCCCATTTCTTCTTTTTGTCCGATTATATCGACGAAGCAAGAAAGCTCCTTGACAAGCACCCCAACCTTAAATTAGACATCACCCCCGGCAGGGAAATGTACGATAACTTTACCCGTCACCACGACAAGGCAAAGGCATTCTTCAACGATTACAGCCACCGTATAATCTTCGGTACCGATATGACATCAAGTGCCTTTCAGGGTAAGCCCGGAGATATGTTCGATGCCATCACCCGCTTCCTGTCTACAGAGGACGAGTTCGAGTATTGGGACTTTAAGATCAAGGGTATAGGACTTTCCCACGACAAGGTAAAGGCTATTTGCCACGATAATTTCCTTAATAACCTTGCACCCGAACCCAAGCCCATAAACCGCGAAGCTCTCAAGCGTTATATCGACCGTATGCTGCCTCTTGTAAAGAACAAAGAAACAGCAGGGTTTATTGAGAACTTCGTTAAAACTGAATTATAAAACATAAACCGCCAAAACTTTGGCGGTTTAATTGTTTTTTTAAAATTCTCCTAGGCCGAATGTGTGCCTTATTTCACTTATTCCTGCATCCCTGTTGTATACGTACACGTCCTCATCAAAGCAGTGTCTGCTGCTTGCAAGAGCCTCAAAATCTTCATTCGTAATTTCATCCTTACTTGCGTAACCGTTTTCCTCGATGATCATATTATAGGCGGTTTCAAGGGATTCTTCATCATAACAGTCAGGATCGTATACATCGTCATTGCTTCCGGGATAATAAAGCACTGATAACGACCATTTGATACTTTCCAAATCGGCAAGGATCTCGGTCTTATGAGCTTTGATTTCGTTTGCCAGAACGGCAAATTCGTCACCTTCACCCATAGAGAAAAGCGCAAGCTCGGTGAAAATCCTTGATAAATTGTCCAGGGCATCGTCTGCGTTCTTGGGGAGTTGGACGGTATTAAATGCCGTTTCCTCGGTCCAATAGGTGAAAATTTCTTCTAATTTAAATGTCCCTAGTCCAAAAAAATTCTCGACTTTTTCGAAAAGAGGTTCGTAATTCTTTAATATCTCATTGAGCTTGTTGGATTTGATGTCTATCCAGATGCTGTTCGCATCAGGTGATGTAAAACACATAGCAGTTCTCCTTAACTTTGTTTTTATAATTATATCACATATTGATAATTTTTGCAAGAAATTTCTCGGGGGTGATACCCTTTAAATTAAGGCTGTCTATATTGTACAATATAATCAAAGACAAAAAAAGGAGTACATATATGGCAAGACCCGTAAAAACAAAGATCGATTATTTTCCCATAGACTGCTGTGACGACAACCGTATGAAGCTGGTTGAATTAAAGCACGGTTTGGTGGCTTACGCCGTTTACGTAAAGCTACTCCAGAAGATCTACGGCAATAAGGGTTATTATATGAATTGGGACGAGGATGTTATGCTTCTTTTTTCGGGTGAGTACAATATTCCCGTTGACAGCATCGATCCCATAATAAAGGATATGCTTAACCGCGGAATATTCCATAAAGAGCTTTTTGAAAAATACGGTATTCTTACCTCACCCGAAATTCAGGAGCAGTATCTTTTCGTTATAGCCAAAAGAAAGAACAAAGAGCTGGATGAACGTTTCAGATTGATTAATTCCGAAGAAACCGCAGTTAATTCCGAAAAAACTGTAGTTAATTCCGTCGATAATACACATAGTATAGTAGAGGATAGTATAGTAAAGGACAGTATATCAGAGGATAGGAGAGCAGACCGTAGGGGCGGATACCATCCGCCCGTAGCAGAACCCGCCCCCGTAGGAGAAATGAATAACGTAATTCTGACAGAGGAGGAATACGAAAAGCTGAAGGCCAAGTATCCCGACATAGATACGCTTATAGACAAGCTGTCTCTCTATATAGCTTCGGTGGGTAAGAGTTATTCTTCTCATTATGCAACCTTGCTTCGATGGATAGAAGATGAGAAAACAAAACAGCCCCCGCCGAAAAGCGAGAGCCATAGTAACAGCAGTTATGATATTGACGAATTTTACAGATTAGCATTAAGTCAGGATTTAAGATCCTGCCTTACCTGATGCTTAAAGCTTATACAGGGTATTAAACAGATCCTCAAAGATCTTATCACGGTTAACGTGCCATACGTACTTGATAAGATGACGTCTTTCATCCTTTGAAGCATACATATCGTACTGGGGTACGGGGGAGTGAACAAGTCTGTCCTGCATCATAGAGTTGCCCTCATTCACAAACCAGGAAACTCCCGCGATATCCCATATCACCCTTGACCAAGGCTTGCCCGAAGCATAGGTTTGAGCTTCCTTTACCGTGTTTTCACAAAGGTAGGTGCAGATCTTGTTCTTATTTAAGAGCCAATGCTCAAGCTCGTATTTTGTGGTAGTCAGATGATCGGTCACACCCCAGGCAGGTATAAGCACAAGGGGAACACGGCAGTTACAGAGAACGCGTGCCGCCGCTATATCCTGCACCATATTGAATTCGTTTGCAAATCTCGGCATGTCAAAGGAGCTGCCCCCAAGCCACACGACAACGCAGTTTTCGGTCATATTGGGATTCTTGAGGATAGCTGAAACAACGTTGGTTATAGCTCCTATACCGAGGATATATAAGGGATTTTCAGGTGTATATTCGTTGGCAAGAGATGCCATATAATCAGCCGCAGGGGACTCCACCGGTGTCTTTTCATCAGGCAGATATGTCCTTGAACCTCTGAAAACCAACCCGTCGAGATCATGGCGGCCCATAAGATCAAGAACCTTTAAGATCTCATTATAACTCTTTTCCATTCCGTCCTCGGGTGAGGTGGATTTCTCATTGAAGAAGGGAGCCGCACATATACCCTTGACGTTGAATTTATCAGGACGACCCAGCATATATGCAATAGCAAACTGATCGTCTATCTCGTTGTATGTATCGGTGTCGAGGATTATATCTATTTTACCCTCGGGACGGTTAAGATTCTTAAAATACTGCTCCTGTGTCATTTTAATACTCCTTTGTTTAATAATTCATTATAGCATTTTCCAAAGGAAAAGTAAAGTAAAAGAGAAAAGGAATATGACAGGAATTGCCCCATGTCTCGCAAGTGAATAGTGAATAGTGAATATTTAGCGGACGGATGATCTCCGTCCGCTAAAATAACGTGGATATCCAGTACACCACTCCGTACACCGCACCTGCGGTGATGCCGTATAGGATCACGGGACCTGCTATGGTAAAGATCTTTGTTCCTACACCAAGCACCCATCCCTCTGCTTGTGGTCAAGTAGGACCCATTAGTTTTGCAAAAATATTTACATTAAATCGGCGGTGTGGTATAATCATTGTAATAAGGTGGTGAACTTATGCGACGATTCACAAAAATACTGTTTCCTATTTCCGTTGTCCTGTTTATGTGTAGTATTGCTATAGGATTGTTAGGTCGTGCCTTTTGTACTCTCAGTAATGATGATTATAAATCGATACAACCGGAATCCTTTGTTCCTGACACAATAGAAACCGTTCTTCATGATAAAGATTTAAAACAACTATATGTGTGTTATAATGATGCTAACTGTGTAAATGTATATACTGAAGAAGGCAAATTCCTTTGGTGTGTGGCTACTCCGTATATGCGAAATTCCTACTTTGAGTTGCTAGATGGTAAACTTATCATTTGTGACGGAGATGCTTACATTTACGATTCTCAAAATGGTTCTTTTTTGGGAATTGAAAACGAAGAAAACCTAAGATTAAATTATAACTGGGAACAAGAATACGACAACAAATTTACAGAAGGAAATTTCTATTTTGACAGTTTTCAAGTATATAAAACATCTGCAGACGGTACATTAGATGTGATTGTAAGTCGTCCTTGGTGGCATCACATATTTGATTACTCACTCTGTCTTGGTATAGCTTTCCTTGGTGCGATTGGTATTGGCATAAGTATATTTTTAGAAAAGAAAAAAGATTATAACGCAGTAAAG
>JAFQDF010000003.1 GCA_017416185.1 Clostridia bacterium
TATTTCAAAGGGAGTTAAGGGCTTGGGTCCCTTCAAGAAATTAAGCATCTCTATTCCCGTCGGCTTGTCTGCCGCATAAGCACAGAGTGCGCATACGGTCAGCGCTGCCGTCTTAAAGGGAGAATCAAGAGTTGCCTCGGGAAGCCTCTGCAGCTGCTCCACGCTTTCGGGAAGTGCTGTAAAGGTAAAGGTCTCGCTCTTGTTTCCGATGTTACTGATACCCTGCTTTATGGCATTGCCCGCCGCCCGGGTCGCAACATTCTTAAGCTTATCAAAAATACCCATAATAATTCTCCTTTAGAACGAGCCGCCCTTGCCGCTGTGACTTCTGCCCGAGGAAGAAGTGTGCGAGCCGTTGGACGAGTCGCTGTCGTTGGATTTTTCTGTATACGTAACCTGTCTGTACAGGAACATATCTCTTGCATTATATACGTTAAGACTGCCGGGAACTGCATAGTTCTGTGCAAGGTTGTTTGCTCTGACAGTCTTGAGCTTGCCCTTCATAACACCTGTAGCAATAAATGCAACGATAAATCCGATCACAACCGATATTACAAGGCTCATACCCGGTTTGAAGGGCTCCTTGTATGCTTCACCGTTACGGGCAGCAGAAACTGCGTTGTCACAACGGTCTGCAAAGCTGTTAAAGCAGGTAGCATAGCTTTCATTCTGGAGATATCCGACTATTTCCTCACAGATATAGTCAAGGCTTACAAGATCGCTGTTACAGATGCCGCTGCCGGAAACGTGCCATTTACGGGGATCCATAGAAACAAGCATAAGTATACCGTCACGCTGACCGCCCTGACCGTAGCCGTTGTAATCAAAGTAATCGTCTGCATAAGCCTGAGCTTCAGTATCTATAGACACCTCGGTGAGTACGATAACGTCACACTCAAGGCGGGTGCTGATCTCGGTAAGTTTATCTGCAAGAGCTGTTTCTTCCGTATCTGTAAGAAGATCAGCATTGTCAATAACGTAAGGAAGATCGCCTGTAACGTCCTCAAGATCAACAAGCAGAGTATCAAAGGCGTCGAGTAAAGCCTCTGTACCTGCCGCGTAAGTATCCTCTGCAAGAAACGCATCATCGACAATGGTGTAAGCAGCTTCATCCATCACACGGGCACATCTTCCCACCGCATTGGTGTAGAAGGAGTTGGTCTCGGTACTGATGATCACCATTATACCGTCGTCACTGTAGCCGTTGTCGGTATAAAACTTTTCGAGGTATTCGGCTGTTGTCATTCCCTCGTTATCGGTAACGGTCAATACCAAAGCATCAATAGAATAGGTGTTGCATATATCATTGATCTTTGAAAGGATCGCTGTTTCATCATCGGCAGTAAACATATCCGCGTTGTCCACGATGGGAGATAAACTTTCATCGGCAGATACCGTAAGAAGCATAGTGCAGGACATAATGACCGTAAGTAAAACAATAATTATTTTCTTCATATCAATACCTCCTTACGCCCACCACATAAGCCACGACAATGCAAAGCAAGCGGCAGAAGCAATGGCTGCAATACTCCAGAGCCATTTTTTGTAGATGCCCTTATCCATAGGCAGATCGCCTACGAACTTACCTGTCTGACCGTTCATGGCAAAGGTATATTTCTTGCCCTTCCAGTTGGTGTTGAGTATCCACACCGGCAGCAGAGCGTACTTCGCATAGCCGTCATAGAAGCTTACCGAAGAATACTCGGGCTGTACACTGGTATAACCGTGAACGGTAGCCTCAAGTGCAAGCTCTGCGCTGTTCTTGATCCTCTGATTTGCACGGTTGATGCTTTCTTCTGCGGAAACGTCATATTTATCCGCAAGATAGCCTGCAAGATATGCAGTCTGGAAGTCAACTGCCTCGTTCATATTGAAGGGCTCGATGGATTCCATCATATCGTCAGCCATCTTGGTGGACCCGTCAACAGGCACGTTGGCAAACGCTACGTTACCCGAACGGTTTACTGCAAAGTACGAGGTCTCGGTGTAGTTATATCTGCTGTCGCTCCAGGTACGGGTTTTGGTCGCCTTAAAACGTACGTGGGCGTCAGCGGTCGCATCAAAGAGCCAGAAGGGTACGTAAACGCCCTTTATCTCGTCGATATGATTCTGATCCTTGAACACCTTGGGAAGAAGTCTCTTGCCCTCGTAGTGTTTTTTGAGAGCAGCCTTAGCCGCTGCCTTATCAAACTTAAAGGGGATAACAAGGTCGGGTTTGAGATCCCCCGCAAACTGACCCTTGAAAACAACGGGGTTGTCACAGTAGGGACATGAGGTAGCCGCAGAGTTTTCGTCACAAACTATCTCACCGCCGCAGGAGTTACAAACGTAAACTCGCAGACCTTCCTCTTCACCGGGCTGCCAGCTCTCACCGACATTGGTATTCCAGTTCATATTGTCCGCCTGCTGACTGTTCAGATCGTTATCATAGGCAGCAAGTGCCTCCATCTCAAATTCACAGTCACAGTAGGGACATTTCATCTTCTGTATGCTTGAGTCGAAGCCTATGGCTCCGCCGCAGCATGGACATTTATATTCTTGCGTAACAGACATTTCAAATATCTCCTTATCCGTAAGTGCGTTCAAGCACTCTTGAAAGTTTTTCGTAGTCGTGGATGTCGTCGTTGAGAAAATCCTGAGAGAAAAAAATGAGATTATGCTCAGAGGTTATAAGAACAGGGTAGGTTCTTATACCTTCAAAGCTTCCGAAATCTATCTCCATCACGGTCAGACCGTCAACAACCTTAAGAGTCCAGAGGGCTGTATAGCTATGATTCTCCTCGTCAACTCCGTCATTCCATATGACGTGTACGTTATCCGCAAAGATATCGAGATAATATGCCTTCTCGGTACCGTCAATACAGTAATCGGTAGCCTCCCAGGAGGTATCCACGAGATCAAGTGCCTCGGGCACCTTCCAGAAGCCTGCTTCGTTGAGATAATACTCATATTCGTTCTCGATGAGCTCAGCGTAGGGAGTGAAGTCCTTCGTAACGTCTACACCGTCAAGGTCGTAGGCACCATCAAGGTAGAAATCGTCGTTAAGCTGAGGATACCAAAGAACGAAGCTGCCGTCGGCTTTGGTAACGGTCACCTCAACGTCGGGGCTATATCCGTCCTTGTTACAGAACAAAAGTATAGGCTCGCCCGGTTTTCCCTTGTAAAGCACTTCTATATCGTTACCGTCGAACTCAATAGAGCTTACATCAAGAGTAATATCCTCGGTTGCGGGAACTATACAGTAAAGCTCACCGAAGTGATCTCCTACTATATTTTCCTCGGGGATAGCAGTCATAAAGGGCAGATCCTCACAGAGGTCAGGAACTTTTCCCTTCATCCACGGAATAGGATCTACATCATCCATAGTGTCGGTATTTCCGATGTAAGCAGCCGCAAAAAGCTCGGTGGTTTCCACCATAGACTGACGGAAACTGTTGAGAGAAACAGAAGGATCCTCTCCAGGATCAACCACAGGCTCATCGGTAGTGTCGTCGGTGGTATCCTTTGTGGTAACCTCCTCGGTCTCGGCCGTTTCGGGCTCGTTTGTTTCGACAGTATCGTTGGTCTTACCCTTGTCACACCCTATAAGGGTGAGACAAAGGATAAAACATACAACCGTCAATAATACTCTTTTCATATTTGTCTTAATTCTCGTCTTCCCAGTTGATGGGGTCGCCGCAGTTAGGACAGAACTTCGGTACAGGCTGACCGGGCTCGGGTCTCCAGCTGCACTTATCACATTCTATCTCGTCCCAGTTGTACTGCTGAGGCTTCTTCTGACCGCAGTTCTGACAGAAGGCTGCTGTGTTCTGTGCACCGCAGCTGCACATCCATACGTTGTTACCCTGAGGCTGGTTCATACCCATAGGCTGACCCATACCCTGATTCATCATAGGCTGCTGACCCATATTGGGGTTATAGCCCTGATCGTAGGAGGTATATGCGCCGTTATTGTTGAAGTTAGGGTTGTTCTGCATACCCATATTCATACCGCCCATAACTACGCCGCCCATACCCATATTAGACTGGTTGTTATACATAGGCTGACCCATACCCTGCTGGTTGTTATACATAGGCTGCTGACCGTAGCCCTGCTGAGGCTGGCCGTAACCCATCTGCTGGCCCATACCCTGATTCATCATGGGCTGACCAAATCCGCCCTGAGGTATACCTCTGCCCATAAGAACAGAGGAAAGCTCGTTCATCTGCATCATAAGATCGTTGTAAACGGGGCTGTAGGTGCTGTCGGGACGATGGCTGAAGTCGGAAAGCTCAAAGCTGATATCGTCAAACCAAGGAGAGTTTACGAGGATAACTACCTTGAATTCGTAGGAAAACTCGTATCTTCTGGGGTTGTAGCTTCTCTGCTGACCGTCGTTATCTCTGTAATATATCTCGCTCTTATGTTCCTTGATATCGGTATTTACACTTGTTACCTGTGAGAAGTCGATAACGTCGGGGTTGTCGTCCTTCCAGTTAGTGCCGCGTACAACAACAAATTTCTGCTGGTTCATATCAACGTGAACTCTCATCCCCGTACCGTAGGACTTTGTGGGGCTGAACTGTGCAACTGCCGTCTTGTTCTGCTCACGGTAAGCAAGCTGTTGCTTGATCTGCTCAACGGTTGAGTGTCTTCTTTCGTCAAAGAAGGGTGAGAGCTTACGGGCGCAATCCTTACAGAGGTTACCGTCCTCCAACTTTCTGTTGCCTAAAAGGCCTATCTTTTCACCGCATACGTCGCAGTATTTTTTATCAAATAATCCCATGGTAATTCTCCTTATTTAATATCGTTTTCGTCAAATCTATCTCCGCACTCGGGGCAGAACTTGGGGGGATTGTGGGGGTCTGCAGGCTCCCAGCCACATTTATTACATCTGTAAAGAGGTGTTCTTACAGGTCTTTTGCTTCCGCAGTCAGTGCAGAAATTACCGCTATTGACCGTTCCGCAAATGCACTTCCAACCTGTCGGCACAGGCTTTGGCACAGAATGGACCGACTTAATATCTGAAATCATTTTTTCTGTTTTCGGATCAAGCTGAACAAGTATATCGCTGACCCCGGTGAGTCTGACACCTGCCATACCTTCCCAATCGGAAAAGAAGGGGTCCTTCAATACTGAGTCCGTATGAGTTAATATCTTTTGCTTCAGCTCATCCGGTGAGCAGGCTTCTTTAAAAAGATTCGTATATGTTCTTTCAACTGCCATTGAAGCTTCCTTTTTTAAAATATCAACGGGGAGCTGACCGCCGAACATAGAATCAAGCTTGCTCTGATCTGCAACTGTATAATTAAGAGTTGCAGTAAATTTGATTTCTGCAAACAGCTTTAAACCGTTCTGAACCAAATTGGCGTAAAAACTGCTGTCAAATTGAAGTCCTGCAAAAGACTCCATAATATCGCCGCCGTATAAACAATTATTTAATATCATTTTCGTCAAAGGTATCTCCGCACTCGGGACAGAACTTAGGAGGATTGTGGGGATCCTCAGGCTCCCAGCCGCACTTGTCACAGCGGTAAAGAGGTGCGCCCTCGGGCTTCTTAGCACCGCATTCCTGACAGAACTTGCCCTTGTTTACCGCACCGCAGCTACAGGTCCAGCCTGCTGCCTCTTCGGGCTTCTTTGCTCCGCACTCGGGGCAGAACTTGCCGGTAGCGGTAGCTCCGCAAGCACATTTCCAACCGCCCTGTGCAGGTGCGGGTGCTGCCGCAGGAGCCGCCTGTTGCTGAGCCATCTGCTGCTGACCCATATTATAAAAGCTCTGAGCTGCATTGAAGCCGCCGCCCATAGCGTTACCTGCCATACCCATGCCCATAAAGCCTGTCATAGCGCCTGCCTCGTTACCTGCGGCAGTCTCCATAGCGTTGGCTGTAGCATCGGTCATACGGCCTGCCATCATAAAAGGATTCTGACCCATGGTAGCAGCATCCTCCATCTGATTGATCTTCTTCATATCCTCGGGTGTGAGGGTGATGGGGTTGATGGCTACACTTTCCACGCTGATACCGCGTCTGTCAGACCATTCGATCTTGAGAGCCTCGTTAAGAGCCTGCTTAAGCTCGGTGGTATGACCGGGGATCTCTGCGGGATGAAGTGCGAGTGTGGAAAGCTGTGCAAACGCAGGCTGAAGAGCAGAGACGAACTCTGTCTTGAGCTGGTTATCCAGCTTATCTCTGGTATATTCGTCGCCTACGTTACCTGCCACCTTTGTATAGAGGAGCATAGGGTCTGTGATCCTGTAGGAGTAAACACCGTTACAGCGGATCTGTACCGTTCTTGACATACCTAACTCTTTGTTAACTACCTTAAACATAAAAGGATTCGCAGTACCGAACTTATTATCCATTATCTCAAGGAGATTGAAATAATAAACTCTCTGATCCTTACCGGTATCTCCGCCGTAAGTGAAACGCTTACCGATAGCTTTGAAGGTCTCCTTGATGGAGTCGCCTAACTTGCCCGAGAAGATAGAGGGCTCTGTGGAGGTATCGTATGTATATTCACCGGGTTCTGCACAGAATTCAACTACCTTACCCTGCTCAACGATCATCATACACTGACCGTCTGCAACAGCAATTCCCGAGCCGTTGGAAATGATATTTTCCTCTCCTCTGGTATTGGAGGAACGGCCTGAAGTTCTCTTCTGACCCTTACGGATAAGGGTATCCATATCCATTGCATCACAGTAGAAAAACTCCTTCCACTGATCCGCCATTACGCCGCCTAAGGCGCCTAAGCCTGCTTTAATAAGTCCCATAATGAAACTCCTTTCGTATATGTAGTATTTTTTCTTTAATTGGCATATGAAGGCCGACCGATCCGATCGGCTTTCATATACCAAGGCGGTTACCCGCCAAGATATATATTGAATGATTATGCTATTTCGATCGTCAGAGTATCAGCATACTCTTCATAGAGATCTGTTGCCGAAATAACCACAGGAGATACGGTATCCTTGAGAGTATATGTCTGGCAGACCTCAATGCTCTCACCGGGAGCAATTTCATCGAGATCACCGTGATCAAGGGTATCATAGCTGTCTTCCGATACGAATACTACGCTGAATTCCAACTCCTCGCCGTTCTGGGTTACTTCGTCGTAAAATGTCCAGGAGAAGGAGCTTTCTTCGTCAGAATTGTTGGTGTAGTTATAGGTGATTGCGATTGCATCATTACCGTCAGAATCCTTAACTATTTCATAACCGACAAGTTCGGCAACATGATCGCCGAGGCTCAGCTTATCGTCTTCAGTATCGGTCTTGGCACCGGATTCTTCTGTTTTTTCGGTTTCTTTTTCCTTCTTATTCCCGTCTTCAGTACCGCCGCCGGAGCAAGCAGAGAAGACGAACAGCATCATAACCGCTAAAAGAAGTGCTAAAATTCTTGTAATTTTCATTTAATTCTTCCTTTTATTAAAATTAGAGTTTTTATTGGAATAGGGATTCTTATTTTCCTTAGGCGGATCGGGTGTATCACCGCAATCCCTCGCCCAGCCTATTATCCACATACCCGTTATCATACAGAGTATCCAGAACGCCATAGCCCCCACAAACCACCAGATAGAAAGACCTATCACAAAATGCAGTATGAGAAGCACAAGTGCCGGTATACCCCATTCAAGATTTAAGAGCATATTGAATAAAAGGGTCAAAAGGAAATTACCTGTACGTTTAGTTCTACGCATAGTATCCTATCCGACGGGGCCACCCGACCCCGTCGTTATCATTATAATTTAAGCTACTGTAAATACGAGACCGAGACGCTCCTCAAAGTACTCGTCGGTAGACATAGACATATGACCGTCGGCAACCTCAACCTCGCAGGGACTGGTGGAGATAAGCTCGTAGTAACAGTCAACGTTTAAGGTCTGACCAACCTCACAGTCTGTGGTCTTATTCTTGTAAGCCACATCCTGAAGATCCTGAGGTGTAGTGTCCTTGAGCTGATAACCGTCCTGGAACGCCTTAGCTCTAACTGCGGAGTTGAAGCGGACAGCCTTATCGGAGTTGTTGGTAAAGCTGTAGTGAACTACGATAACGTCCTTACCGCTCTTGTTGGTGGTCTTTTCTACACCTGTGATCTTAACGTCGTACTTGCCGTCAAGAGTACCCTCGGTTGCAAGACCCTCAACCTGGAAGCCCTCGGTTACGGGAACTATCTCAAGAGTATCGGTGGGAGCACCGGGAAGGTTAGCAAGGTCAAACTCAACCTCAACTTTATCTTCGGAGCTGTAGTCGCCTACAGAGAACTTAACTGCGGTGGTCTCGTCGTTAAGCTCACGAACGGAAGCTGCACGGAGGGTAACGCCGGGACGGATGTAACGCTCGTCTGCGGTATCTTCTGCTACGTCTGCACCACGTGCAATACCGCCGTCAAGGGACTCGTCGTTCTGTGTAGCGGAGAACTTAAGGTCGTCAACTGCCTTTACGTTGTAGGAAGCGTTGTTAGTGATCTGGTAGTAGATTCTGATACCCTTAACGTCGCCTAAGCAATCAACGGTCTCTGCACCGAGGATGGAAATGTCAAAGTCACCGGAGGTACCTGTGGTAACCTCAAAGCCCTTGGGAGCTTCGGGCTCATTGGTCTCTACTGCGGGATCATCGGGAGTTTCGGGAGTCTCGGGCTTGTCGCCGCAGGCTGCAAACGCAAACAGCATTACGCCGCAAAGAAGGAGTGCTAATAACTTTTTCATTGTATTTTACCTCTTTCTTAAAATATTTTATTGATTTTAGTCAATTACCGGTTATTTCTTCTGACGGATCTCGGCTTCGTTTGTGGTTACCTTGTTGCCCTGACCGTCGGTGATCTCACACCATACTACGATTTCTCTGTACTCATCAAAATCATAATCGGTGATGGGGAAAGAGAAGGTACTTGTGGTAGATGTGGTCAGTACTGTCTCGCTCTGACCGTCGCCGTCGAAGTTGATGATCCATCTGTACGTATAGTTACCGTCACCGCCTCTTACCTTTACCTTGAAGGTAGCATCCTCGGAGGATGACTTCATCTGATAATGAAGGGGCTGATGTACAATGGTAAGAGATTTACCCTCCTTGGGGATAGCCTGTGCGCTGTAGGTCTGGCACGCACCGCCATAGGAATCTCTGATGATACAGCCTACAACTACCTCACCATTGTCAAAGTCGTAGTCGGTAACACGGTACTTGAATGTGTCTGCTGTAGCATAGGTCTTATGGGTCTCGGTATAGGTCTTGTTACCACCTATCCATACAGTCCATTCGTAGGTATAGGGAGAATGGTCGCCCTTGATGGTTACGGTAAAGGTTGCATCCTCGTCAGAGCAATACATACGGTAATCTTCGGGATTGGTAACTATCTCAAGATCTCCCTGATGCATCCATCTCTCAAGGAAGCATACGATCTGACCGCGAGTACACTTATTGTTGGGAGCAAACTTGTCTGCAGACATACCTGCGGTGATGTTGTTCTCTACAGCCCAGAGAACTGCGTTGTAGAAATAGTCGGATTCCTTAACATCCTTAAAGGGATTTGCGGAGCCTCTTGCCTTAGGCGAGCCTGCCCAACGGTGGATAAAGCTTACGATCTGAGCTCTTGTACAGTTGCTGTTGGGAGCAAATTTGTCAGCTGAAACACCCGCGGTAATACCCTGATCAACTGCCCACAGAACTGCGTTGTAGAAATAGTCGGATTCCTTTACGTCCTTAAAGGGGTTGCCTGTTGCTTTGTTGATAGCGGGAGAGCCTGCTGCACGGTAGATAAAGGAAACTGCCTGGGCTCTGGTACAGGTCTTGTTAGGACCAAAGTGAGTTGCATCAACACCTGCGGTAACACCGCTCATAACCGCCCATGAAACTGCGCTGTAGAAATAATCAGTGTCCTTTACATCAACAAAAGGATTGTCAAAGCCCTGTGTGATAGCAAGATCGGGCATTATGTATACGATGCGACCCTCATCACGCTTTACAAGAGCGTGGCTGAAGTCACCGTTTACAGTTACTACGGTTGTGTTGTCGATAACGTATCCGGGCTTAGCCTTAAGCTCGATACCAAGCTCGATGGCATCCTTGCCAACGTGCTTTTTAGCATCAAACTTGCCCATATACTCGCCGGAACGGTCGCTCTTCATAACATACTGGACCCCGGTAAGCTCGACCATATCGCTTTCCTTAACGGTACCCTCTCTGTCGGGAGTTGCACCGTCAACTGCGGGATCGATATCGGCAACGTGTACCATATCAACGTGCTTCTGAGCGACGGTCAGGGGAAATACGAATACATACTTACCGTCGCCACGGTTGACATAAAGCGTGCTGGTCATACCGTTACAATATACTTTAAGAAACTTAGGATTAAAGGTATATCCGTCTGTCGCTCTGATCTCAACACCAAGCTCGATATAGTCTTTGCCTACGTGCTTGATCGCATCAAAGGTACCTTCATACTCGCCGGAACGGTCGCTTGCCTTGATATACTGGATCTTTGTGATCTCGATACCCTTGGGGGCAGTACCGGTTCTGTCAGGTGTAGCACCGTGTACAGGGGGCTCGATATCGGTGATGGTTACCTGTGTAAGCTCGTCGGCGATATCACAGTAGAAGTATATCGCATAGCCCTTACCGTTAGTTAAGGGCGCATAAGCGTCAACTCCCTTACCGTTCCAGGTAATCTTGTTAACAAATCCTGTGATGTTATATGCAGGATCCACCTCGTACATTACGCAAAGAGCAAATTTTTCATAGCTGAAGCTTGAATCAAGGGTATTGTTGGGATAAAGATACCATGTGGTATTACCGGACTTTTGGAATGCGAAATACGCACTTGTTACCTTGAGACCGGAATGAGACATGGTAGTCTTGCTTTTAAGCACGCTTGAACGAGCCTCCGCTCCGTGAACGGGAAAATCAACGCCGTCAACGGTGATAGCTGTTGTAATATCAGGGCTGTTTACGTACATACGGAACATTACCTTAAGGATACCGCTGCTGTTAACGTAAGCGGTAAGCTCCTGGTTACCGATAGTTACCTTACCTGCATAGGACGTACCGTCGCTCTCGGTAACAAAGTAGCAGCCCGAAATGGGGGTAAACTGGATTGTAACGGTTCTGTAATCGCCTACGTTAAGCGCACCTGCGGGGAACTGATCACCGGGGTAGTACTTAACGTTGTTAATAGTAATATAGGTGTAGTCGTAGAACATACCGCCGGCGCCTGTATCTATCTTAGGCTCGGTCATTGATTTTGTGGTAAGATTGAAGTTTGAGATCTTGATGTCGCTTGAAACAGCTTCTGCAGCAGCGGATGCCGTCATAGCCGTCATAGGAATGATACTGCAAAGAGTCAGAAGACAAAGCAGCATACTTAAAATTCTCTTAAACATAATTTTTTCTCCTGATATATATAAGAATTTTATATTTTTACGGATGCAAACTCTTGTAAGCGGATCGGTTTTGGATGTTATCACCCTCGTGTGATAACTCACGGTTACCGCTTATAAAATGCGATTGTGGATGCAAACACTTGTAAGCGGATCGGTTTTAGATGTTATCACCCTCGTGTGATTACTCACAGTTACCGCTTATAAAATGCGATTATGGATGCAAACACTTGTAAGCGGATCGGTTTTAGATGTTATCACCCTCGTGTGATTACTCACAGTTACCGCTTATAAAATGCGATTATGGATGCAAACACTTGTTTGCTTATTTTACGGTGGCAAGGGCTGCGTCAGCCTTCTTGATCCACTCGGTTCTGTCGCCGTATATATTTGCGTTTACTGCATCTATTGCGGCACTTCCCTTTTCCTCAAGGTTATTTCCGCCTGTAGCAGCCTCTTTAACTGCACCTGCGACAGCCTTGATAGCATTCATCTGACGCTTTGCATTGTTTATGGAGTTCTTAAGTGTTTTCTGAATACCGAACAGATTATCGAAATACTTTTCCATTGCGTCAAAATCGTTCTTATCAGAACAAGGCATAAGAAAATCGAAAAGTCCCTGAGTATTGTTGAAAACAAGATGAGCAAAGTGCTTGGTTATCTCTTTACCTTCCGAGTCCTTGGAAACCTCGGTTTCATAATCATAACGGTAAAGATCAGCCAGACGGAATACTATCGCACGGGTGGTCTTGCCGAAAATGAAGAATTTGTAATCATCCTGCGTTACTGCCACAAGACCGGTGGAGGGAGACACCTTAAGATTGTCATACTGACATAAGCCGCGAAGCTTCTCGTCCTTGTTTTTGGTCTTCTGCAGGGGAACGAAAATCTGATTCCATACCTTGGTACCAAACTCTACCTGCTCGATATGAGCCTTCACCTGATCAAGTGTTGCGGGGACGAAGTCAAAGAGCTTGAGACACTTCTTGCAGCATACCTTACGGCAGATATAGTTGCCGTCTGCCAATTTCTGCTGACCGATGAGTCCTACCTCAACGCCGCATATTGCACAATTGTGTTTTGCCATTTTGAGTTACATCCTGAAAATTATATATTTTATTTTTTTGATTACATAATATTATGGTTTGCTGATAGTAACGGGGTCGGTGTATACCACATTTCCGTCAGAATCGGTTATCATACATATGAAGTAATAGTTATACATAGAATAATCCATTTCATTGATACCGAGCGCTTTACTATCGTATTGGTAAAAGACGCCGGGAGAGTCTGAGCAATAATAATAAGTCGAACTCGAATAAATGTTACGGTATCTCCATCTGTAGGTGTAGCTGCCGGAACCTCCTGTAACCTCCAGTCCGGCTATGAGCACGCCTCTGTCACCATCGTTTGCCTTTGCGTTTTTAGGCTGAGAAAGGATACTCAACGGAATGTTGAGGACAATCTCCTCGCTTATGACATCAAAACCTCTGCTGTCCATAGCAACACAGCGGAACTTGGTATACTTTCCGCAATCGGATGCATTTACCTTGAAGCTCATAATAGAAGAGCTGTGGCCTGTCGCTCTGCCCGACAATGCCGTGCTTACCTTTTCCCAAACTCCTGTTTGCGCATTATACACCTCCCAGGAATAGCTGTAGGGTGCCACACCACCGCAGGGTGTAACCGAGAAAAGTGCTATTTCGCCTACTTTTGCACTTACCGATTCGGTCTGTCTTCTTATATGCAAAGCAAAGTTGAAATATATGGGATCGCTCTCGATCACCTGATCTCTGGCATCGGTTATTATACATTTATAATAGCCGTTGTATTGACAGTCGTTTTCAATAATGTCCACTGTAAAAACGGTGCTGTTTGTTTCGAACACATCGCTCTCACCTGTCATAGCATCGTTTTTATATACCCAGCGGTAGGTATAGGGCTGCAATCCTCCGGTCGCTTCGGCATAGAGATTCACTTTGCTGCCTACGCTGATACCCATACCGCTCACTGACTGACCCTTTATAACAAAGGGATCCATTTCTTTGAGATATATGATGCCGGTGGTACAGGTTTTTCCACGGGCATCGGTCACAACGTAACGGAATTCAACGTTGTACTCGATCATTATGGCGGTGATCTCCTGATCAAAGTGATAGTCGGTATTATATGAGTCATATGATTTGTAATCATAGAACTCGGGATTGTCCTTGTCTCTTGCCTGAAGAGTGTAGTTATAGGGCGCCACACCGCCGTCTATCTCAACCGAAATGGGAAGAACCTCGCCGAGATTGAAATTTATAAATCTTGAATAGTCCACCAAGGTGAACACCTCGGGCTTGATCGCTACGCTGTCGCTCTTAACTTTATTGCCGTCGGCATCGGTAACAACACAGAAGAACTCTATTTCATAGTAAGCCTTACCGGAACTGAGAACCGAGAAGTTTTTGGTATTATAGCCCGAATATACGGTACCGAAAATATCGTTACCCGCTTTATCTACGACTACCTTATTACCGTTAAACTCGATATACCACTGATAGGAAAGAGGAGCCTTTCCGCCTGCAGCAAGAGTATGGAAAGCTGCTACTTCACCTACGCTGATATCGGTTGCATCGGCAGGCTGATGGACTATCTGCAGGGGGAATACCACGCCTGCAAGGTCTGTGCTGATATTCTCGCCCCGTGCATCGGTAACGTTACACCATACGGCGATTCCGCGTTCAATATGCTCTTGGGTAAGAGTAAGTGTAAGCTCGCTTGTGGTTGCAGTTTCGTTTTCTATAGGTCCGAGATCCCAGTTATCAAGATATACGATACACCACTGGTAACTGTAGGGAGATATACCTCCTGCCGCTTCAACGGTATAGCTTACCTCCTCGCCTACGTCACCGTATGCGTCGGTAGGCTGGGTAGTTATTGCAAGGGGCTGGATAGCACCCGCGTCATATACCTTTGCAGGCTCAGAACAAATAACGTTACCTGCGCTGTCCGTTATTTCGCAATAGTACTTTGCGTTATAATCAATTTCCTCTTGTGTAATGTACGTAGTAAAATCGTGATAAACCGTATCAAAAGTTTCAAAATTGCTTACGGGAGCAGGACCCTCGATGTCGGTCATCATAAACCATCTGTAGGTATAGGGTGCTTTACCACCCGAAACCTCAACGCTGAAGGTCCTGAAATCTCCTGCGTTTGCTACGACCAACTCGGTCTGAGAAGCAACCTTAAGAGGTCTTAATACGTATATAATGTCACTATCAACGGTATCGCCGTATTCGTCGCTTATTTTACAGTAAACACGGAGATTGCCGTCAAGCAGATCCGCTGTAGGAGTTACGTTTAGTGATGCAGAATAGTATCCGTCCGCCCAGGTATCACCTTCACCTATCTCGGCAAATACAGGCATACCGTCCATACGGAAATACCACTGATATGTATATGTGGGTATGCCGTTTTCTGCAACTACCGCAGCAGTAGCACTGTCGCCGGGATCAGCAAAAATGTCGGTAGGCTGCTGCTTGATGGAAAGGTGCTGATACTCGGTGTATTCGCACTCGTCGGATATCACCGTAGCACCCGTTGCATCGGTTATAACGCAACGGAGCTTGTATTCCTGTGTGAAGGATACCTGATAAACGTTCACCAGTATCTCGTTGGTATTATAATACTTGATCCAGGTATAATCGTCTGCGGTTATATCTGCAAACTCGCTTTCATATTTGCTCTTGTACTGCCACTGATAGCTGTAGGGCTCTACGCCGCCTGTAGCTTCTACGTTGAAATAAACGGTATCTCCGTCCTCACAGGTCAGGCTCTGAGGTTGAGTTGTTATAACAAGCTCATCGGGAGTAAGAGCGGGGATAGCTCTTTCCTCATCGTCACCGCAAATGCTGCAAACTCTCATCTCAACGCCCGCATCGGTATAGGAAGGTGCGATGGCTACCGTCCATTCACCGAAGCTGTGTCCTGTAGCTGTAACAGGTCTGGTCTCTTTTTCACCGCAGGCACACTCACGGGTCTCTGTACCGTCATCGGTACAGGTTGTGGGAATAGTAACTACCCATTCGCCGAAGCTGTGTCCTGTAGCTGCGACAGGTCTTGTCTCCTTTTCACCGCAAGCACACTCACGTGTCTCTGTACCGTCATCGGTACAGGTTGCGGGAGTAGTAACTACCCATTCACCGAAGCTGTGCTCGTGAGGAGCGGGAGGTGTTACCTCTTTATAGCAACGCTCAAGGAAGCAAACTATCTGAGCACGGGTACATTTAAGATTGGGACCGAAGGTGGTGGGAGTCATACCCGCAGTGATATTCTTCTCTACCGCCCAGAGAACTGCGTTATAGAAATAATGGCTTTCCTTAACGTCGGTAAAGGGATTTTCAACAGACATAACCTGCTTGCCCTCTGTGTTCCAAAGGAAGGTAACTATCTGTCCTCGTGTACAGTCCTTATTGGGACCGAAGGTGGTAGGGGTCATACCTGCGGTAATACCGTTTTCCACCGCCCAAAGCACCGGCTTATAGAAATAATCGCTTTCCTTAACGTCGGTAAATGGGTTTTCATTACCCACAGGCTCGGGACAACCCTTTGTTCTCCAGATAAAGGAGACCGCCTGACCTCTGGTACAGGTGCGGTTGGGACCGAAGTGTGTAGCATCCACACCTGCGGTGATACCCTTTTCTACTGCCCAGGCAACAGCCCCTGCATAGTAGGCATCCTCTGCAACGTCCTCAAATACGGTTGCGGCAGACGACACAATTGGTAAACACTGTAGGATAAACAGTACGGAAATTAATAACGATAAAGCTTTTTTCATTTGTCTTTCTCCTCATTAAGTCTATGTTTTAAATATTTGATTTTACGCTATTGCTATCGTTTTCACTATATCAACGATAATCGGTTCTATTCCATCGTTCCAGGAGTAGTTTTCTTTTACGATCATCTGTCCGGGCAGAAAGGATGTTTTGCCATCATCATCCTCTATCTTGATATGAAAGAAAGCAACTCTGCTGTTCTTGGAACGTTTAAGATGAATATATTTTTTATTCTCACAAGCCTGAAAAGTAATCATCAGTTCACTGTCAGAGTTTGCAGGAATTAAATCCATAAGGGGCATCCCTTCCTCAAAGGAAAGATTGAAGGATTCTTTTTTGTCGGTGATAAAAAGCACCCTTTGACCTGGCATGCCGTCCAAATGATATTTTAATCCTTTGGGAATAACAAGAGTATACTTGTCAAACAGGCTTACATTTCTATTCGATTGCAACATCATCGTCGTACTTAATTTTCTTGCAAATCCTATTAACTCTACAGAGAACTTAGAGCAGCCAACAGGTATTTTGCGGTAACAGACGAATAGAAGAAGTTATCGATCAATCCGTCTTTTTTGAAAAGTGCTACGTCATGGGCTATATCAGGTGCAGAATTCTCGTCACAAAGCAAGACGATCTTACAGGACGGTAATCTCTTGCGAATTTCCTTTACCTCACGTAAACGCGTTTCTACGGAGGTCCCGTTGGAGTAGGATACCTCGGCAACCACAATATCCGCTGACAGCATTTCGCAATTGTCTGCCATATCAAGCTTTTTATTACCAACGTCAAGGCGATACGGCTGAAACTCTCCGCTGTTGTATAGCATACTGGTAATTGCTTCTGCCAGTAAGCCGTTTTGAATACTGATAACAATGTTTGTCATTCTCTATGCCTCCTTGTCCCGATTTCTACATAATAATATTGTAGAAAGATAGGCAAAACGCTATATTTGACTATATCGTTCATACCTACACAAATGACATTTTTACATATATATTTTACCAAAATCCCCATATTTAAATCATCCTACTAAAGTATGATTTTTGAATAGAATCAGAATAAAAAATGAAAAAATGAGATTTTTGAACAGAAAAAAAGTGCCGTCTTTCGACGACACTTTTGCCATATATTATATATATTATTCTTCAGGTTTTTGATCGAAAATGACCAGTCCGCTTTCTCTTGCTCTCACCGCAAGCTCGGTACGGTTACGAAAGCCTGTACGGTTTTTCATATGCTGCACGTGTGATTTTACCGTTGCAACTGAGATACAAAGCTTATCTGCAATTTCCGCATCGGTTTTGCCCGCCACTACCAAACGAAGCACCTCCAGCTCACGTTCGGAAAGCTCTTCGCTCCAGGCATCACCTAATTTTAACTGCGGTGTACTGTCCGGGTAGATGCTTTCTCCTGCAATGGTACGATCGATCAAAGAAATGATCTCCTCCGATGTGGAGCTTTTATACCAAAAGCTGTCTACACCTGCTGCGCGGGCCCGGTCGATATAGCTGCACTCCGGCTGGCTGGTGATAATGATGATCTTGATGTGCGGCAGATGCTTTTTGATGTCCCACGCGGCATCAATACCGTTAGAATTCATTGCCGTACATACGTCCATCAGGATCACATCCACATGGTGCTTTTGGCAGAAGGCTTCGGCAATCAAGGCTGTTTCCAGAGAGCCCGCCAGCTCATACTGTTCGTTTCTTTCAATGTAGATCTCCAACAGCTGTCTTGCCATAGGGTCATCTTCAACAAGCAGTACTTTAATCATAGTTTCTACCCCTTTCTTTCGGCAGTATGATCACAATCGTAAATTCCGGCATAGATATTATCTGCATATTTCCAGCTTCGCCCTCGATCTTCTGACGCAGAGATGTTAAGCCACCGCCTTCGGTTACTTCCTCGGTTGGCTGAATCCCGTCGTTTTTAAGATACACACGATAAGTATGCTCATTTTCGCTCAATTTTATAAACAAAGTTTCTGCCTGTGCATGGCTGATAGCGTTTGTGAGTGCCTCAGCTGCCGCCTGCACGATAAGCTTCTGCACTTGGATATCTTTCGGGATCTCGCCGGTAAGATCAACGGAAATACCGGTAGATGCTGCGATTCGTGTGAGCATTTCAAGAGGCTGTTCTTCCTCTTTTCCTTCTGCCTCCTTACGAAGCATAGCAACGTTTTGTTGCCAAAGCTGTAACGACGGAGTATGTTCACCTTCGTTGTCCATAAGGAAACGCCGTGTAGATAACAAGGCTTGACCCAGCTCTCTGTGGATTCGGGCTTTTGTCTCCAGTCGTTCTTTTGAACGGGCAAACTCGTCTACGTTCTCTCCGTGCTTTCGAAGACGGAGATTCAATGCAGCAAGCTCAGAATTTTTAACCTTAAGCTCGTCGGTCACTGCTTGGATACCGGTGGTATCCGCAGCCGTGAGCTGATATATACCGTCAATATTTTCACAGGCAAAGGTCCAGACCTTGCCGTCAGACAGGCGGAAACCGGGATGGTCACCGGAGGCCAGTCTATGAACGTCGCTCAGAACTTCTCCGTCACGCAGAACGTTCCAAAACAACTCGCCGTTTTGCAGATCCCGTCCTATTATAGCAAAGCATAAATCGCTCATACGTTGATTTGAAAGGATGATCCTTCCCGAATTTGTGTAAAAACAAAGGCCGGACGAGATCTTATTCATACCCTCTCTGATAGAAGAACGGGTGATGATGTTCCTACGAAAATGGACGTCCTGCAAGAAGAAATAGATCAACAACCCCGCAACCGACGCTAAAATAATGATCGGAATAAGCAGGGGCTTTGAGCAGAGCCAGTCGGACACCTGCGGAACCGCAAGGTCACGGAGATTTGCTCTCGCTTCTGCCGTATATACTATCAACAGTGCAGTACTGAGTAATATACAACACGAAACCGTCAGTTTGGAATAAGGCTTCTTTCTGTTTGCCATAGACCAGAGGATAAACGCGCCAAAACAGATCTCAATAAACAGAAGCATCTGAATCAGGCACTTGAACGGTACGGACAGATCATAATAGGTCATCATTTTCCGTCACCTCCTTCGGATATAACAAGATCGATAACCACGTCTGTATCCGCAATATCATAGGTAAAGCTTCCGTAGGGAACGGTAACGTCGGAAAGTGCCTGCTGTGCAATATCCTCCGTGCATCCTAACTGAATGTTCATATGAACGTTGCCGTTTGCACAAGAAAGGTTGACCAGCATAGCAGTAAGATCATCCAACAGATACTCTACCATATTCTCGTAAAAATCGTATACCGAAACGATGTACTTCAGCGGTATATTGCCTTCACAGGAGCAGCTGAAGGAAGTGAATACCTGACCGAGGCGAAGATTTTCCATTGATTCACGGATGCAGTATTCCAATTCTCTGGATGAGATTTTTTCCGAGTCCTCACCCAGCAAAAGAAGATTTCCGCGCCTTTTAATGTAGGAGCCAAATACACAGACCTTTGCCATAAGAGCACGTGTCTTTTCCGGCTCCCTTTCGACAGACTTGAGCAAGGCATCTATTTTGATAAGCTGTGGCTCAATCTCTCTCGCTATACGGTCATACAGGCGGTTCTGTTCATCTGTCTGAGCTCGTTTTTCTTTCAGATCCAGTTCTGCTTGCAGTAGGACGTTTTCTTCACCAAGCTGTTCCACTGTATCCTGCAGTTGTTCACTGAGTTCATTAAGCTGGGTGATATCATCCTGCCAAACTACCCGCCCGGCCTTGATCGGTGCACCGCTCACCAAGGTGTTTCCCAGATGGACTACACCTTCTTCTGTTCTTCTGAGAATTTCCTCATCTACGGGGAGTGCTCCCGCAGACACGTAATGAGGCTGATAATCATTATCAAGTATCTGTACCGGTACGGTGGTTGCATCGAACAACTGCTGATGCTGTGTGTTGGACGGCAGCAGCCCTGATTGAATTGCACTTTCCAGAAGCAATACGATAATAAGACAGTCCATCACCGTAATGTCACAATTATATAATCTCATACTGTAACCGATCCAGAACAGAGCCGCAAAAGCCATAATCAAAATCGGCATTTTTTGCAGCTTACGACTTCCGGGAACACGGCTTTTCAGTACCATCATTACCACGAAGTAGAAGCCCGTGATGATGAACCACGCCATAACGCAATAATATACCCAATCGTAGCTGTATTCAGGATCAAAATTGATGAACCCGTTATAGAATACAAATACCTTTTGATGAAGGTCATTGGTAAACACGGCAATCAGCATAACCGAGGGCAGAATCAAAAGATAATTCAGTTTCTTTGAATGAGAGTAGTTTTCCGGTTTGCCCAGATAATCAATGATAAATGCGCCTATGGTCGGCACAAACAACATTCCCACATAGAAGCCATACCAAAGATAACGTACCAAGGGATGAGTTATACTTCCGGTAAAGTCCCATTTGACGATTTTATCGAGCATCCAAAATAGTAAAAGGATACCGACTATCAACATCAATCTACGTACGTTTTTATTGGCAAGCCTTCGATTTACAGAAACTACCCAAAGAAACAATAATGTTATATGAATAGTATCACGGATCATACACATGATCGATTGAAGCATAGCATTTGGCAGATCCTCGTAGATCATACGCAGAACAAACGCAATCGCCATCAATACTGCAACTGTGATCATTACGGCTGCCTTCTTTTGCTTCAGCATGCTGCGACACCTCCATTTCTTTACTAAAAAAGGGACTTTCCTTTGTATTTTTTTAAATTATAACACATAATAAATTAAATTTCTACACTATTTGCAAATAAAAGTATTCTTGAAAAAATCTTGCATAATTTGGAGTTATATGGTATAAATTACTCGAGGTGATAACAATGACAAAAATGATAGTTATAGCGATAGCGGTGATCCTTCTTGTATCCACCCTTGCGTTTCTGACCTCCTGCAAGGCGGAAAGGTACAAGGTAATATGTACGGAAGGTTTATTTATCAACGTGAAAGGCTCATACAAGGCAGGTCAGACCGTAAGGGTGTATTTTCCTATGGTCGCAACCGATACCGACTATACCTTCTACCTCGACGGCGAGCGTATAAACAGCTCCGGATACAGCGATCTCAAGGGCTATACCATTGAATTTACCATGCCCGCCCACGACGTAGAGCTGACCGTTGATTCAAAAAACAGTATGATATATACCCCCGCCTCCGAAGGGCTTGAGCCCGGCACTCCCCTTTTCGGATACGTTAATTCTGTTTCTACAGCTATGGGTAACGAAAGCTATGAGATATCGGTTACGGCAACCGACATCGAGCATTCTCATCTTATGACCGTTTATAACGAGGACGGAAGTAAGCAGGCATATCTTATCCCTGTTTTCCCTTATGAAAGCGTTGTCAACTATGCCCAAACCACAGACCTCGCTTCCTGGAATGAACTTGAAGATTATGAGTGTATTGACGGCAAGAAGATCAGTGTGTCGATACTTTGTGACGGTGAATATATAAATATATCCACCGATCAAATGCCCGAGGGCGGAGAGCATATACTTGCATATCTTAAATCACATTTTACCGATTATATGACCGAGGATTATTTAACGCAATAACAGAAAGCCCTTTACGAAGATTCGTAAAGGGCTTAGTATTTGCTTAAGTCTGTATGCGGAGAGCAGCATATTCAGAGTAAAATACCATAATACTATCCTCTCGTTCTCACACTGAAAACTCAATTCTTGTCTTTGTTTTTATTTTCGCTGTGTACCAATATATCACCATCATATAACCGTAGAGTGGAATGATCAGAACTGTATGTCAGTACATAAGAACCGTCTTTCTGTTTTTGCCAGACCGCCTTTTCGCCTTTTTCGGAAGGATCATTTTTCGGTGAATAATCCTTTTCGTCAAGACAATAGAAGTCATAATTCAGTATTTCTGCGCCCTCATATGCCCTGATCCAGAGGGAATCATCCAAATCTTTGTTTGATAAAGAAAGCTTGTAACCGTAATCGGTTTGTTCGAAAATCAGATCGGTTTCTGGATCAACCTTACGGTCGGATACACTTACTTCATTCGTTTCAACATTTCGTACTTCTTTGCGTTCGTGTGCACGACCGCACAGCTCAAATCCGTCTGCTTTTAGCCAGCGTCCATATTCCCACAGCTCTGCTCGTGTTTCATTGCGCACATCATTCTTTTGGAAAAACTGATCGCTGTTTTTAATTTTCACAGAACCGATATGCAAGCCGTATTCTTCCTCCAGCGTTTCCGTCAAGGCAAGGTCGAGCAGGGAGAGATCTGTAGTATCCGCTACCGTAATCTCAGGCTTGCTTATATAAATCGGCAAACGGGATCGGGGATTTCGTACAAAAGCATTCAAATCCTCTACATCTGCCGGCAATCCGAAATCAAATGAATATACCCCGGGAAGCTCTGTTGTTGAATCTCCGTCCTTTGCAGGAGCCATAACGTAGCTTTGAAAAGCATAGCCTTCATCTACACTTTCCGGTATGATTCCCATAGCTTCTAACGCTTCATCAAAGTAGGCTTCTACAATCTCGTTCAGTTTCTGCTTTGTGTCGGCATCTGTTTCAAAATACACCGCACCCGTCACTGTATGGATCGTAAACACCTTCAGCTTACCGTTATGTCTGATAGTTCCGGATGCATAATCCGTCAAATATCGGTTACCGTCATAGTTTGTCCAGGAAACAAACGCCGTACATTCTTCAAGCTTTGCATCCGGCATATTTTCATCAAGCCAGACCTGTATCATTTCAACACCTTTTGCGGCAACCCTGTCGGCATTTTCCTGCTCGAACATTTCCTTGTTCGGATAACAGCCGGAAAGGCAGATTGCCAAGGGAAAAACAAGTGCGATGAATATAAGAAGCTTTTTCATAACATATCTCCTGTTCCGTCCTTGTTTTCTAAGATTCATTGTATATAACACCGATCGAAAAGTCAAGATGCCGTAGTGATTTTCAAAATATTAGTTCACCGTATGATACGGGTTTTGAGTGTTTACTCATACAACAATAACACCGTCCTTTTTAATTTATTACATTATATACTTCTTAAAAAATATTTCCACCGCCTTTTCCACGCAAATTTCCAAAAGAAAAATAACTGCCTATTCCAATTAGGAAAAGACAGTTGTTTAATCAAATATTTAATTGACAAGCGTATAAGAAAATAGTATAATAGTCACAATTCAGATTTCTTCGGATTGTTTCCAAAGAAAAAGAGCAGAGAAAATTCTTTTTCAACATAATAAAGCCCTACGGACTTTGTGAAATACGCTTTGCGTGTGAAATATTGCTATGCAATGTGAAAAGCCCGCGGACGTGAGGGTAGTTTTTCTCGATTCGTTTATTGTAATTAAAAGGTTAAGGGTAAAAAGATGAAAAAAATTCTTGTCTGTATTTTCAGTATTTTAATATTGACAACAGCATTTATTAATGCCTTTGCTCTTTGGTCGTTCGCTGCTGTCACAAAGGAAGCGGCACTGCCCTTTGATGATGTGAAAAGCGGTGCGTGGTATACTGATGCTGCAGAATTTTGCTATGTCAACGGTGTTATCACGGGAATGGATGATGTAACCTTTGCACCTAACGGTCAACTGGCCAGAACCCAGTTTGTAACTATGCTTGCAAATCTTGAAAATGTTGATCTTGCCAAATGTAAAAGGTGCCATTGAAATATAATCCGCAGTCATCGACTGCGGATTTTCACCTATTCTTAACTTTTCTCTTTTCTCTCTTCATTCAGAACAAAAAAGAGTTGCCCTCGGGCAACTCTTATTTTGTTCTGTTGTAGATCATCTGAACAGCAGTGTCAAGACTGTCGTTTTCCATCATTTCAAGCGCGCCCTTGTCGCAGGCAGCAGCTAACTTGGGATCTATCGGGATACGCGCAAGCACGTCGAGGTTGAAGTTTGCCGCAACCTCCTCAAGCTTGCTCTCGCCGAAGATGTGGATCTCCTTACCGCAGTCGGGGCACTTAACGTAGCTCATATTTTCAACAAGACCGAGAACGGGAACGTTCATCATCTTTGCCATATTTACAGCCTTAGCTACGATCATTGAAACCAGATCCTGGGGAGTGGTAACGATAACGATACCGTCTAAAGGCAGGGACTGATATACGGTCAGGGGGACGTCGCCTGTGCCGGGAGGCATATCCACGAACATATAGTCTACGTCATCCCAGATAACGTCGGTCCAGAACTGCTTTACGGTGCCTGCGATAACAGGACCTCTCCAGGCAACGGGGGATTCCTCGTCGGGAAGGAGCAGGTTTACCGACATAACTTTAATGCCTGTAGTGGTCTCGATAGGGAACATACCGTCGTCGGTTCCTGTGACCTTGCAGCCGTGAAGGTCGAAGATCTTGGGAATGGAGGGACCTGTGATGTCCGCATCGAGAATAGCGGTGTTGAACTCCATACGGCTGAAGTTTACAGCCAGCATAGACGTAACAAGAGACTTACCGACGCCGCCCTTACCGCTGACGACACCGATGACCTTTTTAACGTTACTCAGCTTGTTCTGAGGAGCTAAGAGTGCTTCTTTGTTCTGCTTTGAAGGACAGTTGGCACTGCAGGTAGAACAATCGTGAGTGCAATTTTCTTCTGCCAATTTATTTCACCTCGAAAAAATCAATATATAAATTATTATAACCCTACAGTCCGAAAAATGCAAGTAAAAACTATAAATTACTTAAAATCCATAAATTTTTTATAAATATTGATAAAATTTTCTCAAAAAGTATAGCAATTTTTATTTTAGTGTAGTATAATAAATTGAATATGTATGCTACAAGGAAATAACTGTATATTGTGAGGTGCTGGGATGAAAATCAGTAAGATCAAAGAGCTTTTGAACGCAGAGATAGTTTGCGGTGAGGATATGCTGGAGGAGGACGTACACTCCGCCTGCGGCTGTGATATGATGAGCGACGTTCTGGCTTACGTTAAGGATCAGGCGGTGCTTCTCACAGGCCTCTGCAATCTTCAGGTGGTACGTACTGCGGTTATGATGGATATGAAGTGCATCGTATTCGTGCGCTCAAAGAAGCCCACCGACGATATTATCGAGCTTGCCAAGGACAGCGGTATTGCGGTTCTTACATCAGCTGAGCGTATGTATTCCGCCTGCGGAATTCTTTATACCAACGGTCTTCAGAGCGGTACCGTTGCACACGCATAGGAGGAAGCTATGAGCGAGCCTATCAAGTTTCATTTTGATGTAGACGGTGATAATTTTTCTTCTGCGGGCGAGGCGTCGGTTCAGGTAAAGAGAATGCTTCGTCAGATCGGTATTCCCGCTGACGTTATCCGCCGTGTTTCGGTAGCTATGTATGAGGGCGAGATCAATATGGTCATCCATGCCGACGGCGGAGATGCCGACGTTGTGGTTGAGCCCGGTAAGATAATAATTATATTGGCTGACCGCGGCCCGGGTATTGCGGACATCGAGCTGGCAATGACCGAGGGCTACTCTACCGCCCCTGAGAATGTAAGATCTCTGGGCTTCGGTGCAGGTATGGGTCTGCCGAATATGAAGAGATACACCGACGATATGCATATTGAGTCGGTGGTGGGAGAGGGAACTACGGTAACAATGACCGTACTCTTCTGAGCTGGAGGATAATATGTCAAACTTCAAGCACTCTGTTTCGCTTCAGGTTGACAGGTGCAAGGGCTGTACCAACTGTGTAAAGCGCTGTCCCACAGAGGCGATCAGAATACAAAACGGACATTCCGTTATCGATGAGGAGCGTTGCATTGACTGCGGCGAGTGTATAAGGCTCTGTCCCTACAAGGCAAAGAAGGCTCTTTTCGATAAGCTGGAAAAGTATAGTGATTATAAATACAAGATAGCTCTGCCGGCACCGGCACTCTACGGCCAGTTTGATCATCTTGAGGATATAGATTACGTTATATCCGGTCTATACGAGTGCGGCTTTGACTACGTTTACGAGGTAGCAAAGGCGGCTGAGATAGTTTCAGAATATACACGTAATTACCTGAGACGTCCGGATATCGCAAAGCCTGTGATAAGTTCTGCCTGTCCGGTAATTGCAAGACTTATAAGCAAGAGATTCCCTTATCTCTGCGAAAATCTTCTTCCGATCATTCCTCCCATAGAGCTGGCGGCAAAGATGGCAAAAAAAGAAGCCATGGAAAAACATCCCGAGCTTCGTGAAGAGGATATATGTGCGCTGTTTATTTCTCCCTGTCCTGCCAAGGTAAGCTACGTGCGTAACCCCATCGGCGTGGAGAAAAGCGCAGTAGACGGAGTTCTTTCCATAAGCGAGATATACTTCCTTCTGGTCAATTCCATGAAGAATATCGTAAACCCCGAGCACTCCGCACGTACAGGGCTTGTGGGAGTAAGCTGGGCAAGCAGCGGCGGAGAGGCAAAGGCGCTCTTTAATGACAGATACCTTTCAGCCGACGGTATCGAAAACTGTATTAAGGTTCTTGACGAGGTGGAGAACGGAAACTTCTCCAGTCTTGAGTTTATAGAGCTCAATGCCTGCAACGGCGGTTGCGTAGGCGGTGCGTTGACTGTAGAAAACCCTTACATAGCAAAAGCAAGATTACAGACACTTCGCAGATACATGCCCGTAACCCAGAATCATATGGATAAAAACGAGGATCCTACCTTTGTTCCTGAGGAACACGTATGGGAAAAGGAGCTTGAATATTCTCCCGTTATGCAGCTTGATGCGGATATGGGCGAGGCTATGAAGAAGATGGCTGATATTCAGGCGATATACGAGATGTTCCCCCACCTTGACTGCGGGGCCTGCGGAGCTCCTACCTGCCGTGCCTTTGCGGAGGATATAGTAAAGAACAACGGAGATGCCAACGACTGCATATTTATTATGCGTGAAAAGATAAGAGAGCTATACAAGGAGAAGGAAAATGACAGTAGCAGCTCTGATTGAAAAGCTTGAGCTTGAGGTGCTTAACCTCGAAGAGGGCGACCGTGAAATAACAGGCGGTTATACCGGAGACCTTTTAAGCTGGGTCATGGGTAAGGCAGAGTCAGGCGATATGTGGGTCACTATTATGACCAACCTGAACGTTGTTGCCGTTGCCAGCCTTGTGGACGTAGCCTGCGTTGTCATTGCAGACAAGGCAGAGGTTGCCCCAGAGGTAATAGAAAAAGCAAAACAGCAGGGCATCAATCTTCTTCGCTCTGACAAGAGCGCATATCAGCTTTGCAATGAGCAGATATTATTATGATCTGCATATCCACTCCTGTCTGTCCCCCTGCGGCGACGATGATATGACACCTGCAAATATCGCAGGTATGGGAGTGATAAACGGACTTCAGATTATGGCTCTGACCGACCATAATACCGCAGGGAACTGTCCTGCATTCTTCAAGGCGTGCCGCCGTCACGGCATAATACCCGTAGCGGGTATGGAGCTGACCACGGCTGAGGATATACATATGGTATGTCTGTTTCCCGAGCTTGACGCGGCAATGAGCTTTGACTCGGAGGTCAAGGGTCATATAATGAATATAAAAAACCGTCCCGACATTTTCGGCCATCAGTATTATATGGACGAGGAGGACAATATCTTAGGGGAAGAGGAAATCCTGCTTATATCGGCGACCGATTATAACGTAGAGACGGCAATAGCCCTTGTACACAGCTACGGCGGCATATGCTATCCCGCCCACATCGACCGTACCTCAAACGGTATGGTTGCGACTTTAGGCGATATCCCCCCGGAATACGGCTTTTCGGTGGTAGAGTTCAACGACTCTGCAAATATAGATGAATACCGTGAAAAGTATGCGGCAGTTAAGGACGCAAAGATACTTTGCTCCTCGGATGCCCACTATCTCTGGGATATAAACGAGGCAAAGAACGTCCTTGAGATCGAGGACGAGCCCTATTCAAGCGCACTTGTAAGAAACAACTTACTCAAACTTATATCAAATAGATGAAGATTTTCGTTTCACGAAAATCTACATTAATTTTGCATTTTGTATTTTGCATTTTGCATTCCAAAGTAGTTTATTATATTTAAAAAATATATAATAATATAAAAACCATTATGGAGGTAAAACATTATGAAAAAGAAACTGACTACGGTCATGTTTCGCGGTACTAAGGCTCAGGAAGAGCAGCTTATCGCTGTTATTGAGAAGTACCGTGACACCCAGGGAGCAATGATGCCTATCCTTCAGGAGGCTCAGGAGATCTATGGATATCTTCCCATAGAGGTTCAGAAGATCATTGCTGCAAGAATGGATGTATCCCTTGAAGAGGTATACGGCGTTGCATCCTTCTATTCACAGTTCTCCCTCAATCCCAAGGGCGAGGTTGCTATTGCAGTTTGCCTTGGTACCGCTTGCTACGTAAAGGGCGCAGGCGACATCATCGACAGAATCTCCCTTAAGCTCGGAGGACTTCAGGCAGGTGATACATCCCCTGACGGAAAGTACTCCCTTGAAGCTACCCGTTGCATCGGTGCTTGCGGTCTTGCACCCGTACTTACTGTTAACGGCGAGGTTTACGGCAGACTCGTAAAAGAGGATGTCGACGGTATACTTGCTAAGTATATGTAATTTTCGGCTATGAAGGAGTTATCGCTGAACATTCTTGACGTTACCGAAAATTCGGTCAGCGCAGGAGCTAAAAACATAGAAGTTTCTCTGATTGAGGACGAAAAAGGTATATTGACCCTGACTATCGGGGACAATGGCTGCGGTATGACTCCCGAAGTGGTCAAAAGCGTTATTGATCCGTTCTACACCACACGTACTACAAGAAAGGTAGGACTTGGAGTTCCGCTTCTTAAAATGGCGGCGGAGCAGACAGGCGGCAGTATAGATATCAAAAGTGAGGTAGGTGTCGGCACTACGGTTACGGCTACCTTTGATACGAAGAGTATAGACTTCACTCCCATAGGAGATATGGTGTCTACAATGACAACGCTCATTATGGGTGCTCCCGACAGGGATTTTGAATATATACACCGTAAGCCGGGTGCAGAGGTAACTCTGTCAACCTTGCAGCTGCGTGAGGTATTAGGCGACGTTTCTCTGGGAGAACCCGAGATAATAGCCTGGATCAAAGATTATCTTACAGAACAATATAATAATTTTGGAGGTACAAACTAATGAAATCATTAGCTGAACTCGCTGCTATCAGAGATAAAATGAAGGATAAAGTAGCTATCAGAGACAGCGAATCCGGTACCCGTATCGTTGTCGGTATGGCAACCTGTGGTATCGCTGCAGGCGCACGTCCCGTGCTCGCACAGTTCGTTGAAGAGGTTGCAAATGCAGGTCTCTCCGACACTATCACAGTAACACAGACCGGTTGTATCGGTATCTGCCAGTATGAGCCCGTTGTTGAGGTTTATGAGGCAGGCAAGGATAAGGTAACATACGTTAAGATGGACGTTGACAAGGCAAAGAGAGTTTTTGCTGAGCATATCCAGGGCGGCAGAATAGTTACCGAATATACAATGGATAATAAATAAGGAGGAAATTGACAGATGATTCGTTCACACGTTTTAATTTGCGGCGGTACAGGCTGTACATCCTCCGGTTCCGGCAAGATCCAGGCGGCTCTTGAGGAACAGCTCAAGGCTAAGGGCCTTGACGAAGAGGTAAAGATAGTTGTTACAGGATGCTTCGGCCTCTGTGCTGTTGGTCCTATTATGATCGTATATCCCGAAGGCACCTTCTATTCTATGGTTAAGCCCGAGGACGTTCCCGAGATCGTTGAGGAGCATCTCCTTAAGGGTCGTCCCGTTCAGAGACTTATCTACTCCGAGCATCACGATGCTATCGAAGAGAAGGTAAACAGCCTTGCTGATACTACATTCTATAAGAAGCAGAAGAGAGTTGCTCTTCGTAACTGCGGTATGATCAACCCCGAGGTTATCGACGAGTACATAGCTATGGACGGCTATCAGGCGCTCGGTAAGGTTCTTACCGAGATGACACCCGACGACGTTATCAAGTGCATTCTTGATTCCGGTCTTCGCGGACGCGGCGGCGGCGGATTCCCCACCGGCAGAAAGTGGATGTTCGCACAGGCTCAGCCTAAGGGTAAGAAGTACGTTGTATGTAATGCAGACGAGGGTGACCCCGGTGCATTCATGGACCGTTCCATCCTTGAGGGTGACCCCCACGCAGTTCTCGAGGCTATGGCTATCGCAGGCTATGCTATCGGCGCAGACGAGGGTTACATCTACGTTCGTGCTGAGTATCCTATCGCTATTCACCGTCTTGAGGTTGCAATAAAGCAGGCAAGAGAATACGGCCTTTTAGGTAACGATATCTTCGGCACAGGCTTCAACTTCGACATTCAGCTCCGTTTCGGTGCAGGTGCGTTCGTTTGCGGTGAGGAGACTGCTCTTCTTACCTCTATCGAGGGTAACCGCGGTGAGCCCAGACCCCGTCCTCCTTTCCCTGCAGTTAAGGGTCTGTTTGGCAAGCCTACCATCATTAATAACGTTGAGACATATGCAAACATCGCTCAGATTATCCTGAACGGTCCCGAATGGTTTGCTTCCATGGGTACAGAAAAGTCCAAGGGTACAAAGGTATTTGCTCTCGGCGGCAAGATCACCAACACAGGTCTCGTTGAGATCCCCATGGGTACTACACTCCGCGAGGTAGTTGAGCAGATCGGCGGCGGCATCCCCAACGGCAAGAAGTTTAAGGCTGCTCAGACAGGCGGTCCTTCCGGCGGATGTATTCCCGAATCTCTTTACGATACCCCCATCGACTATGACTCTCTTATCGCTATCGGCTCTATGATGGGCTCCGGCGGTCTTATAGTTATGGACGAGGATACCTGTATGGTTGATATCGCACGCTTCTTCCTCGATTTCACCGTTGATGAGTCCTGCGGTAAATGTGCACCCTGCCGTATCGGTACAAGAAGACTTCTTGAGATCCTTGACAAGATCATCGCAGGTAACGGCACACTTGAGGATATAGACAAGCTTGAGGAGCTCTGCTACTACATCAAGTCCGCTTCTCTCTGCGGTCTGGGTCAGACAGCTCCCAACCCCGTTCTCTCTACTCTTAAGTACTTCAGACACGAGTATGAGGCTCACGTTGTTGACAAGAAGTGTCCCGCAGGCGTATGTAAGAACCTCCTGTCCTACGTTATCATCGAGGACAAGTGTAAGGGTTGTACAGCTTGCTCCAGAGTATGTCCTGTCGGTGCTATCTCCGGCGCAGTTAAGACTCCTCACGTAATCGACACAGCTAAGTGTATCAAGTGCGGTGCTTGTATCGAGAAGTGTAAGTTCGATGCTATCGTTAAACAGTAAGGAAGGAGTTTTATAATAATGGAAAACGTAAATATTAAAATTAACGGCAGAGATTACAGTGTTCCTGCCAACAGCACAGTGCTTGAAGCGTGCCGTGCTGCCAATATAGACATTCCTACCCTTTGCTATATGAAGGATATCAACGAGATCGGCGCTTGCCGTCTGTGTCTCGTTGAGGTCAAGGGTGCAAGAGGCCCTGTTGCCGCTTGTGTATATCCCGTAAACGAGGGTATGGAGGTTCTCACCAACACTCCCGCTATCCGTAAGGCAAGAAAGAACAACCTTCAGCTGGTTCTTTCTAACCACGAGAAGAAGTGTCTTACCTGTATCCGTTCTACCTCTTGTGAGCTTCAGAAGCTCTGCCAGGAGTACGGTGTAGACGAGGACTACTTTGAGGGTGAGTCCAACCACTATGATATCGACGATTCCTCCGTTGCTATCATCCGTGACAACAACAAGTGTATCCTTTGCCGTCGCTGTGTTGCGGCTTGTAAGGAGATGCAGGGCATCGGCGTTATCGGTGCCAACGACAGAGGCTTTGATACTCACATCGCTTCTCCCTTCGAGGTTAAGCTTGCTGAGACCTCTTGTATCAACTGCGGTCAGTGTATCGTAGCTTGTCCCGTAGGCGCTCTCTACGAGAGAGACGATACCGACAAGGTATTTGATGCTATCGCAGATCCCACAAAGCACGTTGCTATCTGCGCAGCTCCTTCTGTTCGTGCTACTATCGGTGAGTGCTTCGGCTACGAGCCCGGTACCGACACAGAGGGCAAGATGGTTGCAGGTATGAAGGCTCTCGGCTTTGACGGTGTTTACAATATGAACCTTACCGCTGACCTTACCATTATGGAAGAGGCATACGAGTTCCTCGACAGATTCCAGAATGGCGGCAAGCTTCCCCTTATCACATCCTGCTCACCCGGTTGGATCAAGTACTGTGAGCATTACTTCCCTGAGTTCACCGACAACCTTTCCTCCTGCAAGTCTCCTCAGCAGATGTTCGGTGCTCTCTACAAGACCTTCTACGCACAGAAGCACGGTATTGACCCCAAGGATATCTTCTTCGTATCCGTAATTCCCTGTACAGCTAAGAAGTTCGAGGTTGGCAGAGACGGTCAGTGCGCAGCAGGCGAGGGTATCTACGACGTTGACGTAGCTATCACCACCCGTGAGCTTGCAAGAATGATGCAGACTGCAGGTATCGATTTCAAGAACCTTGGGGACGAAAAGTTTGACGAGCCCTTCGAGCTCGGCTCCGGTGCAGGTGCTATCTTCGGTGCTACCGGCGGTGTTATGGAAGCAGCTCTTCGTACCGCTGCAGAGGTAGTTCTCGGCAAGCCTCTTGAGAAGCTTGAATTTGAGGACGTGCGTGGTATCGAGGGCGTTAAGAAGGCTACCTACAAGCTCGGCGACGTTGAGGTTCGCGTAGCAGTTGCCAGCGGTACAGCTAACGCTAAGAAGCTTCTTAACTCTGTTAAGTCCGGCGAGACTCAGGTTGACTTCATCGAGATTATGGCTTGTCCCGGCGGTTGTGTAAACGGCGGCGGTCAGCCTACTCAGCCCGCAGTTGTTCGTAACAACGTAGATCTTCGTTCTGTTCGTGCAGCAGTTCTTTACAACGCTGATAAGGCTATGGATCTCCGTAAGTCCCACGAGAACAGCGCAGTTAAGGCTCTTTACGACGAGTACTTTGAGAAGCCCAACAGCCACAAGGCTCACGAGATTCTCCATACTCACTACGTTAAGAGAGGCTTGTATTAATCAATCAATAAAAGCTCCGCTTCGGCGGAGCTTTTTGATTGATTAATAGCTAAATTCGCTTTACCCCATTCCCCAAAACTCGGCAAGCTCGTTTCGGGGACCCCGGCGGGAGCGAGCTAAATTTGCTACGCAAGCTAAATTACCTTCGGTAGCTAAATCGGGCTTCGCCCAGCTAAAATGCGAATTTAATTTAGCTGCACGAAGTGCTATTTAGCTATTGCGTAAGCAATAATTTAGCTGCCGTCTTGACGGCAATTTAGCACGAAGTCAGATCGGATTTTGCAAATGTACACTTGAAAATATTGTCACATTATGTTATAATAACGCCGAAGACAGGTGGACCTACAACGGTAGGCGGTTAGCCCTCATAAGAGGGCAATGCCCTCTTAATTTATGTAAGGGGGTGATGCTATGGAGTATTATTTCCTTTTGGTATTAGTACTTATTGTAGCCACAGGCTACATTTTAAGCATAAAAAAATAACCGCCCAACCCTCGCAAAGTTAGCGGTTATTTTTCGTTAATTCAGCGGGCTAACCGTCTATCGGTCTGCCTCTCTTCACCTATATTATATCAGTATAGTGTCAAAATGTCAAGATATATAATTTGTATAAAAGTCGGTTGATGCCGGCTTTTATCTTTTATTCAAAATCTTCTTCGGTTGCCGAGTCATCGGTCATTATCTCAAAATCATCGACCTCGCCTGCATCCTCATAATCGCAGAGGTTGTCTACTGCTGCCATCATAGCTTTGAACTGCTTGTCTTCCTTTACAGCCTTATAGGTCAGAAGAGTTCCGGCAACGCCGCCGGCAAGACCTACTATAAGGAATGTCCTCCAAAGGCTCTTCTGCTTTGCCCAGAGAATTACAAATATAGTCAGAAAGGTAACTGACTGTACCAAAAGGGTAATACCTACAAAAAACTTTGTCTTCTTTAACATTTTATTCCTCCTCAGCTATTAGCATTCTGCTTAAGATAAGCGTTTATAAATCCGTCGATCTCGCCGTCCATAACTGCCTGGATGTTACCGTCCTCGTAGCCTGTACGGGTATCTTTGGCAAGGGTATAGGGCATAAACACGTAGCTTCGTATCTGTGCGCCCCACTCGATATTTGTCTTGTTACCCTGGATGTCCTCGATCTTCTCTAATTTTTCGCGTTCCTTTATCTCAAGGAGCTTGGACTTAAGCATCTTAAGTGCGGTCTCCTTGTTCTGAAGCTGGCTTCGCTCGGTCTGACAGCCTACAACGATACCTGTAGGGAGATGGACTATACGGATAGCAGAGTCAGTCTTGTTTACGTGCTGTCCACCCGCGCCGCTGGAACGGTGAGCGGTTATTTCAAGATCCTCGTCCCGAAGCTCTATAGAGTTGTCATCGTCAAACTCGGGCATTACCTCAACCGAGGCAAAGGAGGTATGACGGCGTCCAGAGGAATCAAAGGGAGAAACACGAACCAGACGGTGAACACCGTTCTCGCTCTTCAAGTAGCCGTAAGCATTTTCGCCCTCGATCATAATGGTAGCACTCTTTAAGCCTGCTTCTTCACCGTCCAGCCAGTCAAGGAGCTTTACGTTGTAGCCGTGCTTTTCACCCCAACGGGTGTACATACGGTAGAGCATAAGCGCCCAATCCTGAGCCTCGGTACCGCCGGCACCGGGGTGGAAGGAAACAATAGCGTTGTTTCTGTCATATTCGCCTGACAGAAGCACCTCTATCTTCATCTGCTCGGAGAGGGCGGTGAGAGTCTTAAGCTCGGACTGAACCTCCTCTACAACAGACTCGTCATTTTCATCTATACCCATTTCGCAGAGGACTAACGTATCCTCGTGCTTGGTTACGAGAGCCTCGTATTTTTCAATTTTGCTTTTAACAGCCTTCTGGCGCTGGAGAGTTTTACCCGAGTTTTCGGTATCGTTCCAGAAATCGGGCTGGGACGTTTTTTCGTCCAGCTCCTTTAACTCCTCGTTCAGCGCGTCTATTTTAAGTGCAGAGCCCAGCTCCTTAAGCTCGGGTTCAAGAGCAATGAGCGTGCGCTTAGCTTCTTCAAGTTGAATTATCACGGTTTATCCTCCAAATGTATATATCAATTTATTATACGATAAAAAGTTGAACTTGTAAACACCTTTACAAAGTGTTTACAGGATAAAATTTCATTATATCCACGTTGAGACTGCTGTCTGCATCAAGAAGCATATCGCAAATGCGCTCACAAACAGGGAACTCTGTATGAAAATGTCCCGCCTCAATAACCGAAAATCCCGCCTTATGGGCATCGAGCATAGTGTTGTAGGACATCTCACCTGTGATATATACGTCGGCAACAACCGCCGCATCAGCCCAGAAATCCTTACCGCCGCCGCCCAAGAGAGCAACTCTTCTGACGGTATCCTTACCCATAACGAAGTTTACCCTCTCGCAACCGAGTGTTTTCTTTACTTTGGTGACAAATTCATCAAATTTAATCTCATCAATATCACCGACTCTGCCCATCTCACAGAAGGGTTCCGCATTTTTAAGCCCTAAAGCCGCCGCCAGACAGTCGTTGACACCGCCGTCGACCGTATCAAGTCTCGTATGGAATGAAAATACCGACACCTCTGCCTGTATCAGTGAAACAAGCATAGGATCGACTATACCGCGAAGAGGCTTAAATATCAGAGGATGGTGGGTAACTATAAGGTCATATCCACCCTTTACAGCAACCTCCGCTACCTCAGGGGTAACGTCCAGTGCAACGAGAACGTTCCTTATCTCCTTATCGGAGGAGACAAGCATTCTGCCGTCGTTGTCCCAATCTTCGCTCAGTTCACAGGGGATCGCCCCGTCAAAATATTTATATAATTCGGTTACGTTCATTTTGTAACTCCTCAAGTATTTTTTCTTCTTTTGACGTATCAAGCAGGGCTTTTTTCTTACCCTTGATGATAACGGTGTATTGCTTTATAAGCTTGTCTATATGTATTTTGTACAGTTCGTTTTTTTCGGTGTGTATGCCTGTCAGTAGTTCTGCTTCGCTCCACTCTCTTTTAATACCGTCATAACGGCAAACGATCACCTCGTAAAGTCTGTCGTCGTACACAAGAGCTTCCTTTTCGATATTATAGCCTGAATACAGCAGAGAAGCGCGAAGCTCGTTTACCTTTGTCATAGCCTGTAATATCAAAAGAGGTCTGTTCTCCTTGGTATACGCAGATTCCGAAATTATACGGAAGATCAGATCCCCGCCCATACCGCATATTACTATATTTTCGGGAGCGATATCCTCTATACCGCAAAGCCCGTCGGTACATTTTACAGCGATTACATTCTCTAATCCCTGACGGCTTATATTCTCTCTTGCAGTATTACAGGGACCTTCATTTATATCACAGGCAACCACAGAGCTGGCAATATTCTCTTTTATCAGATATATGGGCAGATAGGCGTGGTCACAGCCGATATCCGCCACGGACGCGCCGCGTTCTACAAATGAAGCAGCACAAAGCAAGCGTTTGTTTAACTTGTAATTCATACATTTATCAAAAAAGGCGGGAACACCCGCCCTTTCATTTGTAGGAGATTACTTTCTGAATCGGGCACTGTACAAACAGCTTGAATTCAGTAAGAGTCTCGATTGTCGGTGCGGACCGGTGTCCGCTTATGCCTTCTTGGAGTCTAAGAACTCGTTGATCTTTTCAACCAGCGCGTCAGCATCCTGACCGTGAACTGCACAAGCCATTTCGATGCTCTCACCGCGGGATGCAGGGCATCCGAGGCAGTGCATACCTATCTCAAAAAAGAACTGAGCGGTTTCGTTATCAAAATCAAGAACGTCGCCGACGATTGAATCTTTTGTTACTTCCATGATAAATTTCCTTTCGTAAATAAAATCATTTTATATTATTATATATTACACAAAATCACTTGTCAATACTTTTCTTCTTCTTAAATTCGGTGGGAGTGATTCCCATATGCTTTTTAAATACACGGTTAAAGTGGTCTGTGTTCTGAAAGCCCGCAACCTCAGCTATCTTATTTATCTTAAGATCCGAATTGAGCAGCAGAGAACGGCAGACATCGAATTTGATCTCCCGGAGGATCTCGGTAAAGGTGAGCCCTGTAGCGCTTCTGACCAGCTTGCTTACGTAAGGAACCGTATAATGAAAATACTCTGCTAATTTCTCGAGAGTCACGGTACGGTAATTGTCCTGAATGTAAGTAAGTATCTTGGCTATCTGCTCGCTGCGGGAGATTTTTGTCTTCGACAGCTCGTATGTAGATGAGGGACGGGCGCAAAGATATCCGAACAGGCATATAAGCAGCTGAGTCTTCATCATACGGGAGTTGGGCCCTCCGTGAAGCTCCTCGTTGATAAGCATATTGATCACAGTATCAACTCCTGTATCCGACAGGGATGAAAAAAGCAGATAGTCAGCGGAGACCTCGCCCCATACAGAATCAGCGATAAATCCGGACAAAACTCCGCCAAATACACTGATACGGTGGAAATGAGTGCCTACCGTATCCCTTCTTACCGATATAACAGGCATTATATTATTACCGCTGACAGATACGCGGTAGGGAACCTCGGGAGCGATAAAAATAATGTTGTATTTTTTCATCTGAATGCTCTTACCGCACAGCTTCACCTCGGCGTTACAATCCATAGCATAGAGAATATCAAATGTATTATGTGTGAAAAGCTCGTGAGGCTCTTCTGCATCAATACGGAAAACATTTATACCGTTAGGATCAGGTACGCTATGAGTATCACCGTTGATCAGTACCTGTGCAAGCTCGGTATGCTTATTTGCTGTAAGAGTATTGAATTTTTTGACAGAAACCGTCGGCATACGTACCTCCGTGTAAATGACGTTAATGATTATAGTTTAAAGTGCAGATATTACTCTTATATGAATAAAAAATGTCGGTTTTTGAAATTAAAAAAGCACGCCCACGGTTTGTATGTGTACAAAAGGTTAACAAAAATGCGAATATTGTTAATATATCCGAAATTCTTTGTACAAAACTATGCATTATACACAAATAAAATTAAAATACGTCGCATTTTTGGATTAAATAATAACATTTTCTTTTATCTTGTGTTCGTGCTATAATGTATACGAAAAATAATAGGAGGGCAAGTATTATGAAACTTACCAAGAGAATAATCTCAATTCTTTGTGTTGCTGCAATGCTTTTTGCTATGTGTGCAGTAGCAGTTTCTGCGGCAGATCCCCTGACCATTGATGAAACTGTAGCGGCTAACTGGCTTCCCCTTGCAGCAAAGTATTCAAAGAGTACACTCGGCATTATCGCACCTAAGGGTGACGGTTATGCTATAAGAACCACAGGCTTTGATTACAAAGCAGATGAAAACGGCGGCATTAAGGTACATTCCGCTACCTACAAGGAAAACGCGGGTGTATACTCCGTAGCGGCTGTTTCCTCTAAATATAAGACACCTCTTGACGGTCTCAGCGTAGAGCTTAAGCCTGATGATATGACAATGATATGCGATTCCAACAATGCATCTACCAACATTTCCTTTATTATATCGGAAAACCCCATAACCAAGATGGGAACCTTTGATGATGCTTCCAAGGAATATACCGACGGTCTTAACAACTCGGTTGACGTTGCGTCCAACGGTCTCCGCGAGCTTACAGACTTTGAGGGTAAGTCTATCGTGGTTACTATCTCCAACCAGAGACTTTCCAATACCGAGGATCACATTGCTACCTCTGTTGCTATCATTTATGATAACGGCAGCTACGTTAACAAGAATGACGGCCACAACGGCTTCAGATGGGTATTCTCCGCAAGAAACTACTTAGGCGAATCCTCCAACGGCGACCATTCTCCTATATCTCAGGTATATGAGAACATCGATTTTTCCAAGGGTCTCAAGCTTGAGGTAAGAGCCGATGATACCTTAGGTTATATCATTACCGTTAACGGTAAGGATTACTACAGCGGTACATACATCGCTTACTATCCCGACTGTTCTCAGAAGACCTTTGAGGGTCTTGAGGACAACTGCTACGCTCTCAAGGATGAGGATTACGATAACCTCACCGAGAACTGGCTTAACTCTATGACCTATGCACAGAAGGACATCGACCTTTCAGGTCTCGGTGCAGACTTTGAGGGTTACCTCACCGTAGGTGCTACAGGTACCAACATCACCACTAACAACTGTGACTTCACAGTTACCAAGATTAATACTCATAACGCAGCTACCTGGAAGGGCGAGGTTGCTTGTCAGCATACCGAGACCGAAGAGGTTGTTACAAAGGAAGCAAACTGCGGCGTTGACGGCGAAAAGGCAGTTAAGTGCGTAGCTTGCGGCAAGACTCTCTCCAAGACAGCTATCCCCGCAACAGGTGACCATACTCCCGCGGCTGAATACGTAGTTACCAAGGATGCTACCTGCGTTGCAGAGGGTGAAAAGACTCTCAGCTGTACAGTATGTAACAAGGTTATTGAGACTCTCGCTATCGCTGTAGATCCCGAGGCTCATAATAAGGTTACCAAGGATATCGTTGCTCCCACCTGTACCGAAAAGGGCACACAGCAGGACGTATGCTCACTTTGTGATGCAGCTCTCGGTGACGTTGTAGAGGTTGACGCTCTCGGTCACGATGACGGTGAATGGGTAGTTACCCTTGAGCCTACCTGTACCGAGAAGGGTTCCAAGAATCTCGTTTGTACAAGATGCAACGAGCATATTATCGAGACAGCAGAGGTTGAGGCTTTAGGCCATGACGAAAACTCCGAGTGGACCGTAACCATCCCCGCTACCTATTTTGAAAAGGGTCTTAAGGAACAGTTCTGTTCCGTATGCGGCGAAAAGCTCGCTGAGGAAGATATCCCCGTACTTGAGTACGTAAATCCCTTCATCGACGTTAAGGAAACTCACTGGTTCGCATCCACAGTAGAATACTGTGTAAAGCGCGGCTACGTTGCAGGTATGACAGAGAATACATTTGTTCCTACCGGTAACATCACAAGAGCTCAGTTCCTCGTAATGCTTGCTAAGCTCGACGGTGTTGACCTCGAGCAGTATGCTACAACAGAGTCCGGCTTTGAGGACGTTAAGGTTAGCCACTGGTTCAACAAGGTTGTATGTTGGGCAGTAGAGAAGAACTATACCTCCGGTATTTCCGAGACTAAGTTCGGTCCTAACAACCAGATCACACGTTCACAGCTTGCAAGATTCTTCTACGTATACTCTGAGAAGAACGGTATCAACGTAGAGGGCAGAGCAGATCTCTCCGTATTCCCCGATGGCGAAAGCGTACGTTCTTGGGCTAAGGAATCTGTTGAATGGGCAGTTGACGCAGGTCTTATCTCCGGTGTTGCAAAGAACGGTGTAAACTATCTTACACCCGACGGCACAGCAACCAGAGCACAGGCAACTGTAATGTTCAAGGGCTACGACGATTTCCGCGGCCTTAACTCTACCGAGGCAGAATAAGAAATTTTCGGATGCAGGTGACCCCTGCATCCGATAATATAATTTTACATTCCATTTTTTAGGAGGAAAAACATGAAAAACATCAAGAGATTGCTTGCGGTCCTTCTTGTATGTGCGATGATCGTCCCTATGGGTATCTTCGTATCTGCAGAGACCCCTGTGCTTACCAACTGGTATACCATGGCAGGTAAGTACTCAGCATCTACCCACGCTATCATCGCTCCCAAGTCAAACGACTACAAAATAAAGAATGATGGCTTTACCTTCACCGAAAACGAAGGCGGAGTATCCGTTCATACTGCAACCTATGCAGAGTTTGCAGGTGCATACGGCGCTTCTGCAATTACATCCAAGGCAACAACTCCCCTGGACGGTCTTACCGTAGTTATTCAGCCCGATCAGTTTGATTTTGCGGTTGACTCCAACGGCTATTCCAACTCTTTAGGTATACTCTGGACCGAGGATCCTATTACCGAGCTTGCAGGCTTTGACGATGCTTCCAAGAGCTATACGTCCGGTCTTTGCGATGCAGTAAGAAGCGGTACAAACGGTCTTCGTCACCTTATCCCCGTAGCGCCCAATGCTACCCCCGGTGTTCCGGTTGCAAATGCAAAGACCGAAAACATCACAGGCAAGGCTCTCTACGTTTCCGTTTCCAACAGCTACGGCGAATATGACGGCACAAAGACAGCCTCCAACGTAAACATCGTTTACTATGACGGTTCCTATATCAACCAGAACGACGGCCACCCCGGTTACCGTTGGTCTTTCACATCCAGAAACAGTCCTCAGGATCCCAAGGGTGACTCCTCCGGTATCTCCTCCAGATTTATGGAGGTTGACCTTACTTACGGTCTTGTAATCAACGTAAGAGCTGATGAGACTCACGGTTATATCGTTAACATCAACGGCACCGATTACTATAAGGGTAAGAGAACCTCCGGTGATGACATCGATACACCTATCATTGGTTATTATCCCGATGCTAATGTTGACGGTACCAGCCATCCCGCACTTACCAATGACGACTATGCTCAGAAGACAGAGAGATATCTCGGTTCTATGACCTATGCGAGAAACGATATCGATCTTACCGGTCTTCGCGAGGTTGAGTCAGGTTACCTCACCGTAGGTGCTGTATCCATCAAGGATCAGTATATCACCGATCACGGATGTGACTACACAGTAAAGAACATCAATACTGTTCCCGTTGCAGACTGGAAGGGTGAGACCTTCCCCGCAGACCACGAGCACGTATATGAGACAGAGACTATCGACGCTACCTGTACCGAGGACGGTGCAAAGGTATTCCGTTGCGGATGCGGTAACGTATATTCTGAGCGTATTGCTGCTCTCGGTCACGATATGAAGCTTGATACCGAGAAGTCTTATGATCCCACCTGTACCACTAAGGGCCGTGAGATCAAGGATTGCTCCAGATGTGATCATCATACCGACGAGTGGATAAAGGAGCTCGGTCACAATATGGACGACTGGTACGTTACCACAGTTGCAACCCCCGAGGCTGCAGGTATTAAGACCAGCGACTGTACAAGATGTGACTACTCCACAACCAAGGAATATGCTTATTCCGGCCTTGATGACGTTATCGAGGATTGGGAGATCACTGCTACCAACGGTATATCCATTATTCCCGGCCTTGAAGAGGCTCCTATGGTTGACGCAGTTCTCAACGACGACGGTTCTGTCCTTGTTAAGGACTACTCACTTATGACCGGTCTTAACGCTTCTCACAACACCGTAACCAAGGCGATCAACAAGCATAAGACATCTATTAACGGCTTCAATGCTACAGTTACTCCCGTTGCTCTCAACGAGAATTTCCCTGATCAGTACCCCGAGAGCTTCAGCTTTGCTCTTACCAATATGTACGATAAGTATAATTACGCTACAGAGTATGCTGCAGGTCACGCTACAAAGAATCTTCCCGAGTATTATGCAGGTATTCTCGCAAACGAGGTTTACCGTTACGGTAACATCTGGGGCAGAGAGACCAAGACGGATATGATCAAGGAACATACCATCAGCTTTACTCTTATGGACTATATGCCTCTTAACGGCAATCCTATGGGTACACCCGATGACGGTTACTACGATATCGTATTCTGGTCGGTTCGAAGCGGCGGTAACCACTGGTGTGATAAGGTAGTATACCTTGACTTCCCCATCAAGATGGGCGATCCTATCACATTTGAAACATTCTATGAAAAAGATCCCGAGACAGGTAATACCTACCTTTCTGCAGGCTTTAACATCGACTGGGAAAACTTCGCTAATATCTTTGATATGGGTGACGTTATAAACAGCCAGTCCGAGGATGCTATCTACAGCTTCGTTGTAGCGGCACACTCTCCTACTATCGCTAATCCCGATAACGCAGTAGAAAGCCTTTCCGCTTCCTCCTTTGTTATCAACTCCATCTGCGGCGAGTCTGCAGTTGACTTTGACGGTTACGCAATGTCCTCTACTGTAAGCTGGGACGATGAAGGCAACACTATACGTTATCCCCTTGAAACTCCTCACACTCACGAGGACGTTACAAACAATAACTGGGTACTTATGGCTGTTCCCACCTGTACCGAAAACGGTATTGAGGCTAAGTTCTGTACCTTCTGCGGTGAGTCTGTAGAGATCAAGGAGATCCCCGCAAACGGCACACATACTCCCGCTGACGAGTGGGTAATCGAGTCTGAGTCTACATATTTTGTACACGGCGTTAAGGTTCTTTACTGTACCGTATGCGGTGAGGCTGTTGAGACAGAGGAACTTCCTCTCGTTGAATACGTAAACCCCTTCATCGACGTTAAGGACAATCACTGGTTCGCATCCACAGTAGAATACTGTGTAAAGCGCGGCTACGTTGCAGGTATGACAGAGAATACATTTGTTCCTACCGGTAACATCACAAGAGCTCAGTTCCTCGTAATGCTTGCTAAGCTCGACGGTGTTGATCTTGAGCAGTATGCCCAGACCGACTCCGGCTTTGAGGACGTAAAGGTTGCTCACTGGTTCAACAAGGTTGTATGTTGGGCAGTAGAGAAGGGTTACACCTCCGGTATTTCCGAGACTAAGTTCGGTCCTAATAACCAGATCACACGTTCACAGCTTGCAAGATTCTTCTACGTATACTCTGAGAAGAACGGTATCAACGTAGAGGGCAGAGCGGATCTCTCTGTATTCCCCGATGGTGCAAGCGTACGTGAGTGGGCTAAGGAATCTGTAGAATGGGCAGTTAATGCAGGTCTTATCTCCGGTGTTGCAAAGGACGGCGTAAACTATCTTACACCCGACGGCACTGCAACCAGAGCACAGGCAACTGTAATGTTCAAGGGTTACGACGATTTCCGCGGCATTAACGATTAATAGGGTAATTTCCTTATAGACGAAAACCTCCTGCTTTTGCAGGAGGTTTTTTTGAATAAATTTAATTTTAGGTCTTGTATATTTAACATATAAATGATATAATGTAATAAGTTAAATTTCGATTATAATTAACGGAGGAAACAATTTATGAAAAAGACGATCGTATGCATGCTCATCGCAGTTATGCTCATACTTTCATCTGTGTCTGTACTTGCTTATGATGAAAGCCACCTGGCATCTATGGAGTTCCCCCAGAATGCCGACATCGGTTCTCTTGTAGCTAAGAACAACACACCCACAATCGATGGAAATATTTCCACAGGCGAGGGTTGGTCTGATGCTAAGTATATCGACTACACCAATATGCCTCATATGTGGGGTTCATCCAGCCGTTGCCTTATCACAGGTAACGTATACTTCGCTTGGGATACCGCAGGTATCTACGTAGCAGCTGATATTACCGATCCTACTATGGTTATCTCTACGGGCGAGGACGAGCCTGATGACAACGGTGATATCGAATACGGATATAACGGTGACGTGTTCACTCTTTGTATCGACCCTATGGGTGCTTGCAATGAAATAGGTATGGGCGAAGAGTTTTCCGCATGGTACAATATGAGTATTCTTGAGGGCGGTGCGTTTAAAGTTTACCGTTCAAAGTACAACGGATCTGATATTACCGATTCTGTAAAGGGTGCTGCAAAAACCACTACTACAGGTTGGGCACTCGAGTGTATGATTCCTTGGGATATTATTATTGACGATATTCTCGGAGTTTCCGGCGGTGACGTTCAGCTTACTGTTGATGAGATTACAGCTCCCGGTACTGTAAGTAACGTAGGTGTTATGTATATGGACCGTGCTGTATTTTCTGAGGATGTTGCAGTGTTTAAGGACAGTGCTGTCGAGGTAGCTGAGGGTGACGTATTCACACTTTCCAGAAATATCTCTATTCCTCTTGTACATGATGACGGTCAGGGCTGGGGCTCCGGCGGAGCTGAGATCAGATCCTACGGTCTTAAGCTGGCTATGGGTGATGCGACCGGCTTTGCTCCCGAAACCGAGCCTAAGGCAACCGAGCCTGTTACTGAGGCACCCGAAACCACCACAAAGGTAACCGAAGAGGAGCCTGAGGAGGATGACACCACCAAGAAGAGCAAGGGTACTGTAAGATATGATGCTGACGGTAACCTTGTAACAGAGGGTGGCAATGACGATACCGCTACCGCTACCGATACTCCTGCTGAAGGCGGCTCCAACATCGGTCTTATCATCGGTATCGTAGCAGCAGTTGTTGTAGTTGCAGCAGTTGTTGTGGTTATCATCATAAAGAAGAAGAAGAAGTAAGGGTAAGTTACTCCACCCAAACTGCACACTATAGCTCAGTTATTCAAATCACACGAAATGTGAGTAACATAAATAAAAGAACTTTGTCGTTTGACAAAGTTCTTTTTATATGCTATTATATAGTTATTAAAACGCAAGGAGATTAAAACTATGGACTGTTTATTCTGTAAAATAATCGAGGGCTCTATCCCCTCTAAAAAAGCTTATGAGGACGATAAGATATTTGCCTTCTACGATATCGCACCCCAGGCTCCCGTGCATATACTGGTCATCCCCAAGACTCATATAGCATCTATGGACGAGGTGAACACCGACAACGCAGACGTTGTGGCACATATTTTTACCAAGATCCCCGAGATAGCAAAGGCGGCGGGAATCGTAAACGGTTACCGCGTTGTTTCAAACTGCGGTGACGATGCTTGCCAGACCGTAAAGCACCTTCATTTCCATATCCTCGGCGGAACACAGCTTAAGGGTGAAATGTGCTGATAAAACAGATGGATAAAAGGGGAAAGTTGCCCCATCCAAACTGTACTCTGAAGCTCAAACAGTACCTTTTGTCTATCATACGCCGCAACGCGGTTCCTATACGTTAACAAAAAATAACGGCTGTTATAAAGCCGTTATTTCTTTATTGGTTCGTTGTCGCTTTGCTTCTTACTCTTCAGCTTGCTTACCAGCTTCTTGCTTGTGAACTTAAGCTGAGACCACATTATGATTATGATCTGCCCCGGGATACCTACTGCTGCCAGCATTGCGATATTGATACCGCAGGCAAGGAACGTAAGTATTATTGCCGCTAAAAATGACCACATAAGCATAGATATATACACGAAATTATACCGTGTGTTGAACCATATGCTGTTAAACACAATAAGTATTACCGAGCAAACGGGCAGGGCGTACAGATAGCTGAGAAAGTGCCAATATCTGAACTCCATTGCCATATTCATTATAACAAAGGCAAAGGTGGATACCAATAAAACTAAAAACAGAGACATTGCCGTTATGATGATCCTGTTTTTCTTTAATAGCTTGATATCGCTTTCCACCAGCTCTGCGGGAGGAGTTTTTTCCTCGGTCAGCAGGTAATCTACCGTAACGCCGAATATATCAGCGATCTCACTTAAAACCATAATGTCCGGGACAGATTCTCCTCTTTCCCACTTGGAGACCGCTTTATCAGAATAGTTTAGTTTTTCTGCCAGCTCTGCCTGAGTTATATCATTTGCGCGGCGAAGCTCGGCAATATTTTTGGCTATAACAGGCTTAAGATCCTTAATAATTATCACCACCGAAAATAGAATCAGTCTACCGCATAGAAATCGGTTGATCTGTAGTTTATGTTTACTATGTATATTATAACATATTTTTACACCGATTGCAAGTAGTATTTACAAGGGTTTCTACTGTGAGTAGAGTTGCTTTTCGTGCACTCTACTGTCGGTGTTTTCGGTGTATAGAGGGATCGTGTAAGAGTTTCGTGACTATTTTGCAAAAATAATGTATTATAATAGAGTAATATAAATATAAGTATATAAAAACGGAGGACATTAAAATGACCGAATATATCATCTACACTGATTCGGCTTGCGATATCGATGTACCCAGTCTTAAAGAATGGAAGGTTAAGCATATAAGCCTTAGTCTCACCTTTGAGGACGAGGGAAAGGTACTTCTCAACGATGAAGTTGAGCCCGTTGGTTTTTATAACAGAATGAGAGAGGGCGCAGTTGCAAAGACCGCCGCCGTAAACACCGAGAGCTTCAAGCGTGCCTTTGAGGAAGATCTTAAGGCAGGCAAGGATATTCTCTATATCGGATTTTCTACAGGTCTTTCCACCACCTGCAACTCGGCAGCTATCGCCGCAAAACAGCTTTCTGAGATCTATCCCGACAACAGGGTAGTATGCGTAGATACTCTTGCCGCTTCTGCAGGTCAGGGACTTCTTGTATATCTTGCAGTACAGAAGCGTGACGAAGGCAAGAGCCTTGACGAGGTTGCTCAGTATCTTGAGGACAATAAGCTCAAGCTCTGTCATTGGTTTACCGTTGACGATCTCGTTTATCTCAAGAGAGGCGGACGTATCAGTGCGGCAGCAGCATTCGTAGGCGGAGTCCTTGGTATAAAGCCTGTTATGCACGTTGACAACGAAGGACACCTTGTTCCCGTATTCAAGGCAAGGGGACGTAAGGCTGCTCTTAAGGGTCTGGTTGACAAGTTCAGCGAGAGCGTAATAGATAAGGACGGTCCTATATTCATCTGCCACGCAGACTGTGATGCAGACGTTGAGACGGTTAAGACTATGCTCAAGGAACAGCACGGTGCTACCGTTGACAAGGTAGTATATACAGGACCGGTTATAGGAGCTCATTCAGGTCCCGGAACCATAGCTCTTTTCTTCCTGGGTAACGAAAGATAACATAGGAGTGTAATAATGACGATACCACAGAAGATAGATGGAGTTATATATGCCAAGATGCTTCATCGCGGCGCATTGCGACTCCATAAGCATATAGATGAAATAAACAATCTTAACGTGTTTCCCATACCCGACGGTGATACCGGCGACAATATGTTTCTCACCTTTATGGGCGGTGTTGAGGCTGTAAAGGAGGAGAACGAGTCCATCTCGGTTGTTGCGCGTAAGGCGGCTGACGGAATGCTTCTTTCAGCAAGAGGTAACTCCGGAGTTATCCTCTCACAGTTCTTTGACGGAATCGCAGCAGGTCTTGAGGGTGTTGACGCAGCAGGCGTTCCCGAATTTATGACAGCCTTAAAAGAGGGCGTAAAGCACGCCTACGGCGCTGTTATGAAGCCCACCGAGGGAACTATACTTACGGTAGCAAGAGAAGCGGTAGACTATGCCTGCGGACATCAGAACTGCAGAACTGTGGAAGGCTTTTTCACCCTTGTTGTAGATGAAGCCAAAAGATCTCTCGGACGTACTCCCGAGCGCTTGCCTATGCTCAAAAAAGCAGGAGTCGTTGACTCGGGCGGAGCAGGTCTTATATATATCCTTCGCGGTATGAGAAGAATGCTTATCGACGGCGAGGAGGGTTCAGATATTCCCCTTACCCAGGCAGCGGAGAATACTATCAATCCCGATCTCTTTACCGAGGACAGTGTTCTTGAATTCGGTTACTGTACCGAGCTTCTGGTAAGACTTCAAAACGCCAAGACCGATATCGCCGCATTTAACGTAAAGACGGTGACCGATTATCTTACCTCGATAGGTGACTCGGTTGCGGCGGTCAAGACGGGCAGTATTCTGAAGGTTCACGTTCATACTATGACTCCCGACAAGGTGCTGTGCTTCTGCCAGCAGTACGGTGAGTTCTTAAAGATCAAGATAGAGAATATGTCCCTCCAGCATAATAATACCATCGACAGCGGTCTTAAGGCTAAGCCCTCTCCCGAGAACCGTAAAGAATACGGTGTAGTGGTGGCTGCCTGCGGTGCCGGTATCCAGCAGACCTTCCGTGAGGTTGGTGCAGACATCATTGTAGACGGCGGACAGTCGATGAATCCCTCGGCAGAGGATTTCTTACGGGCCTTTGACGATTGCAATGCCGATACGATATTTGTATTTCCTAACAACGGCAATGTAATTCTTGCGGCAAAACAGGCGGCAAGTATGTATAAGGATTCGGACGTGCGTGTTATCGAGAGTAAGACTATCGGTGACGGCTACGCGGCCCTTTCTATGATGGACACCTCCTGTGGAGACACGGATGCCATCGTCGCGGATCTTAACTTCTCTATGGAGAACGTCGTTACAGCTGAGATATCCCGTTGTGTAAGGGATGCGGATATGCAGGACGTACAGGTGCATACAGGTGATTATATTGGCTTTGTAGGCAAGGAAATTCTCGCCTGCGAGAAGGAAAGAAAGGATGCCACCCTGTCACTTGTGGATAATATGGACTTTACCGATCATCCCATATGTATCCTTGTGTACGGTAAGGATTCTGACCCTGAGGAGACCGAGGCGATAAAGAACCGTATCGAAGAAAAATCTCCCGATACCGAGATATATACCATCAACGGTGAGCAGGAGATATACAGTTATATTATAATTGCAGAATAAATTAAATCCCCCTGTATTTCGAAGTGAAATACAGGGGGTAATTATATAATATTTTACGGTTATGATTCCAAAGCTCTGTCTGTTACGTAAATATTACCTATCTCAAATTCAGCGTCAACATCGCTGCCGTAGCCGAGATAGAGATTAGAACATTCGGCAAACAGGTAGTCTGACCAAAGACCGTGGTGGATTATATACGCAAGGGTAACGCTCTGACCGGGCTGCACGTATTCGTGATGGGGGATAGCATCCTCCGTACCGCCGTCTGAGGTTTCAAAAGTAAGGATAGGAGCGTCGATGATGCTGTCTCCGACGTTGGTGATCTCAACGTGTATCGCTCTTACGTTCTTTACCGCGGACGTTATATCCGTAAGCTCTGAACAGGGGATAACGAGGTCTCTGTTTTCGGCGGAGTATACTACCCTGATACCGTTTTCGGTCTCGGATGCAAAGTCGTTTACTTCGGTGATAACGTTTTTGTTCGTTTCATCAATAAGGGTGTGGTGGGTGCTCTTTACACCGAAATCCTCCTCACCTAAAAGACCTGCAACAAATGCGGCAAGATCAACGTTTTCGAGAATGCCGTTAAGCTCTTGGACACCCTTACCCAGAGCATATACGGGAACCGCACGCTCGGTGTGTCCGCCCGTGGTGTATATGGAGCCTTCAACGATATTTTCGGGTGTGGGTTCAGCGGGGATATAGAGACCGCCCGTTTCGTGGTCAGCGGTAATGATTATCACGGTATCGGGGTTCTCAACGGCAAAACGAAGTGCCGATGCTACGGCTGCGTCAAATTCATAGAGCTCGTGAGCAGCCTCTTGAAGCTTGTTATCGTGATTGAATACGTCTACCTGCGAGCCTTCTACCATCAGGAAGAAGCCGTCCTCGTCCTCAGAAAGAAGCTCAATGGCTCTGTCGGTCATCTCGGAGAGTGTAGGCATCTCGGGATCAAAGGTATCCATAGCATCCATCTCATAAAGTCCTAAGAAGGGAAGTGAGGTAGATGAAAGCTCTTCCTTCTTGGTGGTGAAGTTTATGCCTTTTTCAATACAGTAGTCGGTATCGAAGTACATTTCACCGCCGCCCATAACGAGGTCAAGCTCTCCGGAGATCATCTTCTCGGTCTGTTCCTGAGCGATCTCATCGTGGAAGCCTCTTTCATATGCATGAGCGGTAAATGAAGCGGGAGTTGCGTCTGTAACCGACTTTGTAGCTATAATACCTGTGCTCTTGCCCTTTTCTGCCGCGAGCTCAAGTACGGTCTTATAGGGCTCGGTACGGGTCTCTGAATCTACGGCAATAGCGCCGTTGGCTGTCTTGATACCCGTAGCAAGAGCCGTTCCGCCTGCCGCGGAATCTGTGATGTAGTTACTTGTAGAATAGGTGGTCTGATGAGTCTGGTGAGGAATATAGTTCATCGCCAGCTTATCCATATACAGGCTTTCGTGATAGATGTTTTCAGCCGCTTCGATTATATTGAAGCCTGTACCGTCGCTTATCATATAGATGATATTTCTGGGTTCGGTATAAGCGGTATTCTTAACCGCAAACACAAGGTCACGGTTGACCCTGCCGTCAGCAGACTCACCGTCGAACATTTTTATAAAGGTCATAAGCATCTGAGCCGCCTGAGCTCTTGTAGCAGTACCTCTGGGAGAAACCACATCGGTACCGTCGGGAAGCTCCACACCGCTTATGATAGCGGCATCGGTTGCCCATTCAAGAGACTGCTTTGCCCAGCTTGCCACGGTATCAACGTCGGGGAATGCTGCAAGAACGGAAGCATCAACGTCATCGGTAAGGAAATAATCCTTTGCAAAACGGTAGAGTATGCAGGCAAACTCCTGACGTGTGATGTTGCCCTGGGGATTAAACCTGCCGTTACCTACGCCCGAAACGTAGCCCTTTTCTGCAGCCCATTTTACTGCATAGCTCATCCAGGATTTAGAGGAAACGTCGTTGAAGCCTGTTTCGCCCATATAGCCTTCCTTGTCAACGCCTGTAAGCTGGAAGAGGGTCATAACAAGCTCGGCTCTCGTCATATTCTTTGCGGGAGCAAAGATCTTGCCTTCGGGATCTGTACCCTTGAAGATACCTTCTTCATAGGTATACTTAACTGCGTCATAGAACCAGTAATTTTCCTTAACATCGGTGAAGGGAAGGGTGCTGTCCTCGGCTATGATGCCGACAGGAAAAGCACATACTGCCATTGCAACGATGAGGAACAATGAAATAAATCTTTTCATAATACTTCCTCCTTGGATTTATGAATAAATTATAACAAAAACACTTTTGAAAGTCAATGTTTTTTAAAATATTGATAGTAATTACATTTAATCATTCCGTTGTATAATTTCCTTACTTTATCCGCTTTTTTGCCGTAGAATTTTTCAAAATAAGGATGGGAGGTAATAATATATATCTGCCAGGGATCAAGGGTCTTAAAATGCTCACCCATAGAGCGGTAGAGCCTTTCTGCGGTTTGCTTATCCATCAGTCTTTCACCGTATGGCGGATTACAAACGACAGTACCTCTGCGCTCTCCCTTTTCGATCTTAAGTGCATCACGGACAAAGACCTTGACGTTGTTTTCCATACCTGCGCGTTTTATGTTGGTGTTTGCGATCTCTATGCATTTAGGGTCTATATCGCTGCCCCAAGCCTCAAATTCGGTCTTTATGATGTTATCTCTTGCTTCCTCTCTTGCTCTTGACCAGATGTCCATAGGAAGGGTAAAGAAATCCTCAGCGGCAAAGCTTCGGTTTATACCCGGCGCAGTATTGGTCATCTGCATTGCTGCTTCTATCGGTATGGTACCCGAGCCGCAGAAGGGGTCCCAGGTGAGAACGTTATCTCTGGGACGTGAGAGTTTGACCAGAGCGGCGGCAAGGGTCTCACGCAGAGGAGCTGCGTTTGACTCTGTACGGTAGCCTCGCTTAAACAGGGGTGTACCGCTGGTGTCGATCATAAGAGTGGCTATATCGTTCAGTATAAAGAACTCTACTCTTACCTTTGCTCCTTCTTCAACGAAGTGCTCTATTCCGTAGACGTTGGCTAAGCTGTCAACTATAGCTTTTTTAACTATCTTCTGGCAGTCGGGGATAGATGTAAGCTTGCTTTTGACGCTGTGACCTGTTACGGGAAACTCGTCCTCCTCCAGTATCCATTCGTCCCAAGCAAGGGCTTTTGTGCCTTCAAAGAGCGCGTCAAAGGTGGGGGCGGGGAACTGTCCTACAAGTATAAATACCCTCTCCGCTACACGGAGATTGATATTACAGCGAGCAACGGCGTCTATAGGACCCTCAAAGGTAACGCGTCCGTCTATAGTTTCAAGACGCTTATAGCCTAAGGCATCTATTTCCTCACCCAAGAGCTTTTCCAGACCGAAAAGACAGGTGGCAACAAATTTGTAAGTCTGCATAATCTTCCTTTCTGATGTTGACTTTTAATTTCAAATATGATAGAATTATATTTGTATTTTTATTGATTGGGGTGAACGGTATGTTCAGAAAAGGCTTTGACAACGACGCATATATCAGACGGCAGTCCGAGGAGATCGGCAAGCGTATCGGCAAATTCGGCGGTAAACTTTACCTTGAATTCGGCGGTAAGCTTTTTGACGATTTTCACGCCTCCAGAGTTCTGCCCGGCTTTGAGCCTGACAGTAAGCTTCAGATGCTTCTTAAGATGAAGGACGAGGCTGAGGTAGTTATCGTTATCAATTCCGAGCATATCGAGAACAATAAGGTCAGAGGCGATATCGGCATTACCTATGACGTTGACGTATTACGTCTTATAGATGCTTTCCGTGCCTGCGGTCTTTACGTAGGCAGTGTGTGTATCGCCCAGTACCGCGGTCAGGCGGGAGTAAACTCCTTCAAGGCAAAGCTTGAGGGCTTTGGCGTCAAGGTGTTCTTACACTATCCTATCGAGGGTTACCCCTATGACGTGAAGCATATCGTAAGCGACGAGGGCTTCGGAAAGAACGAATATATCGAGACCACCCGTCCGCTGGTTATCCTCACCGCACCCGGACCGGGAAGCGGAAAGATGGCAACCTGTCTGTCACAGTTATACCACGAGCATAAGCGCGGTGTCAAGGCAGGATATGCAAAATTTGAGACCTTCCCCATCTGGAATCTCCCCTTAAAGCATCCGGTTAACCTTGCATACGAGGCGGCAACAGCCGATCTTGACGATATTAATATGATAGACCCCTATCACCTTGAGGCTTACGGAGTTACCACGGTAAACTACAACCGTGACGTAGAGGTATTCCCCGTACTCAATGCGATATTTGAGCAGATATGGGGAGAAAGTCCTTATAAGTCACCTACCGATATGGGTGTAAATATGGCAGGCTTCTGTATCGTTGACGACGATGCCGCAAGACAGGCATCCAACGACGAGATCATAAGAAGATATTTTAAAACTCTGTGTCAGAAGAAGAAGGGCAACTGTGCTGACAGTGCGGTGCAGAAGGTAGAGAGCCTTATGCGTCAGGCGCATATAACCGAAGAGGACCGTCCCGTGGTTCGTGCTGCGATAGAACGCTCGGAGGCAACCGACAACCAGCCTGCTGTAGCAATAGAGCTTCCCGACGGAAGAATAGTGACAGGCAAGACCTCGGCTCTTCTGGGAGCAGCCTCTGCCGCGCTTCTCAATGCGGTCAAGGCATATGCGGATCTTGAAAAGCCGGTAAAGCTTATCGACCCCGCAATTATCGAGCCTGTGCAGAAGCTCAAGGTAACGACCCTCGGCAACCATAACCCCAGACTTCATTCAGACGAAACCCTCATAGCACTGTCTATATCGGCTACGATGAACGAGGAGGCAAAGTTAGCTTACTCAAAGCTTGAATGTCTGCGTGGCTGTGAAGCCCATTCAACGGTAATGCTTGCTCAGGTGGATGACGATATCTACCGTAAGCTGGGTATCAACCTTACCTGTGAGCCTACCTATACTTCTAAAAAACTTTTCCATAAATAAGGACGCCTTTTGGCGTCCTTATCGTTTTGCCTTAAGGCAAAACATATCGACTGACAAAGGCAGATATCGAGTTTGTCGAAAGACAAACATATCGAGTTCGCCATAGGCGAACATATCGACAGAAAGAAACGGTTACAATGTAACTATAAGCTCTTTCAATCCGCTAAAGGTCGGCACACCAACCTTACTTATGGTATCAAGGCTCTGATGCCCCGTAGCACAGAGAAAGCAGTCACAGCCTATCTCCCTTGCAACCTCGGCGTCGTGTATTGTATCTCCTATCATAAGCGGAACGGCATCGGGGTGGCGTTCAAGCCAATCTATACCAAGCTTGACCTTGCTTTCGGCGTGGATGTTGTCAAGTCCCAGTATCTCCTCAAAATAGTCAGTAATACCAAGATGCTCTATATGTCCCCTAAGATGGTTCACCTCGGTTGCCGAGATGACTATCTGCCGGACCCCCTTGTTTTTGAAAAATTCAAGAGCCTCTTTTGCCCCGTCGCACAGACGGGCTTTTCTTATATTTATTTCGTTTTCCTTTACCCATTCGATAGCCAGCTTATCGTAAGGCTCAACAGAAAAATCAAAGCCAACGTTTTCATAATATTTTGTGATAGGGAAGGTGAAAACGCTGTGATACTGCTCCACCGAATCAATGGTAGGCATATTACGGCGGGTGAGAAGGGTATTAAGACTGATTATGCCCGTCTCCACGTCGTTTATTATGGTACCGTTAAAGTCCCAAAGAATATGTGTGTATTTCATCGGCATAACTCCTTTATTTTAACGGCAACTCCGTCCTCGTTGTTGGATAAGATTATTTCGTCAGCAATAGCCTTTAATTCATCAACAGCATTGGAAACGGCATATCTGAAGTCTGCTTCTTCAAACATCGGTATATCGTTGGTATTGTCTCCGAAGCAGTATATCTTATCAAAGCCGTAATGCTCACGGAGATATCTTATTCCTCCTGCTTTAGAGGCTTTGTCCGAACACATTTCAAGATAATATATGCTTGTGTCATAGGTATCTCGGTAGAAGGTAACGTATAGGCCGAGAGTATTCTTTAACTTATGATAATAAGGCTCTATAGATTCTTTTTTACCGCACATGGTAAAGTACACCGCATAGGTAGGATCAAGCTTTTTGAAATCCACCTGTATAAAATTTTTGCCGTATCTTTTTCTTCTTTCCTCGGCAAAACTCCTTGCAGGCTCGGTGTCCATATTTTCGTAGTAGGCGCAGAGCTCGTTGTCCTTTATGGTATAGATATAAGGAGAAATATCTTTTCTGCCCGACACAGCCTTGACGTATTCTGCAGTAGCTGCGGGGTCTATATAATGGCAATGCAGATATTTACGCTTTGCTATGTCGTAGGTGCAGACTCCGTTCATCAGAACCGAAGGGGAGGTAATGTTAACACCGTCAAGAAGATTTGAAACGGAGAGTATGGTCCTTGCCGTAGCTACAGCAAAAGAAACGCCCTTGCTTGTAAGGGCGTTCAATATTTCCTTTGTTTTTTCGCTGACCTTGCCGTCAGAATCAAGAAGTGTTCCGTCAAGGTCTGTTATAAAAAGCTTATTCATTAAAATTTATAGAATCAAAATCTTCTGATTTTTCCACAGTAAAGGATTCTGTCAGGGTCTTTCTCATATCGTTGAAGCATCTTGCTTTGTATGCCGTTCTCAGCTCCTCATAGTGGTTATCTATATATTCCTCGTTAAGGGGCATTCTCATAACGATATGATATCCCACCTCTGACTCTGCTACGTATTCGCAAACTCTACCTATAGGGGTATCGGAGGCCGCTTTTTCAAAGGCTTCTACCATTTGACCGTAGGTGAAATAATAGGTATAGTCGGTTACGGCGGTGGTATCCTCGCTGTATTCCTTGATAAGGGAATCAAAGTCATCACCGTTCACGGCTTTTTGCAGTATATCATCAGCTAAGGCTTTATTTTTTACCTTGCTGTCGCCCTCATCGTTACGGATAAGCACCTGCTTTGCAGCCATAAAGTTTTTCTTAATGTCGGCATCAAGAGTGGCATCGTCGGATTTGATGATATTATTCATCTCATTGTACATATACTCACGGAGCTTGTTTTCAAGTATCTTCTGTGAGTGGAAATGTCTGAAAAGCTTTTCGGTGAGATGAGCCTCTCCGAGAGCCTTTTCAAACTCCTGTTTACCGCCGTATTCACTTATGGCATTTTCCACGTAGTCATCTACAGATTCCTGCTCTTTTTTATTAAGACCCACGTCCTGGCTTTTTGCCAGCAGGGTAAGAGCAACATCCATAGAGATGGCGTCGGTTACAAGGGTATAGAGCTGTTCTTCTGTATGGTCGGGATTTTCCGCCTTGTAGTTAAGGTAGAAATAACGGTAGGTATCGTAATCTATCTCCGTATCGCCGATGGTCAGTACAGTCCTGCCCTTGCTGCATCCGCAGAACAGAAATACAAGAGCGAGTATAAGGGAGATGAGCTTAACTCGGGTCACTTGTGATCACACCTCCGGACATTATAAGCTCGGTGTCGGAAAGGATCTTTTCCACACGGTCGCGTAATACGTAGAACTCACCCTTACCGTTCACCGTGTAATAACAGCGTCTGGTAGAGTAGCTGTAGAAAGAATACTCATACTCAACTCCGCCCCGTGTTTTTACCTTGAAGGTCATTATCCATTCATCGGTGGAGTCAGACTCGGTATAATCCTCAAGGGAAAGGGATAGGAGCTTGATATACAGCTTTTTAAAGGATGTAAGCTGTTCTTCGTTGAATGCTTTAAGTGTGCTTTGAGGAGTAACGGCAAGAGTCTTGTCGATGCCTGTAATATTGAAGGTCTCGTGAACGTCGTTGCCGATTATTTCAATAGAAGCAATATCGTTGATATTCTTCTGGAACATAGGCTTGTCGACAAAATCTATAAATTCCCATTCAAGGAAATCAAGGGTCTCGGCATCTACCTTTGCAACGATATTGAAGAGCACGGAATACGCATTATAGCTGCCGTCCTCGTTCTTTTCGCTTACAAGAACATAGTTGTCTACTCCGGAATAACGGTAGTAAACCATATACTTAGGCTTGTCAAGACCAAACTCCTTCAGCTCTTCTTCGGTCATAGCATCCTTTATGTTGCCGAAGGCAAGGGTCTGCGTACCTTCAAAGGCATTGAATTTCTTCAGGATATGGTCATAATTTGAGGCAGAGGGAACGTAATCACCGGGTTCAAGCATCTTGTAATACGTTGTGGATGCTGTTTTGGTGCGCTCCTGCTCACTCATAAACTCTATATCAACAAACACCTCTGAATCTTTGGTGAAGGAGAATCTTTCTACCTTGTAATAATCCTCAGAGCTTGTGGGCAGGGAAAGCAAAGGGGTAACAAAGCTTTCCTTAGGCATAAGAACATACTTGGATGTGGAATCAAGTGCATAAACGATATCTCTGCCATCAAGCATTGCATAGTATCCGCCGCTTGTGGGGAGAGGATTGCCGATATACATCTTATGGGAGGTTCCGCTTTTATCGGTCACGATATAGTAGGCAGGGTCATCTGCCGGGTCAAGTCCGTACTTTTTGAGATCAGAGACATCCTCGGTGACACGGTTTATTGCCATAGGCAGACGTACCGATGCCGCGAGGGAGGTAAATTCTGCAGAGCCAAAGGAGGTTCCCTCATAGCCTGTCATATAGAACTGGCCCTTGCTGTCCTGATGGAATCCGAAATCTCCATGCTCGTTATGAATCTTTATTTCCTTTATATCAGCCTGCTCTATCTTATTAAATACCATTATCTTACCGTAAGCCTCGCTATAAGTTTCTCCGTCACGAAGCTCGGTGGGTTCCTCTTCCGCAGGCTTGTTGAGCATAGGATTGACGATAAAAATCAAGGAAATTAATAAGATCACGGCAAGAGAAGAGGCTGTAATTATCAGCAGCTTTTGTTTTTTCAGCATATTATAAATGTTTTCTCCTGATAAGAATTACTGCACCTACGACCAGAATTACCGTAGGGAAGAGAGCTGTAAGCACCACTGTCCAGGTGCTTGCGGCGTTAAGCTCGATATCAAGGGCAAGATCGTCAAATACCTTGAAATCAAGATCAACGGGAACCATCTCCTTACCGAAGGCACGCATCGAAGCGTAGATGATATCCGAATTACCGTAGGTGGAGCCGTTAAGATATTTTTCGTCGGTAAAGGACTTTGTACCAGAGCAGAGAACATAGTTATAATACTTTTCGTTGTTCTCTCCTACAGTTGTTTTCATGGATACCGTCATAAGGGGCATTGATCCCTGCTTCACGGGAGAATTATCCGCAATGGAGTACGCAGTTGCGGTATCATAGGTATCCAGAATTGAAGAAACTCCGATGCCGTTATGAGCAGTCCAGAGGACTTCTATAGGCATAGCGTTTGATGCTATTGTCTTAGGGGGATTTTCAAGCTCGCGGAGAGGCTTGTTAAGGGAAGCACCGTCACCCTCGGCTGTATACTGTGCAATAACAGAACGACCGTAGGTGTCAATGCAATGTTCCTTGTCTTCAATATAGGCGGGTGTGAAGGAAATACCCCACTCGGTGAGATATTCGTTGAGGTTGGGCAGATCCGTGGTTGCAGAGGGATCTGTGAATACCATCAAATTGCCCATGCCGTCAAGATATCTGTCAACCTTGTCTATCTCGTTTACCTCGTCGTATGCACCTGCAAAGTCGTATATGGGGGAATTGATGATAAGAACTCTTGTGTCCTCGGGGATGTCCTCCTTTGAAAGGTCGATATCTCTTACCTCAAAGCCCGCCTCTGTAAAGAGACCGTGCATTTCGGAGGAGGAGGTTGTCTCGCCGTGACCCACCGTGAAGCAGGCAAGCATATTGTCATATGAAAGCTGCATCATAGCGGTGGCGAAGCGGTATTCCGCATTGAAGGCGAATACCGTATCGGTCTGTGTGTCAAAGGTATAGAATTTCTCCATATTGTAACAGCGGAATGCCGCTCCGTTGGTGATAACCACGTCGGTGGTATATACCTGAGGAATGGTGGAGGACAGATAAGGCTCAACGGCATCGGGATTTTCAATGCTGTTGATATACTTTACGGTAATATAATCGTATTTGTCTTCAAGCTTGAGTGCATATTCGTATATCATTCTCTGATATTCATAGTTCATCATAATATCAGGCTCTGTAAAGAATATGATATCAATAGGCTTATTTGAAAGAGCAGAGTAGATTGCATCGGCTTCCTCTGAAATACTGTAGATCTGCTCCGTGGTCATATCAACGTAAAGGGATTTTTTCTGTGCTATGGCAGAGAATATCGCGTTGATGACTATAACAAGTGCAAGCACCGCTACGGTAAGTCCGATCGCAAAGGAGCCGTATTTTAATTTTTTATTCATTTCAGCTCCTCCTTTAAGCCCATCTTCTCTTCTCGTAAACTCTTACCGTAAGGAAGATAAAGGAGAAGCAGATGGAGATGTAATACAGTAATGCGGAAAAATCAAACTGTCCGTAACAGAACTTATCAAATCTGTCGTATACCGATATCCAGGAAAGGATAGAACGGATAACGGCATTGTCAATATGGGAATTAATAAAGCTTACGCCTATCATGATCATAAGCACCGCCATAGTACCTACTGCCGCAACCAGCTGATTTTCGGTAAGAGCGGAGATGAAGATACCGACCGCAATAAAGGCAGAGCCCATAAAGAATATGCCTATGATATATCCGTAGAGGATACCGAAGTTAGGTGTACCGTACTGTGCAATGACGGTATAGTAGAAGCAGGTGAGAAGAAGACATGCACCGAAAACGCTGAGAGCCGCAAAGAACTTTGCCAGCACCATAGAGGGAAGGGAAACAGGTGCGCAGAGTATGAGCTGCTCGGTCTTCATTTTCTTTTCCTCCGCGAAGGACTTCATAGTCAGTATGGGGAGAAGAACCACCAGTGAAATAATTACTATGGTATAGTACAGGGGCAGATTGATATCATTGCCGCTTGTTGCCTGCTGAACAGTGAACATAGCAAAGGCAAATCCGGTGACTGCCAGGAACACTGCACAGAAAACGTATCCGAGGCCTGTGGTAAAATAGGCCTGCATTTCTCTTTTATAAATAGCTGCCATTATTCTGCCTCCTTACTTTGTTATTCTGCGTCGGTTGTTTTTTTCTTTTGTGGGGTCAATAGTGAGGGTGATAAATATATCCTCCAGATTCATACCCATCGTGGTCAAGCCCATAAGGGGCCAGTTTTTACCTGCCAGCAGGTTGAAGAGGGGCTTACGTACGTCAAGGCCGGCCTCACTTTCAATGACGTAGGTTACCGAATCAAGCTCACTTCCCACCGTTTCACAGCGGGTAACTCCGTTTATACTGCGGATTCCGTATAGCACGTCCTTTTCCGGTCCGCAGATCTTTGCCTCAAGGCGGCATTTTGTGACAACTGCCTGGCTTATTTCCTCTGTAGGCTTGTCCGCAACTATTTTACCCTTGTTTATGATAACAAGACGGTCACATACAGCCTGTACCTCGGAGAGAATATGGGTGGAGAGTATAACCGTATGATCTCTGCCGAGAGTACGGATAAGGTTACGCACCTCAACTATTTGTTTAGGGTCAAGACCTATGGTAGGCTCGTCAAGGATGATCACCTTGGGATTACCTACAAGTGCCTGAGCGATACCTACACGCTGCTTGTAGCCGCGGGACAGGTTCTTTATAACACGGTTGTAAACATCTGCAATCTTGGTTACGTTTGTGATCTCTTCAAGATGCTTTTTGCGGTTGAGCTTACATTCCTTGAGGTCATATACAAAATTGAGATATTCCTTTACCGTCATATCAGGGTAAAGAGGCGGGATCTCAGGCAGATAGCCGATAGATTTTTTTGCCGCCATAGTATCCTCAAGGATATCGTGACCGTCTATCTCAACCTTACCGTCGGTGGCGGAGAGATAGCCTGTCAGTATGTTCATAGTTGTGGACTTGCCCGCACCGTTCGGACCGAGAAAACCAACTATCTCGCGGTCGCCTACGGTGAAGGAGATATTGTTTACGGCATACTTGTCGCCGTAATGCTTCACTAAGCCTTCTACTTTTATCATTTGTGTACTTCCTTTAGAAAAATTCAGTAAACTATATTATATAATATTATTATGTATATTTTATGAATTACAGAGAAATAAATGCGGACATAACTCCCCGCTTACCCTTAGATGCCCTGTGTGAGAAATAGAGATCACTCTTACAGCAGGTGCAGTCGGAGGAAGCGGTTATATTTTTTACTCCGACCTCCTCTAAAAGTTCTCTGTTCAAGCCCACAAGATCGGCATACAGGTCATCCGAAACATACCTGTCTGTCATATTACGGCCTAACTTTTCGTAGAGGGTATTTCTGAAATCCTCGCCTACCTTGTAACAGCATTTGTGTATACAGGCACCGATAAGAACGGTAATGTTATCGGGAGTTGCCCCAAGCTCACACATAGCTTTGATACAGTTCTGCTGAATACGGTCGACCGTACCTCTCCAGCCTGCGTGAACTGCCCCTATGACCTCCGCCTTGCCGTCATAAAAAAGTATGGGAACGCAATCAGCGGTACGTACCGCTAAGGTAACGCCCTTTTCCCTTGTAACAAAGCCGTCGCAGTCGTAGGTTTTGTCTATGTCCTCCTTACCGACAGTCAGAACAGTTGCCGAATGTATCTGATTTGTAAAAACGATACTGTCTTTTTCAAATCCTATGGCAGACGCCATACGTCTGTAGTTTTCCTCTACAGCCGGAGGATCGTCTCCCAAATTCTTGCCTAAATTCATCTCTGCGAGATGAGGCTTCTTCGATACTCCGCCAAGCCTTGTTGAAAAGCCGTGAGGAACAGGGATACTATCTGATCTGAAGTATATTACTCCCTCGGAATTGATTTTTTTCATAATTCATCTCCCAAACCATTAAGAGTGCAAAGTGCAAAGTGCAAAATGCAAAGTTATGGTTGATTTTCTCCTTGTGTCGAAAATCCTCGTTAAATCTTATTTAGAATATGTTATTTGTTACGAATTACGTTGGATTATATCATAACCGATATATAATTATATGGAATTTTTGGAACCCTTGCGGTGACAAAAATCTCCTGAACTCTGCACTGTGCACTTTGCACTTTGCATTTATAAATCCACTCTCTCCAACTCAACAAAAAACGTGCTTCCGACTCCCACCGTGCTTGTAACACCGTAGCTTCCGCCGGTCTGTTCCATTATGGTCTTTACTATAGACAGCCCCAGTCCGCTTCCTTGTACGGCACGGCGATGGACCTTATCTACTTTATAATATCTGTCCCAGATAAGAGGGAGCTTATCGGGTTCTATACCCTCGCCCGAATCCTCGACCTCTATACGGACAGTGTTTTCATTGATTATCTGTCTGACCTTGATATTCTTTGACTCTCCCGTATGGGTCATAGCATTGGTCACAAGATTGTATATAACACGGGTTATGCACTTTTCGTCCGAGATAACGTATGCATCTCCGTCGCAGTAGAAGTCGATGGTATAACCGTTCACCTCGCAGAGCTTTGAAAATCTCGCAAGGGTGGTTTTTACCGAATCGGTTATGTTGAAGCATTTTATCTCTAAATTTTCCGTCCCCGACTGAAGCTTTGAGATATCGAGCACGTCGTTTACAAGGGAGGTAAGCCGTGCAGCCTCGTCGATTATGACCTGAGCGTTTTCGGCGTTGTTTTCTCCGGGGATATCACGCATCATTTCGGAATAACCGCCTATCATTGTGAGAGGGGTGCGGAGATCGTGAGAGATATTTGCGATAAGCTCACGGCGCAGGTTATCCACACGGGCAAGCTCGGTCTTAGCGTACTCCAGAGCCTCGGACAGTTCAGCTACCTCGCGGTAACTCTTTTCGTCAAATTTAGCGTTATAGTCCTCTTTGCCCAGCTTCTTTGCTTCGCCGGTCAGACGACGTATAGGCCTTGTTACCCTTAAGGATATCACAAGAGAAAGTACAAGGGAAAGGACAACGAGTATTACCGTAAGCGCGGTCAGTATCTTGTTAAGGGTGCTTACAGTTGCATCCACCGGAGATATCTCGCTGTTAAGTATGACAAAAATGGTAGAGCCTTCTTCGTTTTTTGTAATAGAGCTATAGATGATGCTCTCCGGAAACTTTCCCTTATATTCCGCAAGCTGGCTCTTGTCAAAGAAATCTCCCTCGATACCGATGTATTTACGCCTTGCGGCATCATACATAAAACGCTGGGTACAGCTTCCGCCGTTTGACTCGGCGGTACTGTAAAGAGTAAGTATGCTTTGGGTATCAATAGAGTGGATAGCGCAGGAATTAAGGCTGTGATGCTTGTAGAGATATATGAGCTGATTCATATCCACCACCGAAACACAGATGTCCTCAGAGCCTATTTTGTCAATGGTATCCCCCAACGTATATGAATTTATATCCGCCGTTATCCTGTCAGCCGCATCCTCTATCTCATTCATTTTAACTACCTTATATATATCATCAAGAAAGGCAACCTGACAAAGCCACAGGATAAGCAATATCACTGCGGCGAATAATAATAAATATAGGAATACGCTCCACTTAATGCTTGGTTTTTTTGTTTTCATAATGCTCCCAATAAAACTTTTAATGCAGAATGCAGAATGCAGAGTGCAGAATTGAGGAGATTTTTGTTGCTGAAAGCAACAAAAAATCCATTTGAATTATAATCAGTCTGTAAAAACTTCTGTTATAAGCAACTAATTTCATTAATGGTGAATATGATAAAATGTAGATTTTCGACCCAAGGGGAGAAAATCATCCAAAACTCTTCACTCTTCACTTTTCACTTTTAACTGAATAAAATGCTCTGCATTTTATTCAAATCTATATCCTACTCCTCTTAAGGTAACTATAAATTTACTGTATTTTCCTAAGGATTTTCGCAACAATTTTATATGTGTATCAAGGGTTCGGTCATCACCGTAAAAATCGTATCCCCATACCTCGGTTATAAGCTTTTCGCGGGTCAGAGCGATATTGCGGTTACGCAGCATATAGAAAAAGAGATCGTATTCCTTTGGAGACATATCAACTCTTTCTCCGTCAACGCTTACAGTACGTGCGGTAAGATCTGCGCGCAGACCCTCTATTTCTACGATTTCGTTTTTTGGAGCTTCGGTGCGTGAGGAGCGTTTCATTATAGCTGTGATACGGAGCATAAGCTCCTTGGGAGAGAAGGGTTTGACCACGTAGTCGTCCACTCCGAGTTCAAAACCGTTTATGCGGTCATATTCTTCGCCTCTGGCAGACAGCATGATGATAGGCACCTGAGAATTCTTGCGTATCTCTCTACAGGCGGAAAAACCGTCCAGCTCGGGCATCATTATGTCCATTATAACAAGGTCGTAGTCATTGTCGCGGCACTTCACCACCGCTTCTATCCCGTTTGAGGCCTCATCAACGCTGTGACCTTCAAATTCGGCATATTTTCGGATGAGCTTGCGTATCATCAGCTCATCATCGCAAACTAATATGTTGTACATTTGTTGCCTCCCAAACAGTTTCTAAATGTATAATGTACAATGTATAATGTATAATTATGGAGGATTTTCGCCTTAAGGGCGAAAATCTACCTTCATTATTCACTATTCATTATTCATCATTCATTATTCATTTTGAATAACAATCGGGCATCATAGATGCCCGATATTGTTATTCAGTTTCGGGTACCATTTCTACAAGTGTTGTTTCAAAGGTAACTATACGGCTGCGCTTCATATCGCTGTTCAGTCTGGAAACGGTGATGGAAACCTCATCTCCTACGTCATATTCCTCTAACAGGGATGCGATCTCGCTTCTGTCGGATACCGATACTCCGTCAATGGCGATAATGCGGTCACCGAACTCAAAATCACCCTTCTGACCCTTCTGATACTCAAGGAAATATACACCGTAGTCGGTGATATAATCAAGAAGATCCTTGTATTCGCTCTGATAGAGGTCTGCCGAATAGGTGTTTCTATTTGCCTCGGTTACCTCGTATACATAGATGCCCAGGCTTACTCTGCCTGCAACGTAACCTTTTTCGGTCAGAGATTTAGCTACCTCTATTGCCTGATTGATGGGTATTGCAAACCCAAGACCCTCGATGGTGGTTCCTGAGCCGTCGCCGCCGGACTTGGCGTTTACGACGCCGATAAGGTTACCCTTGATGTCAAACAGTCCGCCGCCGGAGTTACCGGGGTTGATGGAGGTATCTATCTGCAAGAGGGAATAGCCCTGACCGTCGATAGTTATCTCGCGGTTGAGTGCGGAGATAATACCGCTGGAAACGGTACCGCCGAGAGTTCCGAGAGGATTACCGATGGCGATAGCTGTCTGACCTACCACAAGGTTGTCAGAGTTTCCTAAGGTTGCCGCAACAAGGTTGTTGCCCTCTATCTGTATAACGGCAATATCGGTACGGCTGTCACTGCCTATGATCTTAGCATTATACTCGGTACCGTCCTTTAAGGTAACGGTAACGGTGGACGCACCGTCTATAACATGAGCACAGGTGATGATATAGCCGTCATCGGCATCAATTATAACACCGCTTCCCGCACCGCTCTGCACATACTGTCCGAAGAAACTGGTGGTCATAGATTCTGTTGTTATCTCAACAACAGAATCGCCTGCAAGCTCAGCAGCAGCAGCTACAGTGCCCTCGGGAAGCTCGACCTCAATTTTTTCAGAAGGCTCAGCGTCGATTTTTTTGTTGCCTCTATCTGTTACGGACTCTGAAGCCACACCCTTTTCTATCGCTGCTTCATATCCCATATTTATACCTAAATACCCGGAAAAAGCAGAGAGAAGAAGGCTTACTATAACAAAGAAAACAAATAACGGCGCAGGTACGCTCTTTCTTTCCTTCTTTTCCTTTTTCTTCTTTTTTGGCTGCTCGGTTACGGCAGGCTCGGGGGTTCTGGGAATGTAGGTTGTCCTCACTCCACCTTGATAAGGCGTATAGGGAGTTTTGGGAATATCCTTGTTGATATTGGGATTATTGCCTGCAGTGTAGGAATAAGTGGAGCGCTGAGGCTCAGCGGGCTTGGGCTGAGTGTACACAGGCTGAGGATCAATGGTTGCAGCGGGCTCTGAATTTACAACAGGCTCTGAATTTACAACAGGCTCTGAATTTACAACAGGCTCTGAATTTACAACAGGCTCTGAATTTACAACAGGCTCTGAATTTACAACAGGCTCTGAATTTATAACAGGCTCTGAATTTATAACAGGCTCTGAATTAACAGTGGGCTCTGCATTTGCAACAGGTTCGGTATTTACTTCTGTTTCGCCGGTGTTGCCTTCCGGCTTGCCGTACAAATCATTGTTAAATTGATTATCCATCGTTTAGTCCTTCCTTTTTCGTTTTACTGACTTTAGTTTAATCATCTAATGTGATGATTATATGAAGAAAAACGAAAAATTAGACAAAGAAACGATATTTTGTTGTTGTATGATAGGTTTCGCCTGCACGAAGAACGGTATTGGTAAAGTTTTCGTGGTTGGGAGAGTCGGGCCAGCACTGGGTCTCAAGACAGAAAGCGTGATGAGGCTCGGACTTTACACCTCTCTTGTAGAGGATATCGCCGCCCATAAAGCCGCCTGTGTAGAGCTGAACACCGGGAAGGTCGGTATATACCTGCATACCTCTGCCGGACACGGTGTCAACAGCTTCTGCGATAAGACGCATACCCTCGCCGTTGAGACAGAAGTTATCATCATAATATTCGGTAAGCATAGTGAACTCACGCAGATCAAACTTTGTACCCTCAACCGAAGGCAGGTTGCCTGTGGGAATAAGCTCGGAATCAGTTTCCGTGTAACGGTCTGCGTCGATTCTGATCTTGTGGTTGCAGATATCACCGCCGTTGAAGCCCGCAAGGTTGAAATAAGCGTGGTTTGTCAGGTTGCAGAGGGTGTCCTTGTCGGATACTGCGGTATAGTCGATAGAAAGTGTGTTGTCCTCGTCAAAGGTGTAAACAACGGTCACGTCAAGCTTACCGGGATAGTTTTCGTCACCGTCGGGGGAAGTGAGCTTAAGAGTAAGAGTGTCATAACCGTCATGCTCCTCAACCTCGGACTCCCATACACGGGTACCGAAGCCTGTGGGGCCGCCGTGGAGGTGGTTGTTGCCGTCGTTTAGGTTGAGCTGATATTCCTTGCCGTTAAGGGTAAACATACCCTTGCCGATACGGTTGCCGTAACGTCCGATGAGTGCACCCTGATTCTGGTCAGCCGCCAGATAGTCCTCAAGGGTATCGTAGCCGCAGGTAACGTCGGCAAAGTTACCGTCACGGTCGGGAACGTAAATGTCGATTATGATTCCGCCGTACTCCATAATTTTAACGGATGCGCCGGATGAATTAGTCATTGTATAGGCAAAAATATCTCTGCCGTCGGGCATAGTGCCGAAAACTTTTCTTGATACCATAATAATATACCTCGCAAATAATTATATATACTTATTATAATATAACATTAGTGCCTTGTCAACTTATTGACAAAGGATATTTTTACTGATAAAATTAAACTATCAAACCAAGGAGGTGTCTATGACGGATAAAAAGAATATTCTCATAGCCGACGATGATGCGGAGATACGCGAGGTGCTGGAGCTTCTCCTGACGGGAGAGGGCTATAACGTTATAAGCTGTGCCGACGGTGAGGAGGTACTTGCTTCTGCCTCCGATAATATAGATCTGTATATCCTTGATATCGGTATGCCGGGTATGACGGGGTTAAAGGCGGCAACGCTCCTGCGAAGGGAATACGACACCCCCATCATCTTTCTTACCGCCTATTCTACCGAATCGGACAAGGTCATGGGCTTTTCGGCAGGAGCTGACGATTATATAGTCAAGCCCTTTTCCAACATCGAGCTTCTTATGCGCGTCAAGGCTATTCTCCGAAGAAGCGGTACGGTGAAAGCAAAAAGCAATACCATCATTCTGAAGGATCTCACCATAGATACGGACAGTCAGTCTGTAACGAAAGCGGGAGAGCAGATAAATCTTACCTATACCGAATACAGTATTCTTGTGCTTCTTGCCTCTCATCCAAAGAAGATATATTCACTTGATAACATATACGACAGCATTTGGGGAGACGATGCGGTAGGCGACAGCTCAATTATGGTGCACATTAAGAATCTCCGTAAGAAGATAGGAGACAGCTCCCGTGAGCCGATATATATCAAGACCGCCTGGGGAAGGGGATATTACGTTGATTAAAAAAGAAAAAAGACACAGGCTTTCACACGAAATACTCGGTCTGACCTTTCTGTGTCTTCTTATCTCTGCTGCACTCTGCCTTGTGCTGTGGGGGATAGGAACTGTCCTTACCGATTATTTATATGAGATCAAGGGTATTACTCCTACAGACGTTGATTATGCGGTCAGCAATACGCAGGTGATCGGTGTTGCGGCGGTTATTTCGGCTCTGTTTTTTGCTATGCTTTTTCTTATAGTTTTGGGTGAGCGACTGGTATATATCAAACGTATAAGTGATGCCATACGCTCCTTTGACCATAGCGAAACTCCTCTTATTTTGCCACTTGAAGGCTCAAATGAGCTTACGACTCTCGCCGAGACCATAAATTCTATGGCAGAGCGTGACCGCAGAATAAGAGAGAAGGAAACTCAATTAAACGAAGAAAGGGAACAGCTCGTGCGTTCTCTTTCCCACGATATACGTACACCTCTGACATCGGTTATGTCATACTCCCAGCTTCTTTTGGCAAGGGAGGATATAAGCGGCGAGACGGAAGAATACGCAGGTCATATCTACCGAAAAGCCCTGCAGATAAAACAGCTTACCGACGTGCTTCTTGAGGGAGGCAAAAGAGAGCTTGTGCATATAGAGGACATCCGTCTGCTCTGTGAACAGCTTGTATGTGATTTTGAGGCGGAGCTGGAGGAGAATTTTGATATCCGTACCGACGTTGAATGCCCTGCATCGTCCGCCGAGGTGGATATTTCCGAGATAAGAAGGATATTTGACAATCTTATTTCCAATATACGCAAGTATGCCGACCCCGCCGAAACGGTAACTCTTAAGATCTGCTCACAGGATAAAGATCTTGTGATAGAGCAGAGCAATTCTGTAAAGCAAACAAGCTCCGAGGGTCACGGTATGGGACTTAAAAGCATACGCCGTATTGCGGGCAGCTACGGTGGCAGTGTATCGGTAGACAGAGACAAATTTGAGATAAAAATAAATCTTCCGATTCTTTAGAATTCTTTAGAATTATATGCCGATTTTCTTTATAAAGGTGTGTTACCATACAGTCACAGGAACAGAAAACCTGAAAAACAAAAAAGAGAGGTAACAAATATGTTTACAAGTTTTGATCTTTTGATCGTTGCAGCAATGGGCCTTGCGGCTCTTGGAGTAATGTCCACCGTGCTTATGTTTCTTATAAGAAACAGGATCGCAAGAAGAGTATTTATGTACGTCTCGGTTGCTTTGGCACTCTATCTTGCACACGCAGGACTTTATATCAGCGGCGGTATGTTTCTCGGACAGGCTGCGGTATCCTTTGCGGTAATAGCAGGCTGTGTGGCAGTGGTCGTTCTTGACGTTCTTTCAAAAAAGAATGAAAAGCTCTTCACCCTTGCCCGTATACTTACCGCAGTTGCAGTAGTGACAGGCTTTGCAAACGCATTACTGTTCTGATAACATAAGAAGGCTGAGAAATCAGCCTTTCTTTAATTTATTTTCATTAAAGATTGACAAATAGGGAAGAATAGTAGTATAATATATGAGAATATGCAAATAAAAAACTATTTATATATGGAGGACAATATGGAACAGGCAAAATTGACTATGCTTAAAGAGCATGCCAACAACATCAGACTTGGCGCTCTTGAGGCAGTGTACAGTGCATCTTCCGGACATCCCGGCGGATCTCTTTCTATAGCAGATCTGCTTTCTTATCTCTATTTTGCAGAGATGAAGGTTGACGCAAAGAACCCCGATTGGGAGGACAGAGACAGACTCGTTCTTTCCAAGGGTCATACAGCTCCCGCACTTTATGCGGCTCTTGCTGAGGCAGGCTTTATACCCAAGGAGGATCTCAAGACCTTCCGTCAGGTAGACAGCTACCTTCAGGGTCACCCCGATATGAAGCATACTCCCGGTGTCGATATGACATCCGGTTCTCTGGGTCTTGGTATCTCCGCGGCTTGCGGTATGGCTCTCTCCGGTAAGATCAGAAACAAGGATTACCGTGTATTCACCATTCTCGGTGACGGTGAGCTTGGTGAAGGTCAGGTTTGGGAGGCTGCAATGTTTGCAGGCCACTATGACCTGGACAACCTCTGCGCATTCGTAGACTGGAACGGTCTCCAGATCGACGGTCCCATTGCTGAGGTTATGGATTCCACACCTATCGACAAGAAGTTCGAGGCATTCGGCTGGAACGTAGTTATGATCGACGGTCACGACCTTGACCAGATCGCAGATGCAGTTGAGAACTTCAAGGCAACAAGCGGCAAGCCCACCTGTGTTGTTATGAAGACTGTTAAGGGTAAGGGCGTTTCCTTTATGGAGAATCAGTGCGGCTGGCACGGCAGCGCTCCCAACAAGGAACAGTACGAGCAGGCAGTAGCAGAGCTTACTGCAAATAACTAAGGAGGTATCGGGAAATGGCAGATAAGATAGCAACCAGAGAAGCGTACGGTAACGCGCTTGCAGAATTTGGCGAAAAGTATGATTTTGTAGTTCTCGATGCAGACCTTGCAGCAGCTACAAAGACAGGTATATTCAGAAAGAAGTTCCCCGAAAGACATTTTGAATGCGGTATCGCAGAGGGTAATATGATGGTAGTAGCGGCAGGTATCGCTTCTACAGGCGTTATTCCCTTTGTTTCCACCTTTGCAATGTTTGCGGCAGGCAGAGCTTACGAGCAGGTTCGTAACGGAATCGGCTACCCCCACTTAAACGTAAAGATCGGTGCTACTCATGCAGGTATCTCTGTAGGTGAGGACGGCGCTACCCATCAGTGTAACGAGGATATCGCAACCATGCGTACTATCCCCGGTATGACCATCATCAACCCTGCTGACGCTATTGAGGCAAGAGCTTGTGTTGAGGCGGCTATTCTTCATGACGGTCCTGTTTATATGCGATTCGGACGTCTCGCTATCCCCACCCTTTACGGTGACGACTACAAGTTTGAGCTTGGTAAGGGTGTAATGATGAGCGAGGGTAAGGACGTGACCATCATAGCCACCGGTCTTATGGTTCATAAGGCACTTGAGGCAAAGGAGCTTCTCAAGAATGAGGGTATCGATGCTGAGGTTATCAACATCCACACCATCAAGCCTCTTGACCGTGATATGGTTATCGCTTCCGCTAAGAAGACTGGCTGTGTAGTAACAGCAGAAGAGCATAATATCATCGGCGGTCTTGGCTCCGCTGTAGCAGAGGCTCTCTCCGAGACCTGCCCTGTTCCCGTACTCCGCGTAGGTGTAGAGGATCAGTTCGGCCGTTCCGGTAAGGTTCCTCCCCTGCTTGAGCTCTACGGTCTCACCGCTGAGAACATCGCAGCTAAGGCTAAGGCTTCTATCGCGCTCAAAAAGTAAGAGGACAGTGTCCACTGCACACTCGCCCGAAGCTTCGTGTGTACAACTTATAAAAAGCACTCCGAGAGGAGTGCTTTTTTGATTACTTAATGCATATCAACGACACCCCGTATCTATGATACGGATGGTGGAGTTATGAAAAGAGTTTGCGTTCCGCAAACTGTCGTAATTCAAAATCAATGAAGAAAAGTGTTGCATTTTGGCTATACTTTTGATAAAACAAGTGTCTTATTGACAACATATTTCGCCTATGTTACAATGATAGCAATTAAAATGAAAGGTGAAACGCTATGAATAATTCAAAGAAAATAGTATCGTTACTGCTTGTTTTAATGATGCTGATTCCTTGCATTGCAGCCTGTGACAAGGATACGGGCAATAACGAAAATGAGGTCGGCGGTGAATTTACCGAGATCGACAGCGTAGTACCGGACGATATTAAGTTTTCCGGCGAGACCTTTACCATTCTTTGCCGTGAGGATAACGCCTGGGGTAACTGGCTTCACGAGATAGCAGCCGACGAGGATGCTACCGAGCTTGTAAACGAGGCTGTATATAAGCGTAACTTAGAGGTTGAGGAGCGCTTTGATTTTGAAAAGATAGAAATTATGGATATTCCCGGACATTACGAGGTTCACGAGGACTTTGTAAATACCTTCCGTAACTCCATTCTTGCAGCCACAGGCACCTTTGACCTTATTATGATGCAGCAGGATATTATGGCAGACCCCGGTCTTTTTGGGCTTTATACAGATTTCTGCGATCTGCCTTACGTCAAGGATAACCTTGATGCACCTTATTACTATCAGGACGTAAACGATACCGCTATGGTAAACGACACTCTTTATTTCCTTTTGGGTGATTATTCTCTCACTTATTGGGAATCCACGTACGTGCTGTATTTTAACAAGACTATGGCGGAAAATCAGAATATCGAGGATATCTACGGTCTTGTAAAGGATGGCAAGTGGACATTTGACAAGCTCCTTGAAATGTCAAAGGGTGTATGGACAGACCTTAACGGTGACCTTTGGCCCGGCAACGAGGATGCTTTTGGCTATGTTTCCGAGATAAATAATTCCACCGATGCTTTTGCTTCCCACTTTGACGTTCCTATGGCAGGTAAGGACGAGAACGGCAACGTGATCTTCAACGTAGATCAGGGCAAAATGGTAAGCGTTCTTGAAAAGTTCGTGGACTTTAAGAAGTCTGACGATACCTGGCTTGTGATGCTGGGCTCTAACGTGACCCTTGATGAAAACCCTGTAGACAAGATATTCCGCGAGGGCAGAGCGCTTTTCTATCACGCCATGCTTAACCGTGCCCAGGACTTCCGCGGTATGGAAACCGACTTTGGTATCGTTCCTTATCCTAAGTGGAATGAGGAACAGGAGGGCTATTATACACATTCTCAGGACGGCTATTCTGTGGCGGTAGTACCCATTGATGCACCTAATCTCGAGATGTGCGGTGCCGTAGTTGACGTTATGTCGGCGCTTTCCAACAAGACGGTAATTCCCGCATATTACGATATGGCGTTGCGTGATAAGTATGCCCGTGATGACGAGTCGGGCGAAATGCTTGATATAATCCGTCAGGGCTTCAAAATGGACTTTGCGTACTATTATCAGGGCGCTATAGGCAGCGGCGGACATTTCAGAAATCTTATAAATCAGGATAACACCAACTTCGTATCATATTTCCAGACTAACAAGAAGGGATTTGAGCGTAAGCTTAAGAAGCTGATACAGGCATATGAGGAAAATGAACAGTAAAAAAAGTCAAGGCATAGTGCCTTGACTTTTTTATATATAGGAAATTGCGTTGTGGCGTGTGATTTGTATTACCGCACAAACGGGCGCAGTATGGGTGTGGAGACTCGCCGCTTTTAATCTTCTAATACTCCCACTAAACCGTCCTTGCACATAGGCTTTTGTCTTTCGAACGGGGATTCGATATTGATGACGGCGTTCTGTTCGCTTGAGGTATAGAAGGCTGACATAATCTCCACAACGTGCAGCTGCTGATCGCAATTACATCTGTAGGGACGGCCTGTAGAGATCGCCTTTGCCATATCCGCAAGACCGAGACCTCTTGAATCCTCGTTATAATTGAATATCCTCGGCATTTCAATATACTCCGCAGTTCTGCCTCGTATCAACTTTACCTTGCCGTCAAAGCAGTTGGGGTCAGGAACGATAAGTGTTCCCTCGGAGCCGTATATCTCAAGTCTCGTGTTGTTTATATAGCTGACGTCAAAGGTCGTGAACAGATTACCGATACAACCGTTTCTGAATTTCATAGTACCCATAATATACGTGGGTACGTCTACTTTCATAATGTTACCGTATTTCTTTTCACTGAGGATAGGTCTTTCGGTATATGAGGACTGTACCATACCGGATACGCTTTCCACTCCGCCCAACAGATTGATAAGTGCGGTTATATAGTAGGGACCCATATCAAAAAGGGGACCGCCGCCGTACTGATAGACGAATTCGGGATCGGGATGCCAGTTTTCGGGGCCACGGGTAATAAAATGAGCTCCTGCACCGATAGGTGTACCGATAAAGCCGCTGTCAATAAGATGGCGGCAGGTCTGTATGCCTGTGCCCATAAAGGTGTCGGGGGCGCCTCCCAGCATTAATCCCTTTTCCTTGGCGAGGGCTGCCAGCTCTCTTGCTTCACCAAGATCGGGGGACAGAGGCTTCTCCGAGTAAACGTGCTTGCCGTGGAGCAAAGCCTGCTTCGTTACCTCGTAATGCTCATAGGGACGGGTGATGTTGAGAACTATGTCAACCTCTGGATCGTCGAAGAGCTCATACATATTTTCATACAGCTTGGGAATATTATATTCCTTTACCGCATTTTCGGCTCTTTCTCTGATGAGATCGCAGACTCCGATGATCTCTACCTCACGGAACATTTCGGTAAGATTTTTAAGGTAAATAGGACTGATACAGCCTACACCGACAAAAGCAATTCTTGTTTTTTTCATAATGTCACTCCTTCCTATTATAATAATAAACTATAATATGCGATTATTATATAAGAAAAGGAATACAATTTTGAAAAAATGGTTGAAATCGAACGTAGATGTGCGTTATAATATAACAAAATGGCTATATGAGGTGTATATATGCGTATAATATGCTCGAGATTGGTTTCTATAAATCATCCCAACGGATTTGTTATAGGAAACCATGCCCACGACAGCAACGAGTTCGTATACTGTCTTGAAGGCAACGGCAGTGTAACGATTGATAACAAACGGTACAGATTTACGACTGGTGATTATTACATAACGGCCAAAGGGATGGTACACAGTGAAACAGACAAAGAATCCACCCGTATTATGTATTTTCGCTTTGATGCCCCTAAGGAACTTGTGCGTGACGGGGTATATACAGATTACGACGGCTCGGTTTTGGTACTGCTCAAGAGAGTACAAAGGGAAATGAAGCTTGCAGACGGCTGCTCGGAGGAGATGGCGGGGTATTTTATTAAGGGGATTCTGACCGAGGTGGCAAGATCTGAAAAGTATTCCGAGAATCATCTTGATATATTATCCATACAGCGGTATATTGATGAAAACATAGAACAGAACGTGGATTTCAAGGAGCTTGCGGCGAAGCTTAATTACAGCATTGACCGTTTTCGTCACATATTTAAGGAGCATACCGGCATTTCGCCTCATCGGTATCTTATAAGAGGAAGGGTGGAAAAGGCAAAACTTTTGCTGAAGGTAAATCCCGGCTCATCTCTTACCGAGATATGCTATAGCTGCGGATTTGCTTCTTCCTCCCATTTTACAAAGGTTTTCAGGGCAAACGTCGGAATGACACCGTCGCAGTTTGCAAAATTACAAAAGAGGGAGCAATAAAACCATTGTATTTTAGTTGTGCCGATCAAAGCGTAAATCTCACAGTTCAAACAAAGAAAAGTGTTGCATTTATGATATGCAACACTTTTCATTTATATAATTTTATACATTCATCAATAATGTTCTCAACTGTCCTTAGCTGTGAGGGAGAAAGTTTGTTCAGCTTATCTGACAAAAGAAGCAGATCCTTGTCTACAACAGTTCCTGTGAGAAGATAATCGGCACTAACCTCCAGCGCCTCTGCGATTTTTAACAGGTTCTCGGGACGCATAGCTCTTTTACCGCCTTCGGCATAGGAAATGAATTGGGGTGTCAGGTCGCCCTTTTCCGCAAGCTCCTCTTGCGTAAGACCTAATTTGTTTCTGCGCTCAATAATACGCTTGCCTATCTCCTGTAAACAAATATCCTTCACCTTATCACCCGCCTCATCTTTTGTTTAATTATATCCACATTTTGTGATAAAATTAATCGTTAGTTGTTGACAAATATCCACAATACGATATATAATAAAGAAAACGGAGGGTTAAATTATGATATGTGAAAATATTTTTTGTGTTTATAATAAAGAGAAGAATTGTGTTTTAGATGATGTTGAGCTTGATATTCAAGGAAAATGTACAAGCTGTGAGTATGTTAATATAGATGATGAGTACCTTGAGAGAAAAAAGAAAGAACTCTTGAAATGGTATGATGTATGGTATGATGAATAGAAAAGTGTTGCATAAATGCAACACTTTTCTTTGTTATTACGATACACCTAATACTTTAAGTATATCCGTCAGCTCTTCAAACATCATATCAAGCTCAATCCTGTATTCGGCGGGAGCATTTATGATACCTTCTGCAGTCATTTGTGCCATTTCGATAACCTTCAGATAAGGCTTGATGAGACTCAGATCATCACCGTATTCTATAGGAGGCATAAACTCACCCGGGCCGTGGATATATACTTTATCGGTACCAAACTCATAGCTGAAAAAATGAGGGGGATAATTTCTGCCGTTACCGTACTCAGCATAGATAGTGTCAAGACCTGCATCGTATACCAATGAAAGAGAGAGAAGGTCGAAGAAATATACTTCGTCATATGTCTCTGTACTGCCGTTTTTCAGAAATTCTTTGAGAGCTTCTTCATCCACGCCGAGAGGATCGGTGTCAGGCTCAGGCTCGGGCTCAGGTTCAGGCTCAGGCTCAGGCTCAGGGATGTCAGGTTCGGGCTCGGGCTCGGGAATCAGCGCTTCGTCGGGAACGCTGTCATAAACGGTCAGCATCCTTGCACACTGCGCTCTTGTTGCAGTGGCTGTAGGAGCAAGTACAAGCTCGTTATCCTTCATACTTGTAATAATACCGTGATTTACAGCCCAGCCGAGACCCTCACGCATCCAGTCTTGAACCTTGTCATAATCGGTATATTCGGAAAGATCGGCAACCTCGTCGGTCTCTTTACCGTTTTTTTCGGCATACAGGTAAAGAAGTCTTGCAAGAGCGGCGCGCTGTATAGGCTGACCTGCACCGAACACGCCTTCACTTACACCTGCAACGTAGCCTTCACTTACCGCCCAGTTGACGGCACCCGCAAACCAATACGAGGGCTTGACGTCGCTCATAAGCTGCTCATTCTTGTATTCGTCGGTGTCCACGTCTGCCATATTTGCAAGTATTGTAACGAACTGCTCCCGTGTCAGATCGGTGTTGGGACTGAACGTTCGGTCTGCAATTCCCACCATATATCCGTTTTTAAGAACGTATCTTACCGAGTCCGCATACCAGGCATCTGCCTTGACGTCGGTATATCCGTGGAGAATGTCAGGCTCGGGTTGGATCGTTATATGCTCCATAGGCATATTACATACGCTGCAGCATCTTACCTTTGTGGTTTCATCAATATCCCTCCACTCACCGGGGGTATGACCTGTGGCGGGGGTGATATCCTTTTTATATTCATCACCGCAGGCACATTTGCACAGAGTATATCCTTCGGCGGAGCAGGCAGGAGGGAAGATCTTCTCCACGTAGCTATGCTCGTGGGGAGGCAGCTCGGGATTTGTCGTATGCCCGCATCTGCTGCAGACCTGCACACCCGTACCCGCTACTGTTTTATAATTATGACCCTTGGCGGGTATGGTGCTGATTATCTCCGTGTCACCGCATCTGCTGCAGACATTTTGGGTATAACCGTCCTCGGTACAGGTGGGGAAAACCGTGCTTTGTTTATAGCTGTGTCCGTAGGGAGCCAGAACTTCAACGTAGCTGTCACCGCAGTCACAGGTGTAGGTATCTATAGTGTCTACGGTACAACCGCGCTGGGTTCTCTTGACTTTATAGCGGTGAATATGATTGTCGGGGACAGCATCCCAAAGTGTAAAAGGGTTTGAACCGTTAACGTTGTTGAGAGTATAGCTGCATTTACGGTCGGGCATACACGGATCTTCGGTAGATACTGCACCTACCGTTACAAATCCTGTATTTATATCACAAAGACCCGTGAGATCGATATCCTGCTTGTTATCGGGGATGTATGATGCATAATCACCGTAATAATCCTTGCCGTTGATATTTACTACATATCCCAGAGTCTTGTCGTCTTTAATCGTTACGGTAAGACCGTAGGTCAGGTCTACGTTTTCATAAGGGTCCCGCACGCCGTCAAGGGACAACGGCATAACGGACGAGCCTGTAAAGCGCCAGGAGTAGCCGTTATTTCCGTTTTCATCGGTGTAGCTGCCGTCGTAATAGGTTATGACAACGTCGGATGCTATCATCGTACCGATATTATCGGGATCGGTGTTGGAGAGGGTGACACACAGTCCCTTATTACCGGGTCTTACTATATTTCTGAGACCGCCCGTTACCCTGTCAGCGTGGTATAATCCGGTACAGTAATCGTCAACATTTATACTGCTTGCAAGCCCGCTTATATGCTTCTCGGTCCAGAGAACCGAGATCATATTCGACCTACCGTTTTCATCCATATCAAAATTGAATTCCTCAGGCGATATGACCACCGTCAGATCTTCAAGGGGCAGGGTACAGTTACTTGTGAATGCAGAGGTGGAATAGGCATAAGAATGGTAGTCATGATAATACGGGTTTCCGGGATTTGGGTGTTCTATATAAATACCGCCTGTTTCATCATTCGGCCAGTATATAAATCCATCATCTGATATCTCATAGGCATTTGGTTTCGGAGCGTATATCTCCCCTGTGCGTGAGGCAAAATGTCCACCGTAGAAGGTCCAATAGTCATAGTTGGCAGAGGACACAGTGAATGCGCAAAGGGGAATCAACATAACAAGCGTCAGGATAATGGAAACGAGTTTTTTCATAATAAATAACCTCCCGTATTTTTTGTTATTCCTAACAGATTAAGCGTAGAGATAAACAGATTCATCAATACGTATCTCACCGGTTTCTGTGTTTTCCCATACTGCATATAGGTCAAGGTCCCAGGGGATTTCATATGCCGTTTTAAAGTCATCTTCGGTCAATATTCTGTCACTGACACGGTCATACCAACCCACAAAGCGGGCATTTAATAAGGGAAAATAGCGGCAACCATCGGCTATCGGGTAACCCCCGACAGCTTTCTCAAGGGTCTGACCTTCTTTGTATATATATACGGTGTCAAAATCACCGATATTATTGGAAGAATAGTGATAATGGAAGTAAATATTGTTGTAATAGCTTATCGGAATGTCTACGTCTCTTGCTTCGTCAAACGCCATAAGCATTCTTGCACATTGGGCACGGGTAGCATGACCGAAAGGGTCAAGGATTTTTTCATCGGAGTCCGTACTTTTAATTATACCCGTTTCTACGGCCCAGCCGAGGCCGTCGGCCATCCAATCCTGCACGTTTTCGGCATCGGTATAATCCGACAGATCAGCCTTTTTCGAAACGTCAATACCGAGCTTATCGGCATAGAGATAAAGGAGTCTTGCAAGGGCGGCACGCTGAATCGGCTGACCGATACCGAATACCCCCTCGGAAACACCCGCAACCAGTCCGTTTTCCACAGCCCAGCTTATGACTCTGCTGTACCACCTTCCGTCGGGGACGTCTTTCATACCGCTGTCTTTTCCGGTATAGGGCAAGCTCCCATCAGATATATTAAAAAGTATCATAACGAACTGTTCTCTTGTCAATTCATCGTTGGGATAAAATTTTCCGTCCGGCATTCCGTGGATATAACTCTTATAATAACAGTATTCCACCGATTCGTAGAACCAGTTACCCGGTCCGGCATCATAAAAGGCAGGGGCGGGCACCGCCATAACCTCAAAAATACCGATCGATGCGGTCATGCTGAATATAAGCAATAAAGCTGTGATTTTTTTTAAGGTTTTCATTATCATCCCTCCTTGTCTATATTTTACTATATTTTACTATATTTTGCAAGATGTTTGTGCAATATATAATAACAAAACTGTTAATATTTTAACAATTTGAATTTTTAAGGCGAATAACAGGAAAATTACAGGAAAATAACAAGATAAACTTAAAATAATGTTGAATTTTCAATTTACGAAGTATAATTCTTATAAATAGGAATTCTACTACCTATAATTGTACAGGTTTTACTCCTGTATGTCAAGGGAAATAGGAAGTATAATTCCTATAGTAGTATTTTTGGAGGATTATAAATGCTGATTTTTGATTCAAGGGAAATAGGGAAGAAGCTTTTAGGATACCGAAAGCGTATGGGAATGACACAGGCGGAGGTTGCCGAAGCTGCAGGGCTGAGCGACCGCACCTATGCCGATATCGAAAGGGGGAGCGCTAATATGCGTACCGAGACCTTACTTCATATATGCGAGGTGCTTCATATAACCCCGGACGAGATACTTACCGAGGAAAGCGAGGCTCTGGCTGAACAACAGTTGGAGCTTATGACGCGTCTTAACGCCTGTTCGCCTAAGGACAGACAGACTGCGCTTACACTGTTATCGGTATATCTTAAATCATTGGATTAAAAAAAGCGGTTTACACCGCTTTTTTAAACATATGGGAAATTGCGTTGGGGCGTGTGATTTGTATCACTACACAAACGAGCGCAGTATGGGTGGGGCAACTTGCCCCTTTTTTAATTTAATGGATATTTACCGTTACGGTAAATGACTTTGTTCCGCCTACGGTGACGGTGACCTGAGTAGTACCGAAGCCTACGGGGGTGATGACACCCATATGGTCCACACGGATTATACTTGTATCATATCCGCTGTAGGTTACCGGATATGCAGAAGGAGTAAATATCGCCTTATCAAGGGGATCGTTGAAGGCTTCGCCTATGAGACCGCCATAGGTTTCGACGATACCCTTTATCATATAGCTGTGAAGCATATTACCGACGGAAATATTGACAGTGGGGTTCCAAGGTCTGAAGGAGTATATTCCCGACGAGGCTGTATCAGAGCCTACGGGTCTTACGTCTACCGTAAACGTAACGTAGAATTTATCCATATAAGTCATCGTTACAAGAGTTCTTCCTGCCTTCAGTGCAGTTGCCCGCGTGCCGTCAAATGTCACGATATCGGTATCATAGTCCGAAAATACAAGATTTTCGGTGTCGGTTATAAGATACCTTCCCATCTTATCGTCAAATTTGAAGCCGTTGACGGTGAAGCTCTCTCCTTCGGTTGCTATATAATAGTGAGGATCGGTGGTAACTCCCATAGTGTAACGCTCTGTTATGAGGGGAGTATACATTACGGTGTCGGGGGTACCTCTGTCCTTATTAAGATCGGGATATTTTGTGAGATTCAGAGTGATCGGAGCCATACGCGTAGCCCAACATCCCCAGTTATTGCCGTATGCATAGGCGATATACAGCTTGTCGGTGTTGCTGTCGAATGTTCCGTCGGGACCGCCTGAGATACCGTTGTTCATAGCGTAAGCCTTGAGATTGGTGGGGGCTCTGCCCGACTCTCTGAAATTAAGTCCGTCCTCGGAGGTGAACAGTGCCATATAGCAGTTATCGGTGTTGCTGTTTACTATAGCCGCCGCAATAAACTTACCTGTTGCTCTGTCATACTTAACGTCTGCCGCTGCCTGTGCGTTGCCCCATTTCAGTGCAACGCCTTGGTATTCTACGGTAGCAGGCCAGTTTTCTGCGGTTGCATCTGCCGTTGCCATAAGGGTATACTGTCCGGTTTCGCATTTAAGTGAATAGTAGATATATAAGTTATCATCTACCTTGACAAAGCTTACCTCACCCAAGCCCCACTGATCACCGTGGCCGTCATAGGTTACAAAGGGAGAAGGTGATCCTCCCCATGTGCTGCCGTCCCATTTTTCGTAAGGGCCGTCGGGATCCTTGCTTCTTGCAACGTAAGCGTGGTTTGAGTAGCCCGCCTTGTCAAGGGTAGATGTATAACCCAAATAATAATAACCGTCAAAATATATCGCTCCGGGGTCACAGACCGAAAGACGGTCCTCGGAAAGTCCGGTGGGGGAGAGAACTATTTTCTCCTTCGACCAGGTCCTGCCGTTATCGTCGGAATGCTTATAGGTGAAGTAGTCAAGCTCGTCCGACTCATTACTTCCGGTACAGGAGAACCAGGCGTCCATTCTGCCGTCTCCGTAGTCTATGATGCTGGGTCCGTATCGGTAATCGTAGCCTGTCAGCCTGTCGGGAGTATAGATATCCCAACCTGTGTTGTCAATGGATAATTCAAAGGATTCCTTGACGTTGTAATCAACGAATGCTATCGCAGGCATCTTGTGGGAATTACAGAGGTTACGGTTAAAGGGATGATTCTGCTCTGTTCCTCTGCCGTAGCGTATACCGTAGAGAGGAAAGCTGCCTGCATCTACCGTCAGAGTGTCGGTGTCCGTGATTATTTTTCCTTCGTGCTTTATCCATTCACTTACGCCGTTGTTGTCTATAAGGATCTCAAGTCCGATAACGCTGCCGCTGTCATCAGAGGTGGTAAGACCCTTTCCTGTGTTATCGAAATATATGTATGCCTTGGAATTGCTTATATATTCAACTCTGTTTACCGTAGGTCCGCAGACCTCGTTCAGATCTCCTTGTCCAAAGCTCTTTGCCAATACGGCATCGCAAAGACGGTAAGCGTAGAGATGCTTTACGGGAGCATCAAGGCTGTTCTGCCAGCCGCCGTCAAACCAGAGATCGGAGGAAGAAAGTATATGGCAGTTATCAAGTAACTGTGAAACACAACCAAGCTCTGTTCTCAAAGCACCGATATCGGCGTATGAGTTTATACCGTTATTGGAGTAACAGGCAGGCATCTCAAAGAGATAAACGGGGAAATCAGAGTTTCCGAAGCTATGCCTGTAATATTCCATAAGCTCTGCAAACTGATCGGCAAAACCGTTTGAGTGCTGTGAGCCGAACACCTCGCGGGTGTTGTACTGATCCGATTCATCCTGTGCCCAGACTATACCCGCAACCGAAAATCCGCTTAAAGGAGCTATCTGCTGATTGTATGCAAATCTGGTCTTTACCTCAGGCTTTTCGATAGCCGCAAGCTTATAGTGATATAGGCCGTCCGAGCCGAGAAGGTCGTGTCCCCACTTGTCTGCAAGCTCCTTTGGAGCAAAGGTGATAAGGGGCTGATCCTCGGCATCTATCTCGATGATACCGATAGGGACATCGGTCTTTTCGGTCATATTATAAGCGAACATATAACCGAGAGCAGAGAACACCTTACTGCTTACAGACTCTCTGTCATAGGCGGCATCTGCAGGTGTAAAGGATGCATATCTGTTTATCTGTGCGGCGATATCCGAGGGCTTCATCCAGTACGCACCGTTGTAAACATCGGTAAACACGGTGTCCGAGCCCTGTGCCACACTGCCTGTAAGCGAAGAATAATCCTTTGAAGAAATACGGTAGAAGCGCATATTTCTGTTGTCGATGTAATCTACAGAAAGCTCGCTTTGTCTACCCATAAGAGAAAGGTCAAGTATAAGCTCGCCCATAGAGTAGTAAACGTAAGATTGTCCCATAACGTAGTATACGTCGCCTATAAGAACATTATAAAGCGAAATACTCTCATTCCTGCCGGATACGGTAAGGGTCTGTCCCTCGGCAGTATAAGAAAACGTCTTATCAAAGGTAGCCTTCCAGTTTCCGTATTCATCAACCTTGGCGATAGCATATTCACCGTTGAAATCAACCCTTACTTTGCCGCTGTCAGGGTCAGCCGTTCCCCATACCGAAAGAGGCTCGTCACGCTGAAGCACCATATCGCTGTTGAAGGCACAGGAGATATGAACGCCCGTTGCGGTAGGCTCGTTCGATTCCACGGTCATTATGTAATAGTTGTAGCTGTCATCATCATATTGTACACAGAAGGTATATACCCCCTCGGCAAGTGTCACCGTGACAGCTCCGTTTTCAATAGCATCTGATTTCAAAACCTTGGAATCAGGTGCTTTTTTTATCTCCGAGGAGCTTGCGTACTCACCTTGTGCGTAGCGTATCATTACAAGTCCGTCAAGCTCGGAAAATGAGATCTTGTCGTTATCCTGCACTACCGTAGGTGTTTTCTTCTGTACGTTATAATGGAATACCTTGATATATCCGTTGTTGTATTCAACTACTATAGTGACGATACCCTCATCACGGTACTGGAGCATATATTCCTCTGCGTTCTTGATGACCGCCTTGTTTGAGAAGTTACGGGCACCGGGCGCTCGCTTGGTGTCTCCGGGAGTATAATACTCGCCGTAGGCGGTACGGATGACCTTGATATCCGGAATATTCTTAACCGTCACCTGCAAGCCGTTGGTTACAAATACAGGCTCGTCCACCGTCAGATCTTCGTGGAATATATATTCGCTTCCGTCATTGTATCTTACGAGAACCGTATGAACTCCCGGCTCTGAAACAGTATAGGTATAGCTATGCTTACCTGCCATCTTCGTATCGGTAACACGGACGATATATCCGTTATTTTTTATTTCGTTATAGCTTGAATACTCTCCCTTGGCTATAAAGAAATCCTTTGCATTATAGAGTCCGTCTACGGTTATCTTTACCCCGTAAGCCGTTACCTTGGGAACAAAATTGGTTATATCAATAGTTTTGATATAGTTCGTTCCGTCCTGCATACGGATCCAGAAACTGTATACACCGCCGTCGGGCATTTCGTAAGTAAATACACCGTCAGCGGTATTTTTAATAACCACCGCATTGGACAGGGCAACGTTGCCCTCAGCATTTCTTATTTCGGTCGTGGTGCTGTATTCACCGAGGACAAATCTGATGTCCTTGATGCCGGCAGCTTCGGTTATTCTTACGGTATAGTTATCTACCGTAACCGCAGGTTCTGCTGCGGCAAACGAATTGAAAGCCATTATGCACATTAAGGTACACACAATCGTAACAAAACATAAAACAGGAATAATACGCTTCATATTATTTCCCCTCCATAGGAAGTATAGTTCCTATATTATACAGTTAAACCTCCTATTTGTCAATAAAAATAGGAAGTTTGGTTCCTGTGGGAAAATAAAAAGAAGCATTTTGACCGTTAAGGTCAAAATGCCTCATTAATTCTGCATTCTGCATTCTGCACTCTGCATTATTCTGTGGTGTAATTATCAAAGTATCCCTGAATAAACACGATAGGTGTACCCTTATCACCCGAGCCTGAGGTCAGGTCACAGAGAGAACCGATAAGGTCGGTGAGCTGACGGGGTGTGGTACCCTCGGATGCCATCTTACCAACAAGGTTTCCGTCTTTTTCAACGATCCTTTCCTTGATAGCCTCCTTAAGTGCGTCACCGGAAAGGTCGGAGAAGTCGTTGTCTGCAAGGTACTTAAGCTTAAGCTCGTTGGGTGTACCCTCAAGACCTGAGGTGTAAGCAGGAGAAACGATGGGGTCTGCAAGCTCCCATATCTTACCTACGGGATCCTTGAATGCGCCGTCACCGTATACCATAACCTCAATTTTCTTACCTGTAGCCTTGAGGAGCTTTTCCTGAATTGCGTCAACCACGGGCTGACAGTCGCGGGGGAAGAGCTTTACCTGATCCTCGGTAGCCTTGTTGGAACCGAGCAGACCGTAATCCGCATTGTAACCGCTGCCGTCGATAGACTCGGTCATAATGTCATCAAGACCGAGAACGGTCTCGCCACCGTTAGCCTTAAGGATCCTCTTGGTACGGGCTCTGGTATGGATGTCACAGCAAAGCACGTTCTTGGTATAGTCAAGAATTGCCTTGGGATTGTTAGCAAAGATTATTTCGCAGTCTGCACCGCAGTCGCGGATGAGACCCTCGTAATATTCAACGTAGTCAACGCCGGTGAAGCGGTGCTTTTCGTAGCCGAAAAGCTCACGGTATTTTTCAAGAGTAAGAACGTCCTTATAAGGATCAACTCCCTTTTCGTCCATAGCGTCTATGGAGATAAGGTGGTTACCTACCTCGTCGGAAGGGTAGGAGAGCATAAGAACGATCTTCTTTACACCTTTAGCGATACCGCGCAGGCAGATAGCAAATCTGTTACGGCTGAGTATGGGAAGGATAACGCCGATGGTAGCATCCTCTCCGAACTTTGCCTTAATATCTGCCGCAATATTATCAACCGTAGCGTAGTTGCCCTGTGCTCTTGCAACTATAGCCTCGGTCATAGCAACAATATCTTTGTCGTGGAACTCAAAGCCTGCGTCCTCGGAGGCCTCAAGTACGGAATTGGTGACGATCTCAACTATATCGTCGCCCTGTCTGATGATGGGTGCGCGAACACCTCTGGAAACTGTACCGATAGTACGTGCCATATCTACATCTCCTTTGGAAGAGCGTCTTTGCCCTTCGATAAAATTGTGTTTTCTCAAACAACGATATATTATATCATTATATTTTCCTATTTTCAATATTTTTTGCGAAAAAAATCACAATATGCAAAAAATTTAATTTTTGGAAATATTATCAGAAACCGTTGACAAATTGTCGACACTTGTGTATAATAAAAGTGTAAACAAAATGTCTACACTTTTGGAGGAGATAAAAATGGCGATAAAAGAAAGATTAGCGGATGCAGAGCTTGATATAATGAGAGTGCTTTGGCATTCCGAGAAGGCAATGAAGGCAAGCGAGATAACGAAAAGCCTGACCAAAAAGAGAGCCTGGACCCGTCAGACGGTGCACGTGCTTCTCTCAAGGCTTGAAAATAAGGGCTTTGTCAAGGCTGACCGCAGCGGCTACTATCATCTTTTTTCGGCAGCCGTTGAGGAAAGCGAGTACCTTGCGGGAGAATCGAGCCGTATGGTAAAGAAGGCGGGAAGCTCGGTACATTCTTTGCTTGCATCACTTATCGAGGCGGATGAGCTGTCGGATGAGGATATAATATCCATCTCGGATATGCTCAACGCCAAGCGCAGAGAGATAGAGGGAGAATAAAATGCTTGATTTCTTGATTACCTTAGGCGGAATCAGCCTTGCGATGTCGGTGGTAATAATTCTGTTTATTTTATTACAAAAGCCGATAAAGAAAGGGTTTACCGCGGGCTGCAGATATATTCTATGGTCTATTATTATAATCAGACTTTGTATTCCTCTAAGTACAAACATTCTCCCTGACCTTATCACACTTCCCCGTGATGAAGTAAAGGTTGAGGTTAAAGATAGCATTTCTGTCCCTTCGGGGGAACAACTTCCCAACCAAGGTGAAATGCCTGATATCAGTAATACTCCTAACATAACAGTACCCACTGCAAATGAACCAGAGTCGGATGAAGGACTTGAGATAACAGGCGAGCATATTGCCTCAGCTTTGTTTTCTGCTTGGGTGCTTGGAGCTATTGTTTTTATTACTGTTACTATATTTAACTATATTTCTAATGTCAGAATGCTTAACAGGAGCTTAAAACCTGCCGATGCTGAAACAGAAAACAGATACATAGATATTTGTGTTTCGGAATCAATTAAGAGAATCCCCTCTCTTTATGTCAGTTCCATAGCACGCTCCCCTATGCTCTACGGCTTCATCAGACCAAAGGTAGTTCTGCCTGATATGGAATTTGAGGAAAATAATCTTGAATGTGTTCTCCGTCACGAGCTGGTGCATTACCAAAGACATGATCTTATTATTAAGTTGTTATCGCTGATAGCTAATGCGATTCATTGGTTTAACCCCATTGTTTATATGGCGTCCGTTTATCATTCACGTGAAATGGAGCTTTCCTGTGACGAAACGGCACTTGAAATGAGAAGCGCCGCCGAGCGCCTTGATTACGGAAGCTCTATGCTTGAAATAGTCAAGCGTTGTAAGGGTGTTCCCGTACTTACCACAGGTTTTAATCCCAACAAAAAGGCGGTTAAGGAACGTTTTGAAAGTATTGTTGAGCTAAAACACAGAAAAAAAGGATATATCCTTGTTATTCTTGCGTTGATCGCCGCCTTGCTTGCGGGAGGTCTTATCGGATTCGGCGTTGGTGCAAATCAACCGAGTGAAACACCCGAAACGGAAAAAGAGATGGTCCTTACCGAAAAAGAAGAAGCACAAGAAGTTCAGAGCGTTTTTGAATATTCCACCAACGACCCTGACTGGCAGCTTTACTATGACAATAATAAGCTGATACTTAAGCACAAGGACGGCAGAAGTTTTAGTTATAGCACAAGCTCCGCCGGTGACTATCTTATCGATTATTCTCCCTACGGAGAAAGCTCGGCTTATGCCCATATCATCTATGATGAATATGCACTTATAAAGTACGATATGCCCCGCTACAATATCGACGATGAGATAAGAGAAGGTTTAGCTGCGGTAGAGCTTAAGGGCGGTAAGATAGTTCACCGGCTGGAGCTTACGGCTGAGAATTTTATCGAATGTCACTCTTTACCCGTTGACATTTTTACGGGATACGCCGCAACCGACGGCTATGCTCCCGGATATAAGATATATCTTGCAGAGATTCAACACAAGACATCCCTTATACAGCCCTTGTATTTCTTCCTTGAGACCGATGACGGTCAGTATACTCTGTCGTTGGGTACATCATTTGACAGAGAAAAGGGACATTTTACCGAGCTTAATCCGTCTCAAGGTATAGATTTCTATGCGGTAAATTCGGTGACCGACATAAAAGATCTCAGCAGTATGGAGGGGATCGATGCAAGTGCGGTTGAAACGGTAAAGGCGTTTCTTAATAAAGATATTGATGCCATTGTGGATCTCGGAGGTTATGGTTGGGGTTCTCACGAAGAATACAGAACCCTTGTATTCGGAGATTATACCATCAGCCGCATTGCCGACGGCAGACTCCGTCTTGATGTTGAGATACTGCAGAGCGGTGTTGACGGACTGGATAAGGGAAAGCACACGTTTGTATATCAAAATTTCTTTACCTCTTATATGGAGCATGCCTGCGGACATTACAGCCATATTCAGTCTAACAAAGCAGTTGAGTTTGTGGAGAACTGGATAATGGTAAACGGTTATCCCGTCATACCCTACGGTCTTTCTGATTCTGCAAGGTATTCTCCCGAAAAGCGCAAAATTTTTGAATATCTTGCATACAAATATCCCGGGCTTGATGCAGAGGGGTATAACGAAAAAGCCCAGAAGATATTCGGATGCAATCTGAAGATCTGCTTCTATCTTGAAGAAGGGGTAGAGCTTGAGGAAAAAGTAAGCGTTGACGGATATTTATATGTCGAGGACGGTACTATTTATACCGACAGACCTTCCTTGTCAAGAGGCGGCTACTACTGTGTTTATGATGTTTTGGAAACCGGTGTTGAGGGGGATATTCAGACAGCCACTATTCAGTTTTATTATGATTTCGCAAGAACTCTGAAGGCGTGTAAGATTACCTATAAAGTAAGGGTAGAAGGAGATGACCTCTGCCTTATAGGTGAGCCTGAAATAAGTGATGATACGGGCAGATCGATACTGAACGTTAGTATTTAAGGAGGCGATAGAATGCTTAACTTCTTAATAACCTTAGGCGGTATCAGCCTTGCAATGTCGGTGGTAATTATACTGATGTTAGCATTGCGTAAGCCTATAAAGAAACGCTTTGCCGCATTAGGCAGGTATATCATCTGGTCGGTTATAATCATAAGATTATGCCTTCCCGTAAGTCTTGATATCCTGCCCAAGCTAATAACTCTGCCCTCGGTAATGCCCGAGGAAGAGGCGGTGATCTACGAGCCTGTCACTCCCGAAGTGATACCCGAGGCAGAATATACCCCCGAGGTGATACCCGAGGCAGAATATACCCCCGAGGCTGTGACACCTGTTGAACCCTCCTCAGAGGTCATAAACGAGCCCGTATTTGATAATACGGAAAATGAAACACAAACACCCTTAACACCTACAGTTGAGCCTGTTACTCCAAAACCCGCTTTTGAGATAACGGGAGAGCATATAATAACAGCTTTGTTTGCTGTCTGGGCTGTAGGAGCAGTCACCTTTGTGACGGTTACCCTTATACGTTACAGGATAAACGCCAAAAGGCTTGATTCTACTCTTAATATTCCGGCTCCCGAGCTTTGGAGCATCTACGATACGGTATGCCGTGAGCTTAATATCAAAAAAGCTCCGCCCCTCTATATGGGCAGAGCCGACGTATCTCCTATGGTCTACGGATTTTTCAACCCCAAGGTGGTACTGCCCTCGGCAGAGATGTCGGCACAGTCTGCGGCGTATATACTCCGTCACGAGCTTACCCACTATAAGCGCGGAGACCTCTGGTTCAAACTTATAGCGATGTTCGCAAATGCCCTGCATTGGTTTAACCCCTTGGTGTATGCCGCCTGCAGTATGATGTCAGCCGAGGCAGAGCTTTCCTGTGACGAGTCTGCCCTTCGTAAGACCGACCTTATGGGACGTTTGGGCTACGGAAATTCTATGCTCGAGATAGTCAAGCTCTGCCGTCACGCACCCAAGCTCACCACAGGCTTCAGCCCAAAGAAAAGGGCTGTCAAGGAGAGGTTTGAGAATATGATAAATACTACCAAAAAGAAAAAAGGCTACTGGATAGTAGCAATAATACTCATATGTACTCTGCTTTGCACAAGTATAATCGGCTGTACCACAAAGGATACAGAACCTAAGGAAACAGATGAGATCACCGAACCCGATACGGAATATGACGATGGTGCTATATGCTACGATATGGACGGAGAAAGGATCAGAGATTGGGCGGTTGTCGCTAAGGACGGAGTAATCAGTATAGGACGTACCACCGAGGATCACGGGTTGGATATATTATACAGCTACGGTGAGAGCTCAAAGCATAAAGATGTTATAGGTATATCCGCTGATTTCAAGGCGGCCGATATGGAATACCGTTACCCTGCTTTTGAAGCGTGGATATCCGACAACTATTCCATCATAACCTACCACAGGCTTCCCGAAAGTGTGGAGGAGTGTGCTAACCAATATATCTTTATGATAGATATGTCCACCGGAGAGGTAGTCCACGAGCTGTACTACGGAGTTGACGACATACTCGAACTTCATGGACTTGACCGTGAGGTGCTGTCTGTTTACGAAAGCTGGGGAGGAAAAGCTCCCGAGTACAATGTAACGGTAAGGCTGTCAAACTATGACATAGTAGGTGAGGAGCCTACAAGCTTGGTATCGATAGGTCATGAGCTTGAAAACAAGGATATCAGACGAGCTAACGTTTATACTTATTTTGATATGGATACAGGTGAGCTCTCTGAAATTGAAAAAGGACATTGTAACCTTGAAGATTTTGCAGCAAGTGACGTTGTGAGCGATATTGCAGATATATCAAGGATTAGAGATATCGACGATAACACTCTCAAAGCTGCAGAAGGTTTTCTTTCGGGTGATACTGCCACCCTTGAAAAGCTCGGCGGATACGAGCCGGGTTTCCTTGACGATCTAAAGAGCATAAAATTTGGTGATTACCGCATATCCAACATGGTAAACGGTAAAGGTTTGCAGTTAGAGGCTTATGTGACAGAAAGTCTTGCTTATAACGTAGATAAGGGCTTTCATACCTTTGCTATAGATAATACAGGGGTATCTCACAGCTGCGTTGAATGTCTTTATCCCGAGGTAGAATATTATGATACTATCCAAACAGAAAAGATGGCAGAAAACTGGGTGCTCTTCTCAAACAGTACGATAGTGCCTATGGGTGAAGCTTATACCGACGAGTATTTTACCGACGTGGTAAGATATCTGCATTTTATCTATAATGCCAATACTGTAGACGAGTATAGAAATTATGCTAAAAAATGCTTCGGTATAGATATTCTGACAGAAAGCTATACAGACAAAGAGGCAGAGGATAAAACGGCAGAGCTGTGGGATATCTATTGCGATGCTTCCTATTCCAACAAAAACTACGTACCATGTTATACTGTGGATGCGGGTGAGGATTTCATAACCTTGGAATTTTACGCAGACCATGGGTGTCTGATCCCCGCATATAAGGTAAAATACGAATTTACCAAAGAAGACGAATATTTGTATTTCAAAAGCTCAACCGTTCTTGAGGATACGGGCAGAGAGGCGTGGGGTTCCAAGCCGATACATGATGAATATATAATCGACTCGGAAATATCAGATTAAACAAAAGAGGTGAGCATCATCAAAAGAATAATACCGTTAATAATACTTTCAGCATTGATACTGATGATGCTTACCTCATTTTCTCAGGTGATAATGCAGACCGACAACGCAGGCGTATCGGACAAGCCCCTTACTCCCCTTAACAGGGTCGAGTACGTACCAAAAGACGCAAAGCTCATAAACGTTCCCTACATAAATCAGCTTGAAGATTTTCCTAACGGTTGCGAGGCGGTCAGTACGGTGATGGCTCTTAACTATCTTGGCATTGACATATCGGTAGACGATTTTATAGATAAATATCTCGATATGGGCGATATTCCAAAGCCTAAGAAGAATACGGGACCCGATCCCGACAAAGTATACTGCGGGGATCCACGGTCAACTAAGGGTTGGGGCTGTAACTCTCCCGTGATAGTAAACGCTCTCAATAAGTTCATAGGTACAGACGAATATATAATAGAGCATAGCTACGGCAAGTCGCTTTCCGACCTCTGTTATGATTATATCGACCGTGATATTCCTGTTATAGTCTGGGTCACGGTGGATATGGAGGATTCCTCAAACGAGGAAAACTGGCATAGCTGGATTACCCGTGAGGGCAGAGAAGTAAGCTATAACCGCAAGCTTCACTGTATGCTGCTCTGCGGCTATGACGGGGATAACTATTATTTCAACGATCCTATGTCGACTGCGCTTAAGGCTTACTCAAAGGCTGACTCGGAGAAGGCTTACGGGGTACTTGGTATGCAGAGCGTGGTAATAATGCAAAATGCAAAATAAAAAATACATAATTAATGAAGAAAATGGTTCACTTTGTGAACCATTTTCAGCTTGATGACAAAGTCATCAAGCTGAGCAGAGGCTGAAAAACGAAGAGATATTTTGTGAAATCCTTTTCGTCGGCGTACTATGTACGGTAGAGAAGGATTTCGCAAAAAGCAAGTAACGGCAAGGGAAATTCGATGTTTCCCTTGCCGTTATTAATTTTCGTTGGTTTGATCTGTCGCCTTTATTGTTTGTATTGTTACTTATTTTCTTGCGGTAGATCGAGTTTGTCAGCACTCTGAAAATGGTTCACTTTGTGAACCATTTTCTATTTCCATATGATTTCTGTTTTGTTGTCGGTTGCTATTGTTACAGTATATTCTCTATCCCCAAAATTAACTTTTTTACTTTCCGTATTATACATCGTTGTATCAATGTCAGAGGGGATAAAAACCTTACCGCCAAGGAGCTTGAATATTGCTTCCTTCTTCGTCCATAGCTCGGTTAAATCCGTATCGGGGGATTCGTTTTCGTGAAGTATATTTTTTCTTATGCGCTTTGCACGCTCTCCGGTTATTTCCTGTTCTATGTCTATACCTACGTTGTCCTTGCTTAACGCAACGGCACACAGCCCTTTTGAATGGGAAAGGGAAAAATGAAGCCCCGGATATACAGGCTTTCTGTTTTCGGATCCGGTGAGCTTGGAAATATCCATATCGATATCAAAGGCTTCTTTTGCTGCCTTGTATAACAGGGCATAGGCGGTGTGTTTTTCTGACAATGCTTTTTCGTTTGTTATCTTTTTTTCATCTATATAAGAGGGCAGGGCGGTACTGCATTTCTTGACCTCTGATATATAAACGTATACGGGATGCTTCATCTGCTGTTTTCCTTTGCGGTATTCAAGGATGCAATAAGTATTCTCTTAATCTCTTCGGCAAGTGAGAGTAAGCGATCAAAATCATAATTCACAAGCTTTGTATTGCAAAATCAAGGGATTTATTGAGTAACGGACTGTTCATTGGTTATCACCTCTGTATGTATTATATCATAATTAGTTCTTTAATTCAATGCTTTGCGAAGCAAAGCTACCTTTTCTTTTATCTCTTATTTCTTATCTTTTATCTGGAAACGACAACTTTAGAGAAGAGAGAAGAAAGAAGAGAGAAAAGATGAAAGAACAAAAAGAAACGACAATCTTCTGTCGAAAATTGTCGTTTCTTTTTGGCGCGCCTGGCAGGATAAGTCTGCTGCGGCTTCGCCTTGCATCCTCCACCCTCGGCTGACGCCTCACGCATCCGTGCTGAAAACAGTCCCCCGGACTGTTTTCTTTACGCCCGGACCTTCTCAAGGTTCGAATCCTTCCGTTTTATCGTAAAGCAATAAAGGACATCCAAACGGATGTCCTTTATTGCTGGCGCGCCTGGCAGGATTCGAACCTGCGACCTACCGGTTCGTAGCCGGGCACTCTATCCACTGAGCTACAAGCGCATATTCATTAAAGCCTAAATATAATATCATATTAATTCTTACTTGTCAAGGATTTTTTTAATAAAACATAATAATTTTTTGTGAACAGGTAATACTTGTCATAGGAGGTGACGGTTATCACTTTTTACGACAGATATACCCGTGAGTTGACCGAAAAGCTACGGGTGGGACAGAGCTTTGACGTGGTCAAACGTACCATAACCCTTGATGACGGAAGAAACTGCGGCCTTTTTTACGTCAGCGGATTTATAGATAACTCCACTATGGAGCTGGTGCTGGAATATTTTATCAGATATAAGGATACCGACAAGCTTTCCGAGAGGGTGCCCTTCGGGGAGGTGTCTGAGGTTACCGATACCGAGGCTGCACTCACGGCAATACTATCGGGCGGTACAGCCTTTGTTATTGAGGGTATGGAGAAGATAATTATGGTCTTCTGCCGACGTTACCCCAACAGAGGCATCGAAGAGCCCGACAACGAAAAGGTATTAAAAGGACCCCGTGACGGCTTTGGCGAGGCTATGATAAATAACACCGTGCTTATCCGCAGACGGATCCGTGACCCTAAGCTTACATTCAAGCTTGCTCAATGCGGAAAACGAACCAAGACCGATATTGCGGTCTGCTATATAGAAGATAAGGTAAACAAGAAGTTCCTTGACACGGTAATGAAAAAGCTGAACTCGATAGACCTTGAATCGGTTTCCTTCGGAGAACAGAGTATAGCCGAGCAGCTGGTCAAACAGAGGTGGTACAATCCCTTTCCCAAGGTGCGTTTTACCGAAAGACCCGATTCGGCGGCAGCTATGGTCCTTGAGGGCAGTATAATAATAATCAGCGACAATACTCCCGAGGTAATAATACTGCCTACGTCTATATTTGATTTTCTGCAGGAGGCAGATGATTTTTATCTTCCTCCCCTGACGGCGACATATTTTAGGATAATCAGGCTTATAATATTACTGTTGACGTTGTTTATGCTTCCCGCCTGGTATCTGCTTGTATCGAATCCGCAGTATATCCCCGACTGGTTAAGTGTTCTGAAAATAAAGGAACAGGCGGCTATACCGGTAATAGTGCAGATATTTATGATAGAGTTTATCATCGACGGTCTGAAATTAGCATCCCTCAATACCCCTCAGGTACTGGGAAATTCCTTTTCGGTCATTGCCGGTCTTATCTTAGGTGAGATGGCGGTGAATATCGGGTGGTTCGTCCCCGAGGTCATACTCTATCTGGCTTTTATAACGATAGCCAACTTTACACAGCCAAGCTATGAGCTTGCATATTCTCTTAAGTTTATGAGACTTATTCTGCTCATACTGAGTGCTGTTTTTGATATATGGGGCTTTGTCGCCGGTGTTGTTCTCGTCTTTTTGCTAATCGTATCAAACAAGACGGTGGACGGCAGCCGCGGCTATCTGTACCCGCTTATACCCTGGAACGGCAATGCAATGCTCAGATTTTTCGTGCGTGTTCGGTTGGGAAATAAAACCTCCTCGAAATGAGGAGGTTTTACTTATAATCCGAAAATATGCAAAAAGCCGTGACTTGCCAAAGTCATTATAACGGCGGCTATGAGTACACCGGTACATACCGCCAGAGTGGTACGCTTGATACCTATATCAAGAAATGACGCTGCAAGAGTGCCTGTCCAGGCACCTGTTCCGGGAATAGGTATAGCTACAAACAGCATAAGTGCAAGGAAAAGTCCTCTCTTTTTACCGCTGTGAGACAGCTTTTTACCTGCTTTTTTACCCTTGTCAAGGAAAAAGCTGAACATCTTTCCTATATATTTCTTTTTTGAACCCCACCTGAGTACCTTTCTGGCGAGAAAATAGACGATGGGTACGGGTATCATATTTCCAAGGGTACATATTATAAGGGCAGGGATCTCCGGAAGACCCATACCGACAGCTATAGGCATACCGCCTCTTACCTCTATAAGGGGAGCCATAGAAACGAAAAAGCAGATCAAATACTTTTTAAGCATAATTAACTCCTGTAGAACGTAAAAACGGTGTAACCACAGTTACACCGTAAATTACGCAAATTACATAGCAGCAAGCATCTTTGTGTAGCGGGACTTCTTTCTTGCAGCAGTGTTCTTGTGGATGATACCCTTGGTTACTGCGGTATCAACCTTCTTGATGGTAGCAGCGTAAAGAGCGTTTGCTTCATCCTTGTTGCCTGCTTCAACAGCAGCCTCATACTTCTTACAAGCGGTCTTGTAGGATGTCTTGAAAATCTTGTTCTGCATAGTCTTGGTCTCGGTAACGAGAACGCGCTTCTTAGCGGATCTGATATTAGGCATAGTATTTACCTCCTTGTGTAGAATGTTTTATGAAATTTTTCTTTTCGCGTTAGCCTTGATATAATACCATAACACAAGGGTATTTTCAACCCCTTGTAGGGATTTTTAATGGTTTAGTTACAAATTTTTAATAAATTAAATTTCTGTAAATATGCACGATTCCGATTGACATTTATATAGTATTGTGATAAAATGTTGAACTGTATCCAGTTTAATAATGTAATTTCGAGGTCATACTTGATGTTTTAAAGTTTTCGAGGGCAGATTTCGGTTGAAAAGTGACACTTTTGCTTATAATTTGACTGTAACCAGCATGTCATACGGGTGAGGGTGCCTTTGAGGTCGTGCTGTGTTCGACTGTCGGCAGAGCACAGGTATGGTCTATTCTTTTGATAGGAGGTTTGTTTATATGGTAAAAGAGCATAAGCTCGGCAAAAATACCAGAATGAGTTTCTCTAAGATCGGTACAGAATATGAGATGCCCAATCTCATCGAGGTCCAGAAGAACTCATACCGTTGGTTCCTTGAAAAGGGACTTATGGAGGTATTGCATGACGTATCCCCCATTATCGACTATTCCGGAAATCTTCATATTGAGTTTGTTGATTTCAGAATAGAGGATACTCCCAAGTATCCCGTTGAGGAGTGTAAGGACAGAGACGTCAACTATGCCGCACCCCTTCGCGTTACCGTACGTCTTTATAACAAGGCTACAGGAGAGGTTATCGAACGTGAGATATTTATGGGCGATTTCCCCCTTATGACCGACAACGGTACCTTCGTTATCAACGGTGCGGAGCGTGTTATCGTATCCCAGATCGTTCGTTCTCCCGGTATGTACTATGCAAGTGAGATAGACAAGACCGGTAAGAAGCTGTTTACCTCTACCGTTATTCCTTACAGAGGTGCGTGGCTTGAGTACGAGACAGATTTAAACGACGTATTCAGCGTTCGTATCGACAAGAACCGTAAGATCCCCGTGACTATACTTGTCCGTGCTCTCGGTGTTGATACCGATGCAGAGATCATAAATATGTTCGGTGATAACCGTCTCATTATGTCTACCCTTGAAAAGGACACAATGCCCTCTGAGGCAGAGAAGAACGGTACCACCGCAGGCGACGAGGCTCTTAAGGAGATCTACAAGAAGCTGCGTCCCGGTGAGCCTCCCCTTGTAGAGAGCGCTCAGATCCTTATAAACAACCTGTTCTTTGATCCCAAGCGTTATGATCTTGCCGCAGTGGGCAGATATAAATATGACAAGAAGATGGGTCTTGGTGCAAGACTTGCAGGCCGTATCCTCAGCAGAGCCGTTGCCGATCCCTACACAGGTGAGATACTTGCAGATGCAGGCGAGGAGCTCTCCCGCGAGAAGGCTGATGAAATCGAGCGCGCAGGTGTAAACGAAGCGTGGGTCAAGCTCCACGACGAGAGCGAAATGAAGCTCTTCTCCAACGGCACCGTATATCCCGAGACCGTTCTCGGTTACGATCTTCGCGATATCGACGTTACAGGCAAGGTAAATGCCGCAGTTCTTTCCGAGATCATTGAGAGCGTAGGCACAGATGCCGATGCGGTAAAAGAGGAATGTAAGCTTCGTATGGGCGAGCTCGTTCCCAAGCATATAACTAAGGAAGATATTTTTGCTTCCATTAACTATCTTATAGGTTTAGCTCAGGATATCGGTACAGTTGACGATATCGACCATCTGGGTAACAGAAGACTTCGTTCTGTAGGTGAGCTTCTTCAGAATCAGTTCCGTATAGGCTTTTCCCGTATGGACAAGATCATCAAGGAGCGTATGACAATTCAGGACAGCGAGAACCTCACACCCGAGGGACTTATCAACATCCGTCCCGTGGTTACCGCTATCCGTGAGTTCTTCGGTTCATCTCCTCTGTCGCAGTTTATGGACCAGAACAACCCTCTGGCAGAGCTTACGCATAAGCGTCGTCTTTCCGCACTCGGTCCCGGCGGTCTCTCCAGAGACAGAGCATCCTTCGAGGTTCGAGACGTACACTATACCCACTACGGCAGAATGTGTCCTATCGAGACTCCTGAAGGTCCTAACATCGGTCTTATTTCCTATCTTGCAACCTATGCAAAGATCAGTGACTACGGCTTTATCGAAGCACCCTACAGACGTATTGATAAGGAAACGGGCGTAGTTACCGACGAGATCGTATATATGACTGCAGACGTAGAGGACAATTACGTTGTGGCGCAGGCTAATGAGCCTCTCGACGAGAATCATCGCTTTGTTAACTCCAAGGTGACAGTGCGTGCAAAGTCTGAGATTATGGAGGTAAACGCTTCCGAGGCAGACTTTATGGACGTATCCCCCAAGATGGTGGTATCTGTAGCTACCGCTATGATCCCCTTCCTTGAAAACGACGACAACTCCCGTGCACTTATGGGTTCAAACATGCAGAAGCAGGCAGTACCCCTTATGGTTACCGATTCTCCTATCGTCGGTACAGGTATGGAGTACAAGGCGGCTGTTGACTCAGGCGTTGTGGTATGTGCGAGAAAAGCAGGTACGGTAGAGAAGGTCAGTGCTGACGAGATCACCGTTCTTGAAGAGGGCGGCGAAAAGCACACCTATCATCTTATTAAGTTTAAGCGCTCCAACCAGGGAACCTGTATTAACCAGAGACCCCTTGTTGACGTGGGCGAATATATTGAGGAGGGACAGGTTATCGCTGACGGTCCTGCAACCTCCAACGGTGAGATCTCCCTTGGCAAGAATGCCCTTATCGGCTTTATGACATGGGAAGGTTACAACTACGAGGACGCGGTTCTTCTTAACGAAAACCTCGTTCGTAACGATGTTTATACATCTATTCATATAGAAGAATACTCTCACGAGGCAAGAGATACCAAGCTCGGTCCGGAGGAGATAACCCGCGAGGTTCCCAACGTAGGTGACGATGCTCTGAAGGATCTTACCGCAGAGGGCATTATCCGTAAGGGTACCGAGGTTCGTGCAGGAGATATTCTCGTTGGTAAGGTCACACCCAAGGGTGAAACAGAGCTTACCGCAGAGGAGAGACTGCTCAGAGCTATCTTCGGTGAGAAGGCAAGAGAAGTAAGAGACACCTCCCTTCGTCTGCCCCACGGTGAGAGCGGTATCGTTGTTGACGTCAAGGTGTTCAGCCGTGAAAACGGTGACGAGCTTTCTCCCGGCGTTAACAAGGTAGTAAGAGTTTATATAGCACAGAAGAGAAAGATCTCCGTCGGTGACAAGATGGCGGGCCGTCACGGTAACAAGGGTGTCGTTTCACGTATCCTTCCTCCCGAAGATATGCCTTTCCTTGCAGACGGTACTCCTCTCGATATCGTGCTTAACCCCCTGGGCGTTCCTTCCCGAATGAACATCGGTCAGGTGCTTGAGGTACATCTGGGTATCGCTGCAAAGCGTCTCGGCTGGAAGATCATGACCCCTGTGTTTGACGGTGCAAACGAGCAGGATATTGCAAACTGTCTTGAGATGGCAGGTATGAACCGTAACGGCAAGAGCATCCTTTACGATGGCCGTACGGGTGAGCCTTTTGATAACCCCGTTACAGTGGGTATTATGTATTACCTTAAGCTCCATCATCTGGTTGACGATAAGATCCACGCAAGATCTACAGGTCCCTACTCTCTCGTTACACAGCAGCCTCTGGGCGGTAAGGCTCAGTTCGGCGGTCAGCGTTTCGGAGAGATGGAGGTTTGGGCTCTTGAGGCATACGGTGCAGCATATACCCTTCAGGAGATCCTTACCGTTAAGTCTGACGACGTTACGGGACGTGTCAAGACCTATGAGGCTATCGTTAAGGGCGAGAACATCCCCAATCCCGGTGTTCCCGAATCCTTCAAGGTGCTTCTCAAGGAGCTTCAGTCTCTTTGTCTTGACGTTCGTGTTCTTGATAAGGAGGGCAACGAGATAGAGCTTTCTACTCTTGCTGACGAAGAGGATGACGGACCTACCTATGTAGTTCAGGAGGATCTGGGCGAAATGGTAGAGACAGACGATATGTTTAACGCTTCCATCGAGGAGCATGCCGAGGAGGATGAGGATGACGATTTCGGCTCCGCATTCGAGGATGTTTACGATGACGGCGATTATGATGAAGAATAATAAGGAGGAGAAGTAAATATGGCAAACAATACATTTGATTCAATTAAAATTGGTTTAGCTTCTCCCGAGATGATAAGAAGCTGGTCTTACGGCGAGGTAAAGAAGCCCGAGACCATCAACTACCGTACTCTCAAGGCAGAGAAGGAAGGTCTTTTCTGCGAGAGGATCTTTGGTCCTACAAAGGACTGGGAGTGTCTGTGCGGTAAGTACAAGAGAGTCCGTTACAAGGGTAAGGTCTGTGAGAAGTGCGGAGTTGAGGTAACCACCAAGAAGGTCCGCCGTGAGAGAATGGGTCATATCGAGCTTGCTGCCCCTGTTTCCCATATCTGGTATTTCAGAGCAATTCCTTCAAGAATGGGTCTGCTTCTTGATATCTCCGCAAGATTACTTGAGAAGGTACTTTACTTTGCTCAGTACATCGTTATCGATCCCGGTAACACACCCCTTCAGAAGTATCAGCTTCTGACCGAGCGTGAGTACCGTGAGATGTACGAGCGTTACGAAAACGATTTCCGTGTAGGAATGGGCGCAGAGGCTGTCAAGGAGCTTCTCCATGAGCTTGATATCGAGCAGCTTTCCAAGGACCTCAAGGCTGAGCTTGAGACTGCCAGCGGTCAGAAAAAGCTTAGAATCATCAAGAGACTCGAGGTGGTTGAGGCGTTCAGAAAGTCCGGAAACAAGCCCGAGTGGATGATACTTGACGTGCTTCCCGTTATTCCTCCTGAGATCAGACCTATGGTACAGCTTGACGGCGGACGTTTTGCGACCTCCGACTTAAACGATCTGTACCGCAGAGTTATAAACAGAAATAACCGTCTCCACAGATTAAAGGAGCTTATGGCTCCCGAGATCATCATCCGTAATGAGAAGCGTATGCTTCAGGAAGCGGTTGACGCACTCATTGACAACGGCAGAAGAGGTAAGCCTGTTACAGGCCCCAACAACAGAACCCTTAAGTCTCTTTCCGAGATGCTCCGCGGTAAGCAGGGACGTTTCAGACAGAACCTTCTCGGTAAGCGTGTTGACTATTCCGGACGTTCTGTTATCGTCGTAGGTCCTGAGCTCAAGATCTACCAGTGCGGTCTGCCTCGTGAGATGGCGCTGGAGCTCTTTAAGCCCTTCGTAATGAAGAGACTTGTTGAGACACAGAAGGCGACCAACATAAAGGACGCAAAGAAGAAGGTAGACAAGGTTTCTCCCGAGGTTTGGGATGCACTTGAGGTAGTTATCAAGGGTCACCCTGTGCTTCTTAACCGTGCGCCTACACTTCACAGACTTTCTATTCAGGCATTCGAGCCTATCCTCGTTGAGGGTAGAGCTATTAAGCTTCATCCTCTTGTATGTTCTGCATTTAACGCAGACTTTGACGGTGACCAGATGCCTGTTCACGTACCTCTCTCTGCAGAGGCACAGGCAGAGGCAAGATTCCTTATGCTCTCTGCAAACAACCTTCTTAAGCCCGCAGACGGACGTGCAGTTACCGTTCCTTCTCAGGATATGGTGCTCGGTTCCTATTACCTTACTATTGATAAGGCAGGCGAGCCCGGTGAAGGCAGCGTTTATACCTCCTTCAACGAAGCAATGCTGGCTTACGAAAACGGTTATCTCGGACTTCATGCACCTATCAAGGTTCGTGTGACAAAGGAGATCGACGGTGAGATGCGTACCGGTCTTATCGATGCAACCCTTGGCCGTATGATCTTCAACCAGGCTATTCCTCAGGATCTGGGCTTTGTTGACAGAAGCGATCCCTCAAAGGCTCTTGATCTCGAGATCATGTTCGAATGTAAGAAGAAGCAGCTTGGTCAGATAGTTGACCTCTGTATCCACAAACATGGCTTTGCCGTAACAAGCGAGGTTCTTGACAACATCAAGAGCATGGGTTACAAGTATTCTACCCGTGCGGCTATCTCCATATCTGTTGCAGATATTGATATTCCCGGTGCTAAGTATGAATTGGTTTCCGCAGCCGAAAAGCAGGTTGATAACATTCAGAAGCACTTTGAAAGAGGCCGTCTGACCGAGGATGAGCGCTATAGAAGCGTTATCAAGGTTTGGGAAGATACCACTAAGGACGTTGTATCCTCTCTTCAGGCAGGCTTTGACAAGTATAATTCCATCAAAATGATGATCGACTCCGGAGCCCGTGGTAACACCACACAGCTTCGTCAGCTGGCAGGTATGCGTGGTCTGATGTTTGCTGCAAATGGCCGTACAATGGAGATTCCGATCAAATCCAACTTCCGTGAGGGTCTTAACATCCTCGAGTACTTTATCGCTGCCCGTGGTGCGCGTAAGTCACTTTCGGATACAGCACTTAGAACTGCTGACTCGGGTTACCTTACCAGACGTCTTGTTGACGTTTCTCAGGATGTTATCATCCGTGAGGATAACTGTGGCTCTACAGAGGGTATCTGGGTATCCGATATCGTTGACGGCAAGGACACCATCGAGCCCTTCTCCGACAGACTGCTTGGCAGATTCCCCATCGGTGATATCGTATATCCCGAGGGTCACGAAAAGGCAGGTCAGGTGATCGTTCCCAATGACACAATGATCAACGAGCATCAGGTCAAGGAGATCATTAATGCAGGCATCACCAAGGCGTACGTACGTACTATCCTTCGTTGTAAGGCCAAGCACGGTGTATGTGCTCACTGTTACGGTGCAGACCTTGCTTCCGGCAAGCCTGTAAATGTAGGTGAGTCTGTAGGTATAATCGCAGCTCAGTCTATCGGTGAGCCCGGTACACAGCTTACAATGCGTACCTTCCATACCGGTGGTGTTGCGGGATCGGATATCACAAACGGTCTTCCCAGAGTTGAAGAGCTCTTTGAGGCAAGAAGACCCAAGAAGACCGCAGTTGTTTCCGAGGTTAACGGTACTGTCCGTATTCAGGACGGTAAGCGTGCAAGAAATGTTATTATTACCACCGATGAGGGTGAAGAAAAGACCTATGCTATTCCTTACGGCATCCACATTCTCGTAGGCGAGGGTGACGTTGTTGGAAGAGGTCAGGCTCTTACCGAGGGTAATATGTCTCTTGCAGATATCACCAAGATCAACGGTCTTGATGCGGTTTATGACTACATCATCCGTGAGGTACAGCGTGTTTACCGTATGCAGTCTGTTGAGATCAATGACAAGCATATCGAGGTTATCGCACGTCAGATGACACGTAAGGTTAAGATCGAGGACGAGGGCGACACCGAGCTTCTGGTTGGTACGGTTGTTGACGTTAATGCCTTTGAGGCAGAAAACGAAGCAATTCAGGCTCGTATTGATGCAGGAGAGAGAGATCTCAGACTTGCAACAGCATCTCCTATGCTTCTCGGTATTACAAAGGCATCTCTCCAGACAGAATCCTTCCTGTCTGCTGCTTCCTTCCAGGAAACCACCAAGGTTCTTACCGAGGCAGCTATCAAGGGTAAGGTGGACAATCTTATGGGTCTCAAGGAGAACGTTCTTATCGGTAAGCTCATTCCTGCAGGTACAGGTATGGAGCGTTACCGCGACGTTGAGATCAACAAGGTTCCTGAACCCATCGTTATTCCCGATGTGATGGGCGAATAATTAAATATTTGGTAAGACCTCTGTCCCAAAAGGGCAGGGGTCTTTTAATTTACCTGATATACTGCAAAATAAACAAAAAACGGAGGGATTAATGGCTGCTATATATTGCTTTTTACGAAACGGTGTGGTATAATACACAAAGTGTTAATATTATCGTAACAAAAATATACATTTCAGGAGGAAAAAATGTCAACTTTTAACAGGATCGTGTCTTTGATTTTGACACTGGTAACTCTGCTGGGCTGTGTATCCTTTACACTTCCCGCATCAGCAGCAGATACCGCAACTATCAGCTTCGATCTCAACGGAGGCTGCAATCCACCGTCAGATATAACCGTTGATTGCGGTACGGTCATCTATCTGACAGACCACGTCCCCTCTAAACCGGGTATGGTGTTCCGTGGTTGGGCGTTCAACAAAGCTGATGCCGACAAGGGTAATATCACCTACCCCGTAGGTGTTCAGAATCCTATCCTTGTTAACAGCTCTGCAACCCTCTATGCTTCCTGGGCGTATGAAGTAACCCTTCATCCCGGTCATCAGGGTTGGGGTAACACGCAGAAGCTCTATAAGTTCCCCGCGGTGGACCTTGAGCTCTTCCACCACAAGTCTGATATTCAGGCTAACTACGGTATGAATCCCGGTGTGCCCGGTGACTTAGCTAACCTTATGGTTTTCGTTGAGTGGAATACCAACGAGCTTCCCATCGGACGCGGTAACGGTACCTCCTATCACGAGAGATATACCGCAAACGCTCCCACGACTCTTTACTGTATCTGGGGTAACCCCGTTATCTACGACGCCAACGGCGGTACCTTCCCCGTAAGCAAGAATGATATTCAGGAAGAGTTCGTAGTTAACTACAGTAACGAAAAGCACGATACCACGAGCTTTGCTAACTTCTATATTCCCGACGGTGAGAACGCTCCCTACAAGGCAGGCGCACGTCAGCTTACCGACGAGGACGGCAACGAGCTTTACGGCCGTGTATTTGCAGACAGCGGTAATATCGTAAGATTTGAGTCCAGAAAGACCTGGCTTGAGATCCCGATATTTAACGACTACACCTACCAGTGGGCAGACTTTGAATGTGCGTCTACCTCCTACGGTGAGACGGGTATGAAGTTCACAGCCGTATGGGAGCCTGCAGTTATCTACAAGGCTAACGGCGGTACAGGTAAGGACATAGTTGAGTATATGACCTGGGAGGGTCCTACTCTTTACGATTTTACAGACTATACCGTTCTCGGAAATGATAATACAGGCTTTACAGGCTGGAACACCAAGCCTGACGGCACAGGCACCGCTTATGCGGCAGGTGCAGTCATCACAGATTATGATTCAAGTGATGCACTCGTTCTTTACGCACAGTGGAGTGCTCCCGTTGATTCCGCAAAGGAATACACCATAGCCTTCAACGCAATGGAGGGTTATCTTGAGGAGGCTCAGCAGAGCTTTACAATAGCGTACGGCGATAAGATCGCTGACATTATCGCTGAAATGCCCGTTCCTACCCGTCCCGGTTACACCTTCCGCGGCTGGTTCAACGACGTTACGGGCGCTGAGCTTGTTTTCGATGAGGAATATTATTCCTACACCACCAACGTTTCTTATTCTCCCAAGTGGGAGCTTCACTCTGACCACGTCCTCCAGGCGTTCAAGAAGGTTTCCAACTGTACGGATACAGGTTATTACACTCAGGTCTGCGAGGCTTGTGATTGGTACTCTAACGTTGATTATGAAAAGACGGGTCACAGCTTTACAAAGTGGAATCCCACGGGTAACGGCACTGAGGTCGTAAGATACTGTGAGCATTGTCATATCTCCGAGACCGAGGCTTCTACCGCTATGGTAAAACAGGAGGTTATAGCTTACTGTAACAGAAGCGTTCCTCTCAACGACTCGGATATGAGATATATTGATACTCTCAACTACTTCTTTGCTCCCATCGACAACGGTGCAGGCAACTATCCCTTTGCAGGCTCGTATTTTGCAGAATCCGCAAATATGAGAAACAGAGCAAGGGCGCAAAATCCCAACATCAAGATCGTCCTCACTATAATGAATATGAACATCAAGGCATTTGAGAGCTGGCTTACCCCCGGTAACCGTACTACATTTGCTCATCATCTGGTCGGTGTAGTTACAGCCAACGGCTTTGACGGTCTTGATATCGACTTTGAGTTCCCCTCTGATATGACCTTAAAGGACGACTACGCTGCCCTTCTTGCAGAGATAAGAGCAAGATTTAATGCCCTTGAATCACAGACAGGTAAGCACTATATACTCTCTATGACAACGCCCGCAGCACACTGGGCAACAGAAAAGTTCGACCTTGTTGCATGTTCCGAGAGTCTTGACTATTTCAACATAATGAACTACGACCTGTACTGCGGTACGGCTATACCCTATACGCATCATCATACACCTCCCTACGATAACCGTGACCCCTACGGACACGTTCCTACAGGCGGTTCGGTACAGGGTGATATTTCGCTCTATAAATCTCTGGGCATCCCCGCAAGCAAGATAGTTTCGGGTATGGGTCTATATGCAAGACATTGGTCGGGTGCGGCTAATATCAATCACGGTCTTTTCCAGTCCGCAGGTCTTGATGAAACAAACATCCACTACGACCTTCTTATCGCACAGTATCTTAACAAGAACGGCTATACAAGATACTGGGACGACGTATCAAAGGCACCGTACCTCTATAATCCTTCGGGCGGATCATTCTACTCCTACGATGACCCCGAATCCCTTACCTACAAGCTTGAAATTATAGCCCGTGAGGGTGTACGCGGATGTATGGTATTCGACTACGTAACCTGTGACGGCGCAGGTATATTCCCTCATATAAGAAACAACATCGGCACAGTTGCCCACGGCTGCTACCCCGGAAGATACGAAACTACACAGCTCAGCTGTGACACGGCGGGTCACGCTATCGCATACTGCGGTATCTGCGGTAAGGTTATGAACGACCAGATGGTCTATAACGAAGGTCACTATGCGACCGACTGGGAAATGCATACCGAGCCTACAGCTACAAAGGCAGGTAAGCTCTCAGCAAGCTGTCTCTTCTGCGGCGAGGAGATCTACCGTGAGCTTGAGCCTCTGGGCTACAAGGTAAGCTTTGATGCAGGCGAAGGCTCAAAGACAGGCTCTACCTCCTTTATCATTCAGAAGGGTCAGACCTATGCTGACGTTGTAGGTGCAGATCCCACGGCAACTCTTGAAGGCACGTCTCTTGTTGGTTGGTACTGCGGCGATTATATGCTTGACACCTCCGACACGTTCAACTTCGACTCCGACGTTACGTTCGTAGCAGTATGGGAGGACGAGGGCGAGCATACCCATAACTATACTTCCAAGATAACCAAGACTGCAACTTGTTCAGAGGAAGGTGTTATAACCTATACCTGCCGCTGCGGTGAAAGCTATACAGAGATCATTCCCAAGCTTGATCACAGTTTTGACGGTGGTACTACCACAATTATGCCTACCTGTACGGAAGAAGGTGTAAAGACCTACACCTGTACGGTATGCGGTGAAACAAAGACAGAGTCTATCACAGCTATAGGCCACGCAATGACCGATTGGACGGTAACCAAGGAGGCAACACCAACCGAAGCAGGCGAAGAACAACGATCCTGCCGCCGTGCTTGCGGATACACCGAAACAAGAGTCATCCCCGCTCTCGGCGGTGATACAAGCGGCCTCGCAGTAAGTGCAGACGGACCCAACCTTACCGTCAGCGGTATGGCAGACGTAAAGGACGTATTCATCGCTCTCGGTGATTACAATACCTACGCTGACGTTAAGGCAAACGCAGTAGTACGTCTTACACCCACCAAGCTTAACGGTGCAAGTGAGTACACATACACACTTAAAGAAGGCGGCTACTATACCGTACTCGTTAGATACAATGACGGCACACAGACCTTCCTGTATCAGCAGATCGACGTAACCGAGCCTACCTTCGCTTCCGACGGTCTCCGGCTTACGGTCGGTAACCTCAGCGGCGTTAAGGTTATCAGAACCGCATACGGCGAATACAAGACCGTATCCGAGATCAAGCGTGCTGAGGGTGCAAGAGCGTTCACGGCTAAGAACGATATCAAGGGTGCTGATTCCTATAAGATCCAGTACAGATATAACGGTAAGGTAACGGTTGCAGTTCAGTACGAGGACGGCTACACCAAGATATTTACCTATGAGGTAGTACAGAAGACTCCCGTATTTACACAGTCTAACAACGTAGTTACCATCGGTAATATCGACGATCTCTATATCGTAAGATATGCTCCCGGACAGTGGACTACATCCTCCGAGATCAAGAGAGCGCCCGGTTCGGTAGCTATCAAGGCAGCGGCAGCTGTTGACGGTGTTATCACCGTAAAGGACCTCAAGGCAGGTACATATACATTTTGTGTTCAGTACAATGATGAGTCTTATAACTACTATGTTATAACTGTAGAATAATTAAACTTGATGAAAAAGCATCCTTCGGGATGCTTTTTCTACCTTCACTATTCACTATTATCTATTCTCTATTCACTATTCACTTGGTTTTAAGTTTAAGTGAATAGTATTTGCTTGGTACAACGGTAA
>JAFQDF010000032.1 GCA_017416185.1 Clostridia bacterium
GACAGAGTCGGGGATGGTCACGCTTGTAAGGGAGGTGCAATTATAGAAAGCAGAATCATCTATACTTGTGACAGAGTCGGGGATGGTCACGCTTGTAAGGGAGGTGCAAGAAGAGAAAGCAGAACTACCAATACTTGTGACAGAGTCGGGGATGGTCACGCTTGTAAGGGAGGTGCAATCAGCGAAAACAATATCACCTATACTTGTGACAGAGTTACCGATGGTCACACTTGTAAGGGAGGTGCAGTCAGAGAAAGCACGATTACCTATACTTGTGACAGAGTCGGATATAACAACTGATTTTATATAGGAAATATAAGTTTTCCATGGTGCTGTGGTACGGTATGAGCTGTTATAGGATTCATATGAATAGTTATACATATCCCCCGTACCTTCGATTTTGAGTACACCTGTTGTGTCATTAAAACTCCACGTAAGGTTATAACCGCAGGTTCCGCTGTAGGTTGCCGCAGTTACTGTCAAGCCTGTTGCCGATATCATAGGCACGAGCATTATGACAACGAGCATCAGGGATAACAAACGTTTGAAATGATTTTTCATGCTGTCCTCCGATTACATATATTACCTGTATTTTATCACAATAATACAATGATGTCAACAATACCGGATAGTGACAGCGGTGAAATCACGGTGTAGGTTCTGTGTAATTATAAAATCCCACAGAGGTGCATAATTAAAGGCTTTGTCGGGATTGGTGCAATTGGTGTAGAAAATTTCCACTACTCCGTAAATATATAAACTCACTTACATATTTATATATTTCACATTTATAATTTTATATTTAGAGTTAAATAAAACCTACACCAATTACACCCAAAGCCGTAGAACCCTTATAATATAAGGCTTTACGGTGGTGTAATTACGGTGAAAAGGTTAAATCACAATTACACCGATTACACCTACATGTATGGATAATAATACACATCATATGCTTCGTGGTTCAACCTGAAATTAAAAAACATTCCTGTTTTATTCCTTACGGAGCGATATGTACGGTGTATGCGATATGTTTGTCCCAAGGGACAAACGCGATAAAAAAGAAGCTTTATGACAGCAGGAGCACGCCCCTGCACCCTTTAATCGCATTTTCTTCATTTGAGTACTTTTACAATCACACGAAGATAAAATAAAAAGAAAGCTTATTGACCTATAAGGGTCAATAAGCCTCCTTAACTTTGCACTTTGCACTTTGAACTTTGCATTTCAGTTTGATGCCAACGCATCAAACTGCTTTATTATCTGCATTGCCTGTGCTCTGGTGGCGGTTCCTCTGGGTCCTACGGTGGTAGGTGTCATACCGCTGATTATACCGGCATCCACCGCCCAGCTTAATTCTTCATATGCCCAGGATGAGATCTTATTGTTATCCTCAAACACGGTAAGATCTGCTCTGCCCTCCATATTTCTGCCGTTGTCTGCAGCATAGTTATAGAGTATACGGACAAGCTGTTCACGGGTGAGGTTTTCGTTAGGCTTGAACTCCTCGGGACTCATACCTGCAACGTACTCGTTGCGAACAGCCCAGGTGATAGCGTTATGGAACCAAGCACCAACCTTAACGTCTTTAAAGGTGCTGTCGGTTTCGTTATAATCTTCAAGCTCAACTCCATCGATACCTGCGATAAGCTGAACGAACTGCGCTCTTGTAAGGGTTGCGTTAGGTGCAAAGACCGTTTCGCTCATACCCTGTGCATAGCCCTTGGTCACACAGTAACGAACCGCATCGGCATACCAAGCGTTCTTGTTGACATCCTCGAACTGATCGAGAATATCCTCCTCGGGCATATACTGATCAAGCCAGCCTCTCATAGAATCAAACAGCCCGATACCGTCGGCGGTACAGTAGTCGAATACCATAATACCGCGGATTTCCTCTTCTGCCGTTATCTTACACTTAAGCTCAACAGACTGCTCGTCATCGTAGGAGATAAATACCTTCTGGGTCGCATTGTAAAGGTAGGGTGCGCCTGCCTTTTCGTCCCAGTAGCGGACGTATCCGCCCTTATTGACAAAGCTGTATTTTATCTGAGTGTAGTGAAGGTTGGAATAATCAAGGGTTCCGCTCTGATAGAGACCGTGGGTTCCGCCGTCCTCAACACCTGTCCAGCGATGAGCGTAAAGTCCGCAGCCTGCAACAATCTTGTCTGCAGGAATTCCGCGCTCAAGATAAAGCTGAATGTCACCGTAAACGCTGCCGCCTGCAAAGCCGTTGTAGTTATCGTACGCGGGGGTGTGGTGGTGAGGAGTGTACTTTCCGTTTTCGCCTATATAGAGGTCATAGTTCATCATATTGAAATATGACACGTACTCGGCAAGTGCATTCATATCAAAGAGATCAAAGGTCCACTGAGTACCCGGAACAGCCATAGAAAGGATATATTCCTTACCTGTTTCCTCACCTAAAGCAGCAAACTTCTCCTTAAGTGTCTTCATAAAGTGAACGAAATTAGCCCTTGTGTTAGCCGCTCCCGTGGGGAATTCATAGTCAACGTCAAAGCCGTCATAGTCGTAGGTCTTGACTACGTTTACAACCTCGTTGGCCAATCTTTCTGCCATAGTAGCGTTAGCAAACCAACTCTCGAACACGCCTAAGTTACCGTTTGCAACGGTAAACAGGAACTTGATATCGGGATTCTGTTCACGGGCGATCCTTCTGTACTGATCCAGCTTGCTTGTATGAGGATGGCTGAACACGTTACCGCTGCCGGGAGCGCTCTGCTCAACGTGAGCAGGATGGAAGTTGATAACGTCTATGTTGTGAAATTCATATGCAGTTATCGGAACTGATGCGTTAAAATATGCAACTATTATCTGATCCGATTTCTTTTCGGTAATAACGGTTTCCTGCTCGGTTGCTCCGCATACAGAGCATTCTCTTTCACGAAGCGAGCCGGAAACGTCTACCCAATCTCCCCAGCTATGGTCGGTTGTGGGGATAGTAACCTCCTCGGTCTTGCCGCAGTCGGTACAGGTATGGGTCTTTGTGCCTTCCTCTGCGCAGGTAGCTTCTTTTGTTACGGTCCACTCGCCCCAGAGATGCTCGGGCTTAGAACCGTTTACAAGTACGAGACCGAAGGACTTTGCGGTATATCCGCTGGTATCAGAGCCTGCCCAACCGTCGTAGGTGGTATCACAAACCGTAATATATCTGCCCCAGGTGTCAACGGTGGTTGCGTTCTTCTGATATCTGTCCATATACATAGCGGCGGCACGGCTGGTACTGTCTTTTGCGATAAGGCTTAGACCGTCTACGTCAAAGCCGCCGGCCTCCTTGGAATCTGCGATGATATCGTTCCAGCAGATAAGTGCTTCAAAGCAAAATCCATTTTCGGTCTTTGCGCCTGCAAGGGAAATTGAATCGGTTATATCAGCTTCGTTTGCCCTTGAACGGAAAGCTCTTACACTGCCGTCCTCAAAGATAGCGAAATTATACCAAGGGGTAACCTGATTGCTTGAAGTCTCAAAAAGGCCGAGAGCATCAAGCATAAGGGTCATAACGTCGCCGTTGAAGCCGTAATCATTGTCGACGTTATCATAACCTGTGGAATAAATAAGGTCATTGTCGGTAATATCTGCCGCAAAGTAAAGACCCTTGGTGCTGAAAGCAAAATAAAGCTTTGCAGAGCTGTTAAGGGCGTTACCGCTCCAGAAATTGCTGACCGTGTCCTCCCCGAAATCAGCGGCGTCAGACCAAGCTCCGCTTTCTTCGATGATACCGTCTATCACGGGATCTGCCATAGGCATTATGATATCGGGATTCTGTGCTGCACTGCTTACTCCTGTAAAGACAAATGCCGAAAGCAGCATAAGGCAAGCTAAAAATGTCGATAGGATTCTTTTAGACATATCTTTTCTCCTGAATTTAATATATGAAAATATTATCACATATCGTCGATAAAGTCAAGAAAACCGCCTGCAAAACAGGCGGTTTTCATTGTTAACAATGTTTTAATTGAATTTAAAAGAATAGAAGCTTGCGTTATTCATATCAATGGTCATGGTAACAGGCTTACCTGCAAAATCTGCAAGGTCACCGTTGAAGGAAACGATTGCTTCGGTAGCGTCACCGTTGATCCAATCTGTAGAGATCGAATTGCCCTGATTGTCGGCAATAGTGATCTTCATATTGCCGCCGATCGCACAGGCATAGTTAAGCTCAAGGCTGTCACCCGTGAAGGTGAAGGTCTTTGTCACAAACTTCTGATCGGGCGCACCGAACACACCTCTGAAGCCGTCAAGACGAAGCGTGTAGCGGTAAAGTACGGTACAGTCGGAGGACTCGTCCCACTCCTTCATATAGAAGGAAAGCTCCTTGCCGCCGTTGCCTGTAGGTGTTTCGATAAAGCCGATACAGGGATAGCCCGAGTCACCGTAAGCCCAGGTGGAGCCGTTGTCGGTCATAAAGGGAGCTTCGCTTCTCTCCCAGTTGAGCAGGTCACGGCTTGCCATAAAGAAGATATCGACCTCGGGAAGATCGGTAAGCCACTGATATCTGGTGGGCATACCTACGTAGAGATTTTCGGAACGGTAATACGGAATTATCGCATTTGCATACATCTGCCAGTCTGCGTCGTTTGAGTATTCGATCGGTACGGGTACAGACCAGTTGAGACAGTCGGTACTCTCGGAGTAACGGATGTCACGAACGATGTTGGCACCGCCTATAGCCTCAACCTCTTCCTTTGTGAGATTGTAGTTGTCACCGTAGTGGAAGCCGCGGACGAAGGCAACGTACTTTCCCTTGTTCTGGTCCCAATACATTGTGTTAAGGGTGTCAAAGTAGCAGCCCTCGGTCTCTGTAGGTGTGGAGAGAAGCTTTACTTCATAGGGATGGAAGGGGAAATTCTTACCGTCGTCGGTTCCCCATTCAAGGAAGAGACCGTCGCCCCACTGACCGTATATACCCTTCCAACGCTGGTTTTCGGGGCAGTTGGGGTTGGTATCGTAGAATACAAACAGGTTATCGGGGCTGAGTGCCGAGTTTGTAACGATATTGGAGTTACTGTTGTTATACTTATTGATAGAGTTAGAGGGTCTGGTCCAGGTAATACCGTCCGTGGACTCTATATAGCAGATACGGCGGATATCCGAGGTAGCCTTATAGTACATACGGTACGTTCCGTCGGGAAGCTGTGTGATGTTGTGATAAACGGTATCCTTGGTCTCCCAGGATTTATTGAAGGTAAACACCTTCTCCTTCTTTACCGGCTGACCGTAGAAGAAAGAGGTGGTTGTGTTATCTTCGTCAATGATATAGCTCTCCGCCATCACCTGTCTGTCGCTGCCTATCTCAAGAGCAGGCTCCTCGGAAGCGATAACGGTATAGTAGTTATAGCTCTCGTCCTTATACTGAACGCAGAAGGTATAGGTGGTACCGGGGGTCAGACCGTAAACCGAGATAACTCCGTCAACCGCCGCCTCGGGTCTTATATACTGAGAGCCCTCTGCATTCTTTATCTGATTGGACGTCGTCCACTCACCGGGAGCATATCTTACGATCTGCAAGCCGTCGATATTTCCGATCTTGACGGTGGTTGCAGAGTGTACGAAGGTGGGAACCTTCTTTGCAACGTCATACTGATATACCTTGATATAGCCGTTGTTGTACTGTACGCTTACGGAAACGATACCGTTGTTACGGTACTGGATGGTATAGGGGTCAGCACCCTTGATAGCCGCCTTTGCTGTAAAGTTACGGCAGTCGGGAGCGTTCTTGATCTGGGAGGATGTGGTATAAGCGCCCGTTGCCGTTCTTATAACTCTTACGCCCTCAAGGTTACCGATATGGAGACGAAGTCCGTCGTGAGTAAAGGTAGGCTCGGTAACGGTAAGATTGATCTTAAGGAAGGTGTTTTCCTTTGCGGGATCGTTATATCTTATAAGTACGGTATGGATACCGGGATTATATACGGTATATGTATAATCGTGCTTGTCACCGATCTTTGCGGAGGTCACGTTTACGATATAATCCGCCTTGACCTCGGCATAGGTGTCATAGTCACCCTCTGCAATAAAGAAGTCCTTTACGTTATAGAGGTCGTGTATGGTTATCATAACGCCGTCGGAGGAAAGAGACTGGGTGAACTTGGTCACGTCTGCCGCCAACAGATACTCGGTGCGGTCAGCCATTCTTATCCAGAAGGTATAATAGCCTGCCTTGGGCATTTCACGGATATAAACACCGTCCTTGGTGTTTGCCGCAATTACGGAGCTGTCGATATTTACACAGTCTGCGGCATTCTTCACAGAGGAGCCTGAGGTATGAACACCCGAAGCGTATCTGATATGGCTGATATTATCCGCAAGAGTTATGGAAACCTCATAGTTATCTACCGAGATATAAGGAATTGCGGTTGAGGGTATTACCCTGTCTTCGTAATAATCGCAGTTAGCGCACTCACGGCGTTCTCTGCCGTGGGATATGGCGTTAGGCGCAACAACGGTATACCACTCACCCATAGAGTGACCGGGTGCGGGATATACTGTCTCTGAAAGTGTCTCGCCGCAAACCGTACATTTGATATAGGTACTGCCGTCCTGAGTACAGCTCTGGGTTACGCTTTCTTCCTCACCGGGGGTATGACCGGTTGCGGGGATATCCTTAGTCTGTACAAAGCCACAGGTCGCACAGGTACGGATGTCGTAGCCGGCAACGGTACAGGTAGGCTCTACCGTTTTCCACGCACTGTAGCTATGCTCGTGGTTATTTGTATGGTTTAAGGTAAGACCGTAGGTCTTAGCCTTCATACCGCCTGCGTGAACACCGCCCGTACCGTCATATGCCTCGTCACAAACGCTGATAAAACGTCCCCAGGTAGAAACGGTACCCGAGGCGGTATAATAACGGTCAAGGTACATACAAGCCGCACGGGAAACGGAACCAACGGTTGCAAGCTTTGCCTGTGTTGCGGAAAGCTTGTTTGAGGAAGCTGCGGAAACGTCGGAAGCGATAATGCTCCAGGGTATCTTTACTTCAAAGCGCCAACCGTCCTCGGTACGCACACCTGCTGTGGTACAGCTTGAGGTGATATCGCCGTTGTTTCCGTTAAGGTGGTAAACACCGACCTTACCGTTCTCGTACATACCTACACTGTACCAGGGAGTGGTCTGGTATGTTGTATTTTTTTCAAATACGCCGAGAGCGTCAAGCATAAGGGTCATAACGTCGCCGTTAAAACCGTAATCTCCGTCAATATTGTCGGAGCCTGTTGTGTATACGTATCCGCTGTCGGCATCGTTGTCGTGGATGTCACAGGCAAAATAAAGAGCGCTGTCATCATATGCAAAGTAGGCCTCTGCATTGAAGGTCAGGGGTCTTGTTGCCCAGAAATGACCGAGAGTAGGGTCATTGAGATAGGCCGTATTCGACCAGGCACCCGTATCCTCGATATTGCCGTCGATGGTAGGAGACGCCTTAGGCATAGAGATCGGATCGTTTTCTACTATCCTGTCAGGATATGCAAAAGCAAAAGTAGGTAACAGCATAAGCACACAAAGGAGCAAAGCTGTAAGTTTAATGGATTTTTTCATAACATCCTCCGTAAAATAATATACATTTTTATAATATCATAAATACATTGAATTGTCAACAATTGTCACCAATTCAGTTCTGTTGACAAAAGGATATCTTATGTTATATAATGGAGTCATGAATAAAATGGAGAAAAGTCGAAATGAAAAGAATTACTGCAACAATACTAATAATTGCAACCTTATTTTCCTTTGCAGCGTTTGCAGAGTACAAAGCTCTTCCCTTCACCGACATCAAGAAAAGCCATTGGTTCCATGAATCGGTAGAATATTGCTACTCTAACGGCATATTCTCGGGAATGTCAAAGACCGAATTTGCACCTTTGAAGGTAATGACAAGAGAAATGCTGGTCTGTGCTCTCGGACAGCTGAGCGACATCGACCCCTCCGATTACAAGAACGTACACTTCCGTGACGTAAAGGCGGGTGCCTGGTATGCTCCCTACGTGCAGTGGGCATACGAAAAAGGTGTTACAAGCGGTGTATCATCCACTCGTTTCGGTATCGGCAGATCTATCACAAGAGCAGAAGCTGTAACAATGCTCTATAACTATACCGCGGCTATGGGATTTTCAAATAACGCTCCTACCGCTAAACAGCATCTCGAAAGCTACGCCGACTACAGGACGGTTGCAAGCTATGCCCGTGATGCATTTGGCTGGGCTATAGCAGAAGGGATCGTTTCGGGTATGACCGAGACTACTCTTGCTCCGAAGGAAGCATTTAACCGGGCTCAGGCTGCAAGGATATTTATGCAATACGATAAGCTCACTCTGCCCAAAGCGGGTACATATCTCAACCTTGAGCTTAAAGCAGATACAGGCTTTGATATATTCGTTCCCTACGAAACCTCCTATTCCTACAGATACGGTCCTTCAATCATCGTAAACGAGGACGGAAGCGTTGACAGCTATTATGCATCCTTAGGCTCACAGGGTTCAGGTTCTCTGCACTATGGCGGAGGATATAAGGAATGGGACCACATCACATATACGCACATTACTCCCGAGGGCGAGATACAGCCTGAAGAGACAGTTCTTCAGCCTACACCCGACTGTTATGATTTTCTTTCCTGCTGTGATCCCGGTGCCGTATACTTTAACGGTTATTATTATATAGGCTATACCTCCACCATACATCGCACAGGACTTTGTAACAACGTATTCGTTGCCCGTTCAAAGAATCCCGACGGCCCCTACGAAAAATGGAACGGCTCGGGCTGGGGCGGCAAGGCTGAGCCTATAATGATGTATGACGGCAGCAATCTCCTCTGGGGTGAGGGTGAGCCTGCTTTTGTAGAGCTGGATGGAACCCTCTATATCTACTATACCTTAAAGGGTCAGCACGGCTTTAAGACTATGGTTGCCACCGCTGATGCAACTGATGAGAACTGGCCGCTGACTATTGTCAAGCGCGGTGCTGCCTTTGAACAGGGCAACTCGCAAAGCGGTGCGGATTTCAAGTACGTTGAGTCACAGCGTAAGTTTATCGGTATCGCTATCGAAAACTCCTTCGGCGACAACTCATATATCCGTGTATTTGAATCTAAAGACGGTCTTTCCTACACCGAAACACAAAAGATATACGAGGGAGTATATAAGTACGCCCACAATATAGGTCTCAGCGGTGACAAGTACGGTCATATCAAGGACACCGACAAGGTATATATCGCCTACGCCTATGCAGATGCGCCTCAGTCCGAAAACTGGGGTCAGTGGGCAACTCATATGATGGAGGTAGACGTTACTGCTTCAAAGAACGCTATGACTACAGACAGCGGAATAAACGAATTTCATCAGTTCGAAACAGACGTAGTTGGTGAGTGGAGAACTATCGCAGTTTCCAACCTTCCTCATCATTTTAATATAAATGTTGGCAAAAACGAAGAGGTTAAGATATACCGTATCAATTCAAGATACAATCGCAAGGTGGTTGAGGATGCTTCTCTTGTGACATTTGAGGTAGAAGACGATAGTATCGCAACTATAGACGGTTTCACAATTACCGCAAAGGCTGTAGGCACAACAAACATTACCGCAACCTATGACGGGTATTCGATCACCTTCCCTGTCAACGTTCATCCCGAGGATGTTAACGTCGCAGACCCCGAGATAACCGAGTTCAGAGCGGTACACGACGTCTACACCGTCGGCGCAGGTGAGCATTATCCCCACCAGATAAGAGCCTACATAAGCTGTCAGGGAGTCAAGTGGGGCGAAGCCTTCAACGATACAGCTTCAAATGCGGTATTCCACCAAGACGATTATCCCATCACATACACAGTTGCCGATCCGTCGGTTCTCCGTGTAGACGAAAACGGAATGGTTTACGGTCATAAGGCAGGCGAGACTACCGTTATGCTGACTATGGGAGAATGGAGCTATACCGTTAAGGTTATAGTAAAATAAAAACAAATGATTTCTGCATTAAAAAAAGCACCTTTCGGTGCTTTTTTCTTATACTCTATACGTAGGAAGCTCTTCCTCCGCTACGCCCTTTGTGAGATTTATCTTCCATTCAAGATGCTCACGGTCGCACATATATTCCATAGTGGGCTCGTAGCCGAGTCGGGAGTCGAAGTCAACGAAAGCGATAGTTTCCTTTGCGTTCTCTATATCGCGGTTTGCGATCTCGATCATCTCGTCCACAAGGCGGTTACGCTCCTCGCCTTCACTTGCAAGAAGAAGCTCCTTACGCTTCTTGAATTCCTTTACGTTGACGGTGGTTCTTGCCGCGTTACGGATAAAGTAACCCATATTGAGAAGAAGCTTTGCTTCATACTGCTTCTTTTCGGGGATAAGGGGTATTACCTTTTCAAGTATCTTACAGCCTGCATCGTACATATCCGCAGTCTTGGTATGGCACTTGATCTCATAGTTTATCTTGTCCCACTGACCCTGTGTGGAGAGATCGTAAACATACATAGGATTACATATCTCGTTGCCGCCGTGGGGAGCATAAGGAACAGAGGGAAATTCCGCATCGGTGTCTCTGAACAGAAGGATGGGATAGGAGGGTCCTACACGGAAGGGACCGTACTGATCCTCATTTGTAGAAATAAGGCAGTTGATACCCTCGCTGAAATATTCATATGCCTTGAGAACATCGTCTGCAGTCTCCTCGGAGTAATCACGGACAGTGATACGGCGCAGCATTTCGTTAAGATCGGGGGTAGGCTTGTGGAACGCCCACTTTGCAAGCTCGGAAATAAAGGAGGGATAGAAGCCGTAGTGATGGCTGTCCATAGTTCCGCAAAGACCGTAGTTTTCGTGCATTTCACGCATATTGTTATAACGCTTCATCCACTGATAGGGCGCAGGCTCATAGGGAATCGTACCTATATCCCAGGTAAGACCGCCTGTGTTTGTCATAGCGTAGAGCTTGATTCCTCTCTCCTTTGCCAGCTTTGCTTCGCTTGTAAAGTACTTTCCGGGACCCTCAAAGAAGAGAGTATAGTCAACGGTGCGGTTAGCTATTCCCTCTCTCACTACGTCCTCAAACATCTCAAAGGTAACGAGGAGAGTAAGGTCGGTAGGAATATTACGCAGCAGCTCAAGACGGTATTTTTCTTCAACATAGCCCCAGTTATAGGTCCAGAATACGATATCCGCATCAGGCTTCTTTGAACGTATGATACGCTTTATCATATTGAGCCACAGGGGGAAGTCGTAGCAGGGCCACCAGCCGGGACTGGGTTTACCGTTGACTATGGGATTTCCGTCGCCGTCGATATTGTCAAGACGCAGTATTCCTGTGGTATGGGGGTCTTTACTGGGGAACTCGCAGGATTCACCTACGAAGATAACACCCTTGAAATAGGGGCACCTCTCGAAGAGTCTGCCGTAGAGGTTCTCGTAGAACTCCTCTGCCTCGGGTCCCTCGGGGTAAACACGGCTCTTCATATAGCTGTATGCATATACGTCAACTCCCCACTCTGCCGCACGGTAGCAGAGGTCATTGAAATCAAGATAACCGTGGGGGGTAAAGTCAATATCCTCAACAAAGATAAGAAGTGCATTGATGCCTGCGTGGGCAATTGCTCTTATATGCTCCTCGGGGAACTTGTCAAGAGCATAACCCGAATGTATCATACGGGGGCTGTAAAGAGGTGTTCTAACCTCCTCGCCTATTGTAAGCACGGGAGCCTCACATAGGTTCATAAGATCCTCAAGGTAGAAGCCTGCCTGGGATGCAGCACGGGTATCAACGCCACAGAGAGTAACCTTGTCCTCTGTAACTGTAAATCTGTAGGAATTCTCGTCAAGGGTAGGGTCTACCGTATAAGCAATAGTCTTACCCTCCGCCTCATCCTCAAACATCACACGTACCGATACGCCCATAGAGGTGAAGAAATAATCCTCTAAGTCACGGCAGGACTTTTCGGTAAGCTTGTCGTAGTCACGGGGTATTGTGATAGTCCAGGTGGAGTCTATCTCTATTTCGTTTGCAGCCTTTTTACGGTCAGGGTCACGGCGGTTCTTTTTATGAACTACCATCATACGCTCTCTGAACTGATAATTTCTTTCCATAGCTGTTGCCTTTCCTGTCAAAATATGATATAATAATTATATTATTTATATAAGGAATTGTCAATATGAAAATGAAGATGGGAGTGACACCCCAAACTAAACATTTAAAAAGCATCGGCGCTAATCTTACACTTATACTTGTCGCCTTTATCTGGGGCTCGGCATTTGTGGCTCAGAATTCGGCGGGAAACTCCCTTGGCACTTTTTCAATTAATTTTTCAAGATATCTGGTTGCGGCTATCGCACTGATCCCGGTATATTTCTTCTTTTCAAGAAAGGAAAACAAGAAAACGCCGGAATATTCAAAAAAACTCAGATCATCACTTATCGGCGGAATTTTCTGCGGAATTGTTCTTTTTGCTGCATCTGCATTTCAGCAGTTGGGAATAATATACGGCAAGGACGAGGGCAAGGCAGGCTTTATTACAGTTATGTACGTTCTGATCGTTCCTGTAATCGGACTTTTCTTCAAAAGGAAGATCCCTGTTCTTACCTGGATTGCCGTGGCACTCTCCCCTGTCGGCTTGTACTTTCTATGCATGGAAGGGTCGCTTGTACCTGAATTGGCAGATATTATACTTTTTATATGCGCTTTAATATTCTCCGTACATATTCTTGTTATTGACCGATTCTCCCCAAAAGCTGACGGTGTATTGATGTCCTGTACTCAGTTTTTTGTTGCAGCACTGCTGTCATTTATATGTATGGTGTTCTTTGAGGCAGAAGATATACGTATCATCCCCGTTGCCTGGATAGAGATACTCTACCTTGGAATAATGTCGAGCGGTGTTGCGTACACCCTGCAGATAATAGCCCAAAAGAACACCAACCCAACCGTGGCAAGCATACTTATGAGCCTTGAATCTGTTTTTGCAATGCTCTGCGGAGCTTTGTTTTCAAGAACCGCTCCTGAACCGAGAAAGATTCTCGGAGCGTCAATAATCTTTATCGCAGTAATTTTAGCACAAATACCACAATCCAGGAGGAATAAATGAACATACTTTATTGGTTTGAATCAATCAGAAACCCTGTACTTGACGGGTTCTTTTCCGCAATCACCTTCTTCGGTCACGAGCTTATTCCCATAGCACTTATCTGCGTGCTCTACTGGTGTGCGGATAAAAAGTTGGCTTATAAGATAGGCTTTTCCTTCTTTTTAAGCGGCCTTATGACTCAGTGTCTCAAGATAACCTTCCGTATAGACCGTCCCTGGATAAAAGATCCGGGCTTTAAGCCTGTAGGAAACGCCATAGACGAAGCTACAAGCTATTCCTTCCCAAGCGGTCACACTCAGGCGGCAACCTCTGTTTACGGTTCCCTTGCTCTTACATTAAAAAAAGTATGGCTCAGGATTGTATGCGTTCTTCTGTTTCTTGTGGTAGGCATATCAAGACTTTACCTCGGCGTTCATACTCCTCTTGACGTTGGAGTTTCAATGACACTTACTTTTATCATTACAGCTCTTGTATTTGCATTTACTGACAAGCTTTATGAAAACAGAAAGGCCGATATCTGGGTAAGCCTTGTTATGGTAGTTGTTTCTTTGTTTACCCTTATTTATACAACAGTTCTGTTCACACAAGGAACCATCTCCCACGATGCAGCCTCCGATTGTATCAAATCGGGAGGTGCCGGACTAGCCTTCGCAATAGGCTACTTTCTTGAACGTCATTATATCGACTTTGACACCAAGGCAAAGTCAGTATGGATGCAGGTATTAAAGCTTGCCGCAGGTTTGGGTATCGCCCTCGGTCTCAAGAGCGGACTTAAGGTAATTCTCGGTGAAACACTTGTTGCCGACGGAATAAGATATTTTGTTCTTGTTGCGGTTATCATTGTTATCTATCCCTGGATTTTAAAGAAAACTCAGAACAAAAAATAATATGATTGAAAGGCTGAAACAGCCTTCCTTGGTATGATATATTTTTCATTTTCCTATTGCAAAACAAAAAGATTTATGTTATAATACTTTGGTAACAACGAGATATGAAATAAGGCCATACCGGCCGGGGAGCCAGCGGTGCCCTGTACCTGCAATCCGCTACAGCAGGGGTGGTTTCCCTTTTTGAGGGCCGGAGATGTATGGTCAGCCCCGTATCAAGGACGTTGAGGAATGGGTCTCGTGCAATCGTTCGCTGTGAACCATGTCAGGCGGGGAACCGAGCAGCATTAAGCAGTTCGTTTCGATGTGCCGCGAGGATGCCTGTTCTGAGTCTGAGATGCGGTAAGCGCATATACCTTCTGTTCGATTTAAGGGTGTATGGTCTTATTTCGTACCTCGTTGTAACTATATTTATGCAAAATTTTAAACGGAGGAATATTATGCATCAGGCTTTATACCGTAAATACAGACCCCAGACCTTTGACGATGTATACGGACAGGATCATATTACCTCTGTACTTAAATATGAGGTTGCAAATAACAAGGTATCCCACGCTTACCTTTTCTGCGGAAGCAGAGGTACGGGTAAGACTACCTGTGCCAAAATATTGGCTAAGGCAGTTAACTGCCTTGATCCTCAAAACGGAGATCCCTGCGGCAAGTGTGATGCCTGCCGTGCCATAGCCGATGAGGCTACTGTTGACATCCTTGAAATGGATGCGGCAAGCAATACGGGTGTTGACTATATCCGTGACATCCGCGATGCGGTGGTGTATTCCCCTGCTATGCTTAAAACAAGAGTATATATCATCGACGAGGTACATATGCTGTCCACCTCGGCGTTCAATGCTCTTCTCAAGACCCTCGAGGAGCCTCCTGAAAAGGTTATATTTATACTTGCAACTACCGAAGTTCATAAGATACCTATAACGGTTACATCCAGATGTCAGCGTTTTGATTTTCGCCGTATCAGAACAGAGGTTATTGCAAACAGACTGAAATATATTGCCGAAAAGGAGTCTATCACTCTCAGCGACGATGCTGCTCACCTTATCGGAAAGCTTTCAAACGGAGGTATGCGCGATGCTATCTCTTTGCTTGAGGTATCTGCCGGTCAGGGTCACGAGGTAAATCTGCCCCGTGTACGTGAATGTGCGGGAATTTCGGGCAGAGAAAACATACTTAAAGCCGTAAGATCTATAGCAAATAAGGATTGGGACGGTATCTTTTCAGTGGTAGCCGAGCTTGTTGCATCGTCTATGAATATATCGGTATTCTGGCAGGATCTTATTGCCTTTTACCGTGATATGATGCTGGCTAAGGCTACAAAAAATGCTTTAAACAACTATGAGCTTACCGAGGACGAGATAGCAGAAACAAAGGACTGCGCTTCCCTGTTTACTCTTGAGACGATACTCTACCATTCAAGACTCCTTGACAGGGCGTTAGGTGAGATGCAGTCAAAAACCTGTGACCAACGCATATGTGCCGAGCTTACTCTTGTTCGCATGACCGAAGGAAGAATGGCTACAGATACAGAGTCGCTTCTTTCACGAATTGCTGAGCTTGAGGGCAAGGTAAATATTCTCAGTGCACAGATCAAAAGCGGTAACGTAGCTGTTACCGACCCGATTCCTGAAGAAGTAAAGCCAACAGATAACGGACAGTCGGCACCTGAAACTACATCTATACGAGAAGAAGCAGTAGTAATTCCCGAAAGGACAGGTCCTGCAATCGGTCCCCGTGAGGTAGAGGATTGGGCAGAGATACTCCGCAAGATAGAGGATAAGGACCCTGCGTGCACAGCCTTCCTTTCACAAACTATATCCTGTATTATAGGAAATGAGTTTATAATAAAGGTTGCGGACGGATTTGGCGTAATGATGCTGGATACCCCCGACAACCGAAAAAATATTACAGAAGCAATGATTCAGACAAATCCCGACTATGCAGGTATGACCCTGAAGATAGTAGAGGATAAAAAAGCAAAGAAGCAAACAGCTTCTCCCTTTGACGATATTAATTTTTAAGGAGTATATATTATGAAGGCAAGATTACCCAAGGGAATGGGCAACGGTCCCGCAAATATGCAGCACTTAATGAAGCAGGCGCAGAAAATGCAGGAGGATATGGAGGCTAAAAAGGAAGAGCTTGCCTCCCGTGAATATGAGATCAAGGCAGGTGGCGGTGCCGTTACCCTTGTTATCAACGGTGAGAAAGAGGTCAAGAGCCTTGACATAGATCCTGAGATCGTTGATCCCGATGATATTGAAACAATGACTGACATTCTTATCGCTGCATTCAACGAGGCGGTAAAGCGTGTTGAAGGCGATGCCGAAAACGAAATGTCCGCTATCACCGGTTCTCTGAATATGCCCGGTCTTTTCTGATAATAAATGTTACCTACGTTAGAAATCCTTATAGAGCAGTTTCGCAAGCTGCCCTCTGTAGGCAGAAAATCGGCTGAGCGTATGGCTTATGCCGTCCTTGATTATTCCAAGGAAGAGGCAGAGCTTTTTGCGAGTGCCATAATCGATGCCAAGGAGAACATCAAGCGTTGCAAGAATTGCTTTAATTTCAGCGAGTTTGACGAATGTCCCATATGCACCGACGATGAGCGTGACAGATCTGTTATTTGCGTTGTTGAGGATGCGAGAGATATAATCTCTCTTGAAAAGGTAAAAGAATACCACGGACTCTATCACGTAATAGGCGGCACCATTTCCCCGATGAACGGAGTTACCCCGGATGATCTGAATATCCGTGAGCTTATTCAGCGTCTTTCAAAGGGTGAGGTAAACGAAGTAATAATCGCCACCAACCCAACCGTTGAAGGCGAAACTACAGCAATGTATATCTCAAAGCTGCTTAAGCCTCTTGAGATCAAGGTCAGCCGCCTTGCTTACGGTATGCCTGTAGGTGGTGAGCTTGATCACGCAGACGAGGTTACCCTCCTCAGAGCAATCGAGGGAAGAAAAACATTATAACTATATAAAGCTATTGCTTATTGATATGCGCCTCAAAAGTCAAACAACTTTTGAGGTGCATATTTTTATGACAAGAAGCGTGGCCGGCCGCCAAATCAGATAAACAAATAGTAGAAGATATGATTACCGAAAACCAAATCAAATGTAAATTGAAAATTAAACGAGCCGAATAACGAAAGAATTTCTGCTAAATTAAAAGAAATGAGTCCGGTACAATACCGAACTCATTTGCAAGCAATTTATTTATAACTTATTTTAAAGCCTTTGTTTTGCTTCAATATGCAACGCCTTAATAATTGAAGTGTAGGATTAATGATTCTTTTGCGGCACTTACCTTACCTTGATACATATCCCTGCCGCCGCCGCGGGCGTTGAATTTAGCTTTGAAATCAGCAAAACGTTCCTTTGCATCCTTGCCGCCGATAACAAAGTTATAGCCGTCCGTATCGTTACCCGAAAAAGCTGCTGTCAAAGCATCAGGATAGCAATTAACAGACAGATCTGCCATTCGTATAAGGTCATCCATTGTGAATTTATCCTCAAAGTAAACATATACTTCCCTGTTTTTATCCTGTGTGAGGACAGTTTTTTCAATAACAGAAGTTTTAAACGCCCTTAATTCTTCTTTTAATGCTGATATTTCCGCTTCCTTACGGTCAAATATCTCTGTCAACTCATATCTCTTGGCAGATGAAGCATTCACTATACGGGTATTCATATCAGACAGAATACGGTAATCACGGCGGGCAAAATCGCCACATAGAATATGCATACGTGTGCCGTTCTTGTAGTTATAATGCTTGACTATCTTCAAAACCCCTACCTCGGATGTAGTTCTGACGTGAGGAGCACAGCAGGCGCACTTATCCACACCGTCAATTACTACTATACGTACTCCTTCGGTAAGGTCAAGCTTACTCCTGTAGTCGAGATTTTCAAGCTCATTGCCCTCGGGATATATACAGTAAACAGTTCTGTTTTCGTCAATTATGCGGTTTACCTCTTCTTCCAGCCACAGAATATCATCTTCTGTAAATTTGCCGTCAACGTCAAGGGTGACCTCGTCATTTGACAAATGAAATCCTACGTTGTTATATCCGTATTTTGAGTGTATAACTCCCGACAGGATATGCTCACCTGTGTGGTTCTGCATACGGTTGTAGCGTATGCTCCAATCAAGGGTGCAATCTGCTTCATCTGCATCAACGGGACGCTCCGTTATATGGTATACATTACCGTCCTTGATTACAGTATCAGTAACCTTGACGCCGTTTATGTATCCTGTGTCACCGTACTGACCGCCCCCTTCGGGGAAAAATGCGGTTTTATCGAGTATAGTTCCCTTTTCATCGCTGAAAATGATTTTAGCGGTGAAATTTTTTATATAGCTATCTTTTTCGTATAGTTTTTCTGTCATAATTGCCTCATTAATGGAAGTTTTATTAATTAATTATACCATAGTGTTAGCAAAAATGCAATTATCGGTTACAATCAATTCTTGTCAGAGGATGAAAAGTTTAGAGTTTAGAGTTAAAAGTTAAAGCCCATCGACCGAGGTCGATGGGCTTTATTAGGATTCAGTTAGAAAAACTTGCGTATCTTATGCTTCTAACCAGAGAGCTATAAGGTCAACGTCCTGCTGTACTGCAAACCAACCGCCATTCCAGTCGCCTTCAGTAAGCCAGTAGTTGAAAGCTTCCCAGTACCAACCGTCGAAGGTATAGCCTTCAAGAGTAGGAACAGGATATTCAATACCGGTTGCTTCCTTATAGTTTTCCATGTAGTTGATGCCGTACTCAAGTGCTACGCCTTCGGGCATAACGCCGCCGTCGGGATTAAAGGTGATCTTATAATCCTTCTTGGGAGCCTCAACGGTAATGGTGTAGTATACATAGTTACCGTCGTTGAACTGGGTTACGAAGGAGTATACACCGGGCTCAAGAGTTACGGAGAAGCTGCCGTTAACGAACTGATCAGCATTATACTTGGGAGATACGTTAACAACGCCGGGAGCACGCTTGATAGCGTAGCTGGAATCATACTCACCTGCAACGTAACGGAGTACGTAGAGGTCGTTAAGGTTGTTAAATGTTACGGTAGCACCGTCCTGAACACAGTCAGCAACAGTACCGTCGTTACAATCAACTACGAAATACTTAGCCTCAACAGTACCGTCGTTGTAACGAATGAGAACTGTGTAGGTGCCGTTTTCGGATACATCGTAAGACCATGTACCGTCAACAACCTTGTGAGATGTAGCATAGAGGTGGTAAAGCATATTTGCCTTAACATCCTTGTAAACTTCCTGCTTGCCTGCTGCTACGAAGATATCCTTAACTGTAGAATCAACGTTAGTAACAGTGATTGTGTTGCCGTCTGCTACAACTGCAACAACAGGAGCCTCTTCCCAAAGAGCAACAACATCGATGCTCATCTGAACTGCGTAGTAACCGCCGTTCCAGTCACCCTCGGTAAGAGTGAAGTTGTAGAGTTCCCAATACCAGCCTGCGAACTTGTAGCCGTCGAGGGTAGGAACGGGATAATCATAACCAGCTGCTTCCTTATAGTTATCCATGTAGTCGATGGGAAGAACAAGGAGAGCGCCTTCGGGCATTACACCACCGTCGGGATCGAAGGTGATTGTATAAGCCTTTGCGGGAGGATCAAGAGCGGGGATCTCTTCAACTGCTACGTAACCACAGTCGAGACATGTTGCGGTCTGCTCACCTGCTACGCCTACCTGAGGCTCAACAGTTACAGTCCACTCGCTCATATTAGCATGAGGACACTCAACGTAGATAGCTACGAGAGTAATGCTCTGCTGAACTGCATAGTAACCGGAGTTCCAGTCACCGGGATAGAGCATATAGTTGTATGCTTCCCAGTACCAAGCTTCAAATACAAGACCTACTTCGGGAGCGGTAGGAACGGGATAATCGTAACCAGC
>JAFQDF010000033.1 GCA_017416185.1 Clostridia bacterium
TGATCTTAATTCAAATATTTCTTTTTCATATTGCTTTATGTGGCGGTACCCTCTGGACATAAGAAATCCCTCCTATGGTTTTCTTAATTATACCATAGGAGGGGTTCTTTTGTCATTGTCCGTTTTTACTGGATCAGTTCAATCCGCAGCGTTTTCTTACTTAGCAAAGATATACATATGGAGACAGTCATCCGTTATTACGTAGGATATATTATCCGCACCAAGTATATCATATATCTTCGAGTTTTTCATAAGATCGGTCTCTGCCTCCAACAGCTCACTGTAGCTGTCGAATCTCAGGGCGATGTATTTTTCATCCGCCTGTGCCTCTATCATTTCACGTACTATATCGGGCTCGTATTCCGAAACGTTGGCTCCCTTATACACAAAGTAATTATACCTTGTACCGTTACAGTCGGGAGTGGGAGCATCACTCTGCATGGTAAAGTTTGTTTTAACAAGCTGATCTTCGTTAACCGCAAAATAAGAATGAGCAAAATCAAGGTAAGGCTTATATTCCTCGGCATCGAATATGGAATCATCCCAGGTCAGATCAAAATAATAATATTCGTCATCAAGCTTGCAATAATTCCACACGTGTCCGTCTATGATCGAAAAATCCTCATAAGAGTTAAACTCGCTTCCGCATTCTATATTCAGCTTTTGCATAACCGAAACAAAGGCAAGAGTATAGCCGCTGCACACAGTCCTGCCCTCAACCAAACAGCCATAGGCAGTAAGCTCAACCGTGCTTTCATCTCCGTCAAGCAAGCTCTCATCGTATTCGGCACCCAGAAGGATCTCGTCATAAACGTACAGCACTCTGTCAAAAACTCCGCTCTGTTTCTTTGCTTCCTCAACTATATCAGAGACCCTTTCGTCATACCTTTCCTTCATTTCGGGAATATTATCGGTATCCACCAGATATGACAGGGATACGCTGAGACTGAATTGCCCCACGCTTTCCATCTCGTTCAGGGTATAAGTGTAAGGATCTATCCAGAAAAAGTCGGGCTGCTCGTATACTATCTGCCTGAAATTTTCATCTATCCATTCCTCTGCTTCCTCCATTTCTTCACGGGAAGCATAGGTGCCTATGGAAACGTCAGCCTGTGTCTGAGAGATCATTGCATTATACAAAAGCCCATATATTCTCTTACCCTCCTCGTCAAGTGAGTGGTATACCGGATATTTACGCCTGTTCAGGTCAAGCTCTGCGCGTTTTTCAGGTTCAGGTCTGCGGCTCTCCGAGCAACCGGAAAGCATTACAGCCGAAAGAATTATTACAAGGATCAAAAACACGGCACTTGCTCTTTTCATTTTGTTCCTCCTTAACAAATAATAACAGCAGAATTATCTTATCAGCTGACAAGATTATAGCATAAACACACCTGATTTGCAATAGAGAAAAGAAGAAGGATAATACGTTAAAATAAATCTTTTTAACATATTTTATAATATTACTTGACATACAATTGAAAATGATTTAAAATAGTGCTGTATATTGTTTTGTATTGTTCGCATTATGCGTTTATGCAATAACAGAAATTTGAAAATTGAATAAGGAGGTGCAAAAATGGTTCAGACATGGATTTTGATCATCAGTGTTGTTGCTGCATTTCTTGTCGCTTTAGTGATCGGTATGCTTGTAGGCGTGGCTTACCGTAAAAAGGTAGCCGAGGCCGAGATAGGCTCTGCTGAGGCACAGGCTAAGAAGATCGTGGAGGAAGGCGAAAAGCTCGCCGAGACCAAGAAAAAAGAAGCCTTGCTTGAAGCAAAAGAAGAGATCCTCAAGCAGAAGAACGAGATGGAGCGCGAAAACAAGGAGCGCCGCAAGGAGATCTCCAGAGCAGAAAACCGTGTGGCATCCAGAGAAGAGACTCTTGACCGTAAGTTAGAGAATCTCGACAAGAAGGAAGAGACACTGAGCAAAAAGATCAAGGAAAACACCGAACGTGGCGAAGAGCTGGAAAAGATGAAGGCAACCGAGCTTGAGCTTCTCCAGAAGATCTCCGGCTATACCGCTCAGGAGGCCAAGGCAGAGCTCATCAACCGCATTGAAGAAGAGGTCAAGCATGAGGCGGCTATGAAGATAGTTGAGATCGAGAGCCAGCTCAAGGATGAGGCTGATTCCAAGGCACGTGAGATAGTAGCTCTTGCTATCCAGCGCTGTGCAGCTGACCACGTTTCAGAAACCACCGTATCTGTTGTAGCACTCCCCAACGATGATATGAAGGGACGTATCATCGGACGAGAGGGACGTAACATCAGAACCATTGAGACTATGACCGGTGTGGATCTTATTATTGATGACACACCTGAAGCAATCACCCTTTCCTGCTTTGACCCCGTAAGACGCGAGGTTGCAAGGATAGCACTTGAAAAGCTTATTTCCGACGGACGTATACATCCCGCCCGCATTGAGGAAATGGTTGAAAAGGCAAAGAAAGAGGTTGATAACGCAATCAAGCAGGCAGGCGATAAGGCGATATTTGAAACAGGTATCCACGGCATCGCTCCCGAGCTTGTACGACTTCTCGGTCGTTTACGCTACCGTACCAGTTACGGTCAGAATGTACTCACCCACTCTATTGAGGTTGCATTCCTGTCAGGCATCATAGCAGATGAGCTTGGTGTTGACAGCACCCTTGCAAAGAGAGCAGGCCTGCTCCACGATATCGGTAAGGCTCTTACCAGCGAGCTTGAGGGCTCCCACGTACAGCTCGGTATTGATATCGCAAAGAAACATAAGGAAAACAAGGACGTGCTCCACGCAATCGAGGCACACCACGGCGATGTTGAGCCCAGAACTATCGTGGCTATGATAGTACAGGCCGCAGATGCCATCTCCGCAGCCCGCCCCGGTGCTCGCAGAGAGGACCTTGAAAACTACATCAAAAGATTACAAAAGCTTGAGGAGATCGCAACAAGCTTTAACGGCGTTGAAAAATCCTTCGCTATTCAGGCAGGACGCGAGATCAGAATTATGGTCAAGCCGGAAGAGGTCAACGACGATCAGATGGTGCTGGTTGCCCGCGACATCGTAAAGAAGATCGAAGCAGAGCTGGAATATCCCGGACAGATCAAGATAAACGTCATCCGAGAGAGCCGCGCTGTAGATTATGCAAAGTAAGCTTAAGGCTTATTCACATAGATAATTTATATAGAACCAAGCTGATAACAATACGGTATTCCGTTTTATATACTTTATTTATAAAAACCCGAAGTGCAATCCCATACGGGATTGCACTTTCCGTTTGAAAGGAAGAAAAATGAAGATTTTAGCTATCGGTGACGTTGTAGGTCCTGCGGCAATAGAATATATGAGTAAAAAGCTCCGCAATTTTGTATCCGCCGAAAGGGTATCTCTGACTCTTGTCAACGGCGAAAATGCAAGTGTGGGTAACGGTCTTTCCCGAGCAGATGCGTTAGCTATGCTGGATGCCGGAGCAGATGTTATAACCGGAGGAAATCACATCTGGCAGAAGAAGGATCTCCGCGACTTTCTTGACACAAGCGAGCGTATCGTCCGTCCCGCAAACTATCCCTCGGCTAACCCCGGTAACGGTTATACCATAACAGATGCCGACGGCTACAGAGTCCTTGTTATGAACGTGATGGGGGTTATATACGGCGAGAGTCTGGCAGACCCCTTTGAGACGATTGAACGTATACTCAAAAGAGAAGAAGGCAACTACGATATAGCCACCCTTGATATCCACGCCGAGACCACAAGCGAGAAATATGCTCTTGCCAGATACTTTGACGGCAGGATAAACGTGATATACGGTACCCACACCCATATACCCACCGCCGACGAGCAGGTACTGCCCAAGGGAACAGGGTATATCACCGACCTTGGTATGACAGGCCCTCACGATTCTATTCTTGGTGTGAAAAGCGAATGTATAATCCACAAGCTTACCACCAAGCTTCCTACTAAATTTGAGATAGCAGAAAACGATTTCCGTGTCAACGGAGCCCTGTTTGAGCTTGATGCATCTACGGGCAGAGTGAGCAAAGTGACGAGAATCACTTTGTAAATGCAAAATTCAAAATGCAAAATGCAAAATTAAGAAAGAAAGCCGTTGCTGTTGCAACGGCTTTCATTTTCTAACTATATTTGGTTAAGATAGTTTCAAAAAGCTTTTCAAAATTCACGCTGTCGATAAGCATCATTTTGTCGTTAAAATATGCCTGTTCGGACTCAAAAGGAATATCCATAGTCACCTTGACCGCAGCTTCTGAGGCGGCAAGAGTGGTCCATCTGTTGTGGAAAAGATAATACCCGTCCTCGGTAACTTCTATGGGAGGGCAGTACGGATACATAGAGTGATATATACTTTCTCTTTTTGCAGAACCTTCTATGACGTTCCCCTGCCACAACCCATGTCCGACGTCCCCTGTTGTCTGTATAACGGAAATAACGTATCTGTGTCCCTCTTTCATATAAAACATCTGATCAAAAAGTATCGTATCCTCGATAATCATAGTTTCTATGCCAAGTTCACCTTTGTATATCCTTTCAACCTCTATTTCATATATAACGGTATCCCAACGATATATCGTTTTACCGCCATCTCTGAATTTATCATAATCTGTGGCAAAATCGTAATGCTTTATCCTTACGTCCTTAACTCTGCCCTCTACCACCGCCACACAATCCTCAAGGTATTCCTCATAAAAGGGAGCTATATCAGCCATCATAATTCCTTTTACATCCTCAAGCCCGGGGGCAAGTCCTGTATCGGGAATATCAAGCTCGCTGTAAGGTATACCGTCGTATACCGGTGACGGAGTATAAGTGATATCCGGAAGCTCGGTATCATCAACCATAGGCTCGATGGGTGGCGGAGTCTCTTTCTTAAAAAACGGCAGTGCCGCCACCAGTAAAACAAGCACAAAGCAGGCTGCAATAAGTATCGGTATTCTTATATTCTTTTTTGTTTTCTTTTCTTCTGCTTCCTCAATGAATTTTTCATCTATAAGACCGAATTTTTCTAAGAAATCTTCTCCTCTCACAGCTCATAACCCTCCTTTATAAGATAATTTTTCAGCTCTGATCTCACACGGAAAAGTGAAGTCTTGACCTTACTCTCGGAAAGCGAGTACCGTCCTGCAATATCCTCCACCGAATCAAGAAAAAAATATCTTCTGACAAAAATTTTTCTTTTATCAGCCGTAAGTCTCTCAAGAAATTTATTAAGCATTTCTGCAAAAGCCATATCCTCTATACGCTGTGCGCAGTCATCGGGAGAAGGTATACAGTTCTCAAGCTCAAGACTTAATTCGCTTATATGGGCTTTGCGTTTAAGAGCTTCTCTTTGGCGGCAGCGGTCAAGTGAGATATTACGCACTATACGGCATAGAAAGGCATAAAAATAGCTTCTCGGCTCCTTTGGCGGTATACTGCACCAAGCCTCGGAATACGTATCGTTTTCACATTCCTCGGCGGTAGAACGGTCTCCCACTATACCAAAGGAAAGGTTTTGCAATTTTTTACCGTATTTCCCGGCGGTATATGTAATAGCATTTTCATCCCTCTGAAGATACAATTCGACTATTTTCACATCATCCATATTCTCACTCCCTTCACCCATAAAAGCGGATTTTTATAAAGAAAGGTTACACTATTATAACAAAATTTCCGAATTTTTTCAACAAGCGAAAATTGATATTGCATTTTATAAAGCTTGGGTGTATAATGAGTGAAATGATTTCTTTATAAAACTATAAAAGGAGAAAAATATGAAGATCATTATCGTCGGCTGCGGCAGAATAGGTACTGCAATGCTCTCGAACCTTGTAAACGAGGGACACGAGGTGCTGGCAATAGACAGCGACCCCGCCACCATAACCGAGCTGACAAATATCTATGACGTAATGTGCATATGCGGCAACGGAGCAGACAGCGACATACTCAAGGAAGCGGGAGTTGAGGACTGCGAGATGTTCGCAGCGGTAACCGCCTCGGACGAGCTTAATATGCTCGCCTGCTTTTTCGCAAAAAAAATGGGTGCAAAGAACACTATTGCCCGTATCCGTAATCCCGAATATAATGACAAAAGTCTTTCATTTATGCGTCAGCAGCTTGAGCTGTCTATGTCCATAAATCCCGAGTCACTGTGTGCAAAGGAGCTTTTCAATATTTTGAAGCTGCCTGGTGCTATGAATATTGAAACATTCTCCCGCAGAAGCTTTGAAATGATAGAGATAAAGCTTCGTGAAAACTCTGCCTTTGCGGACAAGACATTAAGCGAGTTGAGACAGAAATATAAAGCTAAATTTCTTATCTGCGTAGTAAGCCGAGGGAAGGAGGTATATATCCCCGACGGTAATTTCGTTCTTCGTTCCGGAGACCGTATCGGTATGGCGGCGACCGCTGCCGAGGGTGAAAAGCTCTTCAAGATGCTCGGTCTTATGCGTAAGCGTACCAAGAACGTAATGATAGTAGGTGCCAACCGTACCTCTTATTATCTTGCAAAAATGCTGGTCAACATCGGCGCCAACGTCAAGGTTATCGATAAGGACCACGATCGCTGTGTTACCTTCAGCGAGCAGCTGCCCGAGGCAGTCGTAATAGAAGGTGACCCCGCATCCCGCGAGGTACTTCTTGAGGAGGGACTTAACAGTATGGACTCCTTTGTTTCGCTTACGGGTATGGACGAGGAGAATATACTTCTCTCTATTTTTGCCTCCTCCAAGAACGTTCCCCAGATAATAACCAAGATAAACCGTCCCGAGCTTTGCCAGATGGCGTTGAACTTAGGACTTGATTCCATAGTTTCACCCCGTAAGATAATTTCAGACCGTCTCTGTCAGTATGCCCGTGCTCTTGAAATGTCTATAGGTGCGGAGATGGAGACCCTGTACACCCTGATGGACGAAAAGGCGGAAGCACTTGAGTTCATCGTAAGAAATGACTTTGAATATCTTGATATCCCCTTAAAGGACCTCAAGCTTCGTCACAACACCCTTATCGCAGGTATCATCCGCGGCAGAAAGACCATCATCCCGTCCGGTATGGACGTTATCCTGCCTGATGACCACGTTATAGTTATCGCCGCAGGCAGACGTATAACCTCTCTGGGCGACGTGTTTGAATAAGGCGGTGAGGGCGTGAACCGTAGACTTATTATGCATTTCACAGGCAGGCTGGTCTGTATAGAGGCGGCTCTTATGCTGCTCCCCCTGCTGGTTTCTGCCATATACAAAGAGGACTGTTATCTTTCCTTCCTTGTGGTCATAGTTATATCCCTCTCCCTGGGACTGTTACTGACCGCCGTATCCCGTCCACGGGACAAGACAATATATGCCCGTGAGGGCTTTATAATAGTAGCCCTGAGTTGGGTGATATTTTCAGCCCTCGGTGCTTTACCCTTCGTGCTGTCGGGCGAGATCCCATCATATGTCGATGCCTTCTTTGAAACGGTCAGCGGCTTCACCACCACGGGTGCTTCTATCCTTTCGGGAGAACGTATAGAGGCGATGAGCTACGGTACCCTCTTTTGGCGTAGCTTTACCCACTGGGTAGGCGGTATGGGTATCCTCGTCTTTGTGGTGGCAATGACAAACTCAGTCTCCGACCGTTCTATTCATATCCTGAAGGCAGAGATGCCCGGACCCACTATGGGTAAGCTGGTACCCAGACTCAGAGATACCGCAAAGATTCTTTATCTTATATATATCGGACTGACTCTCCTTGAAATTATAATGCTCATATGCGGCAAAATGCCCCTGTTTGACAGTATAGTTCACGCTCTTGGTACTGCAGGTACGGGAGGCTTCGGTATCAAGGGCGACAGCATTGCATCCTACAGTCCCTACTGTCAATGGGTCATCGGTATATTTATGCTGCTGTTCGGTCTTAACTTCAACGTATATTATTTCTCCCTCTGCCGCCGTTTCAGAGAACTGGGACACTGTGCCGAGGCGTGGGTATATCTGGCGATAGCATCAGTATCCTCCATCGTCATAACGATCAATATACTTCCCCTCTTTGACGGCTTTGGCGAGGCTCTGAGACACAGCGTGTTCCAGGTGGCAACGGTAATGTCCACCACAGGCTACGCCACGCAGGACTTTAACCTCTGGCCCAGTCTTTCAAAGGGAATATTGCTGGTGCTTATGTTCGTCGGTGCCTGTGCTAATTCAACGGCAGGCGGACTTAAGATATCCCGTATGATACTGCTCTTTAAATCTGTAAGGGTACAGCTAAAAAAGCTTATCCACCCGAGATCTGTAAATACGGTTATATTTGAAGGCAAAAAGGTGGACGAAGATACCCTTACGGGTACTACCAACTATTTTGCCGTTTATATGATATGCTTCTTTGTCATCTTCCTTATCATCAGCTTTGAGCCCTTTGATATGGAAACTAACTTTTCGGCGGTAACAGCCTGCTTCAATAACATCGGACCCGGCTTCGGTATGGTAGGTGCATCGGGTAACTACGCGTCATATTCGATCCTGAGCAAAATAGTTCTGTCGGTTGCAATGCTTTTGGGCAGACTCGAGATATTCCCCATACTGCTCACTTTGGCTCCCAGCACCTGGATGAAGCATAAATAAGAAAAAACAGTGTCGTACGACACTGTTTTTTAATCCTTATATTCGTCAGTCACTGCCTCATAATTGATATAATCAAGGGGATCAACGTGCTTGCCGTCCTGCATTAACTCAAAGTGGAGATGGCTTGTATCCGCCGCTTCAATCGCCGCAGACTCTCCTATACAGCCGATGGTCTGGCCGCCGTATACCTTACAGCCCACCTCGGCCTCCTTGGGATATTCGGGACCGAGATTCATATATTTCGATACCAGGCCTCCACCATGATCCACCTCTATGCACATACCCATAAAGGGGTCTGTATATCTTTTTGTGATTTCTCCCTGTGCAACTGTTGCCACAGCACTTCCTACCGATGCCTGGATATCAAGACCCGAATGAGTACGGTAATCATTCATCGTAAGAGAGAATACCGGCATATCCATAGAATAGTCCTTGGAAATATATCCTGTTACAGGAAGGCAGAATTCAAGTGCAGCTGCTACAGGTGCAGTTTCGGTTCTCTCTGTCTGCTTTTCCGATTTTGTGTCTTTTGTGGATTCGGTATCACTTGTTTGCTTTGTTCCCTCTCTGAGCACAGTGTCAGAGGAAGTCCCCTTTGTCCCCGTATCCTTTTTTCCGGTAATAACAGCATCCTCTGTACCAATACCGATCTTGTCGACTGTACGGTTAGCGGTACCTATTGCACTTATGACAGCTATGACCAACACGGATATCAGCATTATAACACTGAAAATGTATATAACAGAGTTTTTTGGTTTTTTGTTTTTGTTCTTTTCCATAACGTTACCGTCCTTTTTGTTTCGTTGCTCATATTGTTTCCCGCCTGTACCCGGGTTATTCATATAAATCCCTGCTTTTCTCACTTCAAAATAAAAAATACAAAAATCTTAAAAAAACACTTGCTTTTTTCAGAATAGTATGGTAGAATAACCTTTGCCTATGATTATTTGGAAAAAATTATTCATATAAAACAGTATATTTGGAGGAACAACAATGAATATCGTACTTGGTATAATTCTTTTAGTTGCAGCAGTATTTCTTATCGTATCTGTTCTTATGCAGTCCGGTAAGAGCCACAATCTCAGCGGTTCAATCGCAGGCGGCGCTGAGACATTCTTCGGTAAGACAAAGGGCAAGACCATCGACAAGGTACTCTCCAAGGTAACAACCGTTGTTGCTATCATCTTTGTTATTCTGGTTATCGTGGTCTACATCATCCAGCCCAACACCACCGATGATGCAACAGGCACTGAAGCTCCCATAACCGATGTTCCCGTAACTGATGCAGTTGATGGTACCGACACCGCAGAGGTAGTTGAGGGTGCTGACACTGCAGAGGTAGTTGAGGGTGCTGACACCGCAGAGATAGTTGAGGGTGTTGAGACAACCGAGATCACCGGCTAAAAATTGATAATTATGCCGCCTTTAGTATACACTAAAGGCGGATATTTTTTTACGGCTATGCCGTAAATAATGTAATTTGTAGAATGTAGAATGAATGTATCATTATGATGGTAGATTTTCAACCGAAGTCGAAAACCTTCCTTTGATTGAAAATTAATATTAAGGAAACTTAAATGAAAGAACAGATTTTAGAACTTATTTCCTCTCCCGATTACAGACCTACACCCATAGACGGTGTGTATTCTCTGCTTTTGGACGGAGAGACGCTTTACAATGAATTTTACGATGCCGTAACCGAGCTTGAAAACGAGGGTAAGCTTATAGTTACACAAAGAGGCAAGCTTATGCCCCTTGAGGGAAGCGAATATTTTATAGGAAAATTCCGTTCATCCCAGAAGGAGTTCGGCTTCGTTACTCCCGAAAAGGAGGGTGTCGCCGATTTCTTTATCCCGCCCGACAGGACTCTTGATGCGATCGAGGGTGACCGCGTACTCTGCCACACAATAGAACACGACAGAGATAAGAGCGACGTTGCCGAGGTAATAAAAATACTGTCCCACAGTCTTGAAAGTATCATCGGTACACTTAAAAAGCTCCCTACCCGAGGTAAAAAGGGCAGACAGCTCTATACCGTCGAGCCTGACAGTAAAAAGCATTCCTTTACCGTTATATGTACTCCTGCCGAAGGTATCTATCCCAAGGTGGGCAACAAGGTAGAGGTTAAAATAATCAAATATCCCAAGAAGGATGTTGCCGCAAGGGGTGAAATAGTAAAGGACTTCGGCGAGGCTCATTCCCGCGAGGCAAACTATACAGCCATACTCCACGAAAACGGCATACGTACCTTCTTTGACAAGGAAGTATTACGTCAGGCTGATATCGAAGCACAGGATATCCCCGACACAGCAGACGGCCGCGAGGATATCCGCGACATGGTTATCTTCACCATAGACGGCGCCGATGCCAAGGATTTGGACGATGCCGTGTCCTGTGAGCGCGACGGTGACGGATATATCTTAGGCGTTCATATAGCCGACGTTTCCCACTACGTTCGTCAGGGCTCAGCCATAGACCGCGAGGCATACGAGCGAGGAACCAGCGTATACTTTACAGATCAGGTGGTACCTATGCTTCCCAAGGCTCTGTCCAACGGCATATGTTCTCTTAACGCAGGCTCTCCCAGAAGAGCGCTTTCCGCCTTTATCTACATCGACAAAAACGGAAATCTTACAGGATGCGACGTAAAAAAGACCCTTATAGAGTCAAGGGTCAGAGGTGTCTACACCGAGGTAAACGACGTGTTTGAAAATGGTGAGGAGTCCGAGTTTTACGAAAAATATTCGGTACTGGGTGACACTCTGCCTTTGATGTACGAGCTATATAAGATCCTTGCAAAAAAGAGCGTACAGCGCGGCGCCCTTGAGCTTGAGACCACCGAGGCTAAGATAATCGTTGATGAAAACGCTCGGCCTATAGGCATCGTCAAGCGTGAAAGAGGAGACGCGGAGAAGCTCATTGAACAGTTTATGTTAGCGGCAAATGAGGGTGTGGCAAACTGGCTCAACGATATGAGTATGCCCTGCGTATACCGTATCCACGAGGAGCCCCAGGGAGAAAAGATACAGAAGTTCAGGCTCTTTGCTCACAATTTAGGTCTTGACGTTTCTGCCCTCGGCGCAAAGAAGCTTCATCCCTCTATGTTCGCGGAAATTCTGAAGCAGGCAAAGGAACAGGAGCTGGGCGGTATAGTTTCATATATCCTGCTTCGTTCACTTTCCAAGGCAAAATATTCGGAATCACCCAGCCCCCATTTTGGCTTGGGTATAGAAAAATACTGCCACTTCACCAGCCCCATCCGCCGTTATCCCGACCTTGCCACCCACCGTATAATCTCAAATATATTGGTGGGGAATATAAGCGGCAGCTCGACAAACTATATGGCATCCTTTGCACAGAAGGCGGCGGTAAAATCCAGCGAAAACGAGCTTAAAGCCATAAACGCCGAGCGTGATATAGAGGACCTGTACAAGTGCCTCTGGATGGAGCAGTATATAGGTGAGGAGTTTGAAGCTGTGGTAAGCTCGGTTGCCAACTTCGGTATGTTTGCGGAACTCCCCAACACCTGCGAGGGTATGATACCCATAACCGCCCTTGACGGATATTACGTATATGACGAGGCGACCTATTCGCTGGTGTGCGGACTTCAAAGCTATAAGTTAGGCGACCGTATCAAGGTGCGTATAGAATCGGTTGACTTGATCGCCCGTAAGATTGAAATGAGACTTGCCGAGCAGAAGCCGAAGCTCATAATTCCCAAGCCCCGTGATTTTTACGTTAAGAAATCCCAAAGAAAGAGAAAAAGATAAACTACAAAAAGGAAGGCTTAAATGCCTTCCTTGATTATTTTAAGGTATGAAAAATCTACGCCTTACTTGTGTTTTTTGAATACAGAAAAACAAACAATAATTGCTAACATAACAAGATAACTCGAATACTCTATATAATTAGGCAGATCACATACATCTGCAAAAAGATCTATACCTATCAAACATGCCGCTGTTAAAATAAGCAAGGATATATGTACCAGTTTGCCGTTTTTGATCTTTTCGGAGCTTGACAAAATACTATCTAATATACCAAGCGAAAAACCGAAACCTATAGACAAGATCAATAAAAATATTCCTTGTATCATAAAATTTGCTTCCTTCTTCGAGATATATCCGATACCACTGTCTGTAAAATGGTGTCTTCTCAATTGATTATAGCACTTAAACCGGTAATTTTCAATAAATTTCTTCAAATTGATACTATTATTGGTATATAACAAAAAATTATAAAAATAATGTATACAAAATTAAAAAAGTATGATATAATAAACTTAAGTGTTTATATATGAAGGAAAAATCTATGGAAAACAACATTATCGTTGGCAGAAATGCCGTAAGAGAGCTGCTTCGCTCGGGCAGAGACGTGGACAAGCTCCTTGTAGCCAAGGGACAGCGCACAGGCTCTATCGGAGAAATAATAGCAGATGCTAAGAAAAACGGAATAGTTGTCGTTGAAGCTTCCAAGGAAAAGCTGGATCAGCTGGCAGGCGGTCTTCCCCATCAGGGAATATGTGCTTATGCCAGTGCGCACAGCTACTCAAGCGTTGAGGATATCCTTGAGAGTGCAAGAGCAAAAGGGGAAAAGCCTCTTATCGTTATTGCAGATGAGATAAACGATCCCCACAACCTGGGTGCCATCATCAGATGTGCCGAGGGCTCGGGCGCTCACGGAGTTATCATTCCCAAGCGCAGAAGCGTGGGCCTCACCGGTGTCGTTGCAAAATCCAGCGCCGGTGCCATAGAGCATATGCCTGTGGCAAAGGTGACGAACATCGCCCGCACCATAGACGATCTCAAGAAAGAAGGCATATGGGTCTTTGCAGCCGATATGGGAGGCGAAGCCTACTATAACACAGACCTTAACTGTGCCGCCGCTATCGTTATGGGAAGCGAAGGTCAGGGAATCTCCCGCCTGGTCAAGGAAAAGTGTGACGCCGTGATTTCCATCCCCATGTACGGTAAGGTAAACTCCTTCAACGTATCCACAGCCTGTGCGGTTTTACTGTGTGAAGCCGCAAAACAGCGGCAGGCAGGGACCGGTCCCTGCACCCGATAATCGCGTGAGGCTCAGTTAAAACCTGATATGCTCACACGAGGATAAGATTTGAGTTACAGAAATCATTCAATTTATTGCAGATTTCCGCCCTGCGGAAATCATCCATAATTCTGCATTCTGCACTCTGCATTCTGCATTAACAGAAGGCATTTTGCATTCTGCATTTACACAAGGACGGTATTATGAGTAAGAAGAATCATAACAACGACATATCCACCGAGGAACTGTTAAAGCAGTTGAAGTCCAGCATTGAGCTTGAGGATACGGGAGTAATCGAGGAGATCGCTATGCCCGTTATTCCTCAGACAAAGAAAATGTCTGCCGAGGAGCGCTTCAGATCCCGCAGAGGTACCAAAGGCAAGTCCGAAGCTTCAGAGGAGCTCGCACCCGAGGTGCCTGCAGTTGAAAAGCCTGTAGTCGAGGAACCTATAGTCAAGGAGCCTGTGATCGAGGAATCCTTAGTCGAGGAACCCGTAGTCAAGGAGTCTGTAGTCAAGGAGCCTGTGATCGAGGAACCCGTAGTCGAGGAATCTGTAATCGAGGAACCCGTAGTCGAGGAATCTGTAATCGAGGAACCCGTAGTCAAGGAGTCTGTGATCGAGGAGCCTGTAGTCGAGGAGCCCACGGCTGAAGTCAAGCTCTCCGATACACGTGAGGTCCCTACTGTAAATACAGAAGACAAAACCGAGGCAGCACCTGTACAGATGTCTTCAAAGACAGAGACTGAAAAAGAAACCACCTCGGATTTTGATGCAGTAAGCGACGAGACCCCCGAGGTCGACATTGACGCTCTGATGAAGAAATACCTTACCGAAGCAGAATATCAGGAGGTATTGCGCACACGCCGTGAGACAGAGGACCCTGACCTTGCGTTGCATATAAGCGAGGCAGAGGAATATGTAAATGCTATCGAAAACGAGATAGTAAAATCCACTCCCTCGGCTCCTACCACCGAAACACAGAAGGTGCTTGCCGAAATGGACATTCCCCAGATCTCCGACGACGGAAGTCTTGACGAGACCGACATCAACCTGATGATCGCCTTCGGCATGAACGAGGAGCTGGGCGAAAAGCTGGGCGACGAAAACGCTCAGGTTATAGAAAAGGCTCTCAAAAAGGATGCAGAGGTATTCTCTCAAATCAAGAACGAGGAAAACGTTCCCGACGAGATAGATGCAAGTATGGAATATACCCATGCTTCTCAGATCAAAGACGTTTTCAATATATACAAAAAGCAGCACAGAAATCTGCTCCTGAAGATTTTTGCGGCAATAGCTGCTCTCGCAGTAGTATTTCTGTTTGACAACCTTACCTCTCTGGGGCTCAACTACCCCAAATTCCTTGATCCCCACGTATTCCCCGTTATACATATAATGGCATCTCTTCAGCTTCTTGCCCTGTCGTGCATACTTGTTATCCGTCCTATTCTTGACGGTTTCAAGGGCTTCTTCACAGGTAAGCCTACCGCTGACAGTGTTCTCAGCTTTACTGTACTGGTTGCTGTAGCTTATCATATCGCTGCATGCTTTGTATATGACTATTCAGCAATGCTGCTCTGCAACACGCCCGCCCTGCTGTGTATTCTCTTTTCGCTTATTTCGAAAATGTACTCTCTCAAGAGAGACATCTTCTCTTTCAATATCGTTTCCTCAAAGAGGGTAAAATACACTATTTCCTGTATGTCCGAAGAGGATACAGTGATGGAACACGAGGCGTTCGACGAATACATAGACGAGGACAGCTCTGTGTTCAGAGTCACAAAAACAAACTTTGTAGACAACTTCTTCAAGCGTACCCGAGCTTACGGCAGAAATAAAACAGTTCTTTGCGCGCTTATACCTATATGTCTCTGTCTTGTGGCATTTTTCGTAGTATTTGTGGGACTTTTCCGTAATGACTGGTTCACAGGCATACGTTGCGGATACCTTCTTATGATGTTGGCAGCTCCCGTTACCTCATTTATTACCTATTCTTACCCCCTTTACCGTGCATCCAAGGTAGCCTTTGATATGGGCTCTGCCATTGTCGGTGAACAGAGCCTTGACGAATATTCCAATGCAGGTGCGATATCCTTTGACGATAAGGATGTTTTCCCCTCACAGAAGACCAAGGTCAAATCCATCAAGATATACGGTAACAACCGTATCGACAAGGTCATCTACAATGTTGCCAGCCTGTTTAAGGTTCTGGGCGGACCTCTGCGTGATGTGTTCAATATTGCAACAAAGGAATTTGATTGCTCTGATGACGTGGAGATAGTAGATATCGCCGAGGACGGCATCGAGGCAGTAATTTCCGGTAAGCATATCTTCTACGGCAAGGCCTCCTATCTCCACAAGAACAACTTTGATCCCTCCTTTGAGACAGAGGATGAAAGAATAGAATTTTCCGGTGAGGCTTGTATTGCATATCTTGTATGTAACGACGAGGTTGCAGCAAAGCTGTACATCAGCTACGGCATAGACCCTGACTTTATCACTATTTCAAAGCAGCTTTACCGTGCAGGTATGTGCATAGGTATCAAGTCCTTTGACCCCAATATTGATGATACGCTTTTAGGCAAGTACATCAATATGTCCAAGTATGCGGTCAAGGTCCTCAAGTGCCGTCTGCTCAACGAGAAGACAACCACCGAGGACAGAGGAGACAGCGGTATAGTATCAAAGAAGAGTCCCAAGTCCCTTCTGAGAACGCTTGCCCTCTGCGACAAGGTAAATTCTGTAACCCGGGGTGCACTTGCCATCAAATTCCTTTCCGTGCTTATTGCCTTCGGTATTACAGTATTTATTATGTTCAAGGGAGTTTCCTCCTTCGACTTTGCAGGTGCATATGCCGCGGCATATCAGCTGTTCTGGATGATACCTATTTTGGGCATCTCACTTATCAATATTAAAAAATAATTCATATGGGCTGTTTTAACAGCCCATATGCTATGGTTAGGATTATGATTTCAGATAAGATTTTAAAAAAAGTTTCAAAGCCCGGCAGATATATCGGCGGGGAATACGGACAGATATTAAAGGACAAAAAGGACATAAAGGCAAGGTGGGCATTCTGCTTTCCCGATACCTACGAGATAGGTATGAGCAATCTGGGTATGCGTATACTCTACGGCTCGCTTAACTCCTATCCCGATATATGGTGTGAAAGATGCTACACCCCTTGGGAGGATATGCAGAAGGAAATGAGAGAGAATAACATTCCTCTCTATGCTCTTGAAAGCGGCGATCCCCTTGGTGATTTTGATTTTGTGGCGTTTACTCTCCAGTATGAACTCTGCTATACAAACGTACTGACGATGCTTGATTTAGCGGGTATTCCCCTTATGTCAGCTGACAGAGGTGAGGAGCATCCCATCGTAATCGGCGGCGGCCCCTGTGCTTACAACGCCGAGCCTGTGGCTGATTTCTTCGACATCTTCTCTATCGGAGAAGGCGAGGAGGCTCTGCCCGAGGTAACAAGGCTTTATATCGAGATGAAGGACACAGGCACATATACCCGTGAAGCCTTCCTTCACGAGGCGGCAAAGTTAGAGGGCTTCTACGTTCCTTCACTTTACACCGTAACATACAACGGGGACGGCAGTATTAAGGAATATACCCCCAAATACGACGACATCCCCGTAAAGATAAAAAAGAGAATAATCGAGGATATGGACAAGGCGTTTTTCCCCGACAAAGTGGTTATGCCCTATATCGAAACGGTACACGACCGCATAATGCTTGAGGTCTGCCGCGGCTGCTACAGAGGCTGCCGCTTCTGTCAGGCAGGAAATCTGTTCAGACCCGTGCGCCGCAAGAGCGTTGAGGTGTTAAATCAGCAGGCAAAGACCCTGTATGAAAACTGCGGCTATGACGAGATGTCCCTGACCTCTCTTTCTATATCCGACTATCCCTATCTTGAAGAGCTGTGCGACACACTTCTTTGCTGGACAGAGGATAAGAAGGTAAGTATGTCCTTGCCTTCGCTTCGTATAGATTCATTTTCAAAAGAGCTTATGGACCGTATTTCTTCGGTTCGCAGTTCAGGTCTTACCTTTGCTCCCGAGGCAGGTACACAGAGACTTCGTGACGTTATAAATAAAGGTGTATGCGAGGAAGATCTGATGAACGCTGCAAAAATAGCCTTTGGCGGCGGCAAGAGTCTTGTGAAGCTCTACTTTATGTTGGGACTTCCCACCGAGACAAACGAGGACCTTTGCGGCATAGCAACAATGGCAGAACACGTGCTTGACGCCTACTATCAAAACCCCGACCGCAAGAAGGGATCTAAGCCTCCGCAGGTGACCATAAGCGTAGCATCATTTATCCCCAAGCCCTTCACTCCCTTCCAGTGGGAGCCTCAGGATGACCTCGATACTCTGCTTGAAAAGCAGAAATATCTCGGCTCCAAGATAACCAACCGTAAGATAAAATACAACTGGCACGAAGCAAAGGTATCCCGACTTGAAGCGGTGTTTGCCCGCGGCGACAGAAAGCTGTCAAAGGCGATACTTGAAGCACATAAGCAGGGTATGATGTTCGACTCCTGGGATGAATACTTCAACTACGAAAAGTGGATGGAAATATTCAAATCAGTTGATATAGACCCCTCCTTCTATGCCAACCGCCGTTTTGGTGACGATGAAGTTCTCCCTTGGGATATCATCGACATCGGCGTGACAAAATCCTTCCTCCTGCGTGAGAAGAAGGCGGCATATGAGGAAAGACCCACACCCAACTGTGTAGAAAAATGCTCAGGCTGCGGTGCCAATAAGCTGGGAGGTGAAAATTCGTGTTGTCCGAAAATATAACGCAGCAAGTGCTGCACCCAAACTCGCACGAAGATAAGTGCGAACAAACCTCACGCAACATTGTTTTGCCTAAACCTGTACGAATCAAATTTGAAAAGATGAACGTCCTTAAATTCATCTCTCACCTTGACGTTACGCGTACAATGAAGACCGCTCTTACCCGTGCAGGCATCCCCGTATGGTACACCGAAGGATTCAATCCCCATCCCAAGATGATATTCTCTCTGCCTCTGTCTATAGGCACCGAGAGCGTATGCGAGTATCTTGACATCAAGATCACAGAGCCTATGTCCCACGAGGAGATAAAGAGCCGTCTGGGCGCGGCTCTCACCTCTGATATGGCTGTAACCGAGGTATATTCTCCCAAGATGAAGTTTCAGGAGATAGCCTACGCCCTCTACGAGGTAACACCCTATGAGCCTTACGATCTTTCACCCCTTGATACCGAAAAGGTCATAGTGAAAAAGCATTCCAAGAAGGGCGAGATAGAGATCGACCTTAAAGAGCGTATCAAGTCTATCGAGGTAAAGGACGGAAAAATTATGATCTTGGGTCGTGCCGACCAGCTCAACTACCTTAACCCCGAGCAGGTTATGGCTCTGACAGGCTGTACGGATCATAGAATTATAAGAAAAGAAATATACAACGAAAGAATGCAGATCTTTCGATAATGCATAAAAGGAAGAAAACCGCCAAAGCGGTTTTCAACCTTCACTATTCACTATTATCTATTCTCTATTCACTATTCACTTGTTATATAAAACCGATAGTTAGTGAATAGTGAATAATGAATAGTGAATAATGAATAACCGATAAACAGTTGAAAGGAATTATATAAATGATATCAACAAACGATCTCTCACTTCAGTACGGCGGAAGAACTCTGTTCAAAAATGCTAACCTTTCATTTACCCCCGGTAACTGCTACGGTATCATCGGAGCAAACGGCGCGGGTAAATCCACACTTTTAAAGATCCTCTCCGGCGAGATAGAATCCACCTCGGGCGAAGTATTCCGTGATCCCAAGGAACGTATGTCTGTACTCAAGCAGGACCACTTTATGTTTGACGAGCATACCGTTCTTAAGACCGTAATTCTCGGTAACACCGAGCTCTGCGACATTATGGACAAGAAGGAATACTACTACTCCAAGGAGGAAATGACCGAGGAGGAGGGTATGATCCTCTGTGACCTCGAGGAACGCTTTGCCGAGCTTGACGGCTGGACCGCAGAGTCGGATGCGGAAATTCTCTTAAACTCCCTCGGTATCACAAGCGAGTATCACTATATGCTGATGTCTGAATGCCCTTCTGATATCAAGGTAAAGGTACTGCTTGCACAGGCACTTTTCGGCAACCCCGACATCCTTCTTATGGACGAGCCTACAAACCATCTTGACCTTGAGACCATCGCCTGGCTTGAGGACTTCCTTATAGACTTCCCCAACACGGTCATCGTCGTTTCCCACGACCGTCACTTCTTAAATAAGATCTGTACACATATCGTTGACGTTGACTTCGGTAAGATAACCACAGTTGTAGGTAACTACGATTTCTGGTTTGAATACACCCAGATAAGACAGCGTCAGATCAAGGAACAGAACAAGAAGGCAGAGCAGAAGATCAAGGAGCTTCAGGAATTCATTTCCCGATTCTCCGCAAATGCAAGTAAGCATAAGCAGGCTACCAGCCGTAAGAAGCTGCTTGATAACATCTCTCTTGAGGCTGAGGAGGTTTCTTCAAGAAGATTCCCCTATATTGCCTTCAAGCCTACCCGTGAGATCGGTAACGAGGTTCTTACCGTTACTAATCTTTCAAAAACCATAGGTGACCGTAAGGTCCTTGACAACGTAAGCTTTATCATCCGTCCCGACGATAAGGTTGCATTTGTAGGAAGCGACCCTGTGGCAAGAACGACACTCTTCTCTATACTTGCAGGCGAGATGGAGCCTGACGAGGGCGAGATCAAGTGGGGCGTTACCACATCCCAGTCCTACTTCCCCACCGATAACTCAAAATACTTTGACGGCTGTGAGGACTCCCTTATCGACTGGGTAAGAAACTACAGCGACCTTGTTTACGAGGCAGACGTGCGCGGCTGGCTCGGCAGACTTCTCTTCTCAGGTGATGAGGCAGCCAAGAGCGCAAAGGTGCTTTCGGGTGGTGAGAGAGTAAGATGTATGCTCTGTAAAATGATGCTTGAGGCGGCAAACGTGCTTATCCTTGACGAGCCCACCGACCACCTTGACCTTGAGTCTATTCAGGCTCTCAACAAGGGGCTGACAGAGTTCACCGAAACAATCCTCTTCTGCTCCCACGACCATCAGTTCACCGAGACTATCGCAAACCGTATCATCGACGTAACTCCCGGTCACTTCTACGACAAGCAGACAAACTATGACTCATATGTTGCCGAAATAACAGGCAGACAGGACTAAGCTCTGCTCTATATAATCGGGCGAGGTACAGCTAAAACCGATTATTGTCACACAAGGATAAAGAAAAATACAGACAATTATAAAAAGTCTCCCATAAGGGAGACTTTTTTCCTTAATTTTGCATTTAGAATTTTTAATTTTGGATTTTCTCTGTTACCACCGTAACCGTATCATTTTCAACGGTGGCAAATCCGCCGTCGGTAATGCGGGAAAAGATCTCTTTTCCTTCTATAAAAGCGGTAACGGGACCTTTGTCAAGAGAGATAAGCGACTTTATATGACCTGAGCGTATACCCATACTTCCGCCGCCCTGACCCATATTGTCATCAGCGACCGTCAGGTGTACCGAATCACATTCTACGGGTGTTTCGCAGCCGTCCTTTGAAATTATTTTTAAGGTCAGCATAGCTTACTCCTTTGACTTACGGTAAACGTCGTCAATAGTTCCGCACATAAGGAAGTGCTGCTCGGGAATATCGTCACACATACCGCCGATGATATCCTCAACGCTTGAGACCGTCTTTTCCAGAGGCACGTAAACACCCTTGTAGCCTGTAAAGCTCTCTGCCACGTGGAAGGGCTGGCTGAAAAATCTCTGGATACGGCGCGCTCTGCGTACAAGCACCTTGTCCTCGTCGGATAATTCCTCCATACCGAGGATAGCGATGATATCCTGAAGCTCGTTATACTTCTGCAGGATTCGCTGAACCTCCTTTGCCGTCTTATAATGCCTGTCACCCACAAAATCGGGAGTCAGCATACGGCTGGAGGATTCAAGGGGGTCAACTGCGGGATAGATACCCAGCTCCACTATCTTTCTTGAAAGAACGGTGGTGGCATCAAGATGGGAGAAGGTGGTAGCAGGCGCAGGGTCGGTCAGGTCGTCTGCCGGCACGTATACCGCCTGAACCGAGGTGATAGAACCGTTACCGGTTGAAACTATACGCTCCTGCAGCTTACCCATCTCACTTGCAAGGGTAGGCTGATATCCCACCGCCGAGGGCATTCTGCCTAAGAGTGCCGAAACCTCGGAGCCCGCCTGAGTAAATCTGAATATATTGTCTATAAATAAAAGTGCATCCTTATGGGAATATTCTCTGAAATATTCTGCCATTGTAAGACCTACAAGCGGAACACGAAGTCTTGCTCCTGCAGTCTCGTTCATCTGTCCGAAAACAAGCGCTGTCTTGTCAAGAACTCCCGACTCAAGCATTTCGTTATACAGGTCGTTACCCTCACGCGAACGCTCACCGACACCGGCGAATACGGAATAGCCGTCGTGCTCGTTTGCCACGTTACGGATAAGCTCCATTATAAGCACCGTCTTGCCTACACCCGCACCGCCGAACAGACCTATCTTACCGCCGCGGACATAGGGGGTCATAAGGTCGATGACCTTGATTCCCGTTTCAAGGATATCTTCAGATGCAACGATATCAGAAAATCTGGGAGCGGGATGGTGTATAGGCCAATGCTGTTCTGACTTTATCGGCTCCTTTTTGTCTATAGGCTCACCTATGACGTTAACCATTCTGCCCAAGGTCTCTTCACCTACGGCAATAGTAATGGGCGCACCCGTATCGGTCGCCGTAAGTCCTCTTGACATACCGTCGGTAGACTGCATAGAGATACATCTGACCTCACCGTTACCGAGATGCTGAGAGACCTCAAGTATAAATTTTTCTCCGTCGTGGTCTATGGTGACGGCGTTAAATATATCGGGTATTTCTGTCGGTTCAAAGGCGATATCAACAACAGGACCTGTGATACGCTGAACCATACCTATAGAACCCTTCATACATTTCCTCCGGAAAATAGTGAATAATGAATGATGAATAATGAATAGTGAATAATGATGGTTGAAAACAGTGTCCTTATGACACTATTTTCTTCCTTAACTTTGCACTTTGCACTCTAAACATCTGCCTCCGCAGATGTTTCAATAACATCTGCCGTAACCGCGCTCTGCCGCAGACGGTTTATCTCACCCTCCAGCCTTTCGCAATATTCGGTTGCGGTATCAAAGGCGGAGCGCATAGTCATAAGAGTTGATGCCTGTGCTCCGAGAGCGTTTTCAAGCACCAATTCGTATATCATAGAGCCGAATACCGTCATCGCGGTTTTTGATATCACCGTGTCGCGGTCGGGAGCAAAAAGCAGTCCCGTATCCTCTCCGTCCTCCCCCCTTGAGACGAACAGCTCGCACCGAGAGGGCTTTTGGGTCATCATATTATGATACTTCTGATATATCACGATCACCCTTGATACCTTACCCTCGCTTCGCCAAAGAGCGATGTCGTCAAGGAGCATATTGCTTTCTTCATAAGAAGGAACATCATCAAAAACGTATTCTTTTTCTATGGGAATATCCTTTTTCTTAAAAAAGCTTGCCGCTTTTTTTCCTACCGTCACAAGGACAAGATCCTTAATTTCGGAGATATGTCCGTGTGCGTAGTTAAGAAGCTCGGAATTGTAGCTTCCGCACATTCCCTTGTTTGCCGCCATAACCACCACAAGGGTCGGTGCGTCGGGGTCAGCCGCGGAAAGCACGTTTACAAAGCTTGCTTCATATTTGCGGTATATGCTCTCACACTCTCTGCCGTAAAGAGAAAAGTCGGAATATATACCGTTTAGCTTGGAGAACTTGACGGTGGATACCGTCTTCATAGCCTTGGTCAGCTTACGGGTGGAACGGATACCCCGAAGCTGTTTTTTTAGATTCTGAACGGCGGGCATAGCTATTCACCCATTCTGTAGCCGTCAAGAGCAGCTCTCATTTCGCTCAGAAGAGTACCGTCCGCCTTGGCACCTGTTTTTAACTTGTGCACAAGAGATGTATGTTCGGATTCAAAATAGGGGAACAGGCCCTTTTCGTAGCTGTCCATACGGTCAAGGGGTACCTCACGGGCATAACCCTCGGAAACAGCGAAGAGCAGAAGCGCCTGCTGCCAGTCCTCTAAGGGCTGATATCTGTTCTGCTTCAGAGCCTCCATAAGTCTTGCACCCGAATCAAGGGTGATACGGGTGGTCTCGTCTATATCCGAGCCAAGCTGAGTAAAGTCGGCAAGCTCACGGTACTGAGCGAGCTTGGTTCTGAGACTTGACGCCATCTGCTTCATAAGCTTGGTCTGAGCGGCACCGCCCACACGGGAAACCGAAAGTCCCACGTTGATAGCAGGTCTCTGTCCTTCGTGGAAGAGGTCGGCTTCGAGGAATATCTGACCGTCAGTTATGGATATTACGTTTGTAGGAATATAAGCGGAGATATCACCTGCCAGAGTCTCGATGATAGGCAGAGCGGTTATAGAGCCGCCTCCAAGCTCGGGGGACAGGTGAGCGCTTCGTTCAAGAAGTCTGGAATGGAGATAGAATATATCTCCGGGGTATGCCTCACGTCCCGAGGGACGGTGAAGAAGAAGTGAAAGCTCACGGTATGCCACCGCGTGCTTTGAAAGATCGTCATAAATGATAAGCACGTCTCTGCCCGAATACATAAAGTATTCTGCCATAGCAGTACCCGCAAAGGGAGCGATATACTGGGTAGCCGCAGAACCGGAGGCAGGTGCGGCAACGATGGTGGTATACTCCATAGCGCCGTACTTGGTAAGCTTATCCTTGATGTCGGCTATAGTGGTATCCTTCTGACCTATGGCAACGTATATACAGATAACGTCCTTGCCCTTCTGGTTAATGATAGTGTCCACCGCTATAGCAGACTTACCCGTCTGACGGTCACCGATAATAAGCTCACGCTGACCGCGTCCGATAGGAACGAGGGCGTCTATCGCCTTGATACCTGTATGAAGCGGCTTATCTACTGCCGCACGGTCAAGTATGCCGGGGGCTTTACACTCAATAGGTCTCTTTTCGGTGCAATGTATATAACCCTCGCCGTCAATGGGATTACCTCTGGGGTCAACGACTCTGCCAAGCAGTCCCTCACCTACGGGTACGGAGGCGATTCTGCCTACGCGTCGAACGGGGCTGCCGCTGTCTATATGCTCGTATTCACCGAAGATAACGCATCCGATACGCTCGGGCTGGATATCCAACACCATTCCGCGCTCGCCGCAGTCAAACTCGACTACCTCGCCGTACATAATGTCGGCAAGACCGTCCATCCAGCAGATACCGTCGGATATCTGAATAACTCTGCCAAGCTGATAGGTACGTATCTCGGGACTGTGTATTCTTGCCTGACTTGCAAAGGCTGCATATACCTCACCGTAGGCATCCTCGCTGGTAACAGGCTCACTTTTGACCCTGTCGTGATAGTGATATATCTCGTCAAGGACGGTACCGTCATACACCGTATCACCTATACGAAGGCGCAGACCACCTATAAGAGAAGGATCCTCACGTACCCAAAGGGAGGTCTTACCGTTAACACTTTCAAGAAGCTTGGTGGTAGCCTCGTCAACCTTTTTCACCAGAGCCTCGTCAAGAGTATAAGCGGAGGTAAGGGTAACGTAAAGCACGTCGTGACGGCGAAGATAAGACATATCTCCGGGGGTGAGCTTTATCATAGAAAGGATACGGTCTATCTGATCTGCTTCCTTTGCTCTCATAACCGAAAGATAAGGCTCACGGACAAAGACCTCGGCAACAGAGGTCTTAAGTGCATCAAAGAATTTTCTTCTTGTTTTCTGAATCATCAGACGGCGCATTTCCTTGCACTCACGCTCACCGAAGGAGTGAATGTCTGCAAGCTTTTCGTCCGTCTGCTTTTTTGCCTCGGCAAGCTCTGCTGCGTTTTCCGGAACACTCTCCTCAAGCATCGGCTCAGTAAAGACGGGAAGCTCCGTTTTTTCAAGCTCCTCTGCTTCATCGAGATCTCGCAGTATTGCCTCACGGCGATTTTTGAACAATCTGATAATAGTCTTACGGGCAAAGATAATAATTATCGCCGCAAGTATCAGAAAGTTTATTATTACATATTGGATCTTCATAGCTTATCCTTTTACGATTCTGTCCGCAAGCATAACCGCTAACTCCTCGGCGTGAGAGCTCAGCTTTGAAAGTATCTGTGCTTCTTCTTCCTCGGTTTTCTTACGGGCATCGTCTAACTTTTTAAGTCTGACCTCTTTTGCAGCCTCAACAGCCTTTTTACGGTCGGACTGAACCTTTTCCACTCTTTCCTTGATGAGCTTTTTCTCATTTGCCGCGTGTTCAGCCTTCTTTTCTGCCAAAAGTCTTTCGTTCTCGGCAATAAGGCTGTCACGTTCTGTCTTTTTTGCCTTTGCAGCCGCTATCTTCTCACGGCGCTTATCCATAATTTCAAGGACCGGCTTAAAGAGCAGGTTGTTGAGAATTATCATCAGAAGGATAAAGCAGATAACAGTCCATATAGTTACTGAAATCTGTATTGACATTTTCTTTTAGATTTTTGCAATAAGCATAAATGCGATAAGAAGGCCGTAGATGGTAAGAGCCTCCATAAGCGCAAGGGCGATAATAAGTGTGGATCTGATGTCCTTTGCGGAATCGGGCTGGCGGGCGATAGATTCCATAGCCGCCTTTGCGGTCTTGCCCTGTGCAAGAGCGGGTGCGATTGTACTAACTGCGATAGCAAGAGCCGCAGCGATTGCGATAAGTCCTTTTGTCATTTTTATAATCTCCTTTTATAATTATTCAAGCTCGGTTACTTCATCCAGATAGATGGATGTAAGCATCGAAAATACAAGTGCCTGCAAAGCACAGAAAAGAATTGAAAGCACCATCATTACCACGGGTACGCCTATGGGGATAAGGTGATACAACTGTTCCATAACCGTTTCCTCGCCGAATACGTTTCCGTAAAGTCGAAGGGCAAGGGATGCGGGCTTGATAAATTCGTCAAGCAACAGCAAGGGGAGCATAAAGAACATAGGGGAAACAAAGCGCTTGAAATAATGCTTTGCGCCCATCTTAAGTCCCGCATACTGCAGAAATACAAAGGTCATTATACCCAACCCCGCCGTAACCGAAAGGGATGCCGTAGGAGCTTTAACGTACTTTGTCAGTCCCACACCGGGTATAAGTCCGGAATAGTTACAGAATATAATGAAGGTAAAAAGCGTTGCAAGAAAAACAAAATATTTTCTCGCCTTTTCCTTGCCTAAATTGTCGGTGAAGAAGTTGTCAAGGTACTCAACACCGGTCTCGATCATATTCTGAAATTTACCCGGTCGTTCTTTAAGATTTTTTCGGACGATAAGAGATATGACGGTCAGAAGCCCGAGGATTATCCACATTGTAACGACTTCGCCTGTAACATCCAAAATGCCGAAGATCTTTATGATCGGTTCAGAGCTGTGACCCATCACTGTCATCCTCCTTTTTCTTGTCGTTAAATTTCACTAATTTATACGTAAAATAAAACATCGGTAACGTAATACCCAGACATCCGCCCACAAGAAGCCAGAGAGGATCCCAGGGAGTATGGCCGCCGAGGGTATAGAGCAATACCAGATAGCCGATCTGTATAACAGAACGGATCACCTGCCCGCCGGTATACATATCCGGATATTTTTTCAACAGATATTTTGAAACGGCGTAGTTAATATACGCCACCACGGCACCAAGCGCAAAGGCAATTATGGCACCTACAATATTATTGTCCGTAATATCACCTTCTTTAACAATTCATTATACTACCAATTTTTTTGTTTTTCAAGAGGAAAACCAAAAAAATCAAGACGTTCAAAAAAACAAATTATTTTAAAAGCTCGTATGAGAGTCTTAAACCATTCTTGTGAATTATAAATCATTCATATTGAGCAATTTACAAAAAATTAATCGACTGTTTATACTGTTTTTTGTATAATCTGCTAAATTATAGACAAGAGGTGATTTTATGAAAAGAGCTTTTAAGATATTGATCTGTTTTTTCGTTGTTCTTTTCGCAGTAATGCTTGTACTGCTCTGTATGTTCACCCACGCAATGATTACCCGTGCAGACTCTCCGGAATATGAGCCGGGAAGTGTATGGTATAACGAAGAAACAGGAATCACATTTACCGCAGATGACAAGGGAACTCTCTGCGGCAAGAATAGCGTTAACGGTCAGGAATATGATCTGACCGTCGGTCACCGTGCCGGTAATATAGCTGTCAGTTACCTCGGTTATGATACTATACTTGGCGAAGAAACTCGCGGCCAGCGCAGCTTGCTTATAGGCGACTACAAGCTAAAAAAGGATAAGCTGATAATCCGTAATATCAGTTATTTTGAAAATATAGGTATCAATGCGGATGAGCTGATATTTGTCAAGCAATAAATACGTGTCAAAAAAACGTGTTTATAGTACAATCCGCAAGATAGAGGAGCGCCCCTGTCTTATGGCGATGACATAATTGTAAGATTAATTGAATTATTTAATCAAATAAGGAGAAATTTATGTCAAAAAAGCTTATAATATTATTCTCAATTATACTTATTCTTGCATATTCATTAACAGGTTGCTATGTGTACGGAGGAAGCAATCGACCGACAAATCAGGTTCCGTCGATATGGGTCTGCGAGGATCCCGGTATAGTAATTGAAATTCTTGATGAATATGTAACGTCTGATGACATTGGAGAAAACCTCGCAGACCCCATATGCACCGTAAATTATGAAGGCAACGAATATAAATTTGATGTTATTTTCGGTTTTGATTCAATGATTTATTTTTATTCTGATGATGACCTTAAATTGTGTGGAAGTTGCGTATATAAACCCGATAGTTTTACGGTAACAGTCGAAAAAGATGATGTTTTCGAAGGGGAATACAAAACATTACATTTTGTAAAACAGTAGATCAGTGGACGGCTCTTTGATTGCTTTTGACTCATTGATCTTTATGGAATTATTACTATCGGATATTTTTACAATGCTAAAGCCACCGCTGTGCGGTGGCTTTACTTATACCATTCTTGTAAGTTTTTTCATTTCTTTTGCAAGGCGCTCGTTTATACCCTTGTAGGTGAAGCTGCCCTCGTTTGCAACGATCTGCTTGTTACCCATAACGAGACCTCTCTTTTCTATAGCAAGCTTGTAGCCTGCGGGGAAGGTAAGGCTGTCGCAGAGACGAAGTGCGGGAAGGTATGCTTTATTAAGCTTCTGGGCTTCCATAATTTCACCATTTTCAAAAAGCTCGAAGATCTTTGCATTGACCTCGGGAAGGATAGCGGACATAGCGGTCATAGAGCCGGTACAGCCTGCAACAAGAGAGGGCAGGAGCATATCGTCGGTTCCGCAGAATACCGCAAAGTCGGGTCTTATCTCGTCCTTGATATCTATAAGGTGGGATATACGCTTCAAATTTTGACTTGAATCCTTGATACCTATGATATTCTCACACTGGAGAAGTCTCTCGTAGGTGGATATAGCTATCTCCCCTGTAAACATAGGGATATTGTAGAGCATTATATTGATGCCCTCAAGTCTCTTTGAAAGTCTTACAAAGAACTCCTCCACCTCAAGCTGAGGAAGGGTAATATAGTAAGGCACGCACACAACTATGGTGTCACAGCCGCATTTCTCTGCGTGGCGGGCATACATCTCAACAGTATCAAGATTGGTGGCACAGGCACCGGCAGCGATTCTCTTTCTGCCGTTATTCACCCTTGCACATACCTCGATAAGCTTCATATTTTCCTCGGGAGACATATGCACGAACTCACCTGTGGTGGCACAGGGAAAAAGTCCGGTTATGGGGCTGCGGGCAAGAAACTCTACCTCTGCCTCATATGCTTCCCAGTCTATTGTGCCGTCATACTTAAAGGGGGTCATAAGAACGGCGTAGGGACCCTTGGGAATAAAGTATTTATCCATTGTTTTAATCCTTTCAGGAATGAATTGCGGCGTTGACGCATGAATTGATGACAAGGTCATCATAAATTGATGCTAAAGCATCATGAATTGCATCTGAGATGCATTAAGGTAAGTTTTCGTCTTCAGACGAAAACTATTTTAATTGAATTTGATTTTTGCTGAAGCAAAAATCTTCCTTAATGACAACGCAGTTGTCAATTCATGAAACTGTAGGTTTCAATTCATGGCGAAGCCAATTCATGCCAAAGGCAATTCATTATTTATATTTTAACGGTATATCTCTGTGCAACCTCTTCGTCTATCTCAACACCGAGACCGGGGATATCGGGAATATTTACGTAGCCCTCGGAGTCTATCTGGAAGTGATGCTTAACAAGGTTCTTTGAAAGCACGGTCTCCTGACTGCAATATTCAAGGAAGGGAGAGTTGGGAGTAGCTGCGATAAGCTGGAGGGATGCGGACATAAGTATACCTGTTTTGAAGGCGTGGGGGATCATAGGGATACCCTTGAGCATAGCCATATCCATAACCTTCTTGGCAACGGTGATACCGCCGCAACGGCTCATATCGGGCTGGATGATATCAATGTTACAGCCGTTGATAAGCTCGTTGAACTCGTACATCGTACCAAGCTCCTCACCCGCGGAGATGTTTACGCAGGATACGTCCTGTGTCAGTCTCTTATAGAACTCGACCGCATCGGGAAGGAAGGGCTCCTCTACCCAATGAACGTCATATTCGCTGAACTTGTTACAGAGTCTTACCGCCTGCTTGTACTCGGTCCATCTCATACCGATATCTATCATCAGCTTTGCTTTGTCGCCCATATGCTTACGGCAGAGGCGGACAAGCTCAAGGTCACGGTCGTCGTCGCGGCCCAGCGCTCCCCAGCCCCATTTGATTCCCGTGAAGCCCATAGGGAGATAAGTCTCGCATATTCTTGCTATTTCTTCTTCTGTTTCGGGCATAAGAACGGAGCAATACGCCTTGATCTTGTTACGGAAGGAGCCGCCAATAAGCTTGTGTACAGGCTTACCGAGAGCCTTACCGATAATATCCCAGATAGCAATATCTATACCCGACATTGCGTGGATAGCGGCAGAACGTCTGCCGTAATAGTAGCTGTAGTTATACATCTTCTGCCAGATCACCCCTACGTCAAAGGGATCCATACCGATAACTGCGTCACGAAGGCCTCTGCATACCTCGTGGGATGCAGGGGACTCAACTATAGCCTTTACGATATAGGGAGATGAGTCTACCTCGCCTATACCCTGAATGCCTGTGTCTGTGGTAACTCTTACAACGGCGGTATCCTGACTGCCGTCGCCTATCATCTTAATTTCGGGCTGCTTAACAACCAATACTTCTACATCTGTAATAATCATTTGAAACTTAATACCGCCTTTATTATATTATTTCTGCGATTTTCGATATCGTCTATCGCCTGATTTATATCTTCAATTCTGTACGCCGCACTTACCATAGCCTTGAGGTTAAACTTACCCTCAGAGGTCCACTTGAGCATAGGCTCCCAAGCCTTTGGGGAGCTGCAGGCACCGAATATTGATAACTGTTTTATAATAATGTCCGTTACGGGGAAATCCACCTTGTCATCGTCCGAGGGGATTCCGTAGAGGATAACGCGTCCGCCGCCGCAGGCACACTTGACCGCCATATCAACGGTGGTACCGAAGCCCGCCGCATCTATGGAAACGTCAACTCCGTAGCCGTCGGTCTCCTCGTGAACTCTGGCAAGAAGATCCTCCTTTGTGGGGTCGATATGTACGTCTGCACCAAGGGTCAATGCAAGGTCGCTGCGATAGCTCTTACGGCAGGAAAGAATGACCTTCTTTGCTCCCTGAATCTTTGCAAGCTGAATATATGCAAGACCCGCAGGGCCTGCACCCTGCACCAAAACTATCTCTCCCGGCTTTACGGGATGAGCCAGCATAGAGCCTGCAGGACAAACACAGCTCTCGATTATAGCCGCTTCCTCGTCGGTCACGTTGTCGGGGAGCTTGTGAAGATTTGGCGCGGGAACCGCCACGTATTCTGAATACGCACCGTTATAGGGGGCATAGCCTATCTCACCGCCGTTACAGCAAAACTCGCTGTTGCCTTCTTTACAGTATTTACAGGTCTCACAACCGATCATAGTGTCAACGGTACATCTGTCCCCTAATTTCCAACCCTCTACTCCTTCTCCTATCTCGCAGATGACACCCGCCATCTCGTGACCCAGAATATGAGGGGGCTTGGTAAGGGATATCTTACCCATAATATGATGAATGTCAGTAGCACAAAGACCCGCCGCCGTTATCTTAAGTATGACCCAACCGGGCTTAACTTCAGGCTTGGGTACGTCTCTGACTTCAACTTTTCCTATATCTGTCCAGACTGCTGCTTTCATAGTTGCATCCTTTCATAAAAAATACGATGTAGTAAATTACTCGATTCAATTGTAATAATATGTATACGATCAATTTGTCATTTAACATTATATATTATATGATAATAATTTTCAACCTTTTTTTATATAATAATTGACATTGTATTTTCTAAAATGTATAATGTCTTTACTGTATATAAAATGGAGTAGTTTACATATATGAAAAAATTAGCAATATTTCTGATATGCCTTATAATTTCGCTTACATCCTGCAGTTCAGGCAGTGTGTTTACCCCTTCGGAGAAAGTAACTCTCACGGGAACGGAGGGTAAGGCGGATTTTATAATAGTACACCGCGAGGATGCCCATCAGGATATCGAGGACGCTCTTTCTGCATTCTGTAAGACCCTTCGCGAAAAGGAAGAGCTTGACCGCATCGAAATACACAACGACAGCCGTCGTGAAAACCCCGACGTGGTTGAAATTCTTGTAGGCGACACCAACCGTTCGGCTTCACAGACTGCAATCAAAGACCTGCGCGACCGCGAGTTTACCGTAGGTGTATACGAGGGTAAGTTCGTTATCGCAGGCGGTGACGAGGAGGCAACGGTAGACGCCATAAACCATCTGTATATGCACTATGATGAGTTTATAGTTGACGGCGAGATATCCTCTGAAAACAACTATACTCTTAAATACGATTATAAATATGATAACATCAAGGTAGGTAATACCGATATTTCCGCATATACCGTGGTTTATCCCGACCCGGGCGGAGTTTATGCCGAAAAGGAAAGTGCGGAGAAATATGCTGCACATAGACTTGCTGAACAGATAAGTCAGTTAAGCGGAATTATTGTACCCTGTGAAAATATCAAGAACACCGAAGCTGAATATCAGATAGTTATAGAAAAGGGAAAGGGAGAATATGCCTACAGCATAAAGACAGAAGGCAAAAAAATCACGATTACCGCCGACGGTATTTACGCCTTTACAAAAGCTTATGATGTCATGCTTGAAAATAAAAATATTCCCGCTGATTTTTCAGCTAAGGGAAGTGATCTCTTAAAGGGAAATAAAAAGGATAATTTCGTTTACGTATCCTACACCGAGGACACCGTATTCGGTGACAACCCCGTAAAATCAATCAAAATAGGTGACGTTGATATTACCGAATACCGTATAATCCATCACGATTACGGCAAGGGATATTCGGGGTACGGAATGAACGAGATATATGCCGCACAGCAGCTTCAGAAATATCTGAAATATGCACTCGGTGTAGAATTATCTCTCGATACTGACTCCTCCGAGCCTACAGAGTACGAGATACTTATAGGTAATACCGACCGCACAAAGGAAGACACGTCTTCCTACGGAATTGAGGAGTACATAATCAAAACCGAGGATAAGAATCTCATTATTACAGGCGGTGAGCAGAGAGGTACCATATACGGAGTATACTCCTTCCTTGAGGACTATATAGGCTGCCGCTTCTTCACAGAGGACTGCGAGATAATCTATAAGACTGACGAAATTATCGTACCCGGGGATATAAACGTCCGTTTCGCTCCTGTTCTCGAATACCGCGATACCAACGAAAAGGCTTATCAGAATGCAGAAATAGCCTCCAAACGTAAAGTAAACTCAAGCTATACCCGTGCAATGAGCTATTTTCAGGGTTCCAGTATCGACTTTGCAGGCGGTGCCTTTGTCCATACTATGGACACGGTATACGATCTTGCCCCTCAGAGCTCTCAGCCCTGCTTCTCAAGTGAGGAGACCTATCAGACGGTCCTTGAAAAAGCGAGAAAAATTCTTAAAGCAAGCCCTAACGCAGAGCTTATCTCGGTAACCCAGAACGACAACAACAACTCCTGCACATGTCAGGAGTGTACACTGGTATATAAAGAGGAGGACAGCCGTGCGGCACCTCTTATCCGCTTTGTCAACAGACTTGCCGAGGAACTGGAGGATGAATATCCCAACGTAAAGATACAGACCCTTGCCTATATGTTTTCAAGCCAGGCTCCCACCAAGACCAAGCCCCACAAAAACGTGGTCATAGAGCTCTGCTCTCTTGATGCCTGCTGTGGACATCCTCTGTGCGATCTTTCCTGTCCCACCAACGCGGAGTTCAGAGGTCAGATAGCCGACTGGAGCGTTCTTACCGACAATCTCTACGTATGGTATTACGTTGTGGAATTTACAGGTAACGCAAAGAGCGCACCCTTTATGAACTTCGATTCTCTCTACGATACCTATACCCTATTCCACCAAAACGGCGTCAAGGGTGTGTTCAACGAAGCAAATATGAATGAGGAAAGCCTTGAGTTCGGTGCTCTGCGCTCATATCTTATCTCCAAGCTTATGTGGGATCGTGATATGACAAGAGAAGAATTTGATACGGCAATTCATGAGTTTATCGTAGCATATTACGGTGAGGCATCTGATATAGTAGAGGAATATTTCTATATGATGTCTGCCTTTGCCCACGACCGTCACTTCGAGCAGTATGCGGGAGTAGCGGGAATTTTGGATATGAACCGATTAAAGGATGTAATGAGCGAGCTTACAGAGTGGATGGATGCTCTTACAGGCTTTGATTACACAAGAACCGAAACCGAGGCTCACGTCAACCGTCTGAGAAAAGGATATTCTCAGCTCAGAAGCTTTGCAGCTAATTTGAAATAACAGAAATTATGTTTAAAAAAATATTTATAGTTTTATTATGTTTTATAATGTTGCTCACCGCCTGTAAGAACGGTGATAAGAGCGAAGAACCGATACAAAGGGTGAGACTGGATGCGACCGAGGGTAAAGCAGATTTTGTCTTTGTTTATCCCGAGGGCAGCGACCAGAGTATAGAGGATGCACTCAACTCATTATGCAAGGTTTTCCGTAATAAAATGAACCTTGACCGTATTACCGTCTGCGACGATACAAAAAAGGAAAACTCCGAGGTTACCGAAATACTTATAGGCAATACCAACCGCAGTACCTCTCAAAGAGTTGTAAGCGGACTTCGTGACCGCGAGTTCACCGTGGGTGTTTACGAAGAAAAATTCGTTGTTGCAGGCGGCGACGAGGAGGCTACCCTTGATGCAATTAATTACCTGTATATGCACTATGATGAATTCGTCGCGGAAGGTATTGTTTCCTCGGAAAAAAATTACCTTCTCAAATATGATTATAGGTATGACAACATAAAGATCGGGAAAACCGATATATCTGCTTATACCATCGTATATCCCGATCCCGGCGGCACTTATTCCGAAAAGGAATCCTGCGAAAAATATGCAGCCCGCAGACTCTCTGAACAGATAAGTCAGTATAGTGGCATCATCCTCCCCTGTGAAAACGAAATAAGCACGGATGCGGAATATAAACTGATTCTTAAAAAAAACGATAAAAAGAATTCCTACAGTATAAAAACAGAGGGCAAAAATATCATAATTTCGGCAGATACGGTCTATTCCTTTACAAAGGCGTTCGATACCCTGCTTGAAAACGAAAATATCCCCGATGATTTTTCGGCTGAGGGAAAAGATCTTCTCAAGGAAAGCAAGCAGAACAATTTTGTTTACGTTTCCTACGGAGAGGACAAGGTTCACGGTGACAGCCCCGTAAAATCGGTAAAGGTCGGGGACGCAGATATCACAAAATACCGTATAATCCATCACGATTACGGCAAGGGATATTCGGGCTACGGAATGAACGAGATATACGCCGCACAGCAGCTTCAGAGATATCTGAAATATGCGCTCGGTGTAGAATTATCTCTCGATACTGACTCCTCCGAGCCTACAGAGTTCGAGATACTTATAGGTAATACCGACCGCACAAAGGAGGATACGTCTTCCTACGGAATTGAGGAATATATTATCAAGACCGAGGGAAAAAACCTCATCATCACAGGCGGTGAACAGAGAGGTACCATATACGGTGTATACTCCTTCCTTGAGGACTATATCGGATGCAGATTTTTTGCTGAGGACTGCGAGGTAATCTACAAAGCGGATGAAATAGTTATCCCTGCCGATATAAACGTTCGCTTCAAGCCAAATCTTGAGTACCGAGATATTGACGAATACATCTACCGCAACGGAGAGGGCGGTTCAAAACGCAAGATCAACTCCAGCTTCGGCAGAGCAATGAGCTATTTTCAGGGCTCAAGCATCGACTTTGCGGGCGGGGCGTTCGTACATACTATGGATACGGTATACGATTTGGGCACTCAAAGCACACAGCCCTGTTTTTCAAGTGAAGAGAATTATCAGAAGGTACTTGAAAAATCAAGAAGAATACTCAAGGCCAACCCCAACGCAGAGATAATCTCGATAACCCAGAACGACAACAACAACTACTGCACCTGTAAGGATTGCTCCCTTGTTTATAAGGAGGAGGAAAGCCACGCCGCTCCCCTTATCAGATTTGTCAACCGTCTGGCGGAGGAGTTGTCTGACGAATATCCCGATATTCAGATAGAAACATTGGCATATATGTTCTCCACCGAGGTGCCTAAGATCACAAAACCTCACGAGAACGTTATTATCCAGCTCTGTTCTCTTGATATGTGTTGCGCCCACGCCCTGAGCGACTTAAGCTGTACCGACAACCGGCGGTTCCGTGACCAGATAGAAGAGTGGAGCGCCATCACCGACAATCTCTACATATGGTATTATGCAGTTGAGTTCACGGGCAATGCAAGAAACGCACCCTTTATGAACTTTGACGCTCTCTACGATACCTACGCTCTGTTTATGCAGAACAACGTAAAAGGCATCTTCAATCAAGCGTATACCAACCAGGAAAGCGCGGAGTTTGGTGCGCTGAGAGGATATCTGCTGTCAAAGATGATGTGGGATACCGATATAACAAGAGAGGAATTAGACCTTGCCGTAAAGGAGTTTATCGCGGCGTACTACGGTGAAGCACAGGATATTATAGAAGAATATTTCTATATGATGCGTGACCTCGGTGCTGACAAGCATTTCACACAGTATGCGGCTCTGAGCGGTGTACTTGACCTTAACAGATTTAATGTTATGTCAGAGGAGCTGTCAAATTGGATGGACACGCTCTCAAGCTTTGACTACGAAAGAACAGAAACTAAAGATCATGTCAACAGACTCAGAAAAGGGTTTGGGGATATGAAGAAATATGCTTAAGAGTTCAAAGTGCAAAATGCAAAGTGCAAAGTTATGGTGGATTTTCTCCCTTTAGGTCGAAAATCTTCATTTATCATAATTTTGTATTCTTTGATTTGCTGCTTATACCTATAGTTTTCCTGTATAAATATAATTTAATGGAATTTTTGTTGCATTAGTGCAACAAAAAACTCCTTAACTTTGCACTGTGCACTTTACAGAGGTTTATTATGAAAAAATGCTACGTATTTTATTCCCCCAACGGCGGATATTGGCCTGACGGTACAACAGAGCCAAAGCCCTCTGCAACAGAGGGCGGAATGATGGCTGACGGAGACAGATTTTATTTTCCCGAGGGAGCCTTTGCTCTTAAAAGAGAGGGCTACCGTCATCAGACCTCCCAGAGATATATGTCTGTTCCCCGTTTCTATACCGGAGACGGTAAGGGCGGCGGCTTTGACCCGGAGAAGATCTGTAACGGCTTCGGATACGATTGCTGGCCATACAATGCTCTTGAACTAAGTGAGGGAGGACACGATACCAACTGGCTGGGACTTAACGGTATGCCTATAGAGGACGGCGGTACCCTTATGCTCTATGCCTGCTGGGATCCTATCGTCAACTACCATATCGGAGACGAGATCATCCGTGATTTTGTTTATAAGACAGACGGAAATGAGTATCTTATTCTCGGCAGAGGAGAAAAAACCAACTACGGTCTCTGCAAGACTACCACCAACCTTGACGGCTACTACGGCAAGGGCGAGATACCCGATATCGACTTCGATCATTGGGAAGATAAGGACGGCAACGTCTATATCCCCGGAAAGGAATATACGGTAACCGAGCCGCTTGAGCTTTTTGCAAAATGAGCTGGTACGTATATATGATGCGGTGCGCCGACGATACCCTCTACTGCGGTATGACCGACGATATCGAAAAAAGGCTGAAGGCACACAACAGCGGTAAGGGGGCAAAGTATACCCGAGCCCGCCTGCCCGTGACTCTTGCTTACGGCGAGGAATGTCCTACCCGCTCTTATGCTTTGAAAAGAGAAAGAGCCATAAAGGGTATGACAAGAGAACAAAAATTAAAACTTATTAAAAATAAAGGAGAAAACAAAATGATCTACACAATCGAGAACGACAAGATCAAGGCAAGCTTTTCCGACGTTGGTGCAGAGCTGATATCCCTTATCAATAAGGCTGACGGTACCGAGTATCTGTGGCAGGGCGATCCTGCCTACTGGACAGGCCATGCATACAACCTGTTCCCCATCTGCGGCAGACTGACAGAGGGCAAGTACACCTACAAGGGCGAGACCTACGAGATGAATCTTCACGGCTTTGCACGTAAGACCTCCATCCCCGTAACAAAGCAGGAGGACAAGAAGATAACCTTCACCCTTACCGCCGACGAGAATACTCTTAAAATTTATCCCTTCAATTTCAAGCTTGAGATAACCTATTCTCTTTGCCGTAATGCGCTTACCACCGCCTTCACCGTAAAGAACAACGACGACAAGGTAATGTACTTCGCTCTGGGAGGTCATCCAGGCTTCAACGTACCTCTGGGAGGTGACGGAAAGTTTGAGGATTACTACCTTGAATTTGACGAAGAGTGCGCCCCCGAGAAGCTTATTATGTCAGAAACCTGTTATTACACAGGCAAGAACGAAAAATTTAACAAAATAGACAAAAAAACTGTCAATTTGGAACATTCTTTATTTGACAACGACGCAGTTTTCCTGTATAATGTACCTAAGGGAGTGACGCTTAAAAATAAGGTGTCGGACAGATATGTGCGTGTAGAGTACCCCGATATGCAGTATCTTGGCATCTGGCATGCTCCCAAGACCGAGGCTCCCTACGTTTGCATCGAGCCCTGGTATTCCATCCCCGCTGACGACGGAGTCATTGACGACCTCGAGACCAAGCGCGAGATGATGACTCTTGAGTCAAAGAAGACCTACAAAACAAAGATGGTCTTCAAGATCAACTAAGTTATTAAAATTTTTTTAATAAAGGAGAGAAAATCATGAGAATTTTCAAACGCGTGTTAGCTGTAGTGTTAGTATGCATGATGATACTCCCTCTGGGTATCTCATCCTTCGCCGCATGGAATCTCGACGAAGCAGTTACAGTTAACTGGAATCCCATGGCAGCAAAGTATTCCAAGGGTACATGGAAGATCATTGCTCCCAAGTCCGAAAATTATGAGATCAGAACCAACAATTTTGATTTCAGCAAGGACGAAAACGGCGGTATCAAGGTTGTTACCCCCGACTACAAGGCATTTGCAGGTACATACGGCGTTTCCGCTGTTACCTCCAAAGCAACCACACCTCTGGACGGTCTGTCTGTGGTTATTACCCCCGATGAGTTCGACTCTCTCGTTGACTCCATCGACTCCGGTAACAGCCTGAACGTTCTTTGGACCGAGGAGCCCATCACTGAGATCGCAGGTTTCAACGATGCCTCCAAGTCCTATGACTCCGGCCTTTACACAGCAGTTCCCGCTTACTCCAACGGTCTGCGTCACCTTATCCCTGTTGTTGAGCCCGCTGACGGCAGCGACAAGGTAACTCTTACTCCTGCTTACAAGGCTCCCGATAAGGCAAACGGCAAGGCTCTCTCTGTAAGAGTAGCTTTTGACAAACAGATCGGTGATGAGGGTGCGGCTGTCGCTTCCACAGTTTCCATCGTATACTACGACGGTTACTACATCAACGATGACGGTCATCCCGGTTACCGCTGGACATTCTCCGGTATGAATCACGAGGATTCTAAGCTTGGTAACTACTCCAGCACCTCCACTCCCTACGAGGCTCTTGATATCAGAAACGGTCTTGCTATCAACGTAAGAGCTGACGAGAGACTCGGCTTCATCGTTAACATCAACGGTTACGATTATTACAAGGGCGAAGAAATCGGCTTCTTCCCTGACTGTGATACCGATTGGGTCGGCTACAAGACCAACGAGCTCAAGGATGAGCAGATCATAAACGGTGATCCCATCTGGACAACCTCTATGAACTGTGCAAGAGCTGACATCGACCTTACCGGTCTTCGCGATGCAGGCAACGGTTACGTTACCGTTGGTGCAGTTTCCAACAACGACCAGCAGCTCACCGAGCACCACTGCAACTACACCGTTAAGTCTATCAACGGCGTTCCCGCAGCAGACTGGACAGGCGGTGCCACTGCTGACCACGAGTGCAGCTTTGAACTCGTAAACACAATCGGCGCAACCTGTACCCGCGACGGTCGTGACTACTACAGATGTACAGTATGCGGAAAAGCTGACAACAGAAATGTTGTTCCTGCATTCGGCCATACTCCCAAGGAAGATATCACCGTAATCGCAAAGCCCACATGCTCCACCTACGGTACTTCCTCCAGAAACTGTTTTGTATGCAAAACAAGACTTGAAACATACCACGATGCTCCTTCTGCTCACACCTTTGCAACAGATTGGACCGTTATTGAAGCAGCTACCTGTGAAAAGGAAGGCAAGCGCACCAATACCTGTTCCGTATGCTCTGCAGCAGTAGAAGAGGTTATCCCTATGCATAACTTTGAGTGGGTTGTTAAGACCGAGGCTACCTGCCTTGTTCCCGGCTCCGAGACTCAGGTATGTAAGGATTGCGGCGTTGAAGGCGAGACCAGAGAGATCCCCTCTGACACCGCTCACAAGTTCGACGCTTCCACTCCCGTAATCGAGACTATCGACGGTGCTACCGACTGGTTCGGCAAGGTTGCAGGTACTTGTACCGTTTGCGGCGAAAAGGCTGAATCCACCGAGGATATGTACGACATCGTAGATCACTTTACCGATGTTAAGGAAAACCATTGGTTTATGTCCGAGGTAGCCTTCTGTGTAAGACAGGGCTACGTTTCCGGTATGAACGATACCACATTTGCTCCTAACGCAAATCTTACAAGAGCACAGTTCCTTACCCTTCTTGCTAAGTTCGACGGTGTTGATCTTACACAGTACGAAGGCAAGGATGCAGGCTTTGAAGACGTTAAGACCAGCCACTGGTGGAACAACGTAATCAACTGGGCAGTTGAAAACGAGTATACCTCCGGTATCTCCGAGACCAAGTTCGGTCCCTCTAACAACATCACAAGATCTCAGCTTGCAAGATTCTTCCAGGTTTACACCGAGAAGGAAGGCTTTGACGTTTCCGATGCAGCTGACCTCTCTATCTTCCCCGATGCAGGTAAGGTACAGGAATGGGCAGTTCCCTCCGTTAAGTGGGCAGTTGCTAAGGGCCTTATCGCAGGCAGCAACGGCAAGCTCGAGCCTAACGGCAACGCTACAAGAGCTCAGGCAGCTCGTATCTTCATGATGTATGCAAACACCGAGTTCAAGAAAGTTGAGCCCGAGGTTTGCGAGCACGTTTGGGGCGAATGGGTTGTTACAGTTGAGCCCACCACTGAGACAGCAGGCGAAAAGACTGCTACATGTACTCTCTGCGGTGAGACCAAGACCGAAGAGATCCCCCCCATTCCCTGTGAACACGTTTGGGGCGAATGGACAGTGACCGCTCCCGCTACTCACACCGCTGACGGCAAGCAGACCAGAACCTGTACTCTCTGCGGCGAGGTTGAGACCGAGGATCTTCTTAAGCACGAAGCAGACAATACTATCAGACTTTTCCTTGATCCCGCTGACGTAGAGAAAGGCGCTAAGATCGACGGTACAGACGCTACTGAGCTTCTTCTCCCCATCTGCTACGGCGAGGACTACAACGACTTTATCGGCGATATGCCCACCGCTTCTATGGAGGGTTATGAGTTCGTAGGTTGGTATCTTGAGGCTTATGGCTTTATGATGATCCAGGCTGAGTGGGACAACGGCACATACGCTGTTCCCGGCGACTGCGAGCTTTACGCTATATTCGAAGAAATAGTTGTTCCCTGCGAGCACGTATGGGGCGACTGGACAGAAACCGCAAAGGCTACTCATACCGCTGACGGTGAGCAGACCAGAACCTGTACTCTCTGCGGCGAGGTTGAGACCGAGGTTATCCCCGCTCACGAAGCTGACTTCGTTATGAGATTCTTCCTTGAGGATCTTGACGTTGAGGAAGGCGCTAAGATCGACGGTACAGATGCTACCGAGCTTCTTCTCCCCATCTGCTACGGCGAGGACTACAACGATTTCATCGGTGATTACCCCACCGCTTCCAAGGACGGCTATGACTTTATGGGTTGGTACCTCGAGTCCTACGGCTTCCTTATGACCGAGGGCGAGTGGAACGGTAATACCTATGCTCTTACCTCTGACTGCGAGCTTTACGCTATCTTCGAAGAGGCAGCTCCCGTGCTTCCTCTTTACAACGAGAACGGCGTTGACGGTTACCTCAACGTAGGTACCGCTGACTACGATCTCTCTGCTGACTATCAGTACACTCTTTACGAGTTTGCTCCTACCGAAACAGGTAAGTACACAATCACTGCTAACGACAGCCTTGTTGGTATCGCAAGCTACAACGGTATGTGGGTTACAATTGATCCCTCCGAAGAAACCGTTGCAGGCAACTCCGTAGAATGGGATTGCACAGGCGTAGGCCAGGCTATTTGGGTTGCAGTTAAGGGCGGTGCAGCTACCGCTAACATTACCGTTGAGGCTGAGGCTCCCGTAGATCCCATAGGTCCTGAGTACGTTACATACGTAAACGTAGCTCTTCCCGAAAGCTTCACTCTTACCGAGGATGCAGCAGCTCTCGTAAACGTTGCTTACAATGACGACGTAGTTGATATCGCAGTTCTCGACGAGGACGGCTTCTATCACCTTAACACAGTTGACGGTCCCGTTCTTTACGTGAACCTCGCTGACACCAAGATGAACCTTACAGACGCTATGGGCTTCGGCCAGCTTAAGGGCAGCACCAAGGAAGACGGCGTTATTAAGGTGATCACTGATTACAACGAAGCATATCAGGCATATATCGACGTAGCAGATCAGGGTTACGCACCTCTCACCGAGGACCTTATGGTTATCCTCTCTGAGGTTGGTAAGAATCAGGGCTGGTACGAAGGTGAAGGCGCTTGGATCGCTACCACCGAGGATGCTTGGATGTTCGCTTGCTACTATGCAGAGATTGCTGAACCCGAGTACACCTTTACTCTTAACTTTGTAGCTGATGCTGACGCTGCTATTACAAACGATGCAGCTCTTACCTACACAATGAAGCTTGGCGACAAGTATTCCGACTACATCACCGAGCTTCCCGTAGCTGAGAAGGAAGGCTACGTATTCAAGGGTTGGTACAACCGTGACCGCAGAATCGCTCTTAACCCCGGCTTTGATGCTGAGAAGGTATTTGAGCTTTACCTCGGTGAAACAGGTTCAGAGGATGATATTGCAGATGTTGAATCCACACTCGAGCTTATCCCCATCTGGGATACCGAGGGTGAAAAGGATTGGACCCTTACATTTGTAAACTGGGATAACGAAGATTTCGAAACTCTCGAGATCGGTGCAAACGTAGGTGACAGCTATATGTCCCTCTTTGCAGGTAACTATCCCGATCCCGGCCTCCAGATCCTTGATTTCGGCGACGGCGATACCTATGCATTCGTTGGCTGGTGTATCGAGCATCCCGACGTAGGCGTATTCCTTCTTACCGAAGGCGATATGTGGGATCTTGGTTACCTTGCCCTCCCCGGCAACTGGGAATTCTACGCTCTCTACGAGTTACAGTAAGGAGTAAGTGCTCCGCCTAAACTGCGCTCTGTGGCTTAAATGACATTTTTGTCTATCACGCGCCACGACGCAATTTGCTGTATAATATAACGATAAAGGACGGTCTTTGACCGTCCTTTTTGTTAGCCGATCTTTCATAAACATTGTAGTATCGGCATATTCAGATGTAAATGACGCGTCACGAGAATCATATATCCCGTTACGATAATTACTGCCCACAGATACATATGCTTGTACCCTGCAGCGAGGATCCTGTTTATATTATATATGACAGAAATGGATTTCGGTAGGGTACCATAGGGTACTTTTTTCTATTTTTGATAAAATTTTAAGGAAGCATTTTGTACGTACAAAATGCTTCCTTATATTATTTCTATTTTTTCTTTTTTTCCTTTACCGGCGGTTCCTTCTTTTCGGGCAATCGGGAGGCTACAAGGTACCCCGCATAAAGCATATTGGAGAATGCTAAGGTAATACTGCTTATTATTGAATCCTCCTCAGCAAATTTTGTTTTTGATATTTTTGTTTTTTCCTCAAAAAAAACAAGAGCCAGGCTGCTTTCAAATATCTCGCAGAAGCGGTTATAAGCATCCTTTGAGGAATATTTTTCGGTAACACAGGTTATTGCAGCTCCTATCTCACCAAGCGACATTATCTGCTTTAACAACGTGATAATATATAAGTTAGCAATATGACCGCGGTCATAACGCTTGTTTTTCGGCGCACGTACAAGCTTCTGCTTTACGTAGTTATTTATCATGGTAGGCGTGACCGATTTTGAGGGGTCATCACCTATAAAGATCTTCAGATTTTTTTCAAGCACGCTTATAACCTGATCCATATAAAGCTCAAGGTCGGGCAGCTCCTCCCAGCGGGGGCAGCGGTAAGCACGGATCTCTTCTAACGATATCATAATTTCACATCCTTTATTTTAATATTATCATAATTATTAAAAAAGGTCAACACACACTTGAAATTATTTCTGTCTGCCTGTATAATATAATTGAAAAGAGGTGAGCATAATGAAGCATAAGCTATACGATGTAATGGAGCTTTCCAACATCGGAGAAATACTTGATATAGCAAAGACCGAAGCCGGAGGACATATAGCTTTCCGTTACCGAATCAATGATATAATAAGAGAAATAAGCTATGCCGAATTCTGCCACGATACCACATCTCTGCTGTATGCTATAAGAAAGCTTGATATTGACGGCTGTCATATAGCCTGTCTCAGCGAAAATAGATACGAATGGATTAACACCTACCTTGCGGTACTCTGCTCAAAAAGTGTTTTTGTTCCTGTTGACCGAGATATGACCGAGGAGGAAGTATTAAACGTACTAAATCACAGCGATTCTGAGGTTGTTTTCTGCTCCGGCTTATATGAGGAGCTGCTACGTAACAACAGAGATAAGCTCAAGAGGATCAGATACTTTATTTCTTTTGACCGTAAAGAGGATGAAGATGGTTTTCTTTCCTTTGATGAGCTGCGCCGTAAAGGTGAGCTTACACTCATTAACAGCGGCGAACAGTACCCACAGGAAAAGCGCGACCCCGCGGCTATGTGTATGCTATTTTATACCTCGGGTACCACAGATACACCGAAGGGAGTAATGCTGAGTGAAAAAAGCATTATATCCTGTATTGTAAACGCTCTGAAGTACTGTAAATTAGAGGGAAGCTGCCTTTCTCTTCTTCGTTACAGCCATATTTACGAAGCGGTATGCGGAATTCTCGGAAGCCTGCACAGCCACACTACAATATGTATAAATGAATCTCCCCGTACCGTAAATACCAATCTTAAGTTTTACAAGCCTGACTACATATATACAGTTCCCGCCTTTCTTGAGGCGATATACCAGCGTATCTGGAAAAATGCCGATGAAATGGGAAAAAAGAACAGGTTAAAAAATCTCTTGAACGCATCAAAAACTGCAAAAAGGATAAATATAGACGCGGGCAAGGGTTTGTTTTCCTCTCTGCACAAGTCTTTTGGCGGTGAACTGAAAAAGATAATCTGCGGCGGAGCACCACTGAGAGGAGAGGTTGCCGAATTCTTTGAGGCGGCAGGAATACAGATCATTAACGGATACGGACTGACCGAGTATTCTCCCATCGTTTCGGTAAACTCCGATACCCGAAGTGATCCTCATACGGTTGGCTTACCCCTCCAGGACACCGAAATCAATATTATAAATCCTCAGAGAGACGATAACGGTGAGATATACGTAAGAGGACCCGGAACTATGCTTGGATATTATAAAAATCCCGAGGAGACCGCAAGGACAATAACCGAGGATGGTTGGCTGATTACCGGAGACCGCGGACGTCTGAATGAGGACGGTCATCTTATAATCACCGGAAGATCAAAAAATCTCATAGTTTTTTCCAATTCAAGAATAGTGCACCCCGAGGAAATCGAGGAGCATTTATATAAGATAGATTATATCAAGGAGGCCGTGGTATACGGCATTCGTGCGGAGGGTGGCATCAGGGAATTGTGTGCCGAGGTATATATGGATCCGGAAAAGCAGATGGGAGACCTAATTGAACAGACCGAAAAGCTGCGTAATGACATTACCGATATTCTCAGCCCCTTGCCTCTGTACAAACAGATCTCCCAGATAGTTATCCGTCCCCAGGAATTCCCCAAAACAGCAAACGATAAGATCAAAAGAGACGAGCTGGGACTCTAAGAGTGCAGAGTGCAGAATTGTTGAAGAAAATAGTGTCCTTGTGACACTATTTTCAACTATTTATTTGAAAGAAGGAAGATATATGTATACATTATATGATGGCAGACCGCAGGACTGCAGTGACCGATTGGAGAAAGAAATCAAAACCTACGACCTGCTTGACAGCCTGGGAATAGAATATCAGAGAGTGGACCACGGCGAGATGCCCACCATCGAATCCTGCAAGGAGGTCGACGAAGCTCTGGGTGTACACATCTGCAAAAATCTACTGCTCTGCAACAGACAAAAGACGGATTTTTACCTTGTGCTTATGCCCGGTGACAAGAAGTTTATGACCAAGGAGCTGTCAGCTCAGTTAGGCACGGCAAGGCTTTCCTTTGCCGACGGAGAGTATATGGAAGAATTTCTTAATATAACTCCCGGCTCACTTTCGGTATTCGGACTTATGAATGATAAGGACAACCGTGTAAGGCTGATAATCGACCGAGATATCACAAAAGAACCTATGTTTGCTGCTCATCCCTGTATCAACACCTCGAGCCTGAAGGTTAAGTTCTCTGACGTTATCGAAAAATTTCTTCCCGCAGTAAAGCATGATTATACTGTAGTGGAATTATAAAGGACTGCCAAGAGACGCACTTTGTTACGAAGTGCGTCTCTGTCTTATTCACCTTGCGTCGAGTTATATTGCTTTGCAGTTATATTCGTCTCGTGTTATTCGTTTCACGAGTTTAAGGAACGAATAAAATATCTCTGTGAGACCTGTCTCACAATAAACTTATGCTTATGAGGCGGGAGACCAATGGTCTCCCCTACGGGTCATCGAAAAATTAATGCCAATTTCATTAATCTGTCGGTTTTGTAGGGGCGGTCATTGGCCGCCCGCTTTTAACGGTAACGGATACCGTCACCCCAAGCCGCTTGTGATACGGACGGCGGACACCGTCCCTATGAATTCAGAAAAAACCGCACCTAAGGACGTTCTACCCATCGTCCGTAAATGCGGCTTTTCCCAAAAAATCTATAAAAGGAGAAGGTACACTCGGGGGTCGTTCCCCTTGTGTGATTATATTTTACCGTCCAAATGTGTTTGCTGTGTGACGGCAAACTGAATTTACGAGGATTTATTATACCAAGATAGTGGTAATTTACCACTATCTTCAATATATTACGTTTACACAGGCAGACTGCGCCCGACTCCGTAAATCAAATAGCTCAAAAAATAACTTCCTATAACACAAAGAAGATTGTGGCTTAAAGCCACAATCTTCTTTTCATATTCACTTAATCGGCAAAGTCTGCATAGGGGGAATCTACGGAAACCAGAATCAACATGATATCGTTCCAATTCCGAGCTTTTTCGTAATCTTGAACAAGAGCTTAAATAAATAGAATAAAATAAAGAAAACAGTTGCCTGCGCAACTGTTTTCCACCTTAATTATACATTTTACATTATACATTTTACATTAAGAAACCACCGACTATTCGTCGGTGGTTTCGTCGTTATCTTCGTTTTCTTCGTCGTTATCCTCGTCATCAGGGTTCTCGGTGGTGCGAACGAACACGCCCTTCTCAAACTGTCCCTCAAGAACTCTGCCCGAGGGCCATTCGTATTTACCCCAACCACTTATCTGACCGTCAGTAAAGTTACCTGTATACTTTTCGCCGTTTGCCCAGGTATAGGTACCCTGACCCGAGAACTTGTCATTTTCAAAGTTGCCTTCATAGATATCACCGCCGGCAAAGGTATATTTGCCTGCGCCTGTCTTAGAATCGTTAACGTAGTTACCCTCGTAAACGCTTCCGTCACCGTAGACGGTTTTGAAAACTCCGTTTTTCATATTATCGGTAAAGTTACCCTCGTGTACGGTACCGTCGGCCTCGGTGTAAACTCCGGTACCTGTGGAAACTCCGTTTTTAAAGTCACCCTCATATACGTCGCCACCGGAATAGGTAAACTTACCCTTACCGTCGATAACTCCGTTGACATAGCTGCCCTCGTAGATGTCGCCGTTATAGAAGCTCATTTTACCCTGGCCGTTAGGAAATCCGTTCGCCATATCTCCCACGTATACGTCACCGTTGGAGTATACGATGCTCTTATCCTTGGCACTTATCTTTGCCGTACCGCTTCTTTGACCGGAAAAATACAAGGTACCTCTGTCCATATTGCCGGCATCGTTGACCCAGCCGAAGAATTTTGCCGTTGTGCCGGCATTATCGGTAGCCTTTGTATAACGAAGACCGGAGAGCATAAGGCCGAATATAACGATTATTACCGCTATTGCCGCAACTATAACGGTGCGGACAAGCAGCTTATTGAAGCTTTCCTTTGATTTATGACGGTTTGCCGCATTGCTTGACGGCTTTTCCGTCTTTTTCGGTGCAGGCACCGATTTAGCACCCTTCTGCACCTTATCTGTTTTTTGTCTTTTTTGTTCAGACATATTAAACCTCGTTAAATATTTAACAATCTTTTATATATCCTTAAGCATTGAGAGTATCTTGGGAATAAATATAATACAGAGATTAGCAAGGATGAACATCACTATGGCTACGATCACCACCATACCCAAGGTGTTATTGTTTCCTCTGTATTTGAAGTAAGCGCGGTTCTTTTGCTCCTCGGGGATATAGAATTTTGCTTCATAGAAATCATTTCTTTTCAGCTTTTCCTTATCCACGGTACAGTAGACCACTTTGCGAAGGGCAGAAAACTTGTTTTTAAGAGCATTTCGTATAAAGGGGTTATCAAGCCCAAGCTCACGAAGTGTCCAAGCCTCATCGGGGGTATGAACATTTTTCTCCGCAAGCTTTCTTGCAACCTTACCTATGAAGCCCTTGGAATACCATAGCATAAATGCTGCTATAACTATACCGACGTATACTGCCCAAACTACCTTCTCAAGGGTTGAACCTGTGTCTATCCAAAGACTGGCAATACTCATTTCTGCTTGATCATATCCTTGGTGATGACCTCAACACCAAGATACTTCTGGAGAACCTCGGGAACCTTAACAGAGCCGTCTGCAAGCTGATTCTGCTCAACTACTGCAGGAAGGATTCGGCTTGTTGCAAGTCCGGAGCCGTTGAGTGTATGAACGAACTCGGTCTTACCGGTCGCCTCGTTACGGTATCTCATATTACCGCGGCGAGCCTGATAGTCTCTTGCGTTGGATACGGAGGAAACCTCCTTATAGCCGTTCATGGAAGGAATATGGATCTCTATATCATATGTTCTTGCCATAGAAGCGGAGCAGTCAGCTGCAGCCAGCTTAACCGTTCTGAAGTGGAAGCCCAGACCCTTAACAAGAGCCTCTGCCTTACCTACAAGCTCCTCGAAAGCCTCGTCGGAGTTGTCGGGACGGGTGTACTGAACCATCTCAACCTTGTTGAACTGGTGACCTCTTACCATACCGCGCTCATCAGCTCTGTATGAGCCTGCCTCACGGCGGAAGCAGGGAGTATAAGAAATATACTTACGGGGAAGATCTGCCTCGGTGAGTATCTCGTCACGGTGGAGAGAAACGAGTGCTGTTTCCGCTGTAGGAAGCATAAATCTTCTCTGATTGTCTTCTGCAGTGTCAAGCCAGTAAACGTCGTTTGCAAACTTGGGGAACTGACCTGCTGTCAGACCACATTCATAGCCAAGCATATGGGGAACCAGCACCAGCTCGTAACCGTCTGCAAGGTGGGTATCTATAAAGTAGTTGAGAAGCGCCCACTCAAGGCGTGCGCCCATACCTCTGTAGATCCAGAAGCCGCTGCCGGAAAGCTTTGTTCCGCGGGGATAGTCGATCAGCCCGAGATCTGTACAGAGATCTACGTGATTTTTAGGCTCAAAATCAAAGCTGTGGGGATCGCCAAAGTATTTTATAGGCTCGTTGTTTTCCTTACCGCCGGGCTTAAGGTCGGGGTCGGGAAGGTTGGGAAGGGAAAGCATAAGAGTTCTGTACTTTTCCTCTATCTCCTTAAGCTCAGCATCATTTCCCTTGATAGTCTCGGAAAGCTCCTTCATCTGTGCGAAAATAGGCGCTGTATCCTCGCCGTTCTTCTTCATCATAGGGATCTGCTTGGAAACTTTATTCTGCTCTGCCTTGAGGCTCTCGGTCTTAGCGATAAGCTCACGGCGGGCTACGTCTAACTTAAGGATCTCGTCGATCTCGTTAGATGCGTCATATTCCTTTGCGGCAAGTAATCTTTTTACTTCGTCGGGATTTTCTTTAATAAGTCTGATGTCTAACATTTTTATATACTCCTGTATTTATTTCTTAGTCATTATCAAATATATTATGTCCGCAGAGTTTAACTATAAGATCCTCAAGATCCTTGTTATCCTCATAGGATATTTCGATTTTTTTCGCCTTGCCCTTATCCTTAATGGCAATTTTTCTGCCAAGACGCTGCGTCATACGTCTCTCAAGCTCTTTACGGTAGTCAACCTCAACTTTATCTGTAACTACGGTAACTTCGACAGGCTTGGCACTATTCATCTTTTTTACTAACTTTTCGGTATCACGAACAGATAATTCCTTGGTTATAATAAGATGTATTGCCTCATTATACTTGTCCTTATCCTTTAATCCGAGAAGAGTACGGGCGTGTCCCGCCGATATCTCGTTATCGGCTACAAGATTCTTTATATCCTCGGGAAGGTTTAAAAGTCTCAAAGAATTTGTAATTGCCGTTCTTGATTTGCCGATACGCTGTGATATTTCTTCCTGTGTAAGACTGTATTCGGTTGCTAAAGCCTCATATGCCATAGCTTCTTCTATGGGATTGAGGTCCTCACGCTGAAGATTTTCTACCAACGCAAGCTCTGCCGCTTTGGCATCGTCTATATCAAGTATTACTACGGGAATCTCGGTAAGTCCTGCAAGCTTTGAAGCCCGCCAGCGTCGCTCACCTGCAACGATACTGTAAAATCCGCGGCTATCCTCCCTTACCACCACAGGCTGAATAAGACCGTGGGTAGCTATTGAATCTGCAAGCTCTGACAGCGCTGTTTCATCAAAAACCTTTCTCGGCTGATTTAAACGAGGCTCGATATCGCTTATACGCAGCATTGTACCGCCTTTATTGCCGGATTCCGCAAAATTGTCTTCAAATATTGCTCCGAGACCCTTTCCCAGACCTGAATTCTTTGCTGCCATACTAAATCCTTTCTGTTATCTCTCTTGCGATCTCTATATACGCAAGGCTGCCTTTTGAATATCTATCATATGCAATTATGGGCTTTCCGTGGCTGGGAGCCTCGGAAATTCTTACATTTCTGACTACGGGAGTTGAAATTATCTTATTTGCATAATACTTTTTAAGCTCGTTTACCACCTGCAAGGTGAGATTGAGCCTGCCGTTGTACATCGTAAGAAGTATACCCGTTATCTCGATATCGGGATTATACAGCTTCTTAACCTGTCTTATCGACAGCATAAGCTGTGACAGACCCTCCAGAGCATAATACTCACACTGCATAGGAATTATTATTCCGTCCGCCGCAACAAGTGAGTTGACTGTCAGTATTCCCAAAGACGGAGGACAGTCTACAATAATATAATCGTAATCCGGTTTTATGCTTTCAATACCGTTGCGAAGCCGTTTTTCTCTGTTATCCAGTTCTACAAGCTCAAATTCGGCCCCCGCAAGAGCAATATTTGCAGGAATTACATCAAGATTTGTAAATTCTGTTTTTATTACACAATCCTTACCGCTTACTCTTCCGATAAGCAAATCGTAGGTGGAATTGACTATCTGTCTCTTGTTTATACCCACACCGCTGGTTGCGTTCCCTTGGGGATCGCAGTCTACAAGCAGTACCTTCTTGCCAAGATAAGCCATAGCTGCAGCTGTGTTAACAGCTGATGTGGTCTTACCGACCCCACCCTTTTGATTGGCAAATGTTAAAGTCTTACCCAACACATCGCCTCCTAATATAAGTGTATATGATAAATTATACACTATATGGTGACCAAAGTCAATATTTCTGCAAATGTTTCACGTGAAACCACCTGCGGCAGGGCTATACTTCACATATTCTTTAAATTCCAACCATACATTAATACCCGAGGATATTGTTTCACGTGAAACATATCCGTACATTCGTGAGCTGATACACGATAATAACATATCACACGATTACAGCACCGCAAGCGGCTTTACTTACGAACAATAATCGTCACCCTCTTGCAATTATCCTCCTCAACTGTTTCTGTTACAACGTTAACTCCTAATTTTTTCACAGTATTCACTGCTCTGTCAATCGAATTATAAAAAAGCCGCAGATCCTTTAGCTGACTGTTAATAACTCTGGGCTGTTTTTTTATATCGGCACATAATCTGTCCACATATCCTTCAGCTGCTGCAACATTCAGATTATGCCGTATTATGTAATCAAGTGCTTCAGACCTAAGCTCTCCATCAAGACGAAGCAAGGCTCTGCAATGCCTTTCGCTTAGTCCTTGCTCGATTATTTTGCGTTGCTCCTCAGGGGACAGACGAAGAATACGCAGCTTATTTGCTACGTAAGATTGACTAACCGACAGAGTACGTGCAATACTCTCCTGAGTCATAGCATAAAGCTCTTTAAGGGTCATTATAGCCATAGCCTCCTCAAAAATATTCAGGTCCTGGCGTTGTATGTTTTCAATTATTGATATGATCGCCGAGGTCTCCTCATCTATATTGATGATAATACAGGGGACACGCTTCATTTTCAACAGTCTTGCCGCCCTTAAACGTCTTTCTCCCGCTACAAGCTCGTAATTCTGCCCCTCTTTGCGAACAGATAAAGGCTGAAGTATGCCGTGACGGTGTATGCTGTCTGCAAGCGACAGGATCGACCTTTCCTCAAAAAGCTTCCTCGGCTGTCGCTTATTCGACAATATACGGCATTCTTCCAGCATGCATACCCTTTCGCTTTCTTTAATACATTCTACTGCAAGTGTGTTCATTTTTTTCCCTTTCCTTTGCTTTTTATACTGTATCGGTATTATACCAGTATTTTCCATTTTGTAAAGCAGTATTCTGTCTTAGGAAAAAAATATCTTTTTGTATTTTTGGAGTAAAAGAAAAAGTCTTTTGACCTATAGGGTCAAAAGACTTCATTTTCTCTTATTTTTTCTCTCTTATCTCTTCTCTGTAAAATGAACTGCGTTCATTTTACTTTGTAGGATCAAGATAAGGCCAGTAAGCTATGAAGTAATTTATACCCGACCACATTGTAAGAATTACGGTTGCGGCAAGGAAAATATAGCTTACGATATTATTGGTAGGAACAAGGGGCTCAAGTATAAGCACTACCATAGTAACTGTCTGAAGTACGGTCTTGCACTTGCCCATCCAGTTAGCGGCGATGACTATATTACCCGCATCGGATACCACCAGACGCATAGAGGTAACAGCCAACTCACGCAGAAGGATCAGGAAAAATGACCAGGCAAGAACCTTGGTATAAATCTCTCCTCTTGCATTCGCAACACAGAGAAGACCTATAAATCCACCAAGTATCATACATTTATCAGCCAGGGGATCAAGAAACTTGCCGAAATTTGTAATAAGATTATACTTTCTTGCAATCTTACCGTCAAGCATATCGGTAAGAGCGGTAAGAATAAATATAACGGTCGCAACTATAGGACTTATCACATCACCGAAAACGGGGAATATGATAAAAAACATAAATAAGGGGATCATAATGACACGAAGAAGTGTCAGCTTATTGGGAAGATTAAGTTTCATTGTAAAGCCTCTCCTATCAAGTCATAGTCTAATATCTCGGTAATCTCAACCTTGACAAATTCATGAACATTCAGTCTTGCCCTTGAGGTAAAGTAAACCTTTCCGTCTATTTCGGGAGCATCTGCCTCGCTACGTCCGAAATAAGCCTCAGATACGGGATCAAAGCCCTCGCAGAGCACGGTAATTACCTTACCTAACTGCTTTTGGTTATATTCCTCACTTATATGCATCTGCTTTGACATAAGCATATCGGCACGGTCGAGCTTTGTCTGTTCGTCTATCTGGTCGGGCAGGTCATAGGCAGGGGTATCCTCCTCACGGGAATATGCAAAGGCACCGAATCGCTCAAACTTAACCTTGCCGATAAACTCGCACAGCTCCTCAAACTGCTCCTCGGTCTCTCCGGGAAAGCCTGCAATAGCCGTAGAACGGATAACTATACCGGGAACGTTGTCGCGCAGGCGCTTGACGGCATCCTCGATACAAGCTCTATCTCCGTGACGGTTCATACGCTTTAATATATCGTTATTAATATGCTGAATAGGCATATCAATATACTTTACAAGCTTATCGTTGTCACGAAGCTCTGCTACGAGCTCGTCGGTGATCTTGTCGGGATAGCAGTAGAGAATTCTGAACCAAGGAATATTCGTCTCCTCGGTAAGCTTATGAAGAAGCTCTGCAAGCTTATACTCACCGTAGATATCCTGACCGTAGCGGGTAGTATCCTGTGCAACCACTACGACCTCCTTTATACCGAGATCACAAAGATCCTTTGCCTCTGCTATTATATCCTCCATCGGGCGGCTTCTGAAATGACCGCGGATAGAGGGGATAGCACAATAGGTACAGCGGTTGTCACAGCCCTCGGCGATCTTAAGATAAGCATATCCTTCGGTAGTAACCACTCTTTCACCGCCTAAGGTAAGCTCGTCTGCCTCTTTGAATGACGTATACTTACTTTTCTGTTTATTTTCTATAGCACGAACGGCTTTAACGATATCGTGTATAGAGTTAACACCTATAAGAGCATCGACCTCGGGCATAGAATCAAGGATCTCCTCACGGTAACGCTCGGCAAGACAGCCTGTAACTATAATACCCTTCAGACTGCGGTTTTCCTTAAGCCACGCAACGTCAAGTATATTGTCGATAGCTTCTTTTTTTGCACTCTCGATAAAAGCGCAGGTATTGATGATTATAATATCCGCATCAATATCTTCTGCTACGATAGGATAGCCTGCTTCTACAAGCTCCCTTAGCATTATCTCGGTGTCCACCTGATTTTTTGGGCATCCGAGGGAAATAAATCCTACTTTTGCTTTACTCATTTTCATCCTCAATTATTCTGTATGCGTCCTTTATATCCGACGGTGAAAAACCGTAACGCATAAGGGCAGCATAGAGCTTACGCTCGTCAGAATATCTGTTTTTTATCTTAAGAATACGCTTGGCACAGTTAGCGGCAAAATCAATTTCCGAAAAATCTATATTTGCTATATCTTCACGCTTGAAGCCCTTGGTATAAAGCTCGGTCACGAGCCTTCTTTTACCGTAGAGCTTGGAGTTGGCAATAACGTATACGGCGTTTTCCAGATATCTTGCCTCGTTGAGATAACCTACCTTTTTGGCATAGGAGACTGCAAAATCTATTGCATCTTCATCGTGTCCCTTACGCTGTAGCTTTTCTCTCAGCTTTTTTTCTGTACAATCTGCGTAATCAAGCATATTCAATGCCGAACGTGCAGCACGTTTATAATTAATCGGTATATTATCTGAACTCATAATATTTCTTCACTTCGGGCACTGAAAATACAACAATGTCTATCTTCACACCCGATTATGGCATCTGTATATTATCTGAACTCATAATATTCTTCACTTCGGGCACTGAAAAATGACACCGTCTGTCTTCATACCCGATTATGGCAGGGGTAACTTACCCCTCCTCATCAAATCCGCCGGCTAATGCGATCTCAAAATCGTCGTCGTCTGCATCAAGGCTGGGTGTGGTGTCTTCGGGAAGAACTCCGTCCTTCATCTTTTCCTTGATCTTTTCCTCAAGCTCAGCCATAAGCTCGGAGTTAGACTCAAAGAGAGCGCGTACCTTTTCCTTACCCTGACCGATACGCTCGCCGTTGTAAGAGAACCAGCTGCCTGATTTTTCGATAATATCAAGCTCAAGACCCATATCAATAATTTCGCTTGACTTTGAGATACCCTTACCGTAGAGGATATCAAACTCAGCTACCTTGAAGGGAGGAGCAACCTTATTCTTTACTATCTTACACTTAACGTGGTTACCGGTCACGTCCGTACCCGATTTGAGAGTTTCGGTCTTACGGATATCTATACGGACGGATGCATAGAACTTAAGCGCACGTCCGCCGGGGGTGGTCTCGGGGTTACCGTACATAACGCCGACCTTCTCACGGAGCTGGTTAATAAAGATAACTATACAGTTAGTCTTGGCAATAGAGCCGCTTAATTTACGAAGTGCCTGAGACATAAGTCTTGCCTGCAAGCCCACGTGGGACTGACCCATATCGCCGTCGATCTCCTGCTGAGGAACGAGAGCCGCAACCGAGTCAACTACGACGACGTCGATAGCACCGCTTCGTACAAGAGCCTCTGTTATCTCAAGAGCCTGCTCACCGCAGTCGGGCTGAGAAACCAAGAGATCGTCGATATCCACGCCAAGAGCTTTTGCATAAACGGGGTCGAGAGCGTGCTCGGCATCTATAAACGCACCTGAGCCGCCCATCTTCTGTACCTCTGCGATAACGTGAAGTGCAACGGTGGTCTTACCTGAAGATTCGGGACCGTAGATCTCGATGATCCTTCCTCTGGGAACACCGCCTATACCGAGAGCCATATCAAGCATAAGAGAGCCTGTGGATACGGCAGATACGTTCATTTCATTATTTTCGCCAAGGCGCATAATAGCGCCCTGACCGTATGCTTTTGTTATATTAGCTATTGCGGTATCAAGGGCCTTTTTACGTTCCTTTTCGTCCCCGATAGCCGAAACAGTTGCTTTTGCCTGTGTTTTCTTAGCCATAATATATCTTCCTTTCTGTACCTGATTAAATCGGAATGAAGATTTTTGTCTAAAGGCAAAAATCCCCATTAATTCTGCATTTATTAAGCATTCTCCAAATGCTTAATATGTGGGTGTGTCAAGTCTCCAACCGCTTTCCTGCTGAACCAGAACTATTATAAGTGTAGTTTCCTCTCCGCCGACAGTTGCTTTGACCTCGATATTCTGCTTACCGCGCTTGGCAGAAACCACCTTTGCACTTGCAGGATCTATTTTTGTGGTAAGCTCAAAACCTTTATTTGTAATATCAACCACCAGAACACCGTCATTACCGTCAGCATATCTGGGGTACATCTGAGCCTCTGTATTCTCAAGGGCGTCGTCTGCACCTGTAAAGCAGGCATATTCAATGGTATTTGCTATAAATGCATCCGAGTATACCTCTGCGATAGCCGCCTTCAGCTCCTCGGTACTCTGATAGGGAGAGTTTTTTGCAACAGTTCTGTACTGAGCCGCAGTAACAGTATTGAGAGCCTCATCCTGCCCGGGTTCAATATCAAGTCCGACACCCCAGACTATATCGTTTATTATTTCTGCCTTTGGAATAAGCTCTTCAAGGATAGCTCTTGCCTCATCGTCGGTTATGGGTTTTGTGCAGGAAACGAGGGATAGAAGCATTATAACCGACAGGCAGACTATAATAATCTTATTCTTCATCGGCTTCTACCGTCTCTACAACTTCTGTTGCCTCAGCCGGAGCTTCTACCTCGGGAATCTCGTCAGGCTCCTTTGCAACCTTTGCAAAGTTCACTATATGAGTATCCGCACCGGTTCTCATAACGATTACACCGCCTGCAGTTCTTGAGTAAACGGGAATATCGGATACGGCGATACGTATCATCGTACCCTCGCTTGTTATCATCATAACGTCCTCGTCCTCGGCTACGGATGCGATACCGCAGAGCTTACCTGTCTTAGCTGACAGCTTATGACAGCATACACCCTTAGTGCCTCTGTTGTGAGCGGAGAAATCGTCATACTCGCATCTCTTGCCGAAGCCCTTTTCGGTAATGGAAATAAGCTTCTTACCCTCCTCAACGATGGCAACCGCCTTTACGTAATCTCCCTCGGTAAGCTTGATACCGCGTACACCGCGGGCTGTTCTGCCCATTACTCGAGCCGCTGACTCGTGGAAGCGTGCTGCATAACCGTTGTAGGTTGCAATGATTACTTCATTTTCACCTGTGGTATGAGCAACGAATACCAGCTCGTCATCCTCGTCAAGGTTAAGAGCTTTTTTACCGCCCTTACGCTGATACTCATATTCGGAAAGATCGGTACGCTTGATAACACCGTTCTTTGTGACCATAGTAAGGTATTCACCTGCAACAAACTCGGGTATAGAGAGAAGTGCAGTAACCTTCTCGCCCTCGTCAAGCTCAAGGATGTTTACGATATTCGTACCCTTGGCTGTTCTGCCTGCTTCAGGTATCTGATATGCCTTCTTTACCTGTACCTTACCCTTGTTGGTAAACATCATAAGGTAAGAATGACTGTGGCAGGCAACAACGGTCTCAACGAAGTCCTCTTCCTTTGTGGACATACCGATAATACCCTTACCGCCTCGTCTCTGTGCGGAATAAGTATCGGAAGGACAACGCTTGATATATCCCGCATTGGACATTGTAACAAGACAGGTATGCTTTTCGATAAGGTCCTCAATAAGGATATCGTCCTCTGCTTCGATTATCTCGGTCTTACGTTCATCGCCGAATTTCTTCTTTGCCTCAAGCAGCTCGTCCTTGATTATCTGCTTAATTCTGTTTTCGTCTGCAAGGATAGCTTTGAATTCCTTTATCATCTCATAGAGCTCGTTAAGTCTTGCCTCTATCTTGTCACGCTCCATACCGGACAGACGGCCCAGAGTCATCTCAACTATAGCCTGAGCCTGAATATCGGTAAGTCCGAAGCGCTCCATCAGCTTTGCTTTGGCATCGGGAATAGATGCCGAACCGCGGATTATACTGATGACCTCGTCGATATGATCAATAGCTATCTTCTGACCCTCACGGATATGCGCCTCGTGCTCTGCCTTCTTAAGATCGAAGTTTACACGGCGGATAATAACGCTCTCCTGATGGTCGATATAGTGGTTAAGTATCTCTTTAAGCGAAAGGATCTTGGGCTCGCCCTTAACGAGAGCAAGCATATTTATTGCACAGGTATCCTGAAGCTGAGTATTCTTATAGAGCTGATTCAGAATGATCTGTCCGTTTACGTCACGGCGGTATTCTATAACTATACGGATACCCTTCTTCTTGTCGGTCTCATCACGCAAAGCCGTGATACCGTCAACCCTCTTATCCTTTACAAGACCCGCGATCTGTGATACAAGAGTGACCTTGTTCACCATATAAGGGATCTCGGTAACGATAATACGGCGGTTTTCTTCGTCTATCTCAGCCTTGGAGCGTACCATAACTCTGCCGCGGCCGGTTGAGTAAGCCTGAACGATACCGTTAGAGCCGTAGATGGTAGCACCCGTGGGAAAATCGGGACCCTTAAGATGCTGCATAAGCTCCTGAACGGTAGCCTCGGGATTTTCCATCAGACAAATAGTAGCATCCACTACCTCTCCTAAATTGTGAGTAGGGATGTTTGTCGCCATACCTACGGCGATACCTACAGAACCGTTTACCAGAATATTAGGAAAACGGGAGGGAAGAACGGTAGGCTCCTTTAATTTGTTATCAAAGTTGGGAGCAAAGTCAACGACGTCCTTCTCAATATCCTCAAGCATAAGGTTAGCCATCTTGGACATTCTTGCCTCTGTATAACGGTAAGCCGCCGCCTGGTCGCCGTCGATATTACCGAAGTTACCCTGACCGTCGATAAGGGTATAACGCAGGGAGAAGGGCTGGGCAAGTCTTACCATAGAGTCGTAAACTGCCGAGTCACCGTGGGGATGATATCTACCAAGCACGTTACCGACTGTAGTCGCAGACTTACGGTAGGGCTTGTCATAGGTCAGATGATCCTCGTACATAGCGTAGAGGATACGTCTGTGAACAGGCTTAAGACCGTCACGGACGTCGGGAAGAGCTCTGGACGTGATAACGCTCATTGAATACTGGATAAAAGAGGTCCTTACCTCCTTACCCATATCAACGTCCAAGATCTTCTGGTCCAAAAATCTGTAATCTTTTGTTTCTTCTTGTCTTCTACTCATTATTCATACCTTCTTGCATTAACTGCATCAATATATTTATCCATATCCTCTTTTTTCGGAAGCGTGCTTCCGGGCAGCTCTACCTTTGCCGCCGCCGCACTTGAAGCGAATTTTAGGGAATATTCTATATCGTTCGTTTTATCTCTCATATAGGTAAATGCGGATAAAAATGAATCTCCCGCACCTGTGAATCCGCGCATTTCCACACGTGGAGACGTGACGGAAAACACACCCTCTTTGCCTACGAATAAAGCACCCTTTTCCGACATAGTACACAGTATTTCAACAGACTTTTCCACATATAAACGCTTACATTCCTTTATTGCTTCATCGGGATCTTTTATATCCTTATGAAGCAGGAGAGAAAGCTCGTAAAGGTTAGGTTTTATAAGGCTCGGACGCGCTTCAAGTCCTCTTTCCAGCGCCTCGCCGTCACAGTCTAAAATTACCTTTGCACCTCGACTTTTCAACACCTGTGTAATAGAGTTATACACACCTTTTTCCACAGGGTGTGGAATACTTCCGCCAAGAAAGAAATATTTTCCTTTTTCCGCCGAGTTTTCCATCATTTCGACAAGAGTTTTCAACGCCTCGTCGGTTATAGGTCCGCCCTTTTCGTTTGCCTCGGTACAGGTACCGTCCGAATCTATCATCTTGATATTCATTCTGGTAGGAGCTTCTGTCTTGACGAAAGAGAAATCAACTCCTTCGTCTCTTAACATATTCTCCATCGTAACACCCGTATCTCCTCCTGAAAAACCGTAGGCTAAGGCATTCACGCCGAATATCTTTAAAAATCTTGAAACGTTTATACCCTTACTGCCAAGAGTGGTCACCGTATCAAAGCAACGGTTAAGCTCACCTGCGCGAAAGGGCTTTTCAAAATACATAGTCCTGTCAAGAGCAGGATTTAATGTAAGTGTCGCCGCCTTCATCATATGTCAAGATCGGTAGCGTATCTTGCGTTTGCTTCGATGAACTCTCGTCTGGGCTCTACCTTGTCACCCATAAGCACGGAGAATATTCTGTCACATTCTCTTGCATCCTCCATAGTTACACGCAGCAGCACTCTCTTCTCGGGGTCCATAGTAGTTTCACTTAACTGCTCGGGGTTCATCTCACCAAGACCTTTATAACGGCTTGCCTCAACGCCGTTTACGCCGAGCTCCTGTATATAAGCGTCTCTTTCTTCATCAGAAAAAGCATATCTTACCTGCTTGCCTTTGAATACCTTATAAAGCGGAGGCTGTGCCAGATAAACGTGTCCGTCCTCGATAAGCTGACGCATATGTCTGAACAAGAAGGTCAGAAGCAAAATTCTGATATGCGAGCCGTCAACGTCCGCATCCGCCATAAGTATAAGCTTACCGTAACGAAGCTTTGATTTATCAAAATCGTCTCCTATACCGCAGCCCAAAGCCTGTATGATCGGTATAAGTGAGGGATTGGAATATATCTTATCAAGTCTGCTCTTTTCTACGTTAAGTACCTTACCGCGCAGAGGAAGGATAGCCTGGAAGTAGCTGTCACGTCCGTCCTTTGCAGAACCGCCCGCAGAGTTACCCTCGACAAGGAAGAGCTCACTTTCTTCAACGTTCTTGGTATGACAGTCCCAGAGCTTGCCAGGAAGGGAAGTGGATTCAAGCGCACCCTTACGGCGGGCTGTATCTCTTGCCTTCTTTGCCGCTTCTCTTGCTCTTGCTGCAGTAATACCCTTCTCAAGGATTATCTTTGCGGTCTTGGGATTTTCCTCAAAGAACTCGGAGAGCTTTTCGGAAACGATAGATTCAACCAGAGTTCTGATAGATGAGTTACCAAGCTTTGCTTTTGTCTGGGATTCAAACTGCGCGTTCTCAAGCTTAACGCTGATGATAGCGGTCAGACCCTCACGGACGTCCTTACCGTCTAACTTATCCGCATCCTTAAGAGCACCCGTCTTTTTACCGTAATCGTTTATAGCTTTTGTTATAGCCGCCTTGAAGCCGGTCTCGTGGGTACCGCCCTCAATGGTCTTCATATTGTTGGCAAAGGATATTATGGAATCGGTAAAGGAATCGTTATACTGCATAGCTACCTCTGCGACAGAGGTACCTCTGCTTCCCGAAACGAAAATTACCTCGGGATGAATGGGATCAACGGCTCTCTGGTTGTTATCAAATTCAACGTAGCTCTTGATACCGCCCTCGTAGCAGAAATTCTCTTCCGTTCTCTCCTCACCCGTTTCATCTATAAGAGTGATGGAAACGCCTGCATTAAGGAATGCCTGCTCACGGAGTCTGTTTCTGACTACGTCTGCCTTAAATACAACAGTCTCAAATATTTCGGGATCAGGCCAGAAACGAACATAAAGACCGTGCTTATCGGTCTTGTTTCCCTGCTTGAACTCCTCTACTATCTTACCCTGCTCAAAGGCAATGGTATATTCGTATCCGTCACGGCAGTTCGTTGCCTCAAGACGCTTTGACAGCGCGTTTACGACAGACGCACCAACGCCGTGAAGACCACCTGCGATCTGATATCCGCCGCCGCCGAACTTACCGCCTGCGTGAAGTATCGTAAAGATGACCTCAAGGGTAGGCAGATTCTGTGTAGGATGTATACCCGAGGGAACGCCTCGTCCGTCGTCGCGTACCGAGCAGGATCCGTCCTTCTCAAGGGTTACCGTAATGTTATCACAGTATCCTGCCAGAGCCTCGTCGATAGAGTTATCAACTATCTCGTAGATAAGATGGTGCAGACCCGACTCCGAGGTAGTACCGATATACATACCCGGTCTTACTCTTACGGCCTCCAGGCCTTCCAGTACCTGTATTTGACTGTCGCCGTAAGCTACGTTGTTTTCCTTTTCCATTTTAACTCCTTTTATTATTCCGTATTTTTACGGAAGGCAGAGGTCTGCCTTCCCTACGGGGTTTATTCAATCGTGTTTATTAATATTTGTCATTCTTCCCGCAAGGGACTGAGGTGAAAGCTGTGTCAGCATCACTTCGTTATCCTCTGTAACCACAAAGGATTTTGGTATCTCATATTTTACGTTAATGCTTCTTCCCTCTTTTTCGGCACGTCTTAAAAAAACTCTCGTTTCACTGCCTCGGGTAGAGGTATCCATATCAAAGATACCGATTATTTTCTTTTTTCTCAAAACGGCATTATTGCCAAGATGTATATACATAGCTAATCCGAGATTACAAAATTTCCTTGCTTGACCGTATAAGTCAAAGCATTGCTTAAACCTTTAAAATCCTCCGTACTACAAGAAGTTATAAAGGTTTGCCTGTCCGATAAACCGGACAGAATATATTCTCTTCTTTTAGTGTCAAGCTCACTTAAAACGTCATCAAGCAGAAATACGGGATAGCTGCCGCATTCCTTACGGGATATCTCACCCTCACTTAGCTTGAGAGCCAAGGCTATACTTCTCTGCTGTCCCTGTGAAGCAAAGCTTCTTGCATCCCGACCGCAGAGCATTATATCAAGGTCGTCCTTATGAACTCCGTAAAGAGTTGAGCCGTATTTTATCTCTCTTTCGTGATTTGAACAAAGCTCGGTAAAATACTCGTCCTTTGTTTTTTGACTTCGGTATGAGATTTTCAATTCTTCCTTACCCAAGGTCATATCACCGATAAGAGCATTTGCATATTCAGAGAGCATATCGGTATACCAAGCTCTCTTTTTGCTTATCTTTTCAGCTTCCCCCGCCAACTGCTCAGACCAGTACTCAACGGTGGAATCAAATACATCCCTCTGAAAAAAAGCATTTTTTATAAGTGCATTTCTCTGGGAAAGTATACTGTTATATTTTTGCAGCAGCCCGACATACGAAGGCTGTATCTGTGAAATGGCAGTATCTATAAAGGATCTTCTGACACTTGGTCCGTCCTTTACAAGTGAAAGGTGATTAGGACAGAATATTACGGCTCTGAAATGTCCGATAAATTCAGACAGCTTTTTTATATCCACACCGTTATGCTTACACAGCCTTCTTCCGTCACGGCTGTAAGCTATGCGCATCTTATGCTCCCGTCGGGTATCGTTAAACTCCATATCAACGCTTGAATAATCACAGTCAAAGCGTATCATATCGGTATCGTGCTGGCTTCGGAAGCTCTTACCTCTGGCAAAGAGATAAATACCCTCTATAGCCGAGGTCTTACCCTCTGCGTTACTGCCAACAAAAATATTAGTCCCCGGACAGAACTCAAGAGAAGCAGACTCAATATTTCTGAAATCTCTGTATACTATTTTTTTACAGAACAATTTTTTCTCCTGACACGTAATTAATCGAAAATTGAGAATTGAAAATTATTCTTTTATCTTTACCGGCAGCACTAAGAAGGTGAAGGTTCCTTCTTCGCTTTCCTCTGCAGGCTGAAGGGTCATACCCATAAGCTGACTTGTAAGGCTCAGCTTCAGCTTCTCGCTGTCGCAGGCACGAAGAGCATCAAGCAGATAACGGCAGTTAAAGCCTATTACGATATCATCACCCTGTTTTTCGGTAAATATCTCGTCATAAACCTTACCGGATACCGATACGGATGAAATTTTAAGCATATTGTCTTCAAAATTACATCTGAGAATAGATTTTGCCTGACCCATAGTCTTATCCTCAGTAACCAAAGAAGCACGCTCTAAAGCCCCTAAAAACGCCTCACAGTCGATTTTAACAAAGGTCTTGGGTGCTTTAGGCAGGAAACGATTATAATCGATATACTCATTCTCTATAAGTCTGGAGAAAAATACAACCTTTCCTATGAAAAGAATTACGTATTTTCTTGTAAGTCTGATAGAAACTGTATCATCTGAATCATTTAGAAGCTTCATAAGCTCTGTAAGGGTCTTTGCGGGAATGATAAACTGCATATCAAGCTCGCTCTGATCGTCGTTCTTATTTTCGATATCGGTGATCTGCTCCTTTATTGCCATTTTAGAGCCGTCACAGGATACAACTGTAAGCTTGTTGCCCTCGATCTTGAAGAAAGCACCGTTAAGCTCGGGACGCATATCATTTGCGGCAACTGCAAACTGTGTCTTTGTAATCATATTACGAAGAATACTCTGCTTTACAACAAAGCCATGGTCACCATTGAGTGCAGGAAGAGCAGGAAAATCGGCACCGTTCATAGCATATATCTCAAACTCGCTCTTACCGCTGATTATCTTTGCAATATTATTGCTGTCTATATTAAGGGTAATAAAGCCGGAGGGCATAGCTCTTACTATCTGGCAGAGCTTCTGTGCATTTATAATATAGTTACCTGCCCTTACAACGTCACAGGTTATCTCTGTTCTGTAGCCCTTTTCAAGGTCGTATGCGGTAACCACACAAACTCCGTCCTCGGAGCATATAAGGTTGATACCCTCTATTGCGGGGATGGTGTTCTTTCCGGATACTGATCCCAGTGCGGGAAGTATAGCATCAAGCAGTATGCTTTTTTCAAAAATCGCTTTCATCGTTTTATGTCCTTTTTAAATAAAAATAAATAAAAATATAAATAAAATAAATTAGTAACAGTGGTAGTAGAGGGGTGGGAAACTGTGGAAAATATGCCAATGTCCTTACGGTATGCCTGTATATGCGTCCACACCCTGTGTCAGATATCTGAGGAAACAAAAGGAAGCAACTTTTTTCCTCTGTCACTTTTCCACCTTTTCCGTCGGAAAGCAGGTTAATAACATGTGGAAAAGCTGTGGAAAACTTTTTATATCTCTTCTCCCTTTATCTCACGGATAAGGGAATTTATCTCTTCCTCATAGATGGAATTTATCTTGATTTCATTTGTGACCGTATCAACAGATGACATTATAGTGGTTCGGTCACGCTTGAATATCTCGCCTATCTTTCCGTAGCTCAAATCTGTAAGCTTATGTATGAGGTAGGCACATTTGTGTCTTGAAAATGCTATGGAGCTTGTACGCTTCTTGCTCTTGATATCATCCACCGAAACTCCGTCTCTTCGGGAAACTGTCTCAATTATAAGATCGGGAGACACGTTTGCTTTGCTTTTAGGAGATATCATATCGGCAACCGCTGTTTTTGCCATTTCAAGAGTGATGGGGGTGTTGATAAGGAAGCTTTGAGCGCATATCTTGTTTATAGCACCCTCAAGCTGTCTTACGTTTGAGGTAAGGTTTTCGGCTAAGTAATTAAGGATGTCGTAAGAAATATCCACGCCCTTCTTTGTCGCCTTGTCCTTCATTATCGCTATACGGAGCTCAAGGTTAGGGGGCTGAATATCAGCCAATATTCCCGACTCAAAGCGGTTCTGCAGCCTGTCCTCAAGGGTAGCCATCTCTCTCGGGGGTCGGTCGGAGGCAAGTATGATCTGTCCACCTTCCTCGTAGATAGCATTGAAGGTATGGAAAAATTCTTCCTGTGTAGATTCCTTTCCGGCAATAAACTGTACGTCATCTATTAACAGTGCATCTACGGTACGAAAGGTATTTCTGAACTGAGCCGTTGTTTTATTCGTAATAGCCTCAATGAGCTTGTTGGTAAAATCATCACCCTTGACGTAAACTATTCTTGCGTCGGGATTATGCTCTCTCATACGGTTCATTATAGCATTGAGAAGATGTGTTTTTCCCAGACCTGAAGGACCGTGGATAAAGAGAGGATTATATTCGTTGTCTATGGGATTGTTTGCCACTGCAAGAGATGCCGCGTGGGCAAACTTGTTTGAAGCACCTACTATGAAATTGTCAAAGGTGTAGGAATGATTCTGTACAGCCTGAGGAACGCTTATTTCTTCTTCTGAATTCTGTTCTGTACTTTCGGAAGCCGGACTGTTACCGTTGGTATATACCGAAAGATCAAAGGGACCCTCCTCCTCGTTCAGAACTACTATATCAACGTCGTACCCAAGGGTGTTTATAAGATATTTTGAGATCTTATCCTTATGCTTTTCTTCTATTCCTTTGCGGAAAAATTCGGATTTTGCTATAAATACCGCAACGTTCTCGTCAAGAAAGGCAAGCTTGAGATTGGCAAACCACACGGAAATAAAGGGTCTTGAAAATTCTTCGTTCATGGCCTCGCATATGACGGCCCATACATCGTCAAACGTTTGCATCCTTATACGTCCTTTCAATTTTTTCTCTTAAATTTAGATAATTATAATTAATTATAATATAAAATAATATATTAATAAATATTATTATCTATATATTAACAAAAATTTTACAACAACAGCTTTCGGAATTGACATATAACATCCCGGATAGTATAATTAATATGACAGAAAAAAATTGTTTGATCAATAACTGCAAGACTACGTATTTACATTTTAATCTCATAAATACTTTTGAAAAGAGGAAAAGTTATGACTTGTAAAAAATGTGGAAAAGAGTTTGAAGGAAAGTTTTGTCCCTTATGCGGAACAAAGGTAAATATGGACATCAGACAAAAAAAACCGAGCAAGAAAACATTTACAGTACTGATTATTTTGATACTTGCAATTGTATTGGTTGCAGTATCGGTATTACTTATCCTAAAATATAACGGAAAAAAAAGCGGCCTAAATAAAGATATAGGGGAAATTATTTATTCACCGACAGAAGCGGAGCATATAGAAACAGCAGAAAACAGTGAGATGTATGTTGATAATGAGATTCTGATTGTTGCTTCAGAAAAAGCCGAATATTCAGATATAGAAGATCTTGCAAAAAAACATGAAGCAAAGATAGCAGGTTATATTGAAATAACAGGAGACTATCAGCTCAGACTGGAAAACTCTTGTACAAAGGAAGAGTTGGATGGATTGGTAGATTTATTGCTGGAAAGTGATTTTGTGGAATCTGCTTGTATTAATTACGCCACTTATATAGGGGATGAAAAGACTGAGGAACGCAACGGTTTTTATTACGGAGATGAATGGGAAAACGATCTTCAAAATTTCAATAATTGTCAAGGAAAAAGTTGGGGTATAGAGGCTATCGAGGTATTGGCATCCTGGGATATATTGGACGCAAATAAAAGTAAGATAGAACCGATAAAGGTTGGTTTAATTGACAGCGGATTTGAAAGTACTCATGAGGATCTCGGTTTTGCAGAGGTGTTTTATGAAACCCTGACGAAACACGGAACACATGTTGCGGGAACAATGGCAGCAAAATCGGATAATGATGAAGGCATATGCGGTGTTTATCCATATGGAAACAACAATTTGTACGGGGTTTCTTATAGAGGTATATGCAGCTATTCCGAAAATGGATCACCTATATCAACGTCTATGTTTTTAAAGATCGCATATGCAGAGCTGATTTTAAGAGATGTTAAAGTAATCAATTCAAGTCTTGGTTTTAATTATTATAAATGGCCTATTTCAAACAGTGGAGAAAAATGGGACGCACAGGTAGAATTTCTTGAATCAAATTCACATATTCTCGGAGATTATTTAAACAGGCTGTTAGAAATGGGATATGATTTTGTTCTCGTCAATGCTGCAGGAAACGATTCTGACCGTGAAAACGGAGTAGTATATGACAGTACATATAATTTTTGGACAACGGTTATCAGTGAAGAGGATTACCCTGATGTATATAACAGAATTATAGTTGTCGGATCAGTAGATTCGGAACTAAATATAAGTAATTTTTCCAATGGCGGAGACAGAGTAGATATTTTTGCTCCCGGTGAAAGTATTTATTCTACAGTTCCGGGTAATGAATACAGCAACAATAATTGGAATGGTACCTCTATGGCTGCACCTCATGTTGCGGGTGTGGCGGCATCGGTCTGGTCTGTAAACAGAAATCTTACCGGTGCTCAGGTGAAAGAGATAGTATGCTCAAATCATAGCTTCAGATGTAATTCATGTGATATGGTTGACGCATATATGGCTGTACAGCAGGCAGCACAAATGAATACCTCTGATAACGGCAATAATTCAAAAAACGGCGGTATACTGAGCTGGGTGGTTTCTGCTTCGGACGTTAACCTTAAGATAAACGGTGCAACCGTAACGGTAAACAATAACGAAACTGGGGATGAATTTTCGGCTACTACCGATAGTATGGGTCACTTTGAGTTGTTTGTACCTGAAGGAATATATACACTTACAGTAATTGCCGAAGGATATGATGACTTTACATTAACAGATCCTGTAACAGTTGAAAATAACAGCGTCAACTATCTTAATGATTGGATAAAATTAAAGAGTGAAAATAAAACCGATAATCTGTTATCACAGATTAATTATTATGATTCAACCGGCAAGCAGATATACCGTGAGAACTACACATATTACGATAACGGACTTTTATGCAGTACCACTCTTTTTTCTGTTGATTTTATGGCTGACGGAACTCCATTTTATGGTGGAATATATACCTTCTTGTATTTGTATGATAAAAACGGTAATTTAACCGATAAGGTATTTGGAGGATTGAATATCAGTGAGTGGCATAATGATTCTACCGGAGAAATCACATTGGGTTATGAATATGATTCTAACGGTAATTCAACTAAAATATATTTTTATCCTGAAAAAGAAAGTATAGAACAAGCAAAGTTTAAAGTAGATCCATCAAAAACCGAAAAGGTTTACGGAAATTCTTCTGTAGTTTTAACAGATGTAAGCGAAAATTGGGTAGATACATATCTCGGCAGTATTTTTTCAAAAGAACCGGAAAGTGATATGTGTGAATGCAGATTGATTTATGTAAATGATGATTCTGTTCCCGAGTTGTGGATGGATTTTGTTTCCGGAGCAGGTGGTGATGAAATATATACTCAGTCAAACGGAATAACAGACCGTATATATATTTCACACGGAACAGCGCAGTGGATAGAAAAGAATAATATTTTGATTACAAGCGGCGGTCATATGGATGTCTATTCGGATAAAGTATACAAAATTGAAAACGGAAAATTTATTACAATAGCTTCGGGTGATTACGGAGCCGAAAATAATAGTAGAGTTCAATTAGATGAAAACGGTTATCCGATTTATGATTACTATTGGAATGACGTAAAGATGAGCGAGTCTGAATACAATGATAAATTAAATTCTTTCTTTGACAGATCAATGTCGGTGGATATTTATCAAAATGTATATACATTTAAACAATGTAAGCTGTTATTAAAATTCTTGTTGTCAAACAGTAAAGAAGATACAGATATACCCGGAACAGGAGAAGATATTTCTTCTGAAGTTCTTGACGAGATTATTGATATGGTTGAAAAGACAGAGTATGTCTGGCATAATTCTGAAGATTATAATTTTAAATATATGCCGGTATCTCAGATAATAGATAATGTGATTTTAGCATGGCCGTATTATGAATACGGATTATACTACTATTACGGTTTTGCTCCTTATGAAGTTATGTCTGATCCTGAGAATAAATTTAATGGATATGCTGTAAAATTTGAAACTAATGATGTTCTTTGGATTTTAAATAATATGTTCGATCGTGATTTTGATTATAGCTCGGGAGAATATCACTATTTTCACGATTCGGAATTGTGTGTTCGGGAAAGAATTGGTATCGGAGGATTCGGATACATAGTGAATTCAGTGAACATAGTTGGACATAAACCCCTTGGAGATAATACTTATGAGGTAATTATTTCTGTTAAATTTGTTGACCAGTGGGGCGGCGATCCAACAGAAAAAACTTATGAATATAAGTTTATTACTTTCATTGAAGAAGACGGACATAACTGGAAAATAATCAGTTACGAACGGAGTTAATTAAAAAGGTAATTAAAGGATTAAAACAAGGTATCAAAATGAAAAACAAGGTTTGTATCATAACAGGAGCAGGGGGCGGTATAGGCTCGGCTATCGCCGAGGCTCTGTTCAGTCTTGATTTTAAGCTTGTTCTTATGGGTAGAAATGAAGAAAAGCTAAAGAATACTGCCAAGGGCAGAGACTGTCTTATCCTGTCGGGTGATATATGCGATGATAAATATGTAAAATACGCCGTAAATAAAGCTGTCGAGGTATACGGCGGTCTCGACGTTCTTATAAATAATGCAGGTGTTGCTCAGTCTCAAAATTTTGAGGACATCAGTATGGAAGAATACGATATGATAATGAACACAAATGTGAGAGCACCCTTCCTTTTATGTAAGGAGGCCTTGCCTTATCTTCAAAAATCTGACAGCGGAACCGTTATCAATATAGCATCGGTTACCGCTCACAAGGGTTATGCTCTGCAGAGCGTATATGCCGCATCAAAGCACGCACTGCTCGGTTTTACCAAAGCGTTGAGCAAAGAATATTATCAAAAGGGCGTCAGAGCTCACGTTATAAGCCCCGGCGGAGTTTTTACCGATATGGTCAAGATCTCCCGTCCCGATCTTTCAAGCGACGGGATGATACTGCCCGAGGACATTGCCGAAACGGTGTTATATCTGCTTAAGATGCGTAACAGTGCCTGCGTTGCGGACGAGATCGAGCTGCACAGAGAAACCAAAGAACCGTTTATGTAATACTGTTATTTTCTCGGATGGACGAAAAAACTTCACCTTTCTGATATATAATAAAACTGTTGACAGAATGGGTAAAAATTTGGTATTGTATAAGTAATGAAACGTAAAGGATGAACGCTTATGAAGAATATCTTTATAGTAAAGAACAATATAGCGGATTACACCGTTGTCATACCCGACAAGGCTACCGAATGCGAAGTATATTCCGCAAAGGAGCTTGTAAAATATATCAAGCTTACCACGGGTGATGAGCTTCAGATAGTTAAAGAGAGCGAGGACCACGGCAGAAATGTAATATATATCGGCAGGTGCTACAAGACCGCAAAGCAGGTCAGCTTTGCCAAATACGGAGAAGAGGGCTTCGTTATCTCGGTATTTGACTGTTGTCTCTTTATAACAGGTAACGAAAAGAGAGGTACCCTCTACGGAGTTTATACCTTCCTTGAGGAGTTCTGCGGCTGGAGATTCTTTACTCAGGATACCGAGATACTTCTTGACGGTGACGTTACTCTTGAAGAAGGAATTTTTGAGGAGCAGTTCCCCCAGCTTGAATGGCGTGACGTTGCTATCCCAGCTTATATGAAATGTGATATTGCCGCAAAGAGAAAGATAAATTCCAGCTATCAGAGACCCTTTACCGAGGAGATGGGCGGAAGCTTCCTTTATCCCGGACGCTTCGTACATACGATGGAGAGTCTTTTGGACGTTCCTCAGCATCAGCAGCCCTGTTTTTCGGATGAGGAAAACCTTAAAAAGTGTATCGAAAACGTAAAGAAGCTTTGCCGTGGCTACCCCGAGGCAAGAATAATCTCGGTAACCCAGAACGACAACGAGATCGGCGCCGAGAACTTCTGTAAGTGTGAAAAATGCCGTAAGATAGACGAGGAGGAGGGCTCCCACGCAGGAAGCCTGCTCCGCTTTGTCAACGCGGTGGCGGATGCCATAAAGGACGAATATCCCAAGGTAAAGATAATGACTCTTGCATATCTTCATACCTGTAAGTGCCCCTCGATTACCAAGCCCCGCGACAACGTAATAATCGAGTTTGCTCCAATGGAGCTTTGCTATAATCATCCCGTTTATGACGATAACTGCGAGATAAATCAGGAGTTTCTTGACAACTTCCGTAAATGGGGAAAGATAGCAAAGACCATATATCTCTGGGACTACAATGCAAACTTTTCCTTTACCGTTCCTCATTTTCCAAACTTCCATACTCTGCGTAAGAATATCGGATATTATTTCCACCATAACGTAAAGGGTATGTTCTGCGAGGGCGATAACTACTACGACGATCATATCACCGATATGGTAGAGCTTCGTGCTTATCTGCTTTCAAAGCTTCTCTGGAATCCTAATATGTCCGAGGAGGAGTTTGATCTCCATATGGATGAATTCCTCGAGGGCTACTACGGAAAGGGCAGCAAGTATATCAAGGAATATCTCTCTATGCTGCAGGAGGCAGCCCGTCTTGACAACGAGGGCAAGGACCGTCATATCCGTTGCTATCAGAATCCGGGTCACCTCTTTAACTGCGAGTATGTTCTTGCAAACGACGATAAGATGAACGAGCTTTGGGAAAAGGCCGCCGAGCTTTGCGAAACCGAGCTTCAGCGCGAGCATCTTGAGCGTTCCCGTCTGGGCTATATTTACTCCAGCCTTCTCTATACCTTTGATCAGCGTATGGCGGCGGCAGAAACAGAGGAAGAAAAGCAGGCTCTCATTGCAAGAAACGAGGCATTCTACAGAGGCCTTGAAAAGAACAATATTGAGCCCCGCGGCTGGCAGTCAAAGCTTCCCAAAATGACCGATTTTACACAAAACGCAGGAGTGAAAATTTATTGGTAAACCAATAAATTTTTGAATGCAGAATTAAGGAGGAAAACAGTTTCCAAAAGAAACTGTTTTCAACCTTCACCATTATCTATTCACTCTTCACTATTATCTATTCACTTGATTTAAGTTTAAGGAATAAGTATTTGATTAGCTAAACTTTAATCTTCAGCTGATCAAGTTTAGTTTTCTTTGCCGTTTCTTTAGTGAATAGTGAATAGTGAATAACGAATAGTGAATAACGATTGGAGAAAAAATATGTTAATAGATAAAAGATACGTGACCTTTGAAACAGACAATAAGCACAACAACTGTATTACCGTTAACTTCTGGGACGGGGATGCTCTTGTTGAGCAGGTGTTTACCCATTTGGGTGAGGGCGGACCTAAATACTTTGTTGATATGCAGGAATATATCGGCAAGGAGCTTCGCGTCACTCTCGAGCCCTGTAAATCTATCTGGCGCAGATGTCCCGAGGGAGCAGATCCGTCCGAGGAAAAGATAGAAGAGAGAAGAAAGTATATCCGCTGTGAGGACAGCTATGATACAGACCACGATAATGACAGCCTCAGACCCGTCGTTCACTTTACCACACAGCGCGGATGGGTAAACGATCCCAACGGCTGTATATATTTTGACGGTGTTTATCACCTTTACTATCAGCACTGTCCCGGTGCTCTTGAGGCAATGTGGGACAACAACCACTGGGGACACGCCTGGTCCCGAGACCTTATCACCTGGACAGAAGCCGAGCCTGTGCTTCGCTTCCCTCACGCAGCTTCGGGTACAGGCTTTATAAACCGTGAAAACGGTAAGGTTTGTATAACCACCTCAAATCTTATCTACGAGAGCGAGGACGGCGGATATCATTATACCTTCAAGGGTGTAAACACCGCAGGTAACGGTGACCCAAAGATCCTCTGGATAGACGAATTCAATAAGTATTTTTCCATAACCCTTCGTGATATTACCTCTTATACCATCGCATCCTCTCCCGACCTTGTAAACTGGACTCACGAAAGCGATATCGAGGGCTTCAGAGAATGTCCCGACTTTGTAAAATACCGTATCGAGGGTACAGACGAATATAAGTGGGTGCTTAACGGCGGTGACGGAGCTTATCAGATAGGCGACTTTGACGGCCACGTATTTACTCCCGATCCTATCCCCGAGGACAGAGTTGATAAATACAGATACATAATGAAGGTGACAGAGACCTTCTGCAATAAGTACAACGGCTCATATACCAACTATATGCATACCGACGAGTGGGAGCGCTTTACCGCTTATGCTCATCAGAACTTTGACAACGCTCCCGACGACCGTAAGATAAGAATTGCCTGGTATCCCATAGCCTACGGCAGACACGGTATGCCCTTCAACCAGGGTATGACCATACCTACCGAAATGTGTCTGAAAAAAACAGGTCTGGGTGTGAGACTTTGTTATCAGCCTGTAAAGGAGCTTGATGCCTACAGAGTTGAGTGTAAGTCTGCAGAGGGCAAGGATATTGAGATCACCTACAGCGAGGGCGATGCATTTGATGCGATAATGGAGTTTAAGCCTGATGCGAAGCTGACTGTCAGAGGCTATGAGTTTACTTTTGATAAAGCTGAAAACAAGCTTTGGGTGCTTCCTCCCGACAAGGTGAAATTTGACGTTCCCTACATTCTCACCGAGGAAAACGTAAGGATCAGAGGTATATTTGACATTATGATGGCAGAGTTTTTCTGTGACGAGGGTGAGCTCTATCTGCCACTGAAGCCTGATGCAAAATATATCGGCATTACCGCCAAGCTGGAGGGCGAGGGTAAGCTTGAGATCTACAAGTTAGATAAATAATTGCAATAAAAAAATTCCACCGAGGTGGAATTTTTTTAATATATAGGAATTTTCTCTATTCCGTGTGGTTTGAATTACTGCGTAAACGGGCGTAGTATGGGTGCGGCGACTCGCCGCTTTTTTATTATTGTTTAGCTTTAAGCTGCGAAAGCAATCTTGACAGCAGGTATCCTGCCGCGAAGAATTGGTAAACGTATATTCCTACATTTACGTCAAGAGATCCGTTTACACAGAACGCATACAGAAGATTTGAAACAGAGGAACAGAGCAGCAAAGTAAATGCCGCAATCGACGCGCCTATGTAGAAGCCCTTTTTCGGTATACCGCAGAGATATCTTATCTCCACCGTAAGGTACATCATAATACCTACAAGTGCAAACTCGTTCATCAGACGTATGGGATCGTTCAGAGGAGACGTCATATCAAAGTATACCGAAAGAAGATACAGGATATGCCATACCACGGTGATACAGCCGAGGAAGGTTTTTAACTTATTTAACTTATCGGGTATGATGCAGAATATAAAATAATAAATAAACGCACCGAAGGAAAGAACTGCCGACCAGAATATAAACTTATCCTGCTTCTGTGTCATATACATAAGCTCGGACGTTCTCTGATTATAGCCGATAAACTCGAATATACCTACAGCCAAAAGAGCAACAGAAGCAAAAAGACCGAAGAGACAGGTAACGCCCGAACAATTTGCAAGCTTGTCGGAATATCCGCTACAGGTACAGAGAGAACAATATACTAATACACCTATGATAAACAGGGATATAAGAACGTTGAATACCGTGGGAAGTATAGTTCCGTGGGCATAGAGAAATACGTCCGCCTCATAGTATTTAAGTACCAAAAAGCTCTGAAATGCAGTAAATATAACTGCACAGGCCAACAACAGGTATATTATCTTTTTGTTGAGAGTTGAGAATTTTAACTTATCCATAATACTGCTCCATATCGGGTAATGTCAGAGGTACGTCCTCTACCTGCAATTCAAGCTTGGTTACGTTTTCGCCGTCCGGGTCGATACAGTATACGTCAAACTTAAGGTCGCCGTGGTGTACAAGTCCGTTTATAACGTCCTCATAGGGAGGCTTACCCGTGGTCTTTTCGTATTCTTTTGCCCAGTCCGATTCAATTACCGCCTCGTAGACCGTGGACAGCTGAGCGCCGTTGGTGTTGGAATATTCCATCATATTCAGCTCAACGTCAGCCAGAGCATCGTAATAGAAGCAGCTGACGTACTTAACGGTCTTTTCAACGGTGGTGATCTCCTCGGTGATGATAACGGTCAGCATATCGTTTGTATCACTGGTCTCATAGTCTATCTTGACTATTCTGTCATCAGGCTTCTTAAAATATTTTTCGTATTTTTCATCAAGATAGTTCTTGATGGATCCGGTCACGGTGTTTGCACCCTCGGTATCGACGTTCAGTATGGGACGGCGCATATACGCGGTGTCAACGGTTCCGTCGGACAGGGTCACCTTGACCTCTTTTTTCTCTGCCTCAACGGTGGGATCATCAAAGTCGAGATACCAGTATCCGTTTTCTGACAGATAACCGCCAAGCTTCAGCTCCTGCTTTTTTTCACAGGCACAGAGGAGCATAACCAGCGTAAGTAATATAAGAATTAATTTTTTCATATCTTTCCTCATTGTAATAAGATAAACATAATTATATCACGGTTGTATGTTATTGTCAAATATTTCAGTTGACCGAAGAACGTATACTTCCGAAATATTCTTCGACGTATTTTGCCACGGCTTGGTTTTCGGGATCGTCAAGCTTAGGGTCAAGTGCCAGAACCTCTCCCGCATAGCCGAATGCCGCTTCAAGGTCGGCTGTGTTGTCGCAGAGGGAAACAGCCTTAAACGCCACGCCGCCGTGCTGACGGGTGTTACCGTTCTTGTCGGGCAGAAAATCACCCGGACCACGGATAGCCAAGTCCTTTTTGGCTATCTCAAGGCCGTCGTTTGTCTCGGTCATAGCTTCAAGTCTGCTCTGTGCCTCTGCACCCTTTGAGTCAGAGACCAATATACACCAGGATTTATGCTGACCTCTGCCTACACGGCCCCTTAACTGATGAAGCTGGGACAGTCCGAAGCGCTCGGCATTCTCCACTATCATAAGGGTTGCGTTGGGTACGTTTACGCCTACCTCTATTACGGTGGTGGAAACGAGCACGTCTATTTCTCCTTTGGCAAAGGCTGACATAACCTTGTCCTTTTCGGATGCCTTCATTTTGCCGTGCATAAGGGCAACGCGGACGTTTGGCAGTAGCTTTTGCAAGGTATCTGCGTATTCGGTGGCGTTTTTCAGCTTGGGGCGGCTTTCGCCCGGATGATAGTCAAAGCCGACCAGTCCCTCATCTTCGCTTTCTATTGCAGGACAGACGATATATACCTGACGTCCTTCACCTACCTGCTTTTCTATAAAGCCGTTCATACGCTCACGGTAGCTTTCATCCACCACGAAGGTGGAGACCTTCTTTCTGCCGGGCGGCATCTCGTCGATGTATGAAAGTGACAGGTCGCCGTACATAATAAGAGCAAGGGTACGGGGGATAGGTGTGGCGCTCATAACCAGTATATGACCGCCCTTGGTCTTATCTCCCAAGGCTGAACGCTGCATAACACCGAAGCGATGCTGCTCGTCCGTAACTATAAGCGCGGCATTTTTAAACTCCACGTCTCCCGTCAAGAGGGCGTGAGTACCGATAACACAGTCTATACTGCCGTCAGCCAATCCCTTTTTGATAATCCTCTTTTTAGCCGCAGGGGTAGAGCCGCACAGCAGCTCACAGCGGATATCAAGCTTTGCAAAAATCACCCCGAGGTCGTTATAATGCTGGGTGGCAAGTATCTCGGTAGGTGCCATAAGTGCCGCCTGACAGCCGTTTGACACCGCCATATACATAGCGGCGGCGGCGCACATAGTTTTACCGCTTCCCACGTCACCGCAGACAAGTCGGGACATTCCCAATCTTTTTTTATCGGTCATATCCGACTCTATTTCACCTATAACACGTCGCTGTGCATTTGTAGGCGAAAAGGGGAAAACCGAATAAAATCTGTCCATATCCGAAGGGGCAAACAAAACAGCGTTGCCGTCCTTTGCCTTTTTCTTTGAAAGAGATATGGCAAGGGCAAAGACGTATAACTCCTCCCATACAAATCTCTTTCTCGCCTTCTCCATAAACTCGTAGCTCATAGGATTGTGTATGGTGTTGAGCGCCCAGCCGAGAGTTGGCAGATGATTTTCCTTTACTAATTTTTCGGGAAGTATATCCTCGATTTCTTTTTCATTTAACATTGCAAGAGCAGAGGATATTATTTTACCCATATAATTCTGGGTCAGATTACCCGACAGCGGATAAACGGGAAAAAACTCGGGCAGAGCTATTCCCTCGGTGTAGGGCTCAAAGGCTGGAGATGCCATACTGACAGCTCTACCCTTGCGCTGTATCTTTCCGTAGAAACGGAAGGTCGCGCCCACCGTAAAAATTTTTGAAACGTAATTTTGATTGAAAAAAGTGAGGTTACACTTTCCCGTACCGTCAAAGGCAGAGAATTTCGTCATAGTCATTCTGCCCTTGAGCATTGCGGTATGAGGCTGGCTTGCTACCGTCATAATAAGAGATGCCGTCTCGCCGTCCTCAACCTCGGAAACATAACGGACGTTTCCGCGGTGCTGATAGGCTCGGGGAAAATGATAGAGCAGATCGCGGATGGTGTATATGCCCATATTTGCAAGAGTTTCGGCACGCTTTTCGCCAACGCCCGAAAGATATCTGACAGAGGTATCAAAATTAACACTGCCCATAAATTGTCCGTCTCCTTTCCGAATAAATAATTTGTTCTTATCTCAAAATATAATTGAGGTGATAATATGTGTATCAAGGATATGATAAATGATATGGCTTGCTATGAGCTTGACCGCTCGGTAACAGCCCGTATGGGTATATCCAAAAACGGGGAACCCATAAAATCGGTTTCTATGCACCGAAGCTGTTCCACACCCCTGTGGGAGGTAGCATTGATTTTTTTAGGTGCAACAGTTACGGTTGCTGCAATTTGTCATTTATGTAAGAAATCAAAATGTGAAGACAGTGAAGAGTGAATAGAGAATAGTGAAGAGTTATGGTTGAAAACTGTTGCTTTAAGGCAACAGTTTTCTTCCTTAACTTTGCATTTTGCACTTTGCACTTTGCATTCTTGGTATGATGCAAAATTTATTTTGCATCATACCAAGTGGAGCCCATATTTGCTTCGACCTCAAGGGGAACGGAGCATTTATAGGCGTTTTCCATTTCGTAGATGAGTATTTCCATAGCCTTGTCTGCCTGTTCGACGGGAGCTTCAACAATAAGCTCGTCGTGTACCTGAAGGATCAGTTTTGCTTCGGGCAGCTCCTTTTCAAGACGGCTTGCAGTATTTATCATAGCCAACTTGATTATATCAGCGGCTGTACCCTGTATGGGGCTGTTCATAGCCACTCGTTCGCCGAACTTGACCATTGTCTTTTTGGAGGAAGAAAGCTCGGGGATATATCTTCTTCTGCCCAGCATAGTGGTGACGTAGCCCTTTTCGTGGGCTTCTTCTATAATATTTTTCAGGTAGTGATCTATACCCGGATAGGTGTCCAGATATCCGCGTATATAGTCTGCCGCCTGACGCTTGGTAACACCGATATCCATAGCAAGAGAGTAGTCACCAATGCCGTAAACTATACCGAAGTTTACCGCCTTTGCGCGCTTACGAAGCTCGGGGGTGACCGCCTCGGGGAAGATACGGAACACCTGAGAGGCGGTAAGGGTATGAATGTCTATACCTAATTTAAACGCCTCCGTCATTGTGTCGTCTCCCGATATTGCCGCAAGAAGTCGAAGCTCTATCTGAGAATAGTCTGCATCTATAAGAACGTGGTTACTGTCCGTGGGGATAAAATATCTGCGTAACTCTCTGCCAAGCTCGGTTCTCACGGGGATATTCTGGAGATTGGGCTCGGTGGAGGAGAGTCTGCCGGTAGCGGTGATGGTCTGATTAAACGTGGTGTGTATCTTACCGTTTTCGTCTGCCACGTTCAAGAGACCTATGGCATAGGTGGAATTTAACTTGGTTATCTGTCTGTATTCAAGAATTTTGTCGATAATGGGGTGATAGGGTCGAAGTTTGTCGAGAACCTCGGCATTTGTAGAATATCCGCTTTTGGTCTTTTTGAAGGTCGGAAGCTCAAGGACGTCAAAGAGTATTTCTCCAAGCTGCTTCGGAGAATTTATATTGAAACTTCTCGTTGCAAGCTCATATATGTCCTCTTCCAGCTCTTTTGCTTTATCGGTGAGCATTTGATTATATTTTTTAAGTCCTTCAAGGTCAACCTTAAAGCCTTGGCGCTCCATATCACAAAGTACCTTTGCTAAAGGAAGCTCTATTGTAAAATATAATTCACGTTCTTTGTCGGTGAGCTTAGTGTCAAGCTCTGTCCACAGCTTTGACAGAGCCATTGCCTCACTGCACTTGTCCTCAAAGCTTGAGCCGAGATAAGCTATAGCCACGTCCTCTGCCTTGTAAACGCGGTCGGAGGCGTTGAGCACGTAGGCGGCAAGCATAATATCAAAAACGATATTCTCCGCGTTTATACCCATATCATATAACGTATGTCGGGTGGATTTTGAGTCGAAGACTGCGATCTCACATTCACCCGTAAAGAGTTTTTCAAGGCTCTGTTTATTGTAATCTGAGAAATAAACGTTATTTCCGTTTGAAGCGTATATTTTTTCATCGTCGAGGGTTATCGCCCACTTACCGCTGTTACATACGGTGTTTATGTCTCCGACTTTTTCTGCCTCGCATTCTATCTCAACGGTCCTGGGCTTTACGTTGAGCTTTGACAGCATATTGGAAAACTCAAGCTTGGTGAGAAGTTCTGATAATTCCTCTGTCTTAAAGCCCGTGTATGCGATATCCTCAAGGGTGGTCTCAAGAGGAACCTCACAGTTTATTTTAGCTAAAAATCTTGAGAGATATGCAGAGTCTTTGCCCTCACGGAGCTTATTTTTAACTCCCTTTGTAAGGTCGGAGTCCTCGAATTTTTCAAATAAATTATCAAGGTCGTGGTATTCTGAAATTAATTTCAAAGCTGTCTTTTCACCGATGCCGGGGACACCGGGGATATTGTCCGAGCTGTCTCCCATAAGAGCCTTAACGTCAACGAAGGTATCGGGGGTAACACCGTATTTTTCCACGAATGCGGCTTCGTCAAAGGTCAGGGTGTCGTTGTTTGTGGCAAGGAGTATATTTACTTTTTCACCGATAAGCTGAAGCGAATCACGGTCACCTGTCAGAACGTAGGCAAAAATATCCTCTTTGGAAGCCATCTCTGCATAGGTACCGAGAATATCGTCAGCCTCGTAGCCCTCTTTTGAGATTACCGCCATACCCAGCGCCGCGCACATTTCCTTGGCATAGGGCAGCTGCTGTGCCAGCTCGTCCGGCATACCGTGACGGTTTGCCTTATATAAATCATACTCTTTATGACGGAAGGTGGGGGCTTTAAGATCAAAGGCTACCGCCGCATAGTCGGGCTTGTACTGCTCCAACTTTCCCCAGAGAATATTCGTCATACCGTATACCGCATTGGTGGGCAAGCCCTCCTTTGTGGATAAGGGTCTTATACCGTAAAAGGCACGGTTCAGTATAGAGTTTCCGTCGATAACAAGTAATTTTTTCATAAGAACATTTCCTTAATTTAGTTATATGGTTTATTATACACCAAAACCGGGATAAAGTAAATAGAGCATAAAATAAAAAATAAACCGCCGTTTGCTTTAAACGGCGGTTTCGGTCATTACTATATCGTACATCATAAATATTCTTGCGGCTTGTGCGCGGGTTGCGGTGCCTCTTGCACCCAGCTCTGTGGGCTTCATACCGCTGATAAGTCCCTTGGCAACAGCCCAGCTTACGTTATCGTATGCCCACTCGGAGATCGAAGCCTCGTCGGTAAAGATGCTCAGGTCCGCTCTTGCCTCGACGTCAGCCCCCTGCTTTTCGGAGTAGAGGTACAGGAGTCTTGCAAGCTGCTCACGGGTGATATTCTGTCCCAGACCGAATACACCCTCCGAAACACCCGACACGTATCCCTCAGCCACAGCCCAGGCTACGGCAGCGGAGTACCATTTTCCCGAAGGAACGTCACCCATACCCGTGTCTGCCTCTGCGTATGCCGAAAGATCAACTCCTGCAATATTTGCCAGCATCATAACGAACTGCTCTCTCGTTATATTGCTGTGGGGCGAGAAGCGGTCGGGGGAGGTGCCGGAAATATAATAGCTCTGATAACAGTAGTTTACACCCTCATAATACCAGGTTTTTTCGCCCACGTCGGTGAAGGGCAAACGGAAGCTGAAGGGTATCTGCTCGTGTATACCGTACTCAATAATGAGTCTGTGAGCCTCAGAGTCTCTGTCCGCACAGATCTCCTTTATATCGGCATAATCAAACAGCTCTGCACTGAATTGCTTAACAGAGGAAGGAATATAAAGCACACCGTATACACCGTTGGCAAATGCCTGCGGATGTATTGCGGTAACCGGCATTCCGTTATGCTGTGAGGGAATGTTGAGACTGCTGCTTTCTATTGCGGCAACACGGTATAGGGTCAGAGTACCGTCACCGTTATCGGTATATTCAAAGGGATCATAGGACTTCAACACAAAGCCGTGTGTGTCATATGGCCTTACGTAGCTGTCGGTTACCGTTCCACCGGGGAACATAAACAGGCAGCTCTTATAAAAATTTTCCTCTCCGGAATAAGAAATATTCCAGTTAAGATAACTAAGCTTATTGCCTTCTTCGGTTACCCAGGTCCCTTCATCTGCAGTATCGTTTGAGCCAAGAAGGATTCCGTCAGAGCCTGCGTCTACGCAGAGCTTGACCAGGATCTTTTCCGTTTCGGCATCTACAGAGGAGGCAAGCACACCGTTAAGACATTTCGAGAAATCCACTGCCTCATAATAGGACAGGGGCAGAGGGAAATAGGTATAAAGCTCTTCCGCAAGAAATTCACTTTCGAGTCTTTCGTCTGTTGCAAAAAATGCGGTAAACGAGCTGTCATTGGTTTCTGTCAGTATAAGATCTCTTGCCTCGCAAAAGTCAAGAGCATCGTTATAAGAAAGGGGGAAGCCGTAGGTAATATAATATCTTCCCGCATCCGAGCTGACTGCCGTTATGGGTGCTCTGACCGAGATAACGGAGGTGGTGGCACCAAGGCTTTTTCCTTCCTTGGAATAGGCGGTCACCGTTGCGGTATAGCTTCCCACCTCACTAAAGCCAAGCAGCAGAGAGGTGGCGGTAAGGTCGGCATGTTCCGAATGCTTTACGCCGTCCTTTCTGATAACCGCTTTATATTTTATCGCATTTGAGGCGGAAAATTCAAGCTTTACGCTTTCGCCTATATTATAGATAGCTTTATCAAATTTGACCTTCAGATCATAGGGAACGCCCTGACATACCGTACAGTCGGGACGTACCGCAGTTTTACCGGAATATGTATAGTATCCGCACAAGCTGCAGGTCTTTATCTCCTTGTGGGGATGGACAGCTTCATTTGAAAGTACGTAGCTGTGAACGTTGTTACAGCAAACGCAGGAGGGATGTGTGGCATATTCGCCGGTATACTTTGTCTCCTGACAGTAGATGCAGGTGGTGTACTTACGGTGGGGATGTGTACCCTCATAGCCCTCTCTGTAGCTGTGAGGACAAACACCGTTGCCTGCTACAACGGCATCGCTGCGCCAGAGTGCCACGTAGGCATATGCCGAGCAGATGCTGGACATAGAGGTATAGGCTGCATTGAAGCCGCCCCAGTTTATCTTACAGTATACAGAGCCCCATGCCTCGGCAAAGTAGACGGTGTTTCCCTCAACCTTCCATACTATAACGGTGTGACCGTCAGAATAGTCGGAGCGGTTGGAGGCTCTGATTATGTCTCCGGGACGAAGTCCCATGGCACAAAGGGCGGTTTTGCCTATACCTGAAACGGTATAGCAGCTCCAGCCGTTGCTTCGCTTACCGTGACGGTAATCCGCAAGCCTTACTCCGGGGCAGGAGCCTATGACTCGCTGAGCCATATAGAGGGCAAAGCCGTGGCACTGATATGAATAGTTGAAGCTGTTGCATAAGCAGTTATATCTGCTTCCGCAGCCACTTGAGGGAAGGCTTTTGTTTATGTCGCCGCCGCACCAGTACCAGTCATCCGGGTATGCGGTATTCTTGAGATTTGTCATAGCACTCGTTACCTGATCGGTTGTTATTGCGCTGACCCCAAGCGGAAGCATTCCGGTGATCATGATACAAAGAAGTATAATTGATGTAATTCTTTTAAAATAATTCTTAATAATAAACATACGGTAATTATATCATATTCTGCAGTATATGTCAAATATAATTGAACGGAAAAAACAACCTTGTCCCGGTGGAAATATATTCAAATTTTGTATTAATGATTGTTTATTTTTATATGAGAATATGATACACTTGAAGTAAAGAATCCGTAAAGGAGAAGGTATATGCTTAAAAAAACGTTATTGAAAAAAGGCTCTCCTTTTTTTGATGCTTATATTGCTTGCAGCGGTTCTCTGCGGTTGTTCAAAGCCTGAAAAGGAGGAGCTGACTGAGCTGAGCTTTAAGATAAGGCTGACGAACCTTAATTCCGAAAAAATACTTTATATAAGCGACAGTACAATATCACTTGTGGAAAATTAAATATAAAGCATAACTCAGTTATTGAAATCAAACGTATGACAGACTTTTCCCATTTTAAAACGCCTATGGTTTACCATAGGCGTTTGTTAATATATAGGAATTTTCTCTATTCCGTGTGGTTTGAATTACTGCGTAAACGGGCGCAGTATGGGTGCGGCGACTCGCCGCTTTGTTATTGCTCTATCAGCGTGCTTCCTCCCACAAACTCACGCACCAGAGAGGTCTTGGGGACAAATTCGCGGTCTATATGCTTAAAGCGGTTTATAAGCTCCCGCAGATCCCTTGTGCTCTCATATCCGCTATATTCCTCGGGCATACCGAAGAGAAGCTCGTTTAAATATATCTTATATATACAGTGCTCATAAAGTATGGAGGAATTGAAGATAATATCCGCAGAATCGGTAAAGGGGAAAATATATTTTTCCGCACCCTGCTCCACCAGAGGCCACTGCTCAAGGGTACGCTCCACACCTGTACCGCGGAAATTATAATCTCTTATAAGTCTGCGGATAAGACGGGTGGTACGTGACCTTATCTTTGTGCCGTCGTCACGGCGAAGAGCCGTCAGGGCGGTACAGTAGATGCGGTATTTGTTGTCTGCGGGAATATTTGAGGTCAGCTTTCCGTTAAGGCCGTGTATTCCCTCAACTATTATAACCTCATCCTCTGCCAGGGTCAGAGCTTTTGTTTCTTTCTTAGGGTAGGAGGTCTTGAAATCAAATATGGGCAGCTCCGTCTTTTTGCCCTCTATAAGATCGTAAACGTTACGGTTGAAAAGCCCGTAATCCAGAGCCTCTACCGTTTCAAGGTCAGGCTTGCCGTTTTCATCAAGGGGCATACGCTCACGGGGTAGATAATAGTCGTCAAGGCTTATGGCATGGGCGCCCACACCCAATACCTTAAGATGCAAAGCCAATCGGTTTGCGAATGAAGTCTTGCCCGAGGAGGAGGGTCCTGAGATCATAATGATCTTCTTTTTTGAGATATTGTCCTTGATCTGCTTTGCTATCTCGGATATCTTCTGCTCCTGCCATATCTCACTTACGTTTATGAGCCAGTTTACCCTTCCTTCCGATACTATTCTGTTGATATCGGATATTGTTACAATACCCAGCTTACTGCACCACTGACGGTATTCGTCAAGACAGATATCTATTCTAGCCATATTGCCACCTCATATATATTATACCCTTTTTTGTTTTTTTTCGTTACTCATAATTATATTGATTACCTTTAATTTTAGCAATTTCGTGCCTGTTTGTCAATTGTTCCCAATATATTTACGGTCAAATTATTATTTATTCTTATTCAACAAAAATTGCCATTCATAATATTCGTTTGCCGGAAGATAATAATAGCAGAGCATGAGTCAATCACGCTCTTTGAAATAGAGCGGCAGGTTGCCGCACCCATACTACGCGCGAAGTTATGCAAATCAAATCACACGGAATACAATATTCCTGAATCAAAAATGCCCATTGGGCAACAAAGGAGAAAAAACAATGGCTAACAATTCCTCTAACAAGGTAATGGTTCCTGAAGCAAAGGCTGCGCTTGAGCAGTTCAAGATGGAATCCGCAAGCGAGGTAGGCGTAACTCTTAACAAGGGTTACAACGGTGATCTCACCTCCCGTCAGGCAGGCTCTATCGGCGGTCAGATGGTTAAGAAGATGTCTCCCGTACGACCGTCGCAATTAGTCTTGTTTCTGAGCTTGGAAAAAAACATTTCTGTGCTCTTTCCTGTAAATATTTTGATAGATAGCTTCATCATTCCGTCACTTTCAGGAGTAACGTAGATCTTATCAATATATTTGTCTATAAACTCTTTGGAAATCACACCTGTAGCTGCATCCTTTTCCGCGGCGTTCAGTGCACTTGTCATTTTTTCGATATTCGAACGCAGGGTTTCAATAGAATTGAACTCCTCCTGGAGCTCATAAAGTCCTTTTTCTGCTTCAGCGATCTCTTCGTCACATTGTTTATTCATCATAATGAAATCTTTGTCAGAGATCTGACCTGTAACGTTATACTCAAGCAGCTTACTCTTCTTCTTATTTGCCGTATCGATGAGCTGATTCAGCTCTTCCGTACGCTTCGGTATATCGTTGCTTTCGTCAAGCTCCCTATACATACGAATGTATTCATCCACCAAGGCCTTAGTGTCTATCTTTGTATCGCACAATACCTCGTATAGAATCGGCTTTATCTCGTCTTCATATATTGCAAACGAATTACAGGATGAAGCTCCGTTGTTGATCTTACCCGAACATACCCACTTGGAATTCTTATTACCCTGCTTGTCCTTTGACTCCCTTCTGTAATAAGCGGTACCGCAACAGGTACAAAACAGTTTTCCTGTGAGAAGATTTGCGTGATTACAGATACCCTTTCGATTTTTAACATCTTCACTTCGACGGACCAGCACTTCGTTTGCTGCTTCCCACAATTCTTCGGAAACGATGGCAGGAACGATCTCACCGCTTTCGTCCTTGAACATGACCCATTGATCGGGAGGAAGGAATTTCTGCTTTTTGGTGAACATATCTACAACCTTGACTTTGTTACCAACGTAATAACCTTTGTACTTTGCATTAGCTATGATACCTGCCATAGTAGAGTGAGCGATTTTCTTGCCGTTGAGATTTCTGTAACCTTTATCCCAGAATATAACCTCGATCTGTTTCATTGAATACTGATCTGTAGCATAAAGCTCAAACAGCTCTCTGACCATCTTAGCCTGTTCCTCATCAATAATAAGCCGACCGTCCTGTTTAACATATCCGAAAATTCTGCTGTTGCCCAGCACCACCTTTTCTTTGATAGCCTGCTGATGGCCGAACTTAACTCGGTTAGACAGCTTGCGAAGTTCATCCTGGGCTATAGATGACATAATGGTCAGTCGAAGTTCCGCATCCTCATCAAAGGTATTAATATTGTCACTCTGGAACACAACTCCAACTCCGTCAAGCAGAAGCTTTCTTGTGTATTCCAACGAGTCAAGAGTGTTACGGGCAAATCTGGAGATCTCTTTTGTAATGATGAGATCAAACTCTCCTTTTTTTGCATCAGCCACCATACGGTTGAAATTTTCTCTCTTTCGGGTGGAAACAGCCGAGATGCCCTCATCCACGTATCCGCCCACATAGGACCATGCCTTGTTTGCTCTGATATATTCCTCAAAATATGAGACCTGGTTTGAAAGGCTGTTTAACTGCTCGTCCGACTCGGAGGAAACACGGGCATAGTAAACCACCCTCAGGGGAATATCATAAATCGACTTTGTACGAAGCATCTGTCTTATTTCAAGAATATCCATACTGTTTACCTTTCTGTGTTGCCTATCAACGCAACAACGCCATTCGAAATTTATAACAAACGTGTTTTGCAAAATAAGTTCGTTAAATCATCACTTGTATACAGTATACCGCATAGAAACGAACTTTTCAAGAGGTTCAGCAATATTTTTATTTTTTCTTAAAATTTCAAATTTACGGTATAGCCCTCAATCGGCGTTTTCGAGGTATCCAGATATGTCATTTCAAAAATGACCCGTTTTTAGGGGTAACAAGCATTGGCTCTTGGTACATATTTGCACTGCGAGCCCACTCAGGGGATACCCCTACAACCCCGTTTTGGGGATAGCAAGCATTGGCTCACGATATACAAAAGTTACTCTTAAAAAACTTTTTAGACATGCTTTCCATCCCCAAAAATCTTTCAGCCGTTTAATTTTGGTAATTAAATCGGATGAGAGTTGCCTGCGGCAATCGTTTGCTTCGCTCACTTCAAGGTGCTTTTTCGCAAAAATCACTCCCTACTTAGAAATTCTGCTAGGCGAAAAATCAAATATAACACAAAACAATTTTAAACAAAATCGCAGATTCTAAAATTGTTTTTAGAAGCAAAAAACAAACGTTCGCCACCGCTAAACACTGCTTTTACCACAAAAAATTCATCAATTATAGACCAAATTTTTTCATTATAAAACAAAAACGGCAATCAAAATTGCTTTTGACTGCCGAAACTTAATTAGTGTATTAATTATTTAATGCATCATTCTTACGTTTTAATGGTAACGAAATGATGTTATTTGTTTAATAATTAGCCTTTTGTAATTTTCTGATTTACTAGTTTTCTAACCTCTTTTGGAATTGTCTTTCTGTTATTATTTATTGACTCAGAAATTAAATTTAAGAATTCATTTTCTGATTTGAACATCAAATTAGTTTTTTCTAATATGTATTCAATGTCAACCGGAACAGGTGCTCGTAAAACAGTTAAACTAAAAATTTAACTATTTTACGGCATCTGTCAGACTGGGTTGGCTAAACAAAAGTTAGCGATACTTGGTTTGATAACCGAGTATCGCTTCTTTTTTCACCCGTAAAAACGCTTTTGTGGAGGTACATGTGATGCATAAACTGAACTATACCCGTTGCGGTGATTACTATATTTCCGATATTCGCTTACCGGAGGAAACCAGATCCATTGGTCGTTGGGGGCGTATGCACGGAGATTATATCAAGGAGAATACGCAGGCTGTACGGTCAACTTCAAGACCTACACCGATTCCATCTGGGACAAGAAGCAGAGAGAAACTCCCGTAAAGAAACAGGCAATCTTCGAGGACACCCACGAAGCCATCATCGAAAAGGACATTTTCGAGAAAGTGCAAGTCATCCGTGAGTCTGTGTTGGAACGAATGGTGCTGGAACACATCCAGTTGGTCATAGGGTATATTCTCAGATACCGTCAGCATTTCATCTCCGTAATGTATCAACAGCTCCAGTAGGAGTCGGTAGAAAAACTGCAGACAAGCCACAAACAGCTTGAGCGCAACGAGCGCCAAATCTCTGAATTGAAAAGGCTGTTCGTTAAGATCTACGAGGATAATGTGAAGGGCAAACTGAATGACAAGCGATTTGAGACGATGAGCCAGAACTACGAAGCGGAACAGAAACAGCTTGAAGCAGAGGTTGCCGCTCTGCGGCAGGAGATTGAAGTACAGGAAAGACAGAACGAAAATATTGAACGGTTCATCCGACGGCAGACAAATACGTGGACATTGAGGAAATTGATCTATGTATGCTGCGAGAGTTGATAAAGGCAATCTATGTGGAAGCACCCGACAAATCCAGCGGCAAGCACAGACAGAAGATCCACATCGAACATGACGGCATCGGCTTTATCCCGTTGGAAGAACTTGCGAAAAAGGAAACAGCGTGACCGAAGGCACGCCGTCCCTTGAAAACAGTCGTTTTCAAGCATTTTTCAAAATAACTGCTTTACGAACCCCCGCCTATAAACTGGGGGCTTGTGCTTTTTGTTCACTTGTCAAATACAAATCAATTCAAAATGAAATTTTCATCTGACAAAAGACCTTCAATAACAACATCTACATCTTCTTGCATAGCTCTTAAGTATACATATTCTGAGTCCGTATAGAAATCAGAAGAAATGTCATGGGTTGTCACGCTGACGGCAATATCCTTATAATATCCAAGCGGGGAAACATTTTCATTATCGCCAAAGACTATATCAAAAAGAGGAACCGAATTACAACTAAATTTCACACGGTTTTCCGATGTTTCAACCAGTATGGACTCCTTCCATTTAGTAGGATAGTACAATGCCACCAGGGAGCTCTTTATTTCAAATACACTTTCTTCCTCGGGCTCAATTATTTCGTCAAGCTCAAGGGTGTAATCTGCCATAAGATTCTCTATAATTACATCAATATCGCTCTGCATTTCAGCATATATCTCATAATCTTGCATTTCGTGTTCAAGGTCATAAGAGGTAATTTTTATAACAACATTTTCACTATCGGTTACCAACGTTCCTAAAAGAACTCCATTACCTTCAACAAACTCAAAATCGAAAAGACTTACATCATCTGCAATGAACTTAACTATATATCCGTAATTATCAAATATTTCTGTCTTTACTTTACCTTCCCATTTCGCAGGGTATTTAAGATTGCAGTAACGTGTCTCTACTGTATAAGTCTCAACATCAAGGTGGTTGTTGCGTGCAGTCGTTTCAGCCTCGTTTGTCACGGGATCGTCAACTGTGTTATCCGGTCTTACAGACCTACATGAAATACAACAGAAAAGTACCGCAATCAGGCAAATTGTGAATATTACAATTCTTTTCATTTCATTTTCCTCTTTTCATCTTTGTTTTTAAATATTTTAGTATATATACAAACTCTTTAGGATTTACAACAGATTGAACAATCATATAAAAGGCAACTATGACGACACTTATCCAGCATCCGTGAAGTATAAAACTGAAATAATCATCTATAGGGAGCGAAATTTTACTGAATATCACAGCTACCACCGCAAACAGTACGGCGTTAATCAACATAACAGAAAACGTTTTGAAAGAGTTACGATGGAGTATCCGCTTATTTGCATATATATTCATTTCGATAGTTCTGTACAAGAGAGCCACTATAGTGCCAATAAGAACACCGTAAATACCGCCTATATTACCCATGAAGGATTTAAGAACCAGCAGTAAAATCACAGACGCCCCCATATTGATAACCGTTTCTGTCACTGTTTGAGCTCGTGTCTTTTTGAAATGTCCTGCCACTTCTATGGTACGCATCATAGCTTCCCTGCCCACCATAAGAAATTCCATTATGATATACACTAGTGGCAATAGCGGAAAGATATAATTCATATCCATACCATCTGTATATATCTTCAGAAAAGGAAGGATAAGAATATAAGTAACCGTATACAAACCAAAGGATATAGCCGAATAATATACGTTAAATACGTCTATCATATTGCAATATCTGGGTTTATTCTCATCTGTTTCTGAATTGAACTGCTGGCCGAATATAAAATTGACGCTTACCCCCACCTCAGAAACCACGCTGGTGACCATATTTACCACCATCTTGTACATACTGTATATGCTGACCGTTTTAAGATCACAAAATATAGTTAGCAAAACAACATCTACATTCTGGAATACTACCGAGGCTACACGGTGTATCATAACCGAACCTTTTTGTTCTGTACACGAAAAATCCGGTTTAGCTCTGAACGATAACCAAGGATATTTTCTTTTGGCAACAAGAAAATACACTCCGGTAGATACCATATTAATTCCAAAGAAGGACAGCTCGACAAGTATGATGTTAACACCTATATATATAAGACATATCTTAATAAAAGAAGATACTATATAGGAAACCATGGTGATGACCGATACGACATACTGGTCACCCTCTGCACTTATAATCAGCTTCAGCTTTGCAAGATAAAAGAAGTTAATACCCGTAAGTGCACCCGAAACGACAATATAACAAAATACCTCTATAGAGCTAATAGCCTCAACTTCAACGAAGAGTGAGTATACTATGCCTAATACCGCAAGCGATACAAAATACAGAATACCTATTCTGTTATAATACGATGATGCTGCCGATAGATAGGAATTTGTTGTGCTACGATCTCCTGTAGCAACAGGCTTATATAACGACTGCAAGGTGGATGCGCCAACTCCGGCCTCAAGTAACGCTATATATGTAAATATCTGTCTGACCGAGCTCTGTAGTCCATTCACCTCAGAACCGTAGCTTGTTATAAACAGTCTGGGGAGCAATAGTCCTACAACAATAACAACAAGCTTGTATATTATCGCCGTACTGAAATTAATTATGCTTTTTTTGCTTTTCGATTTCATTTTATCATCACATCAATCAATTGATTATAAGAGCGTTCGTTGTCGTAAATGTATCCCGAACAATTCTTCTTTAGTTGCTCAAGCATATTTCTGTCTTCAAAAAGACAGGATAGCTTTTCGAATATACTTTCTACACTTTGTTCAGCAATAAGACCGTTATAATTATCCACTATTATCTCCTCTACAGCCGGATATCTCGTAGTAACTATAGGTACGCCAAGTATCAGCCCCTCTCCTACCACCATAGGAAACGCTTCGGTAAAAGTTGGAAATATACACATATCTGCTTGAACTAAAATATTATAGGGGTTGCTCTGTTGACCGACAAAAGTGAAGTGATCGGATAAGGACAAGCTATCGATTTTCTGCTTTAACGATTCCATATCAGGTCCATCGCCGACCAAATACCAGTGAAACTGTCCCTTATAAGAATCCTTCAGCATTTTGCATATGTAAGGAATTCTTCCGGTACCCTTGATATCATTTTCAATACGAGATACCGTTACGATATTTATAACACTTTTATCAAATTCAAAATCGCATGGAATCCGTGATTTTTGGATTATACTATCATTGTCAAAAACATTATATACCGTAATTGCATTGTTGGTCAAATCATTATGTTTATTTATAAATCCCTGCTTTACAGCATTTGAAACGTAGGCGATAGCATCAAAATCATGCATATATCTGTACCATGTAGATATATCGCCCATAAAATTTATGTCACCGTGTACAAACCCTACTTTTTTTGTCGCCTCAACACAGTTCAATACAAAATGGTAACAGGGAGCACACTGACGATATGCAATTGCCATATCATAGCCGGAAAATCTTATTTTTTTGCCAAAAAGTAATCTTATCCATTTCGATTTGGTATTTATAAGCTTTTTTATAAACCCAAGACATAAAAGCAAAAACTTTGCCAAAGGGCGGTTTTCGCTATCTATCATCTGTTTATTAAGATTCCACAACCTGTCCTTGCCTTTAAGCTGTAATATGTTGACCTGTTCTCCAAGATCCGGTTCGTTTGATGCCCGGAGACTGCTCATAACAAGAACATCAACGAAATTTCCATGCTCCGTCAGACAATTACATAGGTTTATGGCAGCGGTGGTTACACCACCCACATTCAAATCCGTAAGTACTATTAGGTATCTTTTTTTCATGCTCTTGGCCATATAGATTTATTGGTGCTTATTACGCTTACGTTCCATATATCTTGAAACAATTTTAGGCGCCACCGAAACAGCTATCATAAGTAATTTCTCTTTTCGTGTCAAATAAGAATTACATATTCCGGTTTTTAAGTTTTTTCGAACATATTTTAAAGCTTTTAAATAAATTTCATCAGATTTACGGTCATATCTGAAAGGACATCTGGTAAGAAATCCTATATGTTGACGTATTTCAAATCGCTGTGCTTCTTCGAAACAATTTGGAAAGTTATCCTCAACAAAACGACGCACGATAGAAGAATTATCTACCATATCATGCACTGCCTTTCCAAAGATATTACTAATACTTCCTTTTCTGATGAAATATTCATATCCTATAGTGTCCGTATAAACAACGTCATCAATGTTTTCGATAATGGATACCATAAATAATAAATCTTCATTTAGTTTTCCCTCATCAAAGCGTTTGTCCGCTATAACCGCCCGCGGGTACAAACGAGTACAAACCGATCCCCCATCTTTATTCAAAAGAATGTTTTTAAGCATTTGTTCCTGTGAAACGGTTTTTTTAGAAGATACATCCTTATATATGAGGTTTCCAAGTTCATCCTTGGCAATAAGACCGGTTTTTATGATAGTACGATAACCTTTACGCAAAGCAACCATCTCCTCATACATGGTTTCACTTATCCGATCGTCACTATCCACAAAGCCGATATATTCTCCTTTACAATGATCCAAGCCTGCATTGCGCGCGCTACTTAACCCCCCATTGGGTTTGTGTATTACGCAAACTCGGGGATCCTTTGCCGCATACATATCACATAATTCCGGACATCTGTCAGGTGAACCGTCATTTACCAAAATCACCTCAATATTGGTGTATGTTTGGTTCAGAATCGAATTTACACAATCTTCCAAATAGTCCTCAACTTTATATATAGGAACTATAATACTTATTAAAACATTTTCATCCATAAACTCACCTGCATATTGTTGTATATATCAGTATTAGCCATATAAATGTTGCCCGTCACACACCACGAGGCGGTTCTGATATCAGTGTGACCCCCCTGCAAAAGCAGGGGTTGAAAAGACAGTTAATTATTTTTCGATAATCATCTTACCGTCTTCATCAAATTCGAAATATGCCTGAGGAACAGGGGTGCCGTCTGCAAAGGTAAGACCGTTGGTCTTATTTACATACTTGCGAACATCCTTGATGATCTTTGCATTGTCGTTTACATAGTAGAAGTTGCCCTCGTGCTCTACCAGTCCGTAATAGTTACCTACCATTACACCGTTGATGTAGTAATGATCGCCTACAAGACCGTTGAGTACGGGAGTATCAGGGGTATCGGGCTCGTCTGCCTCGATAACCATCTTACCGTCAGCATCGAAATCATAGTATGCCTGAGGAACGGGAGTGCCGTCTGCAAAGGTAAGACCGTTGGTCTTATTTACATATTTACGTATGTTCTTAATTATCTTACCGCCATCATTTACGTAGTAGAAATCGCCTTCATGCTCTACGAGGCCGTAGTATGCACCAACTCGTACACCGTCAATATAATAGTAATCACCTACGAGACCGTTTCTGGTTGCGGTAACACCGTCCTTATAGTAGTTTTCTACTCCAAATGCATCTGTATAAAGACCTGAATAAAGAACCTTACCGGTTTCATCTACAACATAAGATACGCCGTCAATTTCATAACTGTCTACAGCCGTAGATATATTTCCAAGCTCGAAATAATACAGAACACCGTCAACGGTTTGAAGTGCTTTATCAACCATCTTTCCATCTGCGCCAAATGTATATGTACCAGCGGGAAGATCACAATAAACTATATCACAATTTCTTGTTGTGTTGCTAACAGCGCAACGATAGTTGCCGGATGTGAAGTAATAATAAGCACCGTCGATCTTACGCAAGCCAACAGAGGAAAGTCCATCAACAACGTAGTAAAGCTTACCGTCCACGGTAAATGGACCATCCTGAGTGTAAGTGCTGATCATAGCGCCATCGGTGCCGAAATCATACCACTCGTACTGTTCATTGTTATCATCGTCGACAAAACGGATACCCTTGTAGCAGTAACCATCAACAGGGAAACAATACTGTTTGCCGTCAATTTCATACCAACGAGCAGCACCATATCTACCTGTATAATATGTAGGACCGTAATAGTATCTGGAGCCGGAAGAGGTATGATACCACTGACCGGAGATAAGCTTACCGGTTGCCTCGAACTCAAACGTTACGTAGCCGTTGTTATAAGTAGCAACATTAGCATAAGTGGTTGTATCAAAATAGTACCACTCATCCTCGATGAGCTGCCAACCTGAAACCAAATTGCCGGCTACAACGTAGTATGATGTGTCACCGAAGGTAACAAGACCGTTCTTGGTATATGTAGCACCGCATGCACAAGCAAGCACACCTTCAACTACTGTATAAATATGACCTGTTGCAGGAACGGTAGTACCCCAATCGATTACGGAGCCACAGCCGTTATGTGTATCGCATTCAGCACCGAGATTTTCAACGGAACCGCATGCACAAGCTGTACAGAATACACGATTTGCATATCCGGTTTCAGTACATGTAGGAGCCTTGCTCTCTGCTTCGCCGGGAGTACAGATATGGAAGCTCCATTTGTTCTGTCTGTTAGCGTTAGTATAGTAACGGTTCATTTCTGTCTGAAGCACAGTTTCGTTTGCAGAGAAGGTTTCGGTTGTGCCATCAGTATAGGTAACGACACCTGCTTCAGCACCAACAACCAAACGGTAATCTCTGGTACCGTCAGAATACCACATGGCGTGGGGGGTAAGAATATAATATTTGTCCTGTTTAGCAGGATCGTTGGAGATATAGTCCTTACGAATACCGCTGTCATCCATCCAACCCTTTGCCATCCAGATGCGAACGGGAAGCTTAGCAAGAACAGTAGTATCAGCAATTTCTGTACCTGTGCGGGTAAATGTAATTACTGCATCGTTATGATTGTTGATATAATATTCAGCCTCAAAACCGTATGCAACCTCCATACCTTCGAGTTCCCAATCGTTGACATAGTCAAGATTAATGGTGGTGGTTACGGAATCTACGTCTGCAAGGTTATCAGCAACCAAGTTAAGCCAGTAAATAGAGCCTGTAGGAATTAAGCCGGTTGCAGCGGGTACTTCAAGGCGAACCGCACTCTTATCTGTATTAACAACAAGCTTGCGAACGATGTTACCAACGTTACCCTGGTTGTCGCTGATTTCCATAACGAGGGTATGAACACCGTCATTCAAATACAGGTCGGAAACTGCGATAGTTCCGTTGACAGCTGTGAAAATCGCCGCTGTGCTTTGTACGCCGTCAACATACAGTTTTACAGAATTACGATTCAAACCAGTAGCATTGGTCTTTGTTGTGTTCTCGTATGCCTGTGCCATCAAATCGATGGTATTAGTGGTAATTGTCTGACCGTCAACCTCTACGCCATTCGTATAATCATCAGCAATTGTCATACTGGTGAAGTAGGGGTTCTCGCGGTCAATAGTAGCATCAGAATAGTCAACTGTAATGTCGTCTATATAGTAAGTAACATCCTGATAATAATTGTAACTTCCTGTACCGGCTGTATAATGGCTGTTGATCTGAATATATTCGAAAGTCGAATAGGTATCCAGTACGTCCCAGCTAAAATAGTACCATCCACCATTATCAATTCCAGTATTGGATGCCAGATAAGCTGTCAATTGGTGGTCCACGCGAGCACTGCCACCGTCAGTTGTTCTGAAACCGGCATTAACATTCATAGATGCAGTAACCAGTTCAGCAGGAATATACATCCAGAAACCAATCTTTGTTGCGTCTGTAAGATCAAGGGATTCAGGAAGGAAGAGATCCATCTGACCGTGGCAGGATGCGGTAACGTTGGTCCAATCTATATCTACACCCATAGCATAGTTGCCATTTCTGACCATACCGCTATCACGGTCCACCAAATATACCTGTGCAGGGATATCCATACCAACGGGAGTATAGTTCTTCTTTCCAAAGAATCTGTACGCAAAATGACCGTTTGCACGTGTATCGCGGATGAACCATCCGTAAGGCTCACCTTCAGCGGGAGCTACTTCGGGGTCAACGTCAACAAGGAACTCACCGTCTTCGAAGTCGTAAGCAATCTCAGATGCTTTACCGAAACGGATCTCAGCAGTAACCGCTTTATCTGTCTGTCCGCAGATAACTGCTGTAACGGTACCGCCGGTCAGACCTGTGCTTTCATCGCATGCGGTAAACATATCACCATTGATTGTACCAAGATTTTCATCAGACAGAGTATAAACTATATCTTCATCTTCATATGCAACGGTATTGAAACCATCGTTAGTTGTTACTTCTATGGGAAGAGCTATAGAATCACCATATCCGATAACAATTGTATCTGTCTTGAAAGAAATATCGGGAAGTACTATTGTGATTGAAGCTTCTCCAACCACATTACCGTTATATACCATTTGAGCGGTAACTTTACCTTCCTTACCATTGGATGTAAATATGCCATTTTCGATAGTACCAAAGGATTCGTCAACCAGCTGCCACTCTACATCTTCGGGAATATCTGCGGTTGTACCAACAGCATCAGTACCTACAGCATTAAATACAACGTTAGAACCGGGTGTATAGTATTCGCTATCTGTGGTTATATGAGCACGAACAAACTCACCATTTGCGGGAGCAGTAGAAATAAAAAGAATACCGGAAGTGGTAGGACGTTCCGAACCGTCGGAGGGAGAGTTGTTAACCTTAAGCTCCTCACCGGGACGCTGTGAAAGGAAGGTAGATGTTCCGCCACCGTCACAGTTAACAGCATAGGAGCAGCCCAGATCAGCCATAACCTCAGCCAGCTCCTTCAGATTCATACCTTCAGAATAGGGGGTCTGACGACCATCATTTTCCATAATTACAACAGTACCATCGTCCTTGATACCTACGACAGAACGGGGTGCGGAGCTGGTGGCATAGTCACCGGTCGCACTAACCACACCATTCTTAAGAATATAACCGCTGGAACAAGGGATGACCTGATCTTCCCAACCGTCGAGATCAGCGGCGGATGTGATCTGAGGCATCTCAACCTTAGGGATATCATCAGGTCTGGGATTGCCGTTTTCGTCAAAATCCTTGTTAATAACAAGAACGGACGGGAAGCCTACCTTACCATAGGTATATCCACAATTTGCGGGGTCAAAAAGAATCTCTGCATCGAGCATAATGAAGCCGAGAGGTTCACCTACACGATCTGCAGAATAACCGGTATACCAGCTAAGTGTGGTGTTCATAGCACCTACAACGTTGCCGTAGCCGTTTGCCTCAGCATACGCTGCCTGCTCGGACATAGTTCCGGTCTTGTAGTCACCATACTTAGGCACCATGCCGTTATAGCTGTTGATAACCTTAACGTATTCGTTATTAAGGTCAGCTTCCATAACATGAATGACCTGACGGTAAGTTCCGGCATCGTTATTTAATACGATCTCGGATTCAGAAATACCGGGAGCTATTTCCCAGTCTTTCTTGCTGATGAGTTTGTAGTATCCGTCGTCGCTGATATCAAAATCAACGGCTGCAAAGAGCTGCAGGGGCATTATGCCGACAAGCATAAGTGCCACAAGCATACAGGACACTACACGTTTGAAAGAAGTGTTTTGCATGTGGTTTTCCTCCATATAAAAATTTTTATTATATAAACCGCTTAGCGGATTTATATTCTTGTTTGATGTACTCGGTATAAGACTTTTGGGTGTCGCACACCTCATACACATGATGACTGATCTGCTTTTCCTTGGAAAGCTCAGCTCTCCAGTCACCATACTTTTGGGTTAAGTATTCATCATATTTTTGCGGTATACGAACGTTGAGTCCTTCAAACTCTGCCCAGATTCCTTCACCATATTGTTCACGTGGTGCATATTCCAGCTCGCCCTGCCAATTTCCGTGATTGCACCATATTTCGGATTTCTCCAGCTGCCATCGGGATAAATAATTTGTCAGCTTCTCTGCGGTAGCATTGGTTTTTCGATGAAATCCAAACAATCGAAAAACCGATAAAAGCGCCTTTGTTAATGCTTTTTGCTCGTTATTATTTTTACATGATGAAATCATCAACAGTTTCAACAGTTTCTTTTTCTTTTCAAAACGCTTTATCATCCCGTGTTCGGACGGATATCCGTCAAGAGGAAATATGTCAATGTATATACCATGATTAATAGGCAAATCTGCAGTAGGGGTTTCTATAAACGCTGTTCTTGAATCTCTAAGCTTAGAATATATTGTAGGAAAGGCCGGGTCTGTTTTGTAATTCTGCAAAAAATAATACTCGGGCAACATTTTCTGCGCATTTTCACAGAAGATCTCATAATCTCTACGGGGTAACGCTATATCAATATCATCATCCCACGGAACAAATCCCTTATATTTCACAGCACCTATAACAGATCCGCATACCATATAATAGACAAGTCCCAACTCATCGCATATGCCAAGTACTTGCTTGAGCATATTCAATTCAATTTCTTGTACCTCTGTCATATACCCTCCTATACAGGTCTATATACTCTGCATATCTGTCATCCTTGTTAAATGAACGCGCTCTTTTAAGACAGTCTTCTGAAAAACTATACTTTTCTGAACAAAAATACTCTATAGTATCAACGAGTGTGGGAATACTATCAATCACTCTGCCGCAAGTATCGTCTATAATCTCCTTGCTACCACCAACATCATAGGTAATCACAGGAGTTCCGCAAGCGAGTGCTTCCATATTAACAGTAGGATAATTTTCTTCTCTCGATGCATTAATCACCACATCTGCTGCAGTATATAGCTGTGCAAGTTCCTGTTGATTCTGTGTGCGATTGATAGATATAATATCCCGAGGTAGCATCTTCTCCGTCATATAATCGGTTCCGACCAACACTATCTGATATTCAGAGGAATCCAATTTTGCGGCGAGCTCCACGAATCTGTCCAGCCCTTTGCGGTAACCCCAATCGAAAGCAACCCCAAGAAGCATCTTTTTGTCTATTGGAATACTATATTTATCCTTTATACACGATTCGATAGGTCTGAATGTTTTAAGATCTATTCCATTGTTGATAATTTCAATGGGACAACCACCAAGAAATGACTTTCTTACATAAGAGGCCAACCACGCCGAAGGAGTAACTACTGTCAGATCTACAGCGCAAAACAACGTCTTTTTCTTTTGATATAGGTATCGGCTTCTATCAAAGAAGAAGCTATGATCGCGACGTTGAGGACATCTTTCACATCCGGATTTCCATTTATCGCATTTTGCTATGGTGAAATGAGGGCAGTATGCGGTAAACGCCCAACAATCGTGAAATGTCCATACAACCTTAATTTTTTTAGTTTTGAAATACTCAAATAACATTTTCAGGTTACAGTCATGACCGTGTATATTATGTAGATGAACTATATCAGGATTAAACATCTCCAGCTCTGCAATCATCTTTTGGGTAGAAGATATAGAATTGAATCCATAATTCCCAAGCAATCGGGATTTTATTGCTTGATATCTTATATATTTTTTGTCGGCACATTTAATTGAATATTCATAATCGCTGTTTTCCGAGCAATAGAGTATCCTATTATCTATCCCATTATCAGTTAAGCAGACACTTATTTCCTTACATATTTTCCCCGTGCTGCCTACACCACATACGGAATTTATCTGAACTACCTTCATTCTTATCTCCAAAAAAACACATACGGGTAAATATTGAGGCTTCCCCCATGAATGAGATTGTAATAAAAGTACAATACAAAAAAGGCAGATATACCTAACACCGCAGTGTCAATTATATGTTTTAAGGCCGGCTTTCTGTTTATTGCAATCTTCGGCATTAAAACAGGTATAAAAATGAGATAATAATAATTTAATCTCATTGCCAAAGGATTAACTGATGCAAAACATTGCAAGCACACGCTTAACAGAAGCAAATTTCGTAATGCTTTGGTATCTTTATCAAGTGATTCTTCAACCGGAACTATATAGCAAAAAATAACAAACACGACCAGTAACATTAGTACGGTATATGCTCCTGTCTGCTCTATTTCTCCAACGTACATATCACTGATAAATTTAACAAGAAAAGAAAAGATCTGTTCGTTAAATATTAAAACAACGCCTATAAATGGAACAGCAAACCATATTCTGCGTCCGGTTATGTTTACATTACACATAGGATACATCGGCAAAAGAATAAACGCCGATCTGTGAAACATAAAGGCCAAGAAAACCATCAATAAGAACATAATCGGTCTTTTGTTCCTTGAATAATTAAAAGCCGGTATGGCAAAAGCCATTGCGATAATTTGACGCATTCCTGAAAAATACATAGAAAAGGGAGAAACCGCCAAGAAAAGGGCAATTGTCAGGATAGGAATTTCACTTTCTTTTTTATAAAAATCCCATATAGGAAATATGGCAAAGGAAGAGACCAATAATAAGAACCATCTGAAATTTACAGATAATCCTGATAATATCTTTTGAAGTATCAAATACCCATGTTCCCATTCTGCATCAAGTATAAATATTTTATTCCAGCTCATATTTCGAGCTGCATCATAATAAGCCTTGTAACCATATGTATCATTGCCGATATTCAAATCTCGACATACCAATAAAAACAGAAATATCAAATAAAATACTGTTATTACAAGGATGTTACATTTCTTTTTTTCGGTTTTATTATTAAACGCCAAACCTGTCAATAAAGGAAAACAGACCAGCATCAGATACGGAATTATAGCAACACACCCCTTAACTTTACCTTTACCCTCTTGAAAATTGCATAATATATTTTTCGGAATATAGGTCTTATTCTGCCATATAATCCAATCATCTGTAATTTCCAAATTTCATATAAACCAAACAGCTTACAGTTTTTTCCTCGCGCAATACATTCTTTTACCACAGATGGATTATCGTAGATAGCGTTATACTTTGCAAAATAATACAGAATGTTTTGCTGATCATTACTGATTCTACATATATCATTCATCACCGCTGCGCCAAGTTTTTCACAATCACTGTGGAACAGGTCCCTTCTTGTATTGGTTAACTGTGCGTTATGTACTCGCGATTGTACATCCTTATTTACAATACACTTCAATTTGTAACCTTTGAGAAATATCCTAATCCACATCAAAAAATCCTGACAATAACGCAATTCCTCGTCAAACAACCCACTATCATCAAAAGCTTTCTTAGGAATCAATAAAGCGCAACCGTTAAAACACCCTTGCTGTAACAAAGCAATAAGTGCCTCTCGATGATTCAAATCCTTTTCCTCTTGAAAACGGTATTTATCCCGAACATCTTCAAGTCTTTCTGACTTGGAGTTAATAAGATACCTTCCGCACATAACCACTGTATCATCGCACGCATATGACATTTGATGTGCTATTTTATTTGGACCGTATACGTCATCATGGGACAGCCAAGAAAAATACTCTCCCTTCATATTGCGTATACCTTCATTAAGTGCAGTGGAAACCCCGCCGTTTTCTTTAAGTATGTATCTTATTTTATCGCCGTAGGAACGAGCAACACGGTCGGTTTCTCCGTCGTCTCTCGATCCGTCGTTCACAACGATGATCTCACAGTTTTTATATGTCTGTGCAAGGGCGCTGTCTATTGCCTCACGCATATAGTTTGCACCATTATACACTGGGATTATTATTGATACTAACGGCATATTAATGTCTGACATATCTCTTCTTTATTCCTCAAAATAAATTCTGACCAGTTCTTTTTTTACTTCATTACAGGTATATTGAAATGCAATTTCCATACCCTTCGATCTCATTTCGCGACAAATTTCTTCATTATCCAAAAGATACATGATTTTCTTCGACAAAGAATCCGTATCGTTTTGATCAATAAGAACACCGTTTACTTCATTTTGTATTAGTTCTCTGTGCCCCCTATTATAAGTTGCTATAACCGCATTCCCGCTCAACATAGCTTCAACAATATTGAGGGGAAGGCCTTCTCTTTTACTACACGACACTGCAATATCACTTGCCTTTTGATACTCCTCAAGATTGGTAACATACCCGATCAGCTTTACGTTGTTCTCAAGCTCAAGGCTCTTAATAAGGTTCTCGAGGTTTTCCCTTTCGGGTCCATTACCTGCAAGAAGTAATACTACTGAAGGAAATTCTTCCACCACCATTTTCATTGCTTTTATGGCTATGCTCTGGTTCTTGTTAGGTAAAAGCTCTCCAACGCAGATAATATATCTATTATCTGTTTTCAAACCAAGCTTTTCTTTAATTGCTACTTGTTCGGCTGCGGATACGGGATAATATCTCTTCGGGTCTACTCCCACGCCGTAAATATGCTCTACCTTGCAGGAAAATCTTTCCTTTGCCAGGATATAATCTTCCTTGTTTATTGTAATCAATATGTCCGTCTTACGAGCAAAGAGCTTTTCGATGGGGTAATATATTATCCAGTTAAGCTTTGCCGCTCCATTGTAAAAATGGAAACCGTGAGCAGTATATATGACCTTGCAACCTTTTTTTCTTGCTTTTTTTGCAGCAAGACGGGTAACTATGCCGCCCATAGGTGTATTGCAGTGAATAATATCGTAATTTTCTTCGCTTATTATTTTCTTAAGCTGTTTGTACGCCTTGATATTATCCGTACTTTTTGGAGAACGGGAAAAGGGAATGTCATAGACCTTGTCAACAAAATCCAGCTTGAGACCGTTTTTCTCGGCAAGATTGTTTCTTGCAGCCACGTGTATCTCAACGTCACCCTGTTCTCTCAGCATCTCGACCAGAGGCTTGTGAAACTGACATATATGGCTTTGTACAGTTGCCGTCAGTAAAACCTTACGCATTTTCAAATTCCTTAAAATTATTTATTATCAAAGTGTTTAATCTGTAGCTGTTATTCTCCCCAACAAAGCTGTTATGGGGAGTTACGATTACATTTTCCATATTCCAAAGAGGGCTGTCAGCCGATAACGGTTCCTCTTCAAAAACGTCAAGCACCGCACCGTACAGACGGGGCAGTTCCTTTATAAGTGCCTCGGTGTCAACAACACCGCCCCTTGCTATATTGACAAGCACCGCAGAATCCTTGAGCAGTGCCAGTCTTTCTGAATTTATAATATGACAGGTCTCTTCGGTCAAGGGAAGTGTCAAAACCAACACATCACATTCCGATATGACCGGGTTAAGCTCGTCAAGTGAGCATATTTTTACATAATTTTCATCCTCGCGGGGGTAAAGGTCAACACCCACTACTCTCGTTCCGAATGCCTTGAATCGCTTGGCACACTCGGTGCCTACGCTGCCGCAGCCTAAGATACAGACTGTTTTTCCATTCAGCTCTCTGAGTCCTCTGTTTTTTATCCAGCTTTGGTTTTTTTGGTTATCCCAAAAGAAACGGGATTGCTTGTAAAGCTCCAGCACTCCGGCAACGGCAAACTCTGCCATAGGGATACTGTATACCCCTCCGGCATTGAATATGCGTATACCCTTGTCACGGATATACTCCAGATCAACACGGTCATAGCCTGCACTTGTAAGCTGTATGTATTTTAAATTTTTGAATTCTTCTATCTGATGATGCAGGAACAGACCGTTACAGATGACCGCCTCATAACACCCGGCGGCATCGGGAAGGGCATCCTTTTCGTTCTGAAGAAGATCGACCCTGTGTCCCATGTCGGTCAGTATTTCCGCACACTCTCTGTGCGCCTGTAATGCTCCCGTTATCAAAAACCTCATTTACAAATACCTTAATCGTCTATGCGATATCCCTTGCTATACGGGTTATAATTTCAGCTGTCCGAAGTTTATTATTTTCCCATTCCTCGGGATGTGACTCGCAGTATGCCTCGTAATCTCTTATTTCGCGTAAACCTTCATCAAAGATACGCTTTATATGCTCTGTATCCGTAACTATGTCACAGTTACAGAAACTTCTCGACAGTATGGCTCTTTGTGAGCCCAAGCGGTAATGCTCCATTATTACATGCTCGCAGGGCAACATTCCCTTTCCGAGTGCCGCAATACCGCCGAAGCCGTAGGTTATACCCTTATCTCTGCATTTGCGGCAGATATTCTCCACCGTACCGTCTGCAAGTAGCTCGAACATGAATTTTTTACCCAACGCAAGACTCATATCATTAAGTCCTATGTGTATCTCGTCGATTCCGTCAATTTCAAGTATCTCATCAAGACACTCCGCCGCCTCGGGAGTTTCCACAAGCAAAAACACAGTTGCTCTGCCTGCAACGATTCCCACAAAGCGCCTGACCTCATCTGCCGTTTTGAAATATGGCAGCATGACTACGTCCGCACCTGCCCTGATAACGGCATCTATCTCCTCCTCGCTTGAGGAGTATTCCTCTGTTGCATCGTGGATGGGATTGACACGGACCATAAGTTCGCTTTTGTCAAGATGCTTTCTCAGTTCAGCCACGTCGGAGACGGTATGACGGCATTGAACCGTATTCATTCCGCCCTGTCTTAGCTGCTTGCCGATATATTCCATATCCACAAATATCCTATCCACTCCCGCAGCCTGTGCTATACAGGCTATCTCGGGACGGTTGGTTATATACATTAATTTTAATGACATAGCTATCTACTTTAACACTTCGTCTTTGTTATCAGAAACCGATTCGGTACTGTCTTTTTTCACCGTTGCACCAACGTTTTCGTTATCGGCGTTTGAAAAGACCTTGAAGAACGTAAGGAAAAATATTTTGATATCCAGCCACATAGTCATATGGTCAACATACCAGACGTTCATCTTTATTCTTTCGTTCCATTCAACGCATTTTCGTCCGTGAATCTGCGCCCAACCTGTGATTCCCGGTCTTACCTCAAACATTCTGAACTGCTCTTCGGTATACTCTTCTACAGCCCAGGGATGATATGTAAGGGGAGGACGGGGCCCGACGAAGCTCATATCGCCCTTCAGTATATTCAAAAGCTGCGGAAGTTCGTCGATACTGGTGGCACGTATGATCTTACCCACGCGGGTAACGCGGGAATCATTTTTCCCTGAATATACACCCGAGCCGCTATGCTCCGAATTGATTTTCATACTGCGGAATTTGTATATTTCAAATACCTTTCCGTCCCTGCCGACCCTTTTCTGCTTGAATATAACAGGTCCGGGAGAATCTATCTTGATGATCAAAGCCACGATCAACATCGGAATTGCCAAAATGACAGTTGCAATACCTGACAACAGCAGGTCTAACACTCTTTTGATAAATTTCTTATACACTTCGAATTCTCCTAATCTACATACCAACCTCAAAGTTGTACACGTTGCCCGGTTCTAAATAATCATAATTTTTCTCATTTGTGACATCGGTTTTTTAGAATTTCCAGTATCTTTTTGAGAATCCGTTTCGTTGTTCTTAGTATTTTTATCGTCCATCTTCAGACCCCTATTGCCATTAACATTTTTGTCTGCCTTGGAGTAAGTTTTTTATCGCTTTTTCCGTTAAGTCGTTTCCTCTGTTCATAAAGCCAACGGTAGAGCCATACCCCCCCGCAAACATAATCGGAAGGAATATTCGTATGTCCGTGTTCGTTATAGTAATCCTTTACCAACAGGTATTTTTCTTCCCACTGATCAGTAGACTTCCAATTCATTCCGATAAGATCCAGCTTTTGCTTTCTTTCGGGTGCAAGAGTACCCTTTTCGTACGTCTCACGCTGGAGTCTCAACCATCTGCCTATACGCAAGCCTTCGGGAGTTTCGTATGCTACGGGAATATTAAGATGTCCGTTTGCTTTTTTATAAGCACAAACTGCGGCATAGTTTTTTTGCCAAATTATGTCCTGCTTATTTCCCCACAGCATACCAAGCTCGTCCAGTCTACGTTTCTGCTCCTCGGTAAGCTTAGCTCTGTTGTTTTGGTCCTTCATAGCAGCACGAAGAGAATATATCCATGCACCGAGACGTATACCGTCTTCATCTGTATATGCAGCAGGAACGTCAAGATCTCCGTACTCTCTGTGATATCTCAAAGCTGACTGAAAATTACGTTCCCACAGATAGTCAACGGCACTCCATACCATACCTATCTTCTCTAACGCTTCCACACGCTCGGGCGTAAGGTAAGCGGTTTTGATACCGTTTTTTCGGTAACTTCGGAGATTGGCTATCCATGAACCGAGATCAACACCGCAATAATCCTTCTCGGCAATATTCACCACTAGATCTCCGTGCTCTGCATAATACTTACAGGCTGCCGAATAATACCTCTCCCAGGCCATATCCTTTACACTTTTCCATGAAAAGCCTATAGCTTCTAATTTAGCTGTCTGCTCATCGGTCAGCTTTCCTCTGACTTTACCCTCATGGACGAGCCGTTGTGTAGCAAGCCAGGAACCCAAGGTATAACCCTCTGAAGTTACATATCTTTTCGGAACATCCAGATTACCGTTTTCATCAAAGTATCTTTTCGCAGCTTCATACATAAGATCCCAGGAAGCTCCCAGGGTATCATTGAGCCTATCAAAAAGCTCTCTGCAATCTCTGACCTCGTCCGTTATTTTGAAATGCTCGTTTACTATATCGTCTTCGCACCCCAAAGAGCGGTAATAGGAGGTTGCTATCTGCATCTCCTCCTCTATGGCGTCGATGCTGTAAAGATTATCAATATTCAATACGATATCGAATATGACGGCAGACTCATTCCTGCCTGCAGCGAGAGCTCTGCCTATCTGCTGCTTGTATACTATGGGCGATACCGTAGGACGAAGAAGAATCACTCCGCTTATATCATCAACGTGTACGCCCTCGTTAAGCATATCGATACAGAACAAAAGCTTGATATGCTTACTTGTATCCTTCTTAAAAGCCGCAAAGCTGGCATCGGTTTCCGGATCGTCCGAATACGCCTTATAAATATGGGGCTCGTTGTCTATGTTCTTAAACCATTCCCTCGCCAGCTCAACCATACTGCACATATGATCGTAGTCCGCGCAGAAGACAAGATACTTGCCTGAACGGTCTGTTATATGCTTTTCAAAAATTTCATCTATACCCTCAGACATTTCGAGGGTCCTACGTAATGCATCCAGATACTTTTGCCCCTCATCACGTACCGCCTTGTTTTTAGCAGAACGTACCCGATGCTCGTATCTCTTCAGCTGCTTTTCATAAGCAAACACGGCTAAAACATACTTTGGAGGTGCAAGAATTCCCTTTACGACAGCCTCTCCTAAGGTCATATTGCTTGCAACACAACCGTCAAAAAGCTCATCAGCCATATTTCTTTGATTATCAAGATATCTGACAGCCGTAGCAGATAAGCCGAGGATAGGCGTATCGGGATACGTCTGCAATAACGTATCCACTCCACCGCCCCACATCTTAGCGCCGCAACGGTGAAACTCGTCCAATATAATGTAGTCGGGTTGTATCTGCATAAGCTCTTCTTCGCCTATATTCATAAGCTTGGCATAGGTAAAAAAGATGATATTATCGGGGACATAACCGTCAGAGCATCTACGGAGATTATCTAACTGAGTCTTGAATATGTATTCGGAAGGAGATAACCAACATATACGTTTGTCCGGATTATCCTCACAGAGCTTAAATCCGATAAATGACTTGCCGGTTCCGGTAGGATGAACAACAGCGGCTTTGCCGGTCTTTTCCAGCATAGCGACAGCGCTATGATAAGCATCACAATTATGCTTGAATAAGTCTATTGCCACTGTTTTCCCTCCTTCCTGTATGCAACGTAATTTACATTATGTTACATTGGGTTTTGTCAACGATAATCCCGTTTCAATCGAATATCTACAAAATCATCACATTACAGGATATTAATTGGCAAAAAACAAAAATAAGCATAACAATGCTACCCTTATTTTTGAAAGAATCAAAATAAGGGCATTTGTTATGCCTTGAAACATTATGTATAATCAACGGTTTCCATTTAATGAAAAAACTCTTGATTTTTATTAAGAATGATGATATAATTTATTTGGGGTATTGGCGATACCTGTAGTTTTTATGCAATTTTTTCAACATAATGTAAATTATGTTTACCCGGGTGCTTCGGCATCTTTTTTTGTTATATTACCAAATGCATATTTTCCATTTTTCTTCGATGTTCGATTCCTGTCGTTATAATATATATTCTTGTAGTATTGATATTGGAGTGACCGAGGATATCGGCAAGCTTAACGATGTCCTTTTCTATTGAATAGAATATTCGGGCAAACAGATGTCGTAAATTATGCGGAAAAACCTTACGACTGTCAACCCCGGCAGCATCGCATACACTTTTCATACTTCGCCATACGGTCACACGGCACAAAGGTATGCCGTTGGAGTTTACAAATATAGGTCCTGCAGCTATTCCTTTGTCCTTAGCATAACGAAGAAGCTGCTGCTTTAATCTTTCTACAATAAATACGGTTCTCGACTTACCCTTGCATTTTACGGTTACACAACCCTGTCGAACTCCCTCTACCGTTATATATTTCAACTCGCTGATACGTATCCCCGTACCGCAAACGGTCTGAAATATCAGATAGAGTCGGATATTGTTTTGTCTTTTTGCTTCGTTTAACAGCCGAAAATATTCCTCTTTAGACAGCTCTTTGTCCTCGGAGCAATATATTTCCCTCTGTATTTTGAATTGACGCACGCACAATTCGGCTCTGCCGATGAATTTAAGATACGAATTCAAGGCTGCAATCATCGAGTTGGCAGACCTTGGGGTATATTTCCTTTCAAGCTCCGCCTTATACTCAAGGATCAACTGCTTGTCCAACGTTTTACCGTCCGAAAATTCGGCAAACTTTTTTACATCTCTTATATATTTTTCGATAGTCAGCTCGCTTTTTTCGTCTTCATAAAGAAAGGTTCTGTACTCGGCAATTTTCATGTTTTTACCTCCGTAAAAATCTTTTGCATAAGATAACAAAACAGGAACTATTCCCAAAATTGTTCCTGTTGCTCTGATTATATTTTAACACAAAAATAGCCGATTATTAATAATCAGCTCTTTATGAATTTATATTAGTGAACAATAATAAAAATATCGTAATTTCTAATATAAAGCAAAAATGCATCTTGCATTCAAACCATACTTGGAGTATACTTGTAATATCAACAAATCGAGGTTTATTGTATGACATTAGATACTGCAATGGATAAATATTATAACTCCATACACGCGTATATATACGGTAAAACAGGTAAAAACCAGAGTTTTGCTGACGAATGCAGTAACAGCGTATTCTTTATTTTCTCCAATAAAGGACAAACATTGGATGATAATGCCGTGTATCCCTGGCTTATGAAAACAGCATCCAATAAGCTAAAGGAATATTACCGTAAACTGAAAAAGGAAAATATGGTTACGTATCTCGAGGATATAACGGTTATTCCTTCGTATGATACCGATCTGTCTGATCAGATGATTACGGATGCTGATATAGAAGAAGCCAAGGAAAAGCTTATTTCTCTTCTCTCTCCCAAAGACAGGGAAATGTATGAGTGTTATTTCGTGAAAAAGATGACCTATGTCGAAGTAGCTAAGAAATTCGGAATAGACAGAAATACCGCATCGAAAAGATTACATATCATAAAGAAAAGACTTGAGGACGAAGCAAGAAAGATGTTTGCCGTGGGTGGAGCTATAACGGTTTTCCGTATAATAGCCGCTCTGTTCAACAGATAGGAGTATAAAATATGTATATAGAAAAGAAAAGGGCAGAGCTTGCCGATATTTGTTATATGACCATAGAAAAAGAATGCTCTAAGCCTACAGAAGAAATAAATACCGCACTTATAGATGCTTGTATAGATCTCGCCAACAAGCTGCTTGATATCAAGCCTCTAAGCGAAGAAGAATTGCTGCGTGCAAAAAAGAAGATAGAAGCTATGGCTCTTCACCGCCGCAAAAAGAATCTTAAAATACGTATAATTGCTGCGATCTTAGCTATCATTGTCGTATTAGTTACTACGGCATGTGCCTTTTCGGATTGGCTTGTTGGAATATTTGGAATCAATACTCTATACACTGTTCAGTCCGGGGAAAGCGTTACGGTAGAACAACACAAATTGGAGGCACCCTCAGATGTTCTCAACTTTGACAGTATTGATGATTTAGATGAGTATATCGAGGAACCGATATATCTTCCTATAGGATTGCCGGAAGAGTTTGTTTTAAGTAGTATAACGATGTATAAAGAAGAAACTTCACAAATCGAAATAATATGGACAAAAGAATCTCACAGAATACGGTATAAAATCACTTTTGATCCCTCGTATTTTAATAAAAGTCGTTTCGATTTGCTTGAATACGAATATTACTCACAAGATGGCTATCCTTTTGATTGTGTTCAAATAACTTCGTATTGGCAAGCATCAAGTTGGATAAATGATAATGAATATGTTATATCAGCAGATAATACAGATCTGATAGAAGAAATAATAAACTATGTGGTTGTTACACAGTAGCATAAGAATATCCCTCCTCTCGGGAGGGATATTCTTATAGGTATCAAAGATTAACAAATTGTAAATAAATACAACAAATTTCGGCAAAAATAAAAAAAACATCATTATACAAATGAGGGGAAAATATTTCAGATCAAAGGAGAGAAAAATGAAAAAAATTATTTGTTTAATACTCATATCCGTTTTACTTATCCCTATGTCTGTGGGAATTTTTGCTCACGAACAGGAATACACCTTTTTTATAGAGGACGAGGAAATAACCATAACAGGTATGTATACCGAAGCTGAAGCCTATGAAATAGCATATCTTCATTACTGTATGGAAAACGATATAGAGATTTCCGGTTCTTATGCCATATGTTCCCATGTTTATGAATATCAGATAGTTACGGCAACTACCCATAAGGCACGTACTACTCAGCCCAGATGCCAGAAATTCAGATACAATATCGGCAGATGTACAAAATGCGTTCACGTAACGACCGAGCTGTTGGACACTTGGTATATATATTGCTGTGACTAATGTTAAATAAGGGTTCCTTCCCCTCGGAACTCTTTGCAAAATGTTTACGGCTTTATAATACCGCAAAAGCCACCCTCAAAGGGTGGCTTTTGCGCGTTATTTACCTCATTTAATCAAGTAATTGCGGGATATGTATTATTAAATTAATCCTCTATTCCTTCGCCGACAGAACGGTTTGTTGAAAAAAACATCTTGAAAAATAGTTTTACATATGCTAAACTACTACCAAATACTGCAAATACCTGTTTGCAAAATGACGTGGAGGTAAAGTGAATGGATAACGGTTTTAAAAGCGGTCTTGACGTGATATATCTTACCTCCTGTGCGCTTCACAACATAGTTCCGGATAAAAAGAGCGTTGAAGCAATGGATCTTTCGGCGGTGTTTGTCCAGGCAAAAAGGCATAAAATGCTCTCTGTGACCTGTATGGCGCTTGAGCCTTATTGGGACGAGCTTGATCCTGAGCTTATGAAGGTGTGGAGACTGTCGGTAAATCGGGCGATAAAAAGCAGTCTTATGTATTCTGTGGAACGTGAAAAGCTCTTCAGATTTATGGACAAAAACGAAATTGCCTATCTTCCCCTAAAGGGTATTATCCTCCAGAACATTTATCCTAAGCTTGGTATGCGGCAGATGGTAGATAACGATATACTTATCGATATCAACAAACGTGATCTTGTACGTAATTATATGGTCAATAACGGTTATAAGGTTGACGGTTACGGCAAGGATATCCACGACGTGTATGTAAAGTCTCCCTTCTTCAACTTTGAGATGCACGTATATCTGGCGATAGAATCTGTAGATGCCGTATTCTATAATTATTATCTCGACGTTTGGCAGAGACTTGAAAGACCGGACGAAAATAAATACGAGTTCAGGTTTTCGATTGAAGATTTTTATATCTATATTCTTGTTCATGCATACAAGCATTTTAATTATACCGGTGGCGTGGGACTCAAACCTTTAACAGATATTTTTGTCTACCTTCGCAAATACGGTGAAAGTTTTAATAAACGGTATCTTGCCACGGAGTTAGAAAAAATAAAACTTACCGTTTTTGAAAAAAACATACGCTCTTTATCCCAAAAAATATTTGATATTGATGCCGCAAGAGAAAATCGTATTGCAGATATCCTCAATGAGGAAGAAAAACAACTGCTGAAATTTTTTATTGATTCGGGAAGCTTCGGAAATAAAAACGTATTATACAGAGGAATGATAGAGAAATTTGCCAACGGCGACGGTAAGATAACCAAATCCGGAAAGGCGAAGTATATAATTAACAGGCTCTTTCCCACAGGTCCGTACGTTAAGGAAAACTATCCGTTTTTTCACCGTCATAAAGCACTTCTTCCTGTTATGTGGGTGTATAGATTCTTCTCGAAAATATTTGTAAAATTCAAACACGTATGTAAACAAATAAGATTTATAAGTAAGCAATAATAAAAGTTACAAAACCACCCATGACAGGGTGGTTTTTGTGAATTGTTTTATTCGGGGTCAAGCAATTCGGAAACGGTCATACCCGTATAAGCTGCTATCTTCTGTACAGTACTCACCTTAACGTCATCCGCCACATTTTCTATAGAACTCATAGTATAGTGACTTATGTCGCAATGTTCGGCAAACTCAAGCTGACTTTCTCTGTGTTCGTGCCGAAATTTCAATATCTTTTTAGATAGCGCCTCTAACTCAGGCATAACGTTCACCGTCCTCTTTTATATAAATGACGGTTTTGTCCTAAATGCTGAATTTTTAGTTAACTTTTCTAACAAAAAGGATATCTTCCGACACGTCTTCAAGATGTATAGGACTAAGTTGCAATACAGTACAAAGATTTGCAAATTCAACAGCTTTATCCTCAGACTCAAACAGACCGTCTGATCTGCATACAGCTTCACCGTTTTCATGTGCCTCTATGCCATATTTGCACCCGTCGTAACATACACGGTATTTAAACATCTTCACTCTCCTTTACAGTTTTTAGGTTACCAACAACGTAAGTATATTGTACTCCCTGTCGAAAAATATCGCTAACAGTTATAACTGTTATTTGCCTTGAGCTCCTTCTTTCAAACGATTTGCTTGTTCTGAAAGTAATTCTAAAATAATAAACGTACCGTAGATTTTTAATCCGCGGTACGTTTTTTGTTGATATTAAAATGTTATTTACATTAAACTCTCTTTTGCTCTTTTTTCGAGCGAGTATGTTCTGTATTTTATCTTACGTATCATATTGTTATGATCTATCTCGGAAATAAACCCTGATTTTAAGGCATAATTGTTGAGAAACAAAAGATATGCTTCCTCTACCCATATCCTTTCCCCGATATATTCGGGTATAGTTTTGTCCGGCTCTTTTTTCATAGCCATACCTCCCTTAGGTGAGGAGGATGGTTAATAAAGCCTATTTCTGAACACCTTGTATTTATGATACCTCAAGCCTCACCGTTTATCATTAACGTCCGGAAACAGTCCGTCCGTTATGATGATTGCCATAAGGTCTTATTTTAAATCATACAATTTGAATTATTGCAGTGATTTATTTATGTTTTCTTGCGTAGGATTCTTTCAGACGATCGATAGCCATTTCAGGACTCATGGTATGATACATCAAATACATTGCTCTCATTATGGAAGCAGGAGCTTGCTTGTAGATCTCTTTGCTCGTTTCTCCTGTATAGAAGTGCCAATATCGGTAGAGATACCCGGACCAGTAAAGTGTTTCATTGTCAAACAAATCCCCGTTTGTTGCAAGTGTATCTGCATTTTGCTCTTTCAGTCGGTCGATGATATATCCCTGACCCGCCCATTGCATATGATTGAAGGTCTTATCAAGATCAACTGCTGTATCAGAAAGCATAAAAGTCTTGATGAAAGATTCACTTGAAAAGCCTTCGGCGGCAGACATCTCAAAAAGTTTGCCCTGCATATCGCACAAAGTTAATTCGAACACATCAAGCATTTTATTCACCTCTCAAAATTTCATCAAAATACTTGCCTTCACGTCTATATCGTTTTTCTATTTGGTTTGCAATATCATAGCTCTCTTTTCTGCGTACGGTTGCTTTTTCCTGAAGGGCGGTAAGCTCCATCTGATAAATATCCGATTCTGAAATTACAGAGAACGCATCACATCCTTTTTGGGTCTTAGCAACATATTGTTTGCCAAGATCGAGAGCGACCAAGCATTTCATAAGGGCGGTGTCGGTAATATCTCCATTGAAGAAACGGGTAAGCTCGGTATAAAGACGGTCATCTGCAATGTGACCGATCACTATATCGTAATCATCAAACAGGTGAGCATATTTCTCGTACAGCTCGCTGTCTTTTACTGTATCCATATAGCCACGGTGATATGCAACTACCATTGCCCAATCCAACCCGAGTTCAAGATCAAGAACCTTCAATCCATCGAGTATCAAACCTACAGCATAGAACTTTGGATTAGGTTCACCGCAAACCAAAGTCAAAGGCTGAATGGTATCAGTACCGGTATAGAAACCTATACCGAAATCGCAGTCCTCTCGGCTCTTAGGTTGAATTTTTCCTTTGAGCCCTTCTTTAGAACCGTGATATAAAATAAGCATATCGTCACCGTGTTCGTAACGATACTTCTCTACGATTACTTCAGCTATATCAATATTATGATTATTACAAAAAAGATTGAGTTGGTTCTGAGCCATAGGATTAGGTATCGACTTGCCGTTCTCCCAACGGTTAACCGAAACTACTGTAGTCCCGATTTCTTTAGCAAATTGTTCTTGGCTCATGTTTGTAAACTCACGCATCTTCTTGATCAAATATTTCATGCAAAACCCACCTATCATTTGTTTTCAATTTTATTATATACTATGATAGGTAATTTGTCAACTGTTCGCTTTTAAGAGCCGCTTTGCGAATTGCATTTTAAGCATAGTGGTTTCGCCAATCTTACGCAGGCCGCAAGCAAAATTATAAACCTCGGCTAAAATACGATTGCGTCGCATTTTAGCCGAGGTTTTGTTCTGTTTATATATTATCGGTCTTATAAGAGTTATACGGTTATACTTATCCTATATGTACACTCTTCTTCGTGTCCGATAACGGTGCGGTTTTTACGATGAAATTTCATAATTCGTATGGGAGTCACGTTTAAGAAGATGATCGAGAAGTACGAGCGCGATCTCGCCTCCAAGTAAACAGGGTCGAAGACCCTGTACCCATTAATCGGCAGGGACCAGTCCCTGCACCCATTAATCGGGTGAAGTTTAGCTAAAGGCTTTTATTATCACACGATGGGTAGCTCTGCGAAACTTCGGCAGAATAAAATTCCTGCACCCATCAATCGGCAGGGAGCAGTCCCTGCACCCATTAATCGGGTGTAACTGATCTAAAAGCTTTTACTGTCACACGATGATGCTGTAATCGAGGTGTTCATGATATAAGATAAAGCTACTATAACCGTTTGTTCTGTATAGAATGAACAGTTAAAGGTATTTATCTTATACAGAACAACCGTATAAGCGATCAAAAAACCTCCCCAACAGGGGAGGTTTTTATCTAAGCTTTCTTTTTAACAGGCTTTTTTCCTGACAGTACATAATTTACCGTGGGTAAATACTTTTCCAGCAGAATACAAAAGATATTGATCAAAATCAGGGTAAGAACTATTGTAACTATAAAATTAGGGATAAACAGCTCCTCACGTCGAGGCAAGAAGATAGTGATCAACTTTGTAATAATTGCCGAAACATTCGTGTGTATGGCAAAAACCATAAAGGATCGGGTGTATAAGGGTCTTTCCTTCATTCTGTCAATAAATGCATCAAATATACACCAAAGAGAAACTGCACAGAGTATATATACAAGGGTAGTAACAAACGGTTTTGCGGTATAGGTTGAGTCGGGGAATATATTTTTGAGTACGATTATAACAGTCAGAAATACCCCCGAAGCTATACGGGCGGGGATAGGAGATTTTTTGCACAGATGATCAAAATAATGCTTACCCAGAATGCCGCCGAAAATGAAGTAAATGATCGAATCCTCATTTGTGGAAACGGTTATGGGAAGACTGATGTTAAATATCAGAAGCACCGATAAAACAAGCATTGTTCCCATGCCGACATATTTGTTCTTGATTACAAGATTTATCAACGGAGAAAGCACTATAAAAATCATCAGATCCAGGATAAACCAAAAGGGTATAACGCACTTATGCAGGAATATGCCGCTGAGGATATTGGGTAAAGTAATCTCAAAGATCGGTCTGCCTATGAAAAATCGGGAAATAAAGGTATGAGAACAAATAATATCAAAAAGCATCCATATTGTATTCCAGGCAAGGTAGGGTATCAACAGGGTAAACACTCTTGACTTGAGTTTGCCGAAATACTGTTTGACCTCAAAATTTCTGAAAAATGCTATTCCGGAAAGTATAAAAAACATGGGAACGGCAAAACGGGAAATTGATTCGGTAAAGAAAAAATTGAATTTTTGATTTACAACAGATACTATTCCTTCTCCATGGCCATACTGTCCGTATGTTGATATGTGGATCATAAAAACAAGTATGCTGAGCACATAAGAAATAATAGTCTTCTTTTTCCAGAATAGCTGTGGTGTTGAAGCATTCAGATCCATAAAAACCTCCGTATAGCTTATTTTATTTCCTGTTCCAGATTTTCAAATTCTTCCGTGTCAAAAAACTCCTTGAGAGTTATTTCCAAGCCATCGCATATCATTTTCAGAGTAAGAATTTTCGGATTATGACTTTTTCCGTAAAGTATATTTTTTATGGAAGAGGGCGGCAAACCGCAAATATTTGCTAACTTGTTTATTGAAATATTTCTTTCTCCGCACAGATGTAAAATGCGGTTTTTGATCACAGAAACAGTATCCATTCCAAATTCTCCTTACTATTCATGTTCCATATAATAGGATACAAAAAATAATAAAAAAATATAGGCTATGTGTGATACTGTTAGTCTACACATAGCCTATAACTAAAAGTTTATATTAAAAATAGTGAACCGTAATTTAAAAATCTCCCGTAGCAGATACCGCTGCGGGAGAATTGTGATTTTGATTCAGTTTACCGTCATACCGTGGTCGTATACAAGATGAGAAATTATGACATTGAGATCCTCGCACAGTATAGCATATTCCTCGGAAAATTCTTCAGGGACAAGCTCTGTTCCTTCAAGGGTATGGTCATCGCAATATACCTCTACGCTTGTGTCTTCATAGGGCAGGTCGCCGATCTTAAAGGCGTTTTCTGTTTCGATCTTGCCGAAAACTATGTCATACAGAGGAATACTCAGATCATTATACTTAGCCTTGAAGATAACCCTGAAATTTTCTCCCTCCTCGACTGTAGTAACATCTACCTTTCCGACCCACTCTATGGGGTAACTCAACGTTCCGTATGGAGTTTCAAACTCGTTTGTTTCAACGTCTGTTTTATAGTACTCTGTGCTGCCACTCGTTTCTGTGTCCTTCTCGGTTTCTGTTTTCGGAGCGGAAGGAGCTTCTTTTTTGCAAGCACAGATGCAGACAAGCATCGCTGCTACCATCAATAATGCTATAATTTTTTTCATAACGTATACCTCGCTGTTTTCAGATTAATAAATCTTGCTTACAATACCGTAGTTCTTCTTCTTGTTGGTATCGTCACCGACATGGTACATACCCTCAACGGTAAAGTCGTCCCAGGGATGCTCCCTCTTTCTAAGAAGGATCTCAAATGCACGAAGCACGCTGCCCTGGCTCATAAGAAGTATCTTCTTGCCTGCGTAATTTTCGTTGATATAGTCCATAACATCAACGCAGTTAGCAATTACCATACCCCAGGAAGTACCGCTCTTTGTTCTTGCGAACATATTGTTTTCTAACTCACGGGCGATAAATGTGGGGGTCTGATGGATCTCCTCGAAGGACTTATATTCCCAGCCTGTGTTATCGATACCGTGGAGCTTATGTACCTTTATTGCCTCAAATTTCTGCGGATGAGACATAATTATCTCCTGCGTATGTACAACTCTGGGAATAGGACCGTAGAGAGCAACGTCAAAATCATAAGGATCAAGCTCGGTTGCCTGCTTACGGGTAATAGCCTCACCGTTTTCGGTAAAGCCGCAGTTATCGGATGTGTCGCTCATAAACTCGTGCTTTGCAACCGCCATAGTTTCAGCGTGACGGATAAGGTGGATGGATGCAGCTCTCACCTCGAGAGGCTTGGTACCCTCGATATAGTCGATCTTACCTGTGTACTGGTCAATATCTATTCCCCATCTGAGAAGATTCTTGGTGATATGAACTCTCTCTGATACAGGAATGCTGTTTACATCAAAATTCATTAATTCTCTCCTTGATTTTTACTTCTGTAATAATTTGATTACTTTATCTGTCAAGTTATTTTCAACGATGTAGTCATATACCGCCTTGGGTACCATATCGCTCCAGTCAACACCGTCTACGATCTTCTGTCTGATCTCGGTAGAGCACATTGCTTTCTCTCTCTTATCGAAAAGTACATGGGTACCGTATCCCAGCTCTCCCAGTCTGTGAAGCTTTTCATAGCCCCAATCATCATAGATAGTAAAGAAGGATGTAGCGTGGAGAGGTACATAGTTATACAGTATCTCAGGACGCTCTATAGGATAAGGAGTTATCTCAAAATCCTCTCTCGGAATTCCAGCCTCCAAAAGGGCGAGCTTTACCATATTAAATCTTTCATAATAGGTAAAGGGGTTTGCTGCCGCTTCGCTTCTGTGAGGATCTATGTCTTCACGGATAAGCGTAGCGTTCTCGGGGGAAGTGATTCCCACGATGAGCTTTTTGCACTGCTCCTTTGCGAGCAGGGCGTAGTTCAGGTGATCATTGTGAAACAGTTGAAATCTGCCATGAATGAATCCTAATTCTACCATAGTTTCAACCTCCAATATTTTTTGAAATTATATTTTTAATAATCTCTTTACGTAGGTAAGGAACCGGTGATATTGCAACCCCCGATTCAAAACGGACACCGAAGACCTCCTCGAGTCCTGTCTGACAAACCGAATTGTCAGTAACAAAATAACTGCAACGGTGTTTTATATCTATAATGTTCATCAACCAGTTGTCCTTACCGTCGAAGTACTGCCTTATCTCAGGCAGCTTTTTTATTATGCCCTCCCCGTCCCAGACACAGAGCTGTGCCATACGGGATGGGAGAATATTATTATTGTTTATAGCCTTGATATCATTGAAAATTGCATTTTTCAGGTCAGACTCAACGCTTTTCTGCACCTCGGAAAAATAAGCAGCGCACCACTCTTCACCAATACTTTCTTTTCTGCACAGAGCCTTAAAAACCTCTCTGTCCTCCTCGGTTGTGTTTGATGAGGTAAGGTTAAGAGTATTGTCAAGGATAGCCGCAACAAGAAGTCTTGCCGTATGCCCCGACATTTTATCCTCAAGACCTGCCTTTTTCCACTCACGGTATATGAGAGTTGCTGCAGCACCGATAAACTCGATGTTCGTACCGTCACCGATACGGCTTGTCCAGTATTCCTCAAAGCCAACGTGATGGTCATAGACCTTGATGATATTATCCAAAGGAACATTATCCTTAAGGTAATTCGGGTCGGATACGTCAACAATTATATATTTTGCTTTTTCCTCAATCTCTTTCGGCAAAGAGGTTACAAGCAGCCCTTTTTCTATAAGGGAAGGACACACGCTGTAATTACAGGGAGCGTCCGAATAAGCTACAGCATCAATTCCCTTTAAGTGAAGTAGCTCTGCCAGGGCTATACTGCAGGCATAGGCATCTATATCAAGATAGGTGGCTCCTGCGGTGACTATTATACGGTTCATCAAAAAACTGATCCTTTAATTCTCTTTCTTTTTACTTTTGCGGTTTTTGAGCATTCCCTTGAGCATTACCGCCTCGGCGACCAGCTTGACATTGGGACGCATATCCTTAATTAATACAGGGAACAGGAATATGGTGGAGATCTGGGTGATCAAGGTTGCTATAGCCGCACCGCTTGCGCCGAATATGGGAATAGCAAAGTAATTTAAGACTATATTCAGAGCAGCAGAGCCCGCATACATATACTTCAGATATTTTTGCTTGCGCTCACACACTATCCATATATCTCTTGCTACACCTAAGTAAGAGAATGCAACATACCATGTAACGATTCTCAAGGGTGTTGTGGCAGGAAGATAGGCCTCTCCGTATACAATTTTTATAAACAGAGGAGCTACTACAAAAACACAAGAGGATGCAAACAGAGAAAAATAGAAGATTATAGCATAAAGGTTACGGTTGCCTTGTATATACTTTTCTTTGTTTTCATTATGATCTCGCATAATGCCCGGCTTCATGGAATCTATGATTGCTGCCAGAATAAATGCCCACATCGTGCTTATAGAAAAAGCCAAGGCATAATAACCGACAGAGGTCTCGTCAAGCATCTGCTTGAGCATAAGCTTATCTGTAGCCGCATATACCGCAACCATAAGGCCGGAAAGTATATAGCTGCAGCTGACACTGAGAAGCTCCTTTGCCTTTCTCAGTGAAAATGAAAGCCTGGGACCGTGATTTGTCTTATAGAATATAACCAACAAAACTGCGACTATAGCATAGTCCACAGAGTTTGCAATAGCAAACCACTGAGTGCTTTTGCCTGTCATCAGTAAAACTATACGGTAAGTAGAAGCAGCAAGATAGGATACAAGAGTTGCTATTGCATAATACTTTGAAAGAAGCTTTGACTGGAACCAATAATTGAAGGTATCAAAAACATGAAAAACAAGACTGATACAATAAAGCGCAACAACAACTATAGTTACCGTTTCACCGCGGTCAATAATACTGACTATACCTGTAATGGTACACAATGAAAGAAAACTGGATACTAATCGCAGGATCAGGGTAGTTCCTAATGTTTCGCCCTCCTCCTCGGGATGGTCTATAAAGTTTTTTACGATTACAGAATTGATACCCAAAGTACAAAAGGCATTGAAAAAGGTTGCAAAGGCTGTAGCATAATTGATCAGTCCGTAGTTTCCGGGGCCGAGATATCTTGCGCTTAACAGCCCTATGACAAAGGACAGTATTATATGTATGATTCTTCCGCCTATAAGCCATCCTGCATTGCGGGCTGTTCTGTTTTTAAAAAATTTCATTCTTTGTTTTCCTTAAACCAATTATCCTTTAAGATCTCTGCCTTACTGCAGGGACCGTCCTCAAAAAGCCCGGGATTATTTTCTCCTGACAGTAGCTTTTCCGACAGCTGCAAAAACCTCGAAGCAGCAGTCTTTGCATTCCATAATCCTGTCATTGTTTCATAAGCGGCACTTCCAAGCCGTTTTTGTTCTTCGGGATGATCCAACAAATACTTGACCTTATCGAACAACATTTCAGTATTTTCGGATTCGTATAAAAATCCGTTTTCACCGTCACGTACAAGAAAAGGTGCAGATCCCACCGCATGGCTTGTAACAACAGCACATCCGCTGTTCATAGACTCGTTGAGCACTGCCCCCCAGCCCTCCTGTCGGTCGCTGGTAAACAAATATATGCCTGCTTCCTCCATATATGTTCTGACCTTTTCGGGAGGCATAGAACCGAGAAAAGTAATTTTATCCGAAACTCCAAGATCATATGAAAGTTGCTTTAGCTCTTCTTCCATTACTCCGCCGCCTACGATATTCAACAAAAAATCATAACCTGCTGATTTTAGCTTTGCGGCAAGGGTAATAACGTCATCGGGATGCTTCCAATCTATAAAACGTCCGCACCACATAATGGTGTTGGTTTTCTTTTGGGACATCAAAGAATCTGTATCATATTCATTTACCGCCGGAAAATATCCCCATTTATATGCACGGTTCTTATATAAACCCACACCTGCATAATCACCTGCCGCATATGCACTGGCACAAAGCATATAAATATTCTTATTTCCCATATCCCTCTTATTGAGCTTTATACCGTGATAAAACTTTTTAAGATAAGATATTTTTTTCTTAAAAGGACGTTCTGTATATCTGAACAAAAGCTTGTTCTGACGTATACGGTCTTTAAGAATATCGGATGGCACACCGCCTGCAATAACTACATCGGCATCATTTATTAAGAATAATGCTTTTTTTCGTTGCTCCTCTCCTTCATAGCAAAGAAGCACATATGGGGGATTATCCTGTGCATAGCCTAATTTTCTTCTCTCCTCACGCATTACGGTAGTGGAGATAAAGGTAAAATCCGAGCCGAGTCTTTGATACAGCTCTTCACAGAAGGGCTTTTGATGATGGTTAAAATAATTTGAAACAAATACTATTTTCATATAACATCTGACCCTTTCTGAAAAATCCTGACCGATTCTGCCGTAAATTTGATTTACGTTGCCCGCCGCACGCCCCGTGGAGGCTTCGATCATGTGCGGCACCCCCCGAAGGGGGAACACCGTAGGGTGTTTATTTTAATATCAATCTGCCTTCAGCATCGAACTGATATGTACCTGCAGGCAACAGGCCGTTAGCTCTTGCCGCATTGAAGGAGTACGTACAGTTCTTGACTGCCTTTGAAGAGGAGTTGATGTAATAGTAGTTGCCTTCGTACTCAACGAGACCCTTACTCTTAACAGCTACACCGTTTTCATAGTAACGGATGTTGCCGTCGGGATCCCATACAAGTCCGTTTTTAGGTGCATTGGGATCGGGAAGTTTTTCAATTATCTGTGTTTCAGTAACACCACAGACTGTACAAGATCTTGTCTTGATACCTGTTGAGGTGGTGGCAGGTGTTGTTACTACCCAGTCACCCCATATATGTGCTGAACAAACCAGCATAGGAATTTCCCTTGTATCGGTTGCGCCGCAGTTCACACAGGTGCCTGTTTCGATACCCTTTGAGGTATAGCTTGCAGGGGTCGTTACCACCCAGCTCATAATATGCTCGGCACAGATAAGCATGGGTATCTCCCTTGTATCACTTGCCTTACAGTTGGTGCAGGTGCCTGTTTCGATACCCTTTGAGGTATAGCTTGCAGGGGTCGTAACTATCCAGCTCATAATATGCTCGGCACAGATAAGCATAGGCAGCTCTCTTGTCTCGCTTACCTTACAGTTGGCACAGGTGCCTGTTTCAATACCCTTTGAGGTATAGCTTGCAGGGGTTGTAACTACCCAATTCATAATATGCTCTGTACAGATAAGCATGGGGATCTCTCTTGTCTCTGCCTCGCCGCAGCCTGCACAGGTCCTTGTTTCCACACCTATATTGGTATAGCTTGCGGGAGTTGTCAGGAGCCAGTTGCTCCATACGTGGGTATGGTCAAGCATGGGAATTCTGCGGCTCTCGGTGACTGCACAATCGGCACAGGTCCTTTCCTCAAGACCTACAGTACTTTCACTTGCCGGGGTCTTGACTGTCCAAGAGCTCCAGATATGCTCTGTACAAGTAAACATAGGAATTTCCTTGGTCTCGGTCTCCCCGCACTTGGGACAAGCTCTGCTCTCGATACCTTTTTCAATGTAGCTTGCAGGAGCTGTGATGAGCCAATCACTCCATACATGGGTATGGTCAAGCGTGGGAATATCCCTTGCCTCGGTCTCACCGCAGAGGGTGCAAAGCCTGATCTCATTACCTACAGTATCCTCTGTTGCGGAGGATACAACTGTCCATACAGACCAGCTGTGAGCACAGGAAAGGGGAGAAATTTCACCCTTTTCGCTTGCTTTACAGTAATAGCAATCTCTTGACTGAAGACCTGCTTCAGTATCGGTGGCAGGAGTGATCACAGTCCACTCTGCCCAGAAATGAGCCTTGCAGTCAGCTACGGGAGGATCGATGATCCTGCCCTGTGCATCAAATTTATAGGTGCCTGCAGGGAGCAGACCGTTTGCTCTTGCTGCATTGAAGGAGTATGTACAGTTCTTGACTGCCTTAGAGGTGGAGTTGATGTAGTAGTAATCTCCATTATATATAACAAGACCTTTACTCTTAACAGCTACACCGTTTTCATAATAACGTATGTCACCGTTGGCATCCTTCACAATGCCGTTCTTGGTAGCATTGGGATTCACAACGGGAATGCTCTGCGTTTCGGTCATACCGCACTGAGTACAGCCTCTTGTCTGAACTCCTGCAGAGGTGGTTGTGGCCTCGGTCATAATGATCCAGCCGCCCCAGGTATGTGTGCAACCGGGAACTCCAAGCATTGGAATCTCTCTTTCCTCAGTGGCATTACATACTGCACAGGCTCTTGCTTCAATGCCTGCCTCTTCATAGCTTGCAGCGCTCTTTACCGTCCATATACCCCATATATGCTCTGCACATACGAGCATAGGAATTTCCTCGATTTCGACAGCACCGCAGTTTGCACAAACAGCAGTCATTTCGCCTGCAGAGGTATAGCTTGCAGGAGCAGTTATTGTATAACTCCAAATATGCTCTGTGCAAAGGAGCTTGGGAGTTTCTCTTGTCTCGGCTTCACCGCAGCCGACACAGGCTCTGGACTCAACGCCGGAGACTGTATAGCTTGCAGGAGCTGTAATAAGCCAGGAGCTCCATACATGAACATGCTCAAGTATAGGTATCTCTCTGGTTTCAGCTTCGCCGCAGTTTGCACAGGTTCTGCTTTCAATACCCACAGAGGTCTCGGTCGCAGGAGTTGTTACTGTCCACGCACTCCAGATATGCTCTGTACAAATGAGCATGGGAATTTCTCTTGTTTCTGTTTCACCGCAGCCTGCGCAGGTTCTGACTTCAGCACCGACAGAGGTGTAAGTGGCAGGAACTGTTACAATCCAGTCGCTCCATACGTGAGTATGTTCAAGCAGGGGGATCTCTGCGGTTTCTTTTTCGCCGCAAAGGGTACATTCTCTGGCTTGAACACCTGTAGAAGTCTCGGTTGCAGGAGTTGATACCACCCATTCGCCCCAGCTGTGTGTGCATATGAGCATGGGAATATTACGTGTTTCGCTTGCACCGCACTTGGGACAAGTTCTTGTTTCAACACCCTCGGACGTATAACTTGCGGGAGTTGTTACTACCCATTCGCCCCAAATATGTGTATGCGGCAGCTTGGGAATTTCTCTGGTTTCCTTTTCGCCGCAGGAACAGCTTCTGGTTTCAGTACCTACCGTATCCTCAGTTGCGGGAACTGTTACCGTCCAGGCACTCCAGCTGTGTGTATGTACCGAAAGCTCTCTTGTTTCGGATGTACCGCAGTAGCAGCATTTTCTGATCTCAAGACCCGCTGCGTCAGCGGTCTTCCATTCTCCCCAATAGTGAGCCCTGCACTTGGTAACGGGGGGATCGATCAGCTTGCCTGTAGCATCGAACTTATATGTGCCTGCAGGAAGCAGACCGTTTGCCATAGACGCAGCGAAGGAGTAAGAACAATTCTTAACTGCTTTAAGGGAAGAATTGATATAGTAAAAGTTACCTTCATTATCTCTCACAAGACCTGCACGGGTAGCCTTGCCGTCAACATAGTAACGGACATCACCGTTTGAATCCTTGATAAGTCCGTTTTTCACAGAAGATGCAGGTATCTGCTGTGTCTCGGTCTTGCCGCACTCGGTACAGCCTCTGCCCTCTACACCTGCAGAAGAAGCGGTGGGTTGAGTATGGATGACCCACGCACCCCATATATGAGTACATACCTTAACAGGAACGATCTGTGTTTCGGTAAGCGTACAAAGGGTACACGATCTGGTCTCAATTCCTGTTTCGGTATAGCTTGACGGTACTGTTACCGTCCAAGCACTCCACACATGGGCAGTGCAGGTAACCTTAGGAATTATCAGCTCCTCATAAACGTCACAAAGCTTACAATCTCTTCTTTTGTAGCCCTCGGAGGTATAGGTTGCAGAGGTTACAATGACCCAGTTGCCAAATGTATGGGTTGCACACTCCACGTAGGGCGGATCGATCATCTTACCGTCGTCACCAAACTGATATGTACCTGCAGGCAAGAGACCGTTGGTCATTGACTCAGGAACGGTAAAGCTGCAGTTCTTTACAGCCTTGAGATCCGAGTGGATATAGTAATATGCTCCGTTGTCCTCTACGTCTCTTATAAGACCTGCATAGGTTGCAACGCTGTCAACATAGTAACGTACCTCACCGTCATCATCTCTGATAATGCCGTTTTTGATCCATTCTGCCTCAACACCGTTTTCATAATAATGTGTCTTTTGATCGGGGCCCTTAAAAAGACCGGTATAAAGCACCTTGCCGTCAGAGGCGATAGCATAGCTGTTGCCGTTAATATCAACGCTGCCCGTTCCCTGAGACTTTACACCTGTCTTAAAGTAATACAGAACACCGTCAAAGGCATAAACGTCATCATTGAGCATTCGTCCCTCTGCATCAAAGAAGTAGGTGCCTACGGGAAGCAATCCCTTGGTATATCCGCAGTAGAAGGACTGATTCTTTATGCCTGCGTATTTATTTGAAAAATAGAAGTAGTAATATTCTCCGTCTACCTTGTACATTCCGTACTGGGAGACGCCGTTTTTAACGTAATAGTGATTGCCGTTCCATCTGGCAAGGCCTGTATAATTCCATTTGCCCTGGCAGGCACCGTATTCGTCAAAAATATACCAGGTGTATGTATCGGATGCGTCATTTTGATCATCTACCCAGCGGGTACCTGTTGCAACGTATCCGTCCTTGTCGATGCAGTAGTCCTTACCGTCGATGGTGTACCAGGTCATACAGCTGCTTCCGCCCTTGAGACAGTCAGGGCCCTCATAATACTTATGGCCTGCGGCAGAGTGATACCATACACCGGATACCAGCTTGCCGTCGGGGTAGAACTCAAAGGTAACGTAGCCGTTATTATATGTATCTACAGAGGTATAGGTCTTGGTATCAAAGTAATACCAGGAGCCGCCCATGCTTACCCAGCCGCCCAGCAGCTTTCCGTTTACCAGATAACAGCTCTTTCCGTTCAGCTCAACAAGTCCGGTGCCGGTCTTTACATCACCGCAGACGCAAACGAGCTGTCCGTTTTTAACCTTATATATATGTCCTGTTGCAAGAGTGGTTTCACCCCACTTGACAACAGAGTCACAGCCGTAGCAGAAGCTTCTGCCCGTATACCCTGCCTCCTGACAGTTGCCTGCCTTGTCGGCGATAGCCACGGGAGTATGCTCGTGGAAGCCCACACCTGCCGAAATACAGCTGTTGAGCCATTCGTTTGCGCCCTCTGTACTGTCCTTTTCGGAATAGTTAAAGAACAGCTCGGTATCAACCGATATATCATTCATTCCGAAAGCTCCGAAAACCTCGGATCCGTAGGAATCTACATATGTTACCTCGCCCTTTTCAAGAGCTATTTCCACACTCTGAGCCCAGATAACACCGTCACGGACCAGCTCTGCGGGAGATTTATCCGAGGAAGAGGTCCAGGTACGCACAGGTATTGTGGCAAGTATTGTCTCACCTGTGGAAATAACCTCACCTGTTCGCTCAATAACGATAGTTGCGATGTTATCCGCACTTTGAACAGCAGACGTTACACCAAAGCCTGCAGCAAGGGTCATACCCTCAAGCTCCCAGGAGGAAGCATTGTTAAGATCAAGGGACAGCGTCACCTTGTCTAATGTTTCTATTTGGGTAGCGGTAACGTCCAGCTGATAAACAGAGCCTATGGGCAGACGGTCGGCATCAGGATCGTGAGGCTCAACTCTGACACTTGAAAGCCCGCTGCCGCTCTTAATAATGATCTTTGCCTGTGTATAGGCGATATTTCCCTTGTTATCGGCGATTTTGAACATAACGGTATGAATACCGTCTGCCAGGGTTATGCCCGAAAGGGTAATTTTTTCGTTTTTATAGGTACAAGCTACCTCTACACCGTCAATAAATGCCTGTGCAGAGCGCTCATTAATGCCCGAAGCATTTGCAAAATCTGTATTTTCCGCAACAGATACCTCATAGGAGGCCTTGTTATAGCCGACTGTCTGTCCATTAAGAGCGTTTACCGCTCCGTTTGTGGGATCAATAACGCAAATATCGGAAAATACGGGAGCATAACGGTCATCCACCGCCTCCGAATAATCCACTGTAATATCGTCGATATAAAATACAAATCTGCCGTTAAGATTTGTATTGTCAGTACTGTTGTCATCTACCGTTACGGTAATACTGTCAAAGGAATCGCCGCCCGGTGCTGCACTTATATAATTCCAACCCTCTGTGAGATCATATAGCTCGCCGACTTCGATACCGCCGTTGCCGAATTTTATTTCGGCATTACGTGCTTCGTAAGGAGCATAAAGCCAGAAGCCTACTGCAGTCGCATCGGTAGTGTCAAGTGCGGGGAAATTCACGGTAATGCTGTTATTGCCGGTTGTGTCAAGTGTGGTGAAATCACACTCAAAGGCCAAAGCCCAATCTCCGTTTTTGACCTTACCACCGGATTTATTGATAACATGGAGGTTACCGCAAGCTCCGTTTTCCGCAGAAACAGACCAGCCTGTAAGCTTTTCTGCCTCAGTTTCTATCTCGCCTTCGTTTTCAAAGGTATATACCACATTGGAGCCGTTGCCCAACGTGATGGAAGCAGAAGCGGTTGCACTACCTACAGTTGCGGAAATAACACCCGATGCTGCACCGACTCCCTCTGCGGTAGCCGTAAAGTAAAAGCCGTCGATTGACCCGATACTGTTATCCGACAGAGAAAAGCTCACGTCCGATTCTTTGAGCACCACGGTATTGCCTTGATACGAAGCATTGAGCACAACGGCTGTCTTTGCCCCGTAAGCCACTACCATACTTGACGATGCAAATGACAGCTTATCGGGCATAGCTATATGAATCGTATGCTCTCCGACGATCTCACCTTCAACACTTAACTGAACGGTTACGTCGCCGAGCTTACCGTTGGATACGAATATTCCTCTTTCAACAGTACCGAAGGAGGGATCTGTCAGCTGCCAAACGGCATCCACAGGAATATCTGCCGCAGCACCTGTATAGTCTGTACCTGTTGCAGAGAAAGAAACTGTACTGCCGGGAGTATAATAATCATATTCTGAAGAGATATGTGCCTGATCGAGAGTTCCCGAAGCAGGTGCGGTGGATATAACAAGAACTCCGTTGGTGGTGGGACGCTCCGCACCGTCGGAGGGCTTATTCTGCATCTTAAGCTCTTCTCCCGGACGCTGTGACAGGAAGGTGGAGGATCCGCCTCCGTCACCGTTGGTCGCGTAAACGCAACCGAGGGACAGCATAAATTCTGCCATTTCATAGCAATTAAAGCCCACAGAATGAGGCGCCAGACGGCCCTCATTTACAACAAGGACTATCGTACCGTCTGCCTTGACACCCATAAAGGAACGGGATGCAGGCTCGGTGGGATCGTCGATACCGTAAATATTTTTGCCGTTTTCCAGAAGGGGATGGAAGTTTGCGGGGATAACCTGCTCCTCCCAGCCTGTGATGGCATCATAGGTCTGACGGATCTCGGTTTTGGGAATATTGTCGGGACGCTTTACACCGTCCTTTTCGTCAAAATTAATTACAAGACATGTCCATGCACCGAAATAACGGCTCTGGCTGTTGGAATATTCAACTCCGTCCATAATGAGAAGACCCAGAGGCTCACCCACAAGCTCGGGGTGCTGGGCATAGTAGTCTGTATCATACCAATGAAGGGTGGTATTCATAGCGGCAACCACGTTACCGTATCCGTGCTCCTCGGCATATTTTGCCTGCTCGGACATAACCTGGGTGCCGTATTTTTTTGCCTGCAAGCCCTCGGCCATACCCTTTGCGCTGGGCATAACCTTGGTGTAAGGATTATGTATGTCGATCTCCACAACGTGATTTACCTGACGTTTGCTGCCCGCAGCATTGTTCAGGATGATCTCGGACTCGGTTATACCCGGCGCAAGCTCCCAGTCTGTTTTGGAAATAACGCTGTAATAACCGTCAGGACTGTCCTTGAAGTCAACAGCAAGTGAGGCTATGGGAAAAATACCAATTAAAAAGATAAAACAAAGAAGAATGGAGATGATTTTGGTGAAAAGATCGGTTTTCATAAAGGATCTCCTTTCCGGTTTATATATTTCAAATTGACCGTTACAGGTAATTTGCAAACCCTCGGTTTGAACGACCGAATCAGCCGAAATCTTAAATGATTTCGTTGCCCGCCGCACGCCCCGTGGAGGCTTCGATTATGTGCGGCACCCCCCGAGGGGGGAACACCGTAGGGTGTTTATTTTAATATCAATCTGCCTTCTGCATCGAACTGATATGTACCTGCAGGCAACAGGCCGTTGGCTCTTGCTGCGCTGAAGGAGTATGTACAGTTCTTAACTGCCTTGGAGGTGGAGTTGATGTAGTAGTAGTTGCCTTCGTCATCCTGAACAAGACCCTTACTCTTAACAGCTACACCGTCAACGTAGTAACGGATGTTGCCGTCAGCATCCCATACAAGACCCTGCTTAAGATCGGAAGGAACCTTAGCTATTGTCTGTGTCTCTGTTGCGCCGCAGTTTCCGCAGGTTCTGGTCTCTACACCTGTCTCGGTATAGGTAGGCTCCTTGGTTACTACCCAATCACCCCATACGTGCTCTGTACAAACCAGCATGGGAATGGTGTTTGTTTCAGACATACCGCAGCCTGCACAGGTTCTGGTCTCAACACCTGCAGTGGTATAGGTAGGCTCTGTGGTTACTGTCCAATCACCCCATACGTGAGTATGCTCAAGCATGGGAATGATGCGTGTTTCTGTCTCACCGCAAAGAGTACATGTTCTGGTCTCTGTGCCGTTTGCAGTCTCGGTTGCGGGAGTGGTTACTACCCATGCGCTCCAATCGTGTGCACATACGTTGATAGCAGGAATTTCCTCTGTATCGGTTGCGTTACAGTAGTAGCAGTCTCTGGTCTGGAGGCCGGACTCGGTCTCGGTAGCATCGGTGATAATCACCCATGCGCCCCAGAAGTGTGCGTTACAGTCAGCAACGGGAGGATCGATCATCTTACCGGTTGCATCGAACTTGTATGTACCTGCAGGGAGCAGACCGTTAGCTCTTGCTGCATTGAAGGAGTATGTGCAGTTCTTAACTGCCTTAGAGGTGGAGTTGATGTAGTAGAAGTCACCGTTGTACTTAACAAGACCCTTACTCTTAACAGCTGCACCGTTTTCATAGTAACGAATATCACCGTTGGCATCCTTCATAACGCCGTTCTTAACAGCATTAGGATCTACTACGGGAATATCCTGAGATTCGGTCGCACCGCACTCGGTACAGCCTCTTGCCTCAACACCTGCAGTAGTGGTGGTAGCCTCGGTCATAACGATCCAATCACCCCATACGTGTGTGCAGGGAGGAGGATCAAGCTTGGGAACAGACTGTGTTTCGGTTGCACCGCAGTTAGCACAGGTCTTGGTTTCAACACCCTCGGTGGTGTAGGTAGGCTCTGTGGTTACTACCCACTCACCCCATGCGTGCTCTGTGCAAACGAGCTTAGGAATCTCTCTGGTCTCTGTTTCACCACAGCCTGCACAGGTCTTGGTCTCAACACCTGCTGCAGTATAGCTTGCGGGAGTTGTAACTACCCACTCACCCCATACGTGTGTATGGTCAAGCATAGGAATGGTCTGTGTTTCGGTTGCACCGCAGACATCACAGGTTCTGGTCTCAACACCTGTGGAGTTCTCGGTTGCGGGAGTTGTAACTACCCATGCGCCCCATGTATGTGTGCATACAAGCATGGGAATCTCTCTTGTTTCGGTTTCACCGCACTTGGGACATGTTCTGCTCTCTTCACCTACAGAAGTATAGGTTGCGGGAACTGTTTCTGTCCACTCGCCCCATACGTGTGTATGAGGAAGCTTGGGAATCTCTCTTGTTTCGGTTTCGTTACAAGCGCAGGTTCTGGTCTCAACACCTGTGGTGTCCTCAGTTGCGGGAGTTGTAACTACCCATTCGCCCCAAACGTGAACGTGCTCAAGTACGGGGATCTCACGGGTATCGGTCGCATGACAGTAGTAGCATGTACCAAGCTCAACACCTGTAGTGGTCTCGGTTGCGGGAGTTGTAACTACCCAGTTGCCGAGGAAGTGAGCGTTACACTCAGCTACGGGAGGATCGATCATTCTGCCCTGTGCATCGAACTTATAAGTTCCTGCAGGAAGCAGACCGTTGGACATAGCTGCGTTGAAGGAGTAAGAACAGTTCTTAACTGCCTTGAGAGAGGAGTTGATGTAGTAGAAGTAACCGTCATTGTCTCTTACAAGACCTGCTCTGGTTGCCTTACCGTCAACATAGCAACGAACGTCGCCGTTAGCATCCTTCATAATACCGTTCTTAACATCGGATGCAAGTACGGGGATTTCCTGAGTCTGGCTCTCACCACACTCGGTACAGCCTCTGCTCTCAACACCTGTGGAGGTGGTGGTTGCAGGAGTCATAACTACCCAGAAGCCCCATGTATGTGTACATACCTTAACGGGAGCTACCTGAGTTTCTGCAAATGAACAAAGTGTACATGTTCTGGTCTCGATACCTGTCTCGGTATAGGTAGGAGGAGTTGTAACAACCCACTCGCCCCAAACGTGCTCTGTACATTCAACCTTAGGAATAACTTCAGTTTCAACAACGTCACACAGTCTGCATTCTCTCTGTCTGAGACCGTCTGCTGTGTAGGTTGCAGGAGTAACGATAACCCACTTGCGCCATGTATGCTCAGCACACTCAACGTAAGGAGGATCGATCATCTTACCGTCAGCACCGAACTGATATGTGCCTGCGGGAAGTAATCCGTTGGACATTTCTGCGTTGAAGGAATATGTGCAGTTCTTAACTGCTACCATGGAGGAATTGATGTAGTAGTAGTTACCGTTCATGTCTCTTACAAGACCTGCACGGGTAGCCACACCGTCAACATAGTAACGAACTTCGCCGTCATTGTCTCTGATTACACCGTTCTTGACCCATTCGGTCTGTACACCGTTTTCGAAGTAGATGAGATTGCCGAGAGCATCCTCAAGAAGACCGGTGTAAAGTACGGTACCGTTTGCATCAATATCCCAATAATCGCCGTCAACTGTAACAGTGCCGGGACCCTGGTTAGGCTGGCCATTTACAAAGTAAGAAAGCTTGCCGTCAATAACGTAATACTCATTATTGAGCATCTTACCGTCAACATCAAAGGCATATGTGCCCACAGGCATAAGGCCCTTGGTGTATCCGCAATAGAAGGACTGGTTCTTGATTGCGCATCTGTAATTTGTAAAGTAGAAGTAGTAATATTCACCGTCTACCTTGTACATACCGTACTGGTTTATACCGTCCTTGAGGTAGTACAGGTTACCGTTCCACTCATGGAGACCGTTACCGTAGTATCTGCCCTGGCTTACGCCGTACTCGTCAAAGTTATACCAGTAGAAGGTATCGGAACCGTCGTTCTGGTCGTTTACCCAACGGGTACCGGTCATAACGTAACCTGTCTTATCAAAGAGGTAGTCCTTACCGTCGATGGTATACCAGGTCATACAGCTCTTACCGCCTCTGAGGAAGGAAGGACCTTCGTAGTACTTATGACCGGCATCAGAATGATACCACTGACCGGAAACGAGCTTACCGTCGGGATAGAACTCATAGGTTACATAACCGTTATAAAGTGTATCAACAGAAGCGTATGTGGTAGTATCGAAGTAATACCACTCCTCAGCAATTGTCATCCAACCGCTGTTGAGCTTACCGTTAACGAGGTAGTAGCTCTTGCCGTCAATAGTTTCAAGACCTGTGGTCATCTTTACCTTGCCGCAATCGCAGGCAATGGTATCATCAACGATCTTGTAAACGTGCTCGGTCATGGGAATGGTAGTACCCCATTCAACTACAGAGTTACAGCCCTCACAGAAGGTTCTGCCGGTGTAACCAACCTCGGCACATGTTGCAGCCTTATCCTCGAGAGCTACGGGAGTATGAACGTGAGTTGTACCGTGTTCTGCAAAGTAAGTCTTATCCATAGCTGCGTTGGAGGTATATGTTTCTGTATCAACGTGGAACTCCTCGTTAGAGAAGGTAGAGGTCTTACCGTTGGTATGAGTAATAAGACCCATATCAACATCCATCTTCATGTCCTGGGGGAAGAAGTTGTATGTTGTCCAATATGTCTGTGCTGTAAAGCCGGGAACCTTAATATCGGTATCAAAGTACAGGATACGAACAGGGATCTTAGCGAGAACTGCTGCACCTGTCTGAGCATTGATGTCTGTACGTGTGAAGGTTATGGTAGCTGTGTTGGTCTCTTCATCGATGGTGTACTCAGCGGTGAAGTCCTGAGCAAGCTCCATGTGGTCGAGCTGCCAGTGGTTTACACTGTTAAGGTCGATCACAGTCTCAACCTTCTGAATTGTTTCGATATTGGTTGCCTCAAGGTTCATCCAATAGATAGAACCGTAAGGAATTCTGTCAAGTGTTGCGTCTGCGGGAACAAGCTTGAGTGTGGAAGCTGTAGAACCACCCTCTACCTTGACAACACGGATGATAACAGACTTGTTACCCATGTTATCGCAGATCTCAAACTTAATACGGTGATAACCGTCTGCTACAGTAAGGTTGTTTGCAGAAATCACGCCGTTTGCAAATGTAGAAGCTACCTCTACACCGTCAATATATACCTTTGCAGTATCTGCATTAAGGCCGGATACGTTGTAGAGAGGCTGATCAACACCCATAGCGTCAGGCAATGTTGTAGCATCAGCTACTGCTGCGGAAAGGTTAAGAGTGTTGTTGGTTAAAGTAACGACCTCACGCTTAACGAGAGGAGTTGTACCGTCAACGTAGATCTTGTCAAATACAGGATTTTCTCTGTCGTCAACTGCCTCAGAGTAGTCTACTGTAAAGCTGTCAAGATAGTATGTGTAAGGACCGTTGATAGTACCGTTGGTCTGCCACAGAAGGTTATTCTTTGTTCTGTGAGTAACGATTGCAAGGAAGAACTCGCCCTTCTCAGTCAGCTGACCGGTGGTCTGACCGTCTGCATCCTGCTTGTTGAACTGATTGGAATACTTCAGTGCAACCTTTTCAAAATCACTGATGTCCATAGACATATAATGCCAGCCGGATTCATCAATATTGTAGTAAACGTTTTCGGATTCCATCATGCTAACGGTTGCCAGAGTGTCATATGTACCGTCACCGTTGGAGTCGGTCATATAGTGGCCCTGGACCCAACACTGGATGTTATCCTCCGGAACGTAAAGCCAGAAGCCAACTCTGCGTGCATTTTCAAGAATGACCGCATCTCCGTCAACACCAAGTCTGATCCAAGCGTACTCACTGGAGTCGGATTTCTTGGAAGACAAGCCGTTGATATTCAAACGCATGGAGTAATCGCCGTCGTGAACCTGCCCGTTGGTACGATCTGCCAAAGACAGCTTCAAATAATAATCACGGTAATCGTTGGTTCTGCTGTTAATAACGTTCCACTCATCAATGTCAGTCTGACCGTCCTCAAAGTCCCAAAGGACCTCGGAGCCCTTACCGATATTCAACTGAACCGTTGCGGTAAGCTCGGGATTGGCATTATAGGTTGCGGTAACCGTACTTGTAAGATCAGCAGGGGCATTAGCCTCATCTACTGCTGTAAAGTTAAGACCGCTGAAGCTACCGAGTGTGCTGTTGTTTGTGGTAAAGGTAACGTCATTAGAACCGAGACCGATCTCATAAACACCGTCGCCAACAGTTGCCTTAACGGGAACGATTGCAGTTTTACCAAAGGGAATGGTAACAACAGGCTGCTCAAAGGACAGTGCCTCGGGAGCTGCGATGTTTACAGAATGCTCGCCTACGACCTTACCGTCATAGACCATCTGAGCTGTAACCTTACCCTCGGTACCGTTGGAGGTGAACACACCGTTTTCGATGGTACCCATGCCCTCTTCCTTGATCTGCCACTCTACGTCTGCAGGAATATCAACCTTGGTACCTACTGCGTCGGTGCCGAGCGCTGAAAATGAAACAGAGCTACCGGGAGTATAGTAGTCATAGTCGGAAGAAATGGTCGCACGTGCAAACACGCCGTCTGCGGGTGCATCGGAAATAACCAGGATAGTACTTGTTGTAGGTCTTTCACCGCCGTCTGCAAGAGAGCAGTTGACCTTAAAGTCCTCACCGGGACGCTGAGTACAGAAGGTGGTAGATCCGCCGCCGTCACAGTTAGCAGCAATAACACAACCCATGTTTATCATGTAGTCAGCCATTTCGAATTGGGTAAATCCGGTAGAATAAGGAGCCTGCTCACCGTCAGAAACAACGATAAGGAGTGTACCGTCTGCCTTTACACCTACAAATGTTCTGGAAGCAATACCGGAACCATGAGCACCGGACTGACCATACGAAGTTATTGCAGGTTTTCCGTTTGCATCAGGCTTTACAAGAAAGTCGAAGGAAACGGGAATAGCCTGCTCCTCCCAACCGGTAAGAGGATCTTGGGTACTGCGGATCCATACCTTAGGCATATCCGCAGGTCTTTCCTCTCCTGTTATGGGATGATTATCATAGTTGATTACGATAACAGTCTTAGTAGTATCAGCTGCGTTATATGTATACTTCTGTGTAGTCTCATCAAATGTCCAGCTACTGTTTGCATAACGCTCACCGTCGAGGATGGTATAACCGAGAGGCTCACCGATGAGGTGAGGATTCTTCTTGTAATAATCAGCTGTATACCAGCTCAGAGTAGTGTTGGTAGCGGCAACAACGTTACCGTAACCGAGCTTTTCTGCTTCGAGAGCCTGTACAGAGGTAGATTGTGTGCCATAGTTGCCTTCCTCAGGCCACATTCCCTTGTAACCGGCAATAACTCTGGTATAAGGATTGTTAACGTCAACGGCCAATGTGTGGACAACCTGTCTTCTGGTGCCTGCATCATTGTTAAGTACCATTTCGGTTTCCAAAACGCCGGGGGCAAGCTCCCAGTCTCTCTGTGTGATTATCTGATAATAATCACTACCGCCGTTACTTGTATCATAATTGGCATCGAGTGCAAAAAGATTTAACGGAAGAACACTGATAACCATTATTGCAACAAGTAACATTGATAAAATTCTGGAAAATGGTTTTTTCATGCTTAGTCTCCTTTATTAAAATTTTTATATATTAACAGCCAAAGGCTGATTGTTTTTGTAAATTACAACTTATATGCCTTGAACAGGTGATGGGTCTTCTGCTTTTCCTTGGGTGGCTCGGGCAGATAGTCACCGTAAAGGCTGGTAAGATAAGCGTCGTAGCCCTTGGGACCGAAGAACTTATGTCCCTCAAACTCAAGCTCGATCTGTTCTTCAAATATCTCAGCGGGAAGAATGTCACGCTCGCCGTAAACACACCACGCCTTGTCGCCTAAATAACGGGCAGGCTTACCCTCATATCTTGTGCTTATATCAATGATCTTCTTCATATAATACTTACTTCCGCGCATCTTGCAGAAGAGCATCAGCAGGCCCTTAGCGGTACGCTTTACAAAATTGCCTGAAGAAGGCATTTTGCAGTGCTTTGTCAAGCCAAGGCGGAAGTTTGCCTTCTGCAGAGCCTTGACCTCTTTTTTTGCTTTTTCAAGATCATCATCCCATGCATCCAGAGGGAAAATGTCCATGTCAAGTCCCAACTTAACACCGTTGTCAAAACCGGGCTCGTCTTTAAATGTGGTTATATCACAGAGCTTGGCATAGGGAAAACGGTATTCGGGCTGCCTTTCAAAGCAGAAAAGCTTATATTGCTCGGTGTCTTTGAACAGGGAGATTATTTTGTTATAATCCTCACGTGGCACCAGTACGTCAACATCGTCATCCCAGGGGATAAAGCCCTTGTATCGGATCGTTCCCAGAAGTGTTCCGTGAGAAAGATAATATCTGATGTTGTTTTCAACACAGAAGGCGTGGAAATGCTTTAAGATTTCCAGCTCAATTTCTTTCATTTCATTGAGTGATAATTCTTTCATATAACTCTGTATACTCCTTAAATCTTTGATTTTTATCAAAGTCTTTTGCTTTATTTGTGCATTGCTGTACAGAATAGGGTTTTTCGGTACAGATGCGTATTATTTCTGCCTCAAGAGCAGCCACATCATCACAAACCACCGAAGCACCGCAATCCCCGTCAACAATTTCGGGGCTGCCGCCGGTTTCAAAGGTAAGCACCGGTGTGCCGCAGGCGATCGCCTCCATATTTACGGTGGGATAGGTATCCTCTCTCGTAGTGTTTACAAAGAGATCTGCAGCGGTATATATACCTGCCAACTCCTTTTGATCCTGTGTACGGTGTATTGAAATTATATTATCGGGCAGCTGACCGTCAACCGAATCATTTGTACCCACAAGCACTATCCTGTAATCATCGGGAAGTCTTTTGGCAAGCTCGATAAACACATCAAGTCCCTTGCGTTCTCCCCAATCAAAGGAAACTCCCAAAAGAAGTTTTTTATCCTCAAGGGAATGCTTTTGTCTGAAATCGCTTTCACAGGGCTTAAATACCTCAAGATCTATACCGTTGTTTATAACCTCAACGGGGTATTCCTTTAAGAATGACTGTTTGACCAATTCAGCCAACCACCGTGACGGAGTCACTATTGTCAGATCAAGACCTTCAAACAGCCTTTTCTTTTTTTCATAAAGACCGCTGCTCCTGTCAAAGAACCAGGAGAACTCCCGTTTTTGAACACAGTCCCTGCATTCCGATTTCCATTTGTCGCATTTCGCCATCGTGAAATGGGTACAGTATCCGGTGAATGCCCAGCAATCATGGAAGGTCCAAACCAATTTTGTTTTATTCTTTTTGAAATATGTAAACAGCATTTCCAGGTCACAGTCGTGACCGTGAATGTTATGGAGATGAACAACGTCAGGCTGAATACGTTCAAGCTCTTTTATTATTCTTTTGGTAGCTTTTTTTGAATTAAAGCCGAAATTGCCAAAAAACCTTGATTTTAATGCCTGAAGCTTTATATATTTATTATTCGAGCAGGAAATACCCAGCTCATAGCCGTTGCTTCTGTTACTGTATATGATGTAATTTTCTATGCCGTCTGCACTAAGCAGTCTGCTGATACCCACAGCAATCTTTCCTGTGCTACCGATCCCGCAGGTGGCATTAAACTGTACTATCCTCAAAACTTAACTCCGATCTAATTCCAGAAAAAACGGTATGGATAAATATCCAAAGTGCTGATACCTGTACGACAGCTACGGTAAGTGTTAAACAGATAGTAAGTCATAAAAAATAGCAACATAACAGTTTTTGCAGCCCAGGCCACATCCTTGAAATTTTCCCTGGTATATTTAAGAAATTTACCGATAGCAACAGGTACTAACACGATAAAGTAATAGTTCATTCTCATTGCCAGCATATGTATGGGAGCAAAGCACTGCAATATAGCCGACAGAAGAAGAATGTTACGCAACCCCAAAGCCTCCTCATCCATTTCGTCTTCATCGGGGAGAAAATAGGAGAGCACCGCAAACATAAAAAACAGCATAACCATTGTGTAAGCACCGTTGTTATCCACCTCGACCAGATAGTCCTCTTCTCCGAAGACCCTGCTAAGAAACGCTGTGGCTGTGGTGAATATCTGTCTGTTAAAAACAAACATCACCAAAAAAGTAGGAACAACGAATATGAGATGCTTTCTCTTTAACGGATAATGGTACAAGGGATAGAGCAGAAACACCATAAACGCAGTATGATGAAAGCCCCAGGCAATAAAGGCAAACAAAATAAACCAGCCGAGTTTTTTCTTCCGGACAAAGGTATACGCCACAACGCCCATGGTGATAGCCAAGGACTGTCTGAGTCCCGAAAACATCATGATAAAGGTGGGCATGTTCAAGAACAACATTGCCTTAAGCACACTATATTCCTTGTCCTGAGAGTACACCACCGCAATGGGCAGGACCGTGATGGCCGCCACTATTGCCAAAAACACCTGGAAATTGTCGGTAAACCGACCCACCACCCAGTTCAGAGCAACGTACAAAACATCCCAGTCGCTACTGAACAATTCTTCGAAACCGGCTCTTGACAGCTTGTCAAAATAATACTCATACTTAAGAATATCTCTGCCGATCGTATCGTGTCTCAGCATTAGTATCAAAGTAAGGATGATAAAGAAAACAGGTAGAACACAGTTCTTTGTCACTATCTCCTGACTGTTTCCGATATTCAGGCTCAATCTGCCTTTTTTCTTATAGATACCGACATAATAGAATATAAAGGGAACAAATACTAATATCAAATATGGAACCATAAACCTGAATAATCCTCAATGTATTTTGTAATGTTACCGACCGTCTCCGGCGATGCTGTAGAAATCCTCCCGGATACCCTTTTCTATATCCTCTCTGATGTGATTTCTTTTACCTAAAGCGATCGCTTTTGCTGAATATTCCTTTATCAGATCGGAATCGTTTGCCAGCCTTTGCACAACAGAAGGCAGGCTGTTAATGTCACCGACGCAGATCGCCGCATCATTGTCCTTGAGATAAGCAATACCCGCCTGACCCTCGGGACCGATGGCAAGAACGGCGCATCCGCTGTTCATACAGTCAATGATCTTGGTGGAAAATGAAAGCCTTGTTATAAGACGGTTTTTGAGATCGAAGGATTCCACGTGAACGGCAACATCCGAGCTTCTGTATATTTTTGAAAGCTCACCGAAAGGCACGGGAGCATGCATAACAGAGCTCCTGCCGTTATTTAGCTTCTTTACTGCCTTTTCACTTAACTTTGAACCGGAATATATGTGAAGCTGTGCTTTTATTTCCTCTGCATTTACAGCCTCCAGGGCATCAACCAGCTTACACAAAACCTTCCATCTGTTAAGATAAAGTCCTCCTGCATATATGATCTGAACAGGATCACCTATTTCGGTTTCCCTATCTTCAAATTCGGCAGATTTGCACAGAACCTTCATCGGTCTGCCGAGCAGAGCCTCGTATTCGGTTTTCTGTAGCTCGGTCATAGTGTAGACCAACGAACACTCTTTAAAAAGTCTGCGGATCCACTTGCGTGTTATAAGTCTGTTGATAAAGAAGGAAGGATAAAGCTTAAGCTGTTTGATTGAATAGTTATCATCCGATATATAGGAAATCATGGGACAGCCTGCTATGCTTTTTACATATAAAGCAAGCTTTGAAACATGAAAGAATGAATAACATGGAGCAAAGATTATATCCGGAGCAAAGTCCTTAATAAACCCCTCAAGCTCCTTGGTCTTCCAATCCGAAAATACCCACAGCATTTCTCTTGCCAGCATAGATGCAGATTTTAAGAATCCGGGGATCTTACTCTTAACGTTATTCTCCGTGACCTCGGACAGATCGGTATTTTCGGCGCTGTAATCCTTTTCTTCTAAGCGTCTGCCCTTTTTTCCCCGCATAAGCATTGAATCTGAGATCTGAAAATACTTACGGCAGATCGAATTTTGCGGCGGCTCACCGGAGCAGTAGATCTGAGCTATATCAGCCTCGGGAAAGGCGCAGAACATATTTGACAGCACGTTTCCGCCGTTGTTACCCTCTCGCCAGGATTCATAGGATATGATCAGTATCTTCATTTATAGGTTGCCTTTCTGTACTTTTTCAAGAGGAAGGCGGTCATTCTAATACCGCAGAATCTGCTGACAATAAATACGAGCTTGCTCATTTTGTTGGATCTGTATTTCAAGATCCATTTATACTGTCTCAGCTTTTTCATAGCATCCTTCTTATCCTCTTTGCGGATAAGATTATATAAGTATATCAAGGTAGAATACTCATATGCCACAAAGCCCATTGCTATACGGCTGATATCATCCTTAGCCTTTTTGTCAACGGTTAGTTTTTCAAGTGATTCGTCGATGAAGGTTATAAGGTCATAAAAATTGCGTGATGACAGATTATTGGTTATTGAACCCTTGCGTTTAAGTCTGTAACGGTAAAAGGGAAAATCCAGTGCATCTATACTCTCGGCAGATACAATACTGTCAAGAATAAATCCGAGATCCTCGGAATAGCGTCGGTCATAAGGAAAGTGCAAATCATTTTTAAGTAAAAATTCTCTTCGAAACAGCTTTGCCCATGCACTGCCGGGGTACTTCGGCCTTGATGCAAGATACTCAACAGCGCTCTTTTTGTCCTTACCTCGAAGCTCTGTTCTGACTATACCCTCACCAAGATCCATTTCGGTGCCGTCGGGATAGAATTTAATTACCTGCATAAAGCAGAGATCCGTCCCCTCATTCTTTATCCATTCAAGAATCTGTGATACACAGTCGGAGCTGATCATATCATCCGAATCCACAAAGGAAACATATTTGCCCGAAGCGATCTGCAAGCCTGCATTTCTTGCAGAGGAAAGTCCTCCGTTTTCTTTATGTACAACTCTGATGGCAGAATGTTTTTCAGAATATCTGTCGCAGATCTCTCCGGAGGAGTCGGTAGCACCGTCATCCACCAGGATTATCTCACATTCTTCTGTTATCTGTACGAGAATACTCTCTATACATTCCCCAAGACAATCCTCAACGTTGTATATAGGTAATATAAAGCTTAAAAGAATTCCGTTGTTTTTGTTTTCCAAAATAAATTCTCCTTAATCGCTGTTACGGCATACTAAAGACCGTATATCTCCCTAAGCTCCTTCTTTACATTTTCAAAACCGTAAAGCTTTGAAAACTCAAGTGCATTTTTTGAATATTCTGTTGCCTTGTCGGGGTTATCAAGAATATCAAGTATACACTCTGTCATTTTGTCATAGTCATTAACCTTAACAAGATACCCGTTTCTGCCTCCGTTTATAAGCTCGCGGTGACCGCGGTTTTCACTCAGAACACAGGGGTTACCCGACATCATAGCCTCTATAACGTTGAGGGGGAGTCCCTCACGCTTGCTGCAGGAAATAAGAATATCGCTTATATGCTGATAATCCTGCAGGTTTGTAACGTATCCCAACATCGTGACACTCTTTTCAAGTCCAAGAGAGGCGATAAGCGCCTCGAGATTTTCCTTCTCGGGACCGTTGCCTGCAAGCAGAAGCCTTGCATCGGGATACTTCTTCAGTATCTGCGGCATTATATTTATTATCATCTGCTGATTCTTGTTGGGAAGTAGCTCACCTACACAAAGTAGTATCTTCTGATCCGCATCAAAGCCCATCTCATAACGTAACCGTTTTTTCTCTTCTTTCGAAACGGTAGTATATCTTTCCTCGTTTACACCTACACCGTGCATATGGTACACAGGACACTTAAACTTATCCTTTACAGATTCATAATCCTCTTTTGCAACCGTTATCAGCTTGTCTGTTTTACGAGAAAAGAGCTTTTCAATAGGATAATATATCAGCCAGCTCTTCTTGGGACCGCCTTTGAAGAAATGAAATCCGTGAGCGGTATAAAAAACCTTGCAACCCATTTTTCTTGCTTTTTTTGCAGCAAGACGGGTAACTATACCGCCCATAGGTGTATTACAGTGAACTATATCGTATTTTTCGTCGTTTAACAGCTTTTTGAGCAGCTTGTATGCCTTGATGTTATCCGTACTTTTTGGAGATCGGGAAAAGGGTATATCATAGACCTTGTCGACAAAATCCAGCTTCAGACCGTTTTTCTCGGCAAGATTATTTCTTGCAGCCACGTGTATCTCAACGTCACTCTGTTCTCTCAGCATTTCGACCAGAGGCTTGTGAAACTGACATATATGGCTCTGTACTGTCGCTACCAGTAATATCTTTTTCATATTCCTCTGCCGGTCCTTTCTTTTACGGTAACAGTTTGTTTACTATGTAATAAAGATTTTCGCGTTTCGCACGGGAATCGGTATGATTTACATCTACTACAGCCTCTACTGCAGAGTCAATACGTTCATCCAGTTTCTTACGCATCAGTGTATAAAGTCTGTCATTGATCCTGTCCTCCTCGGGAACCGAAAGGAGCAACTCAAGAACCTTCCTGTTATTATAGGGAACGGTTATATCATCCGAGAACATATGCTCACTTGTAAGAGAAAGTCCGAACAGACTGGACCACTGATATTCCCAATAGAGCTGTTCCTGCCAGGGGATAGGATTCTTTTTATCTGATTCAAAATATTTGTCAATATATTCCTTAAACTGTTTGTCACAGTATCTTACAGCACCGCGATGCGTGAGAAGGAATTTGTAAAAGGTGGTGCATACTCTGGGACTGGGCTTTTTGCCGAAATTCCGTCTGCCGTTATATCTCTTGGTATAACGTGTCCTGCCCACCTCGGATGCCCAGGATTTGACCTCAATATCAAAATCGTCAACCTTATCGAGGTATGCCCTTTTTCTCACGTCAAAGGGGTTGTTATATCTTACGTCGCCGCCGTTCCAGAGAAGCACGGCTCTTATTCCCTCTATGTTCTCAAAAGCTTCATCCTCGTAAGGGATTTTGTAAAAAATATGCTCAAGTCCCAAGGCCTTGCATATCTGTCCTGCCGCCTTGGCATCAGGCAGCTCGTTTTCCTGAGAATCGTAGCTGAAGTATTTGAAACGGTCATAAATATCCGAAGCACAAGCAAGGGTAGTCTTGCTGTCGCAGCCGCCGGTAAGAGAGATCGCAGGTCTTTGCCATTTGTCAGCGATGAGCTCCATTGTTTTCTTCATTAAAGGAATAAGACGGTCACAGGCCTCCTCTACACTCAGGTTGAGGTTAACGGGATGATAAAATCTTCTCTGCTCAATACCGTTGTCAACCGTTTCTGCAATATGGCTCGGATTTAATCTCTTTACCTCTTTAAATGAAGTTATGTTACCGGGAAGCTGATTTCCGAAATATTTGAATGTCTTGCGGGTTTTTAGCTTTGTAACACAGGGATCCTCGCTCAGACCTAAAATATCACCTATAAGATTTGTATGTGTACTTACATAATTATGTCCGCCGTAAGAGGAATAGAAAACACTTAACAGCCCTACAGTATCACAAAGAAATCTTAAGTTATCGCCGTCGGCAACAAACAGACAGAATATACCGGTAAGATTATTTACCATGTCAAAAAATGCCGCTTCATTGCCGTAAACCGAAGCCAGACCGTCTATTATCTCTTCCTCTCCGATAATACCTCTTATAGGATCATAGGCATGTCCGATAAAACCGATGCTTCTTTCCTCGCCTGCCGGCTTCACACAATATTTTGTCTCGGGGTGAAGAAGCAGTGTATAGCTGTCGTTAAGGACAGTTTTATTCCATAAGCCGTAAAAGGGATATTCATCGGTATTGATATCCTTACTGTCGGCTATAAGAAAACCTCTGCAGAAAAGCTTGGATCTCAGATATTCGTCATTTAAAGTAAGCTCTTTGACCGTTTCTCTGTTCATTTATCAAAATTCTCCAGGTTAGTTTTTATTACATTCAGCAAGCGCTCGGAATTATTCTCTCCCACAAAGGAGTTATGGGGAGTTACGATTACATTTTCCATATCCCAAAGAGGACTGTCACAAGATAACGGCTCCTCCTCGAAAACATCCAGCACCGCTCCGCCTAAACGGGGAAGCGCTCTTATCAAAGCCTCGGTATCTATAACTGCACCGCGGGCTATATTTACAAGCACCGCCGTATCCTTCAGCAAAGCAAGCCTGCCGTCATTTATAATATGCTGTGTCTTATCTGTCAGTGGAAGGGTCAGCACCAAAATATCACATTCCGAAATGACATTGTCAAGTCCGTCAAGCGGATATATTTTTTCATAGCTTTCATCCTCACGGGGATACAGATCAACTCCGACCACCCTTGTGCCGAATGCTTTAAATCTCTTTGCACATTCGGTGCCTACACTTCCGCAACCGAGAACACATACTGTCTTGCCGTTGAGCTCTGTAAGGCCTCTGTGCTTTGTCCAGCTGTGATTTCTTTGATTATCTCTGAAAAATGCCGACTGCTTGTAAAGGCTCAGCACTCCTGCAAGAGCAAACTCCGCCATGGGAATGCTGTACACCCCTCCGGCATTGAATATGCGTATGTCCCTGTTACGGATATAATCCATATCCACACGGTCATAGCCTGCGCTTGTGAGTTGTATGTATTTTAAATTTTTGAATTCTTCTATGGGATGATGCAGGAACAGACCGTTACAGATGACCGCCTCATAACACTCGGCGGCATCGGGAAGGGCATCCTTTTCGTTTTGAAGAAAATCGACCCTGTGTCCCATGTCGCTCAGTATTTCCGCACACTCTCTGTGCGCCTGTAATGCTCCTGTAATCAGTATCCTCATATGCTGCATCCTTATTTTTTCAAGCTCTGCGCTATGCCGGATATCTTTTCGGCGGTCACTGTTTTATTACCTTCCCATTCCTCGGGATGTGACTCGCAGTAAGCTTCGTAATCTCTTATCTCGCGCAATCCCTCATCGAAAATGCGCTTTATCTCGGCGGTATCCGTAACTATATCACAGTTACAGAAGCTTCTTGAAAGTATAGCTCTCTGTGAGCCTAAACGGTAATGCTCCATCACCACGTGCTCGCAGGGGAGCATTCCCTTGCCGAGAGCGGCAATTCCTCCAAAGCCGTACACAATACCCTTGTCACGGCACTTGTTGCAAATACGCTCCACCGTGCCGTCGCAAAGCAGCTCAAACATAAAGCGCATACCCAGGGCAAGGCTCATATCGTTAAGTCCTATATGTATTTCATCTATGCCCTCAAGAGCAAGGATGTCGTCGATAATCTCTGCCGCCTCGGGGGTTTCCACCAACAGGAAGGTCGTTGCTCTGCCCGCAACACAGTCAAGAAATCTCCTGACCTCTGTAAGTGTCTTAAAATAGGGCAGCATAACCACGTCAGCACCTGCCCTGATAACGGCATCTATCTCCTCCTCGCTTGAGGAGTATTCCTCTGTTGCATCGTGGATGGGATTGACACGGACCATAAGCTCGCTTTTGTCAAGACACTTTCTCAGCTCTGCCACATCGGAGACGGTATGACGGCACTGAACCGTATTCATTCCGCCCTGTCTGAGATGCTTGCCGATATATTCCATATCCACAAATATTCTGTCCACTCCCGCAGCCTGTGCTATACAGGCTATATCGGGGCGGTTGGTTATGTACATCAGCTTTAATGACATAGTTACTACTTCGTTACCTCTTCCTTACTGTCCAAGGGAGTTTCTGCGCTGTCCTTCTTAACCGTCGCACCCACATTTTCGTTGTCGGCATTTGAAAAGACCTTGAAGATGGTGAGGAAGAATATTTTCATATCCAGCCACAAGGACACATGGTCAACATACCAAACGTTCATCTTTATTCTTTCGTTCCACTCAACGCACTTGCGTCCGTTGATCTGCGCCCAGCCGGTAATACCCGGTCTTACCTCGAACATTCTGCGCTGCTCGTCGGTGTACTGCTCTATTGGCCAGGGATGGTATGTAAGGGGAGGACGGGGGCCGATAAAGCTCATCTCACCCTTGAGAATATTGAATAACTGAGGCAGCTCATCAATGCTTGTTGCTCTGATGATCCTTCCTATACGTGTAACACGGGGATCTCCCTTACCGGAATACACGCCTGAGCCTGTATGCTCGGAATCGATCTTCATGCTTCTGAATTTCAGTATCTCAAATTCCTTGCCGCCCACACCAAGCCTCTTCTGCCTGAACAGAACGGGGCCGGGGCTGTCCAGCTTGATCAACAGTGCTACGATCGCCATAGGCAGCCAAAGTATAAGAGTGCCGAAAACCGATAAAATAATATCCGCTAAACGCTTAAAAAATCCTTTATACATCTAACTATCCTTTTCGTTTGATTATGCAACTATTCGCAAAAGGGCAAACTACCCCTATTTTCATATTCTGTTATATTATAACATAATGTATAAAAAAAAGCAATATGCTGAATTGATTTTTTTGGTTGACGGGATCGGTTCCGCATCGTGTGAAATCAGGAAAAAGAGCCCTACTGTGGAAAATGTTGACTGTTTAAAGGATTTATGATAAAATAATCAACAAGGAAAGTGATTTGGCAAGGAGGTAAAGTGATGGACAAAAGTTTTAAAAGCGGACTTGATGTTATATATCTTACCTCCTGTGCGCTTAACGGTATTACTCCCGACAGAGGGGTTATCGAAGCAATGGACCTTGAGGCTGTATTCGGTCAGGCAAAAAGGCACAGAATGCTCTCGATCACATATATGGCTATTGAGTCCTGCCGTGATACCCTTGAGCCCGAGCTTGCAAGGAAATGGGGCATATCGGCACCTCAAGCGGTAAAAAGCAGTCTTATGTACTCTGTAGAGCGGGAAAAGCTGTACAGATTTATGGATGAAAATGAGATCGCATACCTGCCCTTAAAGGGTATAATTATGCAGGACATTTATCCGAAGCTGGGTATGCGGCAGATGGCGGACAACGATATTCTGATAGATATAGATAAGCGTCACCTTGTCCGTGATTATATGGTCAAAAACGGCTATAAGAGCGACGGATACGGCAAGGACATGCACGATGTGTATATTAAGCCTCCGATATACAATTTTGAAATACATGTATATTTGGCGATAGAGTCGGTGGATGCCGTTTTTTATAATTATTATCTTGACATCTGGCAGCGTCTTCAAAGACAGGATGACAAGAGAAGCGAATACAGATTTTCTGTCGAGGATTTTTACATCTATACCCTTGTTCACGCATATAAGCATATCAATTATACCGGCGGTATAGGTATCAAGCCGTTGACGGATATCTTTGTATATTTGCGCAGATATGAGGACTCTCTCGACAGGGGGTATCTGGATGCCGAGCTTGAAAGGATCAGGTTGACTGCATTCGAAAAAAACATGCGGCTGCTGTCGAAAAAGATCTTTGATGCTGAAGCAACAAAAGAAAACAGGATAGAGGATGGCTTGAACGAAGAGGAAATACAGCTGCTGAAATTCTTTATCGATTCGGGCAGCTTTGGAAATAAAGACACCTTATACCGAGGCATGATAGACCGCTTTGCCAACGGAGAGGGCAAGATCACAAGGACGGGTAAGATCAGATATTTATTGAGCAGACTCTTCCCCACAGGCCCTTATATCAGGGAGAATTATCCCTTTTTCCACAGACATAAAATACTTCTTCCGGCTTTATGGGTCTACAGATTTTTCACAAAAATATTCGTAAAGTTCGGACACGTGTGTAAGGAATTAAAGTTTATAAGCAAACAAAAATAACTGCTTTTTTCAAAGCAGTTATTTTTTGTTTATTGCTTATTTTGCGTCGTTATCCCAGTGCTTGGGGTCCTTGCCTGCATCCCAGTTGCCGGGAGCTCTGTAGTTGTCGCTTTCAAGAGTTCCGAGGTAAGCAAAGTAAGCCTCTGCCATTTCGTTGTACTTGTCAAGATCAGCCTGATCGCCGGAATCTCTGTAATCCTCATATGCAAGACAAACCTCGATGTACTTCATCTGGGTAGCACTTCTGCGTACACGGAGCTTCTGCTCATCTGTAGAAGCAAGCTCAAGAGCCTTATCAAAGAGTCCCATAAGATAGTCAAAGTTCTCTCTGTACTGTTCCTCGGTAATAACGTCATCCCAGTTACAGTTGGACCAGATATGCCATTCGTTCTCGCTCTGGAGCTCGTAAGTCTTTTCGATATACTCACGGATATAGGTCCAGCCGTCGCCGTAGAATGACTCAAGGAAGCTGTCTACGTAATTCCAGTACTCTGCTTCGGTCATATCCGTCTCCCAAACCAGCTTGGAGGTAAGATAAACCTTAAGCTCGGCAAAGGGCGCGCTGTTGATGTTATCGCCTAAAACGATTATACCCGAAACGCCTCTCTTATGGAAGTCGTGATACTTTCTGTACATCTGATGAATTACCGGAAAGGGAGCATCTGCATAGGTCGTATCGCTGGAATAGTCCCATACCCATACATTGGGAGAGAACTCAAACCAAGCATCAAGTATCTCGGAATATTTAGCTGCGCTATTGCTCTTGTTTGTACAAACGTCGGTCTGGGTATGATCGTGGTTACCGCAGGCGGTATCGGTACAAGCACATACTATAACATTATCGCTGATATCTTCTTTGTTAAAGTTTCTGGGGAGATTCCAGGTATATTTGTATGCAAGACCAACAACGTAGTAATCAGGATATTCCTCGGCGATAGCCTCACCTACAACGTCAAGAATATTGAAGTATGTAGACGTTCTGCCGTGCTCACGGTAAAACTCATCGCACTGGCAGTTGGGACCGCCCTTACAGTAATATACGGAGTCGGACATTGCAACCCATACGAATCTGTTTTGAGGACTTGCTGCAAGCTGGGTCTTTACGTTTGCAATAATATTTTGCTGGATCTGAGGATCGGTCAGACAGGGGTCATCCGACATATGGTGGGCTGTGTAGTAACCCCACTGAGGCTTGAAATCTGCGGGATCCTGGCCCAGTGCGGGCATAGAATGATAGAAGTTAGCCTGATTGAAATAACCGCCGTTGTCTCTGAGCTTCTTTCCGACATGAGGAAGATCTCCCTTACCGAAAATATAATCACGGTAACGCATACCGGTTGTTTCTGTATGATAGAGGTCTGCGGGAACGTTGTAGCAGTTCTTGGGTGTAAAGGTCTCGATAACGCCCATAAAGCTTACGCCTGCATATTCTTCAAGGAACTCATATACAGCAAACTGTGTTGCCGCATAGTTTTCGTCAGAAGCAAGGATAAGATATCCGTTCTGAACCTCCATAAGCAGTGTGTCGGGATCAAAGCCGGAACGGTCGATGTTGACTACAACACCCTCACGGTTGGTCTTACCGATAAGGATCTCCTTTTCACCGATCTCACGGTCGGTATCCTTGTATACGGGAAGAGAGAAGCCTGTTACTTTATTGATATAAGAATGAAGCTCATTTGCACAGGTCTGTGCGCTGCTGCCGCTCTTTGCAGCGGTGGTGCCGTATACGATGGTGTACTCGGAGATAGAAGTGTCACCGATCATAATATCGCCCACGGGAGTTTCTGCATTGTAGCGAAGCTCCATATAGCTCATAAGTATCTGAGCCGCCTGAGCTCGGGTAGCGTTGCCGTTGGGATTAAGGATGGGAGCACCCTTCTCTGTACCCATACCGTTGATAAGTCCGGTGGTGGACATCCAGGTAATACCTTCCTTTGCCCAATCCTGCACCTTATCTGCATCTGCAAACTTGTTAAAAGCTGTTACTCTTACGTCGGTAAGATCGTAGCTGTCCTCACCTGCAGCATAGAGGGCAAGGATACGCGCCATCTGGGAACGTGTGATCTTGCCGTTGGGTGCGAAGGTAGTTTCGGTCATACCTGCAACGTAATTCTTTTCGTTTGCCCACTGTACAGCCTTTGCATACCACTGATTTACGGGTACGTCGGTGAACACGGTCTCACCGGTATAGGTTGTCTGGTCAACTCCGGAAAGTCTGAACAGAACTGTTACGAACATACCTCTTGTCATAGTTACGTTGGGACCGAAAAGGTCGCCTGCCGCATTGTTTGCCGCAAAGATACCGTTATCGTAGGTATACTTTACCGCATTGTAGAACCAATGGCTCTCTTTTACATCCTTAAAGGGCATGCCTGTTTCGGGGATGATGGGAGCAGCTTCATCAGCGGAAACTGCCATAGGAACTGCCGCTAAAAGTGTCAATACCACAAGAAGTAAAGAAATAAATCTCTTCATCTTTTTTCTCCTTTTTTATTATGGAAGAAAATAGTGTCCGAGGACACTATTTTCTTCATTTAATTATGCATTACGGATTATTAAAGCTCCCACTTTCTGGTTATAAGTCTTCTGTCAGCCGCCTCGGTGAAGATCCAGTCAAATTCTACGCCTGTGCCGTAGAAATGATGGTGAGCCCACTCGATGGGAGGACGGCGGAAGTTCAGCTTGGGAGGCCAAGCATAGCCTTCCTTCCAACAGCTGTCGTATCTTACGGTGTCGTTGTAGAAGTTCTGGTTCTCAACAACATACCAGAGCTGGGTATCTCTGTCGCCTCTTACAAAGCGATCCTCGTACTCGAGACAGAGCTTAACGAATCTCCACTGGATGGAGGAACGGTGAACGTGGTCAACAAGCTCCTTGTCGCCTGTTTCCTTTGCCATGTTCTCGGCATCCTCCCACCACTTCTTGCAGTCCTCGTATCTTGCCTGATAGTCTTCAAACTTGATAACCTCGAAGGGATCAGAGAAGAGGTCGCAGTGATTCTTCTTTGCTGCTTCGTTTATGAAGTTGATCCAGTTAAGGATGTTCTTCCAGCCGGGACCGTAGTATGCTTCCATAAACTCGTGCATATGAGCATAATACTCTTCCTCAGGCATATAGGGATTCCACATCAGCTTTGCGTGGAGGTAGGAGCGAAGCTCTGCAAATTCACAGTGATTGGATATGTAGTTAGCCTCGGGATAGTAGCCCTTTACGTTATTTTCGGCAAACCATCTCATATTCTTGGGCATAATATCAAGGTTGGGGAAGGGACAGTGGAACCAGGAATAGTTTACGGAGTAGTCCCAAACATAGATCTTTGATGCCTTTTCGTTCCAGCCCTCAAGGTCGCGCTTGAAGTCTGCGTTCTGCTGGCAGGAGTCATCGTTAAATGCGTGGTTGGGACACATCTCCATAGGACAGAGCTTGATAACGATGTTATCACGGCACTTGGTCTTGGGAGGCTTACGGGTATACTGGTAAGCAAAGGTCTGGAACTTCAGCTTGGGATGAGACTCCTTGAAGGCATCTGCAAGCTGGTTCATAAAGTAGATAAGCGTGCCTGCTCTGGAGCCTTCTTTCTCGTTGATCTTACGGCATCTTTCACACTTACAGTCGTTCTGGTTATCGTTCTGGGAGATTTCAAAGAGCTCGATCCAGGGACGCTCTTCAAGCTCCTTCTTGATATTTTCGATAACTATCTTGATGTTTTCGGGATCGGTAAGACAGGGCTGTCTGTCACTTGAATCATTGAAATAATGACCCATTGAGTGGATAGCGCCGCCCCAGCGAAGCTCGCCGCCGTATTCCTCACCGAAGTCGCGGTAGTTGCCGTTGATATGAGCCTTAACAGCCCACTCCTTGGGTCTTGCACACTTCCAGTCAAGCTCACGGTATTCAAATACGGGAGTGTAGCTCTCGCTTAACTCGCCGATCTCGATAGCTTCGGGAGCCTTACATACCTCAAGATCATTGGTGAAGAATCTCCAGCCCATATATCTCTCGATAAACTCGTATGCGCCGTACATACCGCCTCTGCGGCTGCCGCCTGCGATAAGCAGCTTTGTACCGTCGGTACGGATAACATATCCGTCCTCCTCGAGGGGAGTGCGGTCAAAGGCGAGCTTACCTGTCTCACGGTCGCTCTTACCTACGATGATCTCACGCTCAGCCTTTACGCTGCCGTCAACGATATCAAGCTTTACACCTGTGGTGAGCTCAATATATTTTACAAGCTCCTTTGCTCCTGTCTTCTCAGAGGGAAGAGACTCGGGTGCGCTGACGATAACGTACTCGGATATGTCAGCTCCCAGGAGCTTCATTGTTCTTTTGGTCATTTCCATAATTCTTTCTCCTAACGGGAATGTATAGTCACACTTATTATACAAAAAAGACCTGCAAAAAGCAAGTCTTTTTGGCAATATTAGAAATATAAATAATTAACGTTGTTAATGCGATGAATTTGTGTTATTTCATTGACATAATTACATTACTTTGTTATAATTACCCTGTATTACAATGCTATTTATTTAAAGGAGATATAAAAATGGCAAACAGAGAACTTGTAAAAAAGCTGTATGACGACATTTGGGATATGCCCTTAGTTGACCTTCATACACATCTTGACGCTGACCATCTTGCAGCAAGAGGTCTTCATGACATCCTTCTGTATCATATGGTAATTTCCGACCTCTATGCAGCAGGCTGTCCCGACGGCGACAGACTCAGCGAGGAGCCTACAGAGGAAGAGGCGCTCTACCGCCTTGAGCGTGCTATCCCCTACGTTAAGCACATCCGCGGCACCAGTTGCTACTGGGGCGTTCGTATAATCCTTGAGGACCTCTACGGCTGGACCGAAGAACTCAACGAGGATAACTGGAGAGAGTGCCACGAGCTCATTAAGTCTAAGGGCTGCGGCGCAGAGAGAGCTAAGGAGATCGCAAAGAAGGCTAAGATCGAAAAGTCTTCCACAGAGCTCTGGAGAGCTAAGGGTCACAAGCACGACGATATGCTTATGTATTCCCTTGAGTGGGCGTTCTTCTGCCGTGACCAGTGGGGCATAAACGACGCTGCACTGCTCGAGCTTGAGCACGCTTGGAACGAGGAGATCCCCGGTCCTCCCCTGCCTATCGGTATCGATCCCGCAGTAGACTGCGCATATGAAAAGAAGATCAAGACCGTTGACGACGTTAAGGCTGCAGTTCAGCACTACGTTGACCGTATCGACTATGATAAGGTATTCTCCAACGCATCCCACTTCTCCACCACCCTCAATTACCACGACGTGACCGAAGAGGATATGGTAAAGGCTCTTGCTAACCGTGAGAACGCAGGAACCTGGGAGCGTGACGTTTACGCTAACTACATAAATACAATGTTCCTTGACAAGGTTCAGGAGATCAAGAGAACCACAGGTAAGGAAATTATCATTCAGTATTCTCTGGGCGCAGAGCCTCTGCCTCACGAGACAGGCTCTTATATGAGACCCGAGACTATCTTTGAGCTGGCTAAGATCATCCACAAGTACAGCGATCTTAAGTTTGAGATCCACGTTGCATCTCTGCACGCTGACCAGGCTTGGTGTACCCTCTGCCGTGAGCTTCCCAACCTTAAGCTTGACGGTTTCTGGTGGCACAACTTCTTCCCCACCCATATCCGCCGTATCATTTCTGAAAGAATGGATATGCTTCCCTCCAACAATATCGTCGGCTTCTTTACCGATGCTTACTGTATGGACTGGTGCTATGCAAAGGCTAAGATGATCACAGTTCAGTACGCTGAGGTTGTGGCTCAGAAGATCGAGATGGGTCAGTTCGACTACGACACCGCTATCGGTATCGTTCGTGAGATCCTTGACGTTGACAGAAAGTTCTTCAGATTAGACGACTAAGCGGGGAACAATGGAACGCAAATTTGACATACTTTCCGCAGGACTGATGGTATACGACATACTTGTCGGTCCTGTGGACGAAAGTGTATTCAGTGTAGATACACTCCACCTTGACTCTGTTAACTACAAGACAGGAGGCGATGCCTTAAACGTTGCCCTTGATGCGGCTAAGTTAGGTATCAATGTTTGTATGGGCGGTGTTGTGGGTAACGATATGCCGGGTCGCTTCTTAAAGGAAGAGGCCGAGAGAGCGGGAGTTGATACCTCCGGTGTTGTTACCTCCAAGGAAAATATGAGCTCTGTCAGCGTTGTCCTCTGCGGCGATGACGGCAAGCGTAACTTTGCTTACTACGGCAAGGCAAACAACGAGTTTGACGGCAAGGGAATCTCGGATGAATTACTTCGTGATACCAAGCTTCTTTATATCGGCAGTATGATGAGCCTTCGCGGAATGGAGGGTGAGCCTCTCTTTGATCTCTTTAAGAGAGCTAAAGAGCAGGGCTGCCTTACCGCCATGGACACCACCTGGCCCAAGGACGGAGTCTGGATGCCGAAATTGGAAAAGGCTCTGCCCTATACCGACATTTTCGTTCCCAGCCTTTATGAGGCAAAGGAGCTTTGCGGTACCGACAAGCCCGAGGAGATAGTAAAATTCCTCCACGGTAAGGGTGTCAAGACCGCAGGAGTAAAGCTTGGCAAGGACGGAATCTTTATAGAGGACTTCTATATGCCCGCCTTTGAGTGCGAAAAGGTTGTTGATACCACGGGAGCGGGAGACGCCTTCCTCGGCGGCTTCTTAACAGGAATCGTTATGGGCAAGAGCTTATACGATGCAGCACTTTTAGGCTCTGCCGTGTCAAACATCTGTATCCGTGAGATAGGTGCCGTTGCAAGCAACCTCTCAATGGAAAATGCAGAGAAAACAATAGAAATGTTCAAAAACGAAACGTTAAAATAATACGTAATGCATAATTAAATGAAGATTTCCGTACCAATAGGTACGGAAATCCTCCATAATTATACATTATACATTTTACATTATACATTAAGGAGAATCCTATGATCAATATAGGTAACAGAAGAGAGTTATTTGTTGATAACTTTCTTATCGACGAAGAAAAGACTACCGCTTCTGCAGTAGTACATAAGCCCGTTAAGCGTGACGTGGCATTCGTTCACGATGCACAGTGGGAGACCCTGGGTGCGGCTTATCACAATATCGTTATTACCCCCGAGGGTAAGAGATATATGTACTACAAGTCCATGCATCAGGACATCAAGCCCGACGGTGCGGATGCAACAATGCGCCGTATCTGTGTTATCGAGAGCGAGGACGGTCTCAACTGGACCCGCCCCGTGCTTGATAAGACTCCCATCTTCGGCAAGCGTATAGACGCTCCCACAAACAACGTCATTTCCGATCTCTACGATTATTATGACAATATGTTTGTGTTTTACGATACCAACCCCAACTGTCCCGAGAACGAGCGCTACAAGGCAGTTTACGGCGAATGGGGTACAGGTCTCTACGGCTACGTAGGTGACGGTATCAACTTTGCCTTCCACCCCGGCAAGGACATCCACGAGATAATCAAAAAGTCTCTGCTTATCTCCGGTAAGGATTCGGGCTGTTATTTTGACTCTCTCAACACCGTATACTATAACCATCAGATCGGCAAGTATGTTGCATTTGTACGCGGCTTCCACGTAGGCGATGATTACTATCCTCCGGATCCCGACGTTGACGATGCGGTACGTGATATCCGTTATATGACCAGTGACGATTTCTGGAACTGGAGCTATCCCGTTCCCTTTAAGTACAACGATGATTACGACTATCAGCTTTACGCTAATGCTATAGCACCCTACTACCGTGCTCCTCATATCTACTGTGCTACCCCCACAAGATACGTAGCTTGGCCCGAGTGGATCGATTCCTTTGAAAAGCTTCCCAACGCAGAGGAAAGACGTCACAGACACAGAGGTAAGTCTATGAACGACGCTATCTTTATGAGTAGCCGTGACGGTCAGAACTGGTTCCGCTACGGTGAAGCGTTTATGACCGCAGGTCCCGAGCACCACAGCAACTGGAAGTACGGCGACTGCTATCCTTGTGTTGGCTTTACCGAAACTCCCGGTGAGATCAAGGGTACCGACCCCTACCTCTCCATGTTCTGTAAGGAGGATCACGAGGGTGAACCCACCAAGCTCTACAGATATTCACTTCGTCTTGACGGTTTCGTTTCCAGAACAGCTACCCTCAAGCCTCAGATGCTTGTAACCAAGCCCTTCGTTTATGACGGCAAGGAGCTTGAGATCAACTTTGAGACCTCGGCGCTTGGCTATATGAAGTTCAAGCTTCGCGCAAACGACGGCACCGAGATCTACTCAAGAGAGGTTATGGGTAATAAGGTCGACCGTATCGTCGGCTTTGAAAACGGAACTCCCGCAGATCTCGCAGGCAAGGAAGTCGTTATGGAGATCGAAATGAGCGACGCGAGCATTTACTCATTCAAATTTAATTAATTTGAATGAGAGTGAAGAGATAAAAGAGAAAAGATAAGAGAAAAGGAAGGCATTTGCCCAAACGGGCAAATGCCTTTTTAATATGTATGACTACTCTAACAAGATCATCTATTCTACGAACTATTCCAGTTGCTTTCATATATTTCTACTCCTTTTCTTTACTCTAAAAATGTGCCGAAAGCCCAGTATTTATGCGGGTTTTCGGGATTTGTTGGTTTACTCAAATTACACCTCGCCTGAGCCAATTTTACCTCTTTTTTCGTTTGTCCCAGTTGGACATAAGGGGTTAGAGGACTTGGGTCGAGTTGTTGTTTTTGTTCTTTGTTAGTATCACACTTTTTGCAGAAATTATGAGTAGAATTTCCAATTGTTTTTAAATTTAAATAAA